>CAKRDD010000007.1 GCA_934309345.1 uncultured Mediterraneibacter sp. | reverse complement strand
TATACAAGTCTTTTAACAAGAGCTTATAGTTATACTGAGCAACAAAATCTTTCCATGGCCATTTATTCAGGAAAAACCGCAATTATTCATGCACATGGGAAAATCGCAGATATTAAATTGGATCAATTTGTTTTGACAGAAGAAGATTATCTTGCGATTATGAAACATAATCCTGGATTTAGGCTTATAATTAACTCTATTTTTCTGACAAATTCTGTGATTTTTGCTGGATACGGCGGAAGCGATCCGCATTTTGAGGATATTATTAGTGACTTAAATATGACATTGAATTGGAATGGTGGGGGTGTAGATTTACCTAGGTGTTATATTATGCTGAGGAAAGATAAGGTTACCCCAATTAGGGAATTCCTGAGTGATAAACACAGGGTTGATATTATTACTTTTGATGAATATTCGCAAATGAAAGATTTTTTGAAAGAACTTGAACGGAGTTGTCCAAGAGTTAAACCTTAAAAAAGGAAAGAGGTTATTACCTATACCCAGAACGAAAGGTAGCAAAAATCGTCCCAACCACACCAACAAATCAGTCTTCAAGACTGATTTTGCATCCCGGATTCCAGAGAAGCAGGAGACTATTGGAAAGCATGAGTTGACCACATTGGTGTTAGGCACCAATGTGGTCAACCTAGCATCAACTTAAGAAAACTTATCTATAAACGAGCAAAGTCTGCTCCCATAAAGAAAACGGTTTGATATATCGTAATAAATTTTCTGTAGAATAGCATTTTGAACAATATATAGGGAGGCAATATGGCTGTTAATGGTAAACTAAGAACGAAGGCTCAGGTGCTTGGAGAAAAAGCAGTTCGTTTTATTCAGAATGAGGTACTTCCCGAAAATTGGGTTAGCAGAGAATTTACGCCAGATTATGGGGTTGATTTGGATGTGGAGCTATTTGATTATGAAGATGATAAGTGTGTTACACTTGGTGAGCATCTTTTTTTACAGGTAAAGGGAACCGAAAATCCTGAGTATGGAGAGTGTTGCGCTTATGATGGAAAAAAGGAACGTGTTATAAAATATCAGTTAGAGGTATCTGAGCTAAATTTGATAGAAAGAATGGGAAGTGCAATGCCTGTTCTTTTAGCGTTAGTTGATTTAAATGAAGGCAAGGCATTTCAAATTTGTCTAAATGATTATATTAGAAAGGTTTTGGTGCGTAGCAAACCTGAGTATAGGAAGCAGAGGACGGTCGTAATTAATATTCCAGTACAAAATGAAATATCAAAGGATAACGTGAAACCGTTGATGTGGTATGGAAAAAGAAATAAGATATATGCGATGTTCCATGAGATGTTAACTGACATAGAAGATATGAAATATATGGGGATTGAGGAATGTATTGCTTATGGGAAAGAATTTGTAAAACACTATTTGCAGTATGATGTTCTATATTCTGATAGACTTTGGTCTGGATTAGAGCATATAAAGAAAAAATTGGACGAAATGGAAAATAACAATGGCGTTATATCTGAAATGGTCGTTTTTGTGCAGCAAGCATTTGATAATGATATTGACTGGAAAGAGGATATGGTATTTCCGGGAGAAAATTGTTTGGATGAGGGAATTAATGTATATAAGTATGTGCAAAAGCGGAGTATAGATTATTTGGGAGAAATAATTACTAATTATAGTGGTATGTTTGAGACATATTGCAGAGAATGGTTTATAAGTTGACCACAAGGGTGTTCAGGCACTATTAATAATAAAGAAGAAGGGAAAAAAGCCAGCAGTCAGTCTTTCATGTGGGTAACGCAAAGTGCTGCCAGTGAATCAAAGCAGGGAGTGCCCTTCTATTATTCGTAAACGGTGAATAGTAAGTACCACGATTTTTGCTAGTTTTTATGAGATAATTACTTAAAAAATCTAAGGTTTTTTAGAGGGTAAACGGTGAATAGTAGGTACCATGATTTTTGCTAGTTTTCATGAGATAATTACTTTAAAAAATCTAAGGTTTTTTAGAGGGAGGATAATCTCATGGATAAAATAACTCATAAAGTCCGGTGTGAACAATGGACAAGTATCATCAAAGAATGTCTTGCTAGTGGAATGCCTAAAACGACCTGGTGTCGAGAACATGGCATTTCGGACAAAGCCTTTTTTTACTGGCAACGAATTCCCCGAGAAGAAGCATACCTTACTACATTAGAGAGTACCTTAACGCCTGCTGTCAAAGAGAATCCAGCTCCAACAACTACAGATTTTATTGAAATCAAAATGACTGATCAGGCAAGTTCATCTACCAGTCCTTTTAAACCGGATGTTGTTATCCGAAGAGGCGCTGTTTCAATTGAAATATCAAATACAGCTACGGAAGAACTAATACGGTACAGTATAGCAGTGATCGATTGTATGAAAATGTGATTGAAGCAAGGAAAAAGATAACAGAAGCTCTTATATCCACAAGAGATGGTGAAACAAATTCGATTGTTAAGATTGTACAAGCTGAATCAGCAAGTATGACCACAGGAACAATTTCACAACAAGACCGAATAGAAGTAATGCTGAAGGGGATTATGAATGATATTAATGAAATTCGTAACACAGCAGACAGAACTTTGCAAGTGAAAACTATGAAACAAATGTTGAACCAGAAAAATTATTCTATGAGACTAACAATGCAAATAATTTGCAAAAATCAAAGATTTTATGGAATAGTGAATCTAGAAAAACATTTCTTGTGAAATTAAAGAAAGATATTACTCTTGATGAAATAAACGGTGCACTCAATAGGATAAAAAATAAAGGAATAAAAATTCGACATATACAGAATGGAAATCAATTAGCAGTAGAAGTGATAGATGACTATTTAAAAATCAATAAAATTATGGTGAAAGAAATTCTGGAGAATTTGGGAGAGGTAAAGGAATGTTAACTTCCAATTGTAGGTGCATATGGCGTATTCAAACAGCCGGGTTTGCGGAGCAAAACGGCCGAAATGCGAAGCTGGACGGTCGGTATTGTGAACTTAAAAAGTGTTAGTCTAATAATCACACACATCTCCGAGGTGAGTAGAGGGCAACAATTTAAGAATCTATTTAAACTACAATTCTATAGTCGGCTGAGATGTGATAAAAACAATAACAAAACACTTATTATTAAGAAGAGGATAGTATATGAGCTTGACATGTTGCAAAGATTTACATGCGGCGTTCATTTTGGAAAAAGATTTTGATTATTTTGATGATTTAAAAAAGAAGTATAAGCTTGTGATTCAACAGGCAGAAAATGCAGGTGTTGATGATGATAGCCTTAATATACTTAGCGAATTCAAAAACAAAATATTGAAAGCATTAAGGTATTATAAAGCAGATATCGAGAAATGCAATAAAATCATTAGAAATCTTATTAAGAATGTGGGAGAAAATCCGTTTGCAGTTAACGTATTGGATAAAAGTTATGCTTTTCCGGGACAGTATAGGAACAGAAAAGATTAAACTCCATGGGGAGTACCAGTTGCTTAATGAGTGATATGGCTTACAGAGAATTATTATTTAAAAGCTTCAGCTAGGGTTAAAATATTCTTAGAAGTATCAAAAACAATTGAAAAAGAGATAAAGAAAATGGGACACGTTATTGCACGAATTTTAGATGAACTATTAACATCTTTCAAAAAGAATTATAAGAGACCAAGAGTATGGATCGGATTATTGAGTGTGTTTTTCTGTCTGGTTCTTTTGTTTCCATATGTCGATTCAAATATCTTTTATTATTCAAGAATTCAAAATAGAATTGATGTATTGGAAAGTGTCATGGAACTGGATGAAGCAAAGATAAACAAGAATTTATTATACAAGGAAGAGTATCAAAGTATATTACAAGAGATCGGACAGCAGAAAGAATATACAGTGAATTCCATATGGAACAGATTTTTTTCATATATCGAAAAAATAGCATTGCCACCTGTGAAATTTAAGCTGGGAAATAGTATAATTAAGTTCATTACTGGGGCATTGTGGTGTATCGTGCTTGATATAGGAATCTTATTTTCATCCATTAAATTTTCTGAAAAAATTTTGACGCTCATATTAATGTTAATCATTACGATGGGGGTGGGAACATTTTTTGCATTAATCCCAGTAATTGTTATACCTTGGATAAATTATATTGGAATTCCTGTGATACAACTGATTCTGATTATTTTGTGGTTCGATGCTATAGGGAAAAGTCCTGGGAACTGATTTGTCGAATGTGAGTCAAGTTAAACTGAGAAGAAGCCTAAGAGTATAGCAAAAAAATATTGATATTGACGATGATAACTTTGAATTAGATCTTTAGATGAGATTTCGAAGAAAAAGTACGTATTAAAAATATCCATGTCGTGTCTTAGTGCACTAGGTATAATGATTATTAGGATAAATATACAAGTTATATAATATAACAAAGGGTATACTGAAAATAGTGATATTACATACGAATTACTCAAGTGAAATATATGTACAGATAATTGTGTGGGAAATGCTAATGATAGGAATTTGATTGCTGGAACAAGATTATATAATGAGTAGAAAAGAGAATGATGATGATAAAACAGGAAGAGTTGCAGAATAATAGAATAGATTATCAATTTGGCGATAAAAAAGTGGCTGTAGTTGAAAGCCACAATTATGTACTTCCAGTTTGGTAAGCGTCCAATAAGAGGGTGTATCGAAATTTCTGGCTGTTGCATGTAAACTATTGATTAGAGTTTTGGGAGTTGACTCTAAAAACTCTAAATCTAATCTAAGGAGCAGGCTTATGGATCTTTCTTCTTTGACTCCAGACAAACAGGTGAAACTTCAATACTGGCTGGATGTAATACGGCAATGCAGGGCCTCCGGACTGACAAATCAGATCTGGTGTGAACAACACGATATCTCTTTGAAAAGTTATTATTACTGGCTTTCCAAAATTCGAAAGCTTGCCCTGGAAGAACTGCCCCGCAAGAAAAACGGCATCCACATGTGTACAGACCAACAGTCAACTGCTTTAACGGAATCCCCGGCTGAGTTTGCGGAGCTTTCACTTCCGGACAGAAACATTTCCCGTTCCACTCCTGCAGCCATACTTCATATCGGATCCATAACAGTGGAACTTTATGAAGGCACATCTGCCCAGATGCTGGAAAACATTCTGAAAGCCGTGCAGTCATGTTAGGAGATCTTTCCCATGTGGAGAAAATCTATATCCGATGCGGCTACACCGATATGAGGAAGCAGCTCAATGGCTTGCTGGATATCATCCAGTACAACTTCAAACTGGATCCTTATAGCAATTCCTTATTTCTGTTCTGTGGAAAGAGGGCTGACCGGATCAAAGCAGTCCATTACGAGGGAGACGGTTTCTGCCTTTTATACAAACGGTACGAAAACGGACGTCTCCAATGGCCGCGGACCGGCGAAGAAGCAAAACAGATTTCTGATCAGCAGCTGCGCTGGCTTCTGGAAGGTTTGAACCCGGAGCAGCCAAAGGCGGTTCAGAAATGGCTCCCGCATAAGTCTGAAAATACTGAAAATCCTTAGAAATGCTGGGAAATCTGACGATTCTATGGTATAATAATCCTATCGAAACGAAAGGGTTTTCAGGTTATGTCAGCTACGGAACAGGAGTATAAAAATCATATCAAAGAACTGGAACAGCAGGTCCGGCTCCTGAAAGAGCAGGTTGATTTCCTGACCCGTAAACTTTATGGAACAAAATCCGAGAAGACATCTACTCTCGAAATCGAGGGGCAGATGTCTCTTTTTAATGAAATCGAAACCTGTGCGGATCCTGATGCACACGAACCGGAGCTTGTTGAGATAGAGAAGCACCTACGTAAAAGGAAGTACACCGGTCAGCGGGAAGAACTGGTAAAAAATCTCCCTCACAGCAAAGTACTCCATACCATAGATGAAAGGGAACAGATATGCGATAACTGCGGGAGTACGATGGTGAAAGTAGGGGAAGAATTCGTCCGCACGGAAGTACAGTTTATCCCTGCAAAACTCAAGGTGATTGACCATTACCGGGAAACGTATGAATGCAGGTCATGCCGGAAAAACGGAACTCCTTATATGGAGAAGGCTCCGGTGCCATATCCTCCCGTCCTGCATTCTCTGGCATCTGCATCTACCATCACCTGGCTCATCCACCAGAAGTTTGAATTAAGCATCCCGCTGTACAGACAGGAAAAAGAATGGGAGGCTTTGGGATTACGTTTAAGCAGAGCGACTATGTCAAACTGGCTTCTGGTTGTCTATCGGGACTGGCTTGTACACATCGTCCACCGTCTGAAGCTGGAACTTCTGAAACAGAGATACCTTCATATCGATGAAACACATGTACAGGTGCTGAAAGAACCGGGACGGAAAAATACGTCCGATTCCTATATGTGGGTTTACTGCAGCATCAGAGATGCCGTAAATCCCATCCGCTACTTCGAGTACCAGCCGGGACGAAGCGGGAAATATCCGGAAGCGTTTCTGAGGGAATATGAAGGTTATATCCATACAGACGCTTACTCCGGATACAATGCAGTTTCAGGAGTAAAAAGATGTCTTTGCTATACGCATCTGCGCCGGGCTTTCGTGGATGCGCTCCCAAAAGACATCCATAATTCGGAAGCATCAAAACCTGCGGAAGCAATCCTCCGTCTGAATCAACTCTTTAACATAGAGTCAGAGTTGGAGGCGCTCCCTCCTGATCAGAAGAAAAAAGAACGTCTTATCCGCGAGAAACCGCTTCTCGAGGCTTTTTGGTCATGGGCAGAAAAAAGTGCCATCGGAGAGCTGCCGAAATCCAAACTTTCAAAAGCTTTTCATTACGCCTTAAATAACCGTGAAGGTTTTTGGAATTATCTGGAAGACGGGAATTGTTCCATCAGTAATTCGCTTGCGGAAAACTGTATCCGTCCCTTTGTGATCGGCAGAAAGAACTGGCTGTTCTCCGGCAGTCCGAAAGGGGCGGAAGCCAGTGCAGGAATCTATACACTGGTAGAGACAGCGAAAGCGAATGGGCTTGCCCCGATGAAATATATAAAATATATCCTGTCCGACATGCCGGGGAGTGCTTTTCTTGAACATCCTGAATATCTGGATGATTATCTGCCTTGGAATCCTCTTGTAAAAGAATTCTGTCGATAACCGTTGACCTTTTAGTATAAAAGGCTGACGGTTATTTTTCTATATACTGTTTTATTTGACGCTTACCCAGTTTGGGCAGAATATTGCTCAAAATTGAAAAAAGAATATAGACTTATTACTTTGGATTATCACATGGACACAAGACCAATATTTTCTCAGTATGCATATCAAGCTTGTAATGGAGATATGGCAAAGGTAAACGAGTATATTGTTCAAAGAAAAATTTATGATAATTACATTAAATATAAGTATGATACAAATAAAATAGAAGAACTTTCTGAGAAATATGTTTATCATGATGAACATATTTCAGTTGGATACAATTTGGAATATATACTTGATTTATACTGTATTTGTAAGGAAAAACAGGATTTCTCAGACGGATATAAACACTATTATGTGATTGGGGAAGATACTGATTTGAATAAGTTTTATAATGTAGCAAAACAGAAAAAATATATATTAGATATAGATTTGGATTTTTTTAATTCTGAGAATGATTTTGTTAAGTATAGAGATATTATAATAAATTTGATAAAAGGCACAGATATTATTACAATAGCAAGAGAACATAGTTATTTTAATTTCCTTCGTGACAATATTGAATGGACTAATGATATTGCTTTGCAGAAAATACTTAATTTATTAGAGGTGATATGATGCTTGCTTTATGGCATATTACATTTGTGGAGAAGGGGTTACAAGCTGTATTAAGACCTAAAACACCAGACTATTCCGCACCAGATGAGAATGTAGAAATTAATAGAATTAGTTTAGCTCCTACGATTAATGAGTGCATAAGAGGTCTTGGAAACGAAGACGCTTTTAATACAAAAGTAAGAAAAATATATGCATATAAGATTTTTGTAGAAGAGGGCGATAAGAACTTATATGATAGCGATTATTTATATTATAATGATTTAGTGAAAGATGCATTGCTGACTCATGAATATTGGTATACTAAAACCGTTTGCCCACAGGAAGTATTAATGTGTGAGGTGTCTTCTGTTGAAAAAAGAAAGTATATCATAATTGGGAACAATCAGACTAAGAGACTAAAGGATATTTTGTTTAAATTTAATTATACAGAAACTATTCCAAGTACAATAAGTGCGTTTGAAATTGTTAATTACTTGTTAGATGAAAAAACTGTAGAGCTTGTGAAATCAGATTTACAGCATGAGGTGGTTGATTATACAAAAGATGATCAATCTTATATAATATATAGAAAAATTTGGAAAAGTAAACAGCAAAGGACTCATTATGAAAAAGACTATTACGAAGCCGAATATATTGAAAATTGTGAAATTAAGAAAATAACGAGATGTAATAAATTATTTGAATTTAAAGAAATATATTCACATAAACGACTATTAGAAATATGTTCTTCAAATGAATTTATGATGGCAACGTGGAAACTTATAGATGAAAAGTATATTGGAGATTATGATTGCCATCTTTATGTTATAATAGATGCTACGGAGATTCCAATAGGATTACTTTATTATCATTTGTTCAATGATAAATTTCATATTTCGGGATTTGAGGTGGCAAGTTCAATACGTCGATTGGGTATAGGAACAGCAATAATTAAGCAATTTTTTGATGAATATAAAGTGAGTTCTAATGATATATTTTTAGAGCCATTGAATAAAGAATCTGAGAAATTTTGGAAAAAACTAGGAATTAAATGCTCGTTATATTAGAGAATAAAGGTATACAGCAAGGCAAGATGTACGACACCTAATTATAAGGTAAAGAAAAAAGTTGTTAAAAGTAAGAATGAATGGATCAGAGTAGAGAATAACCATGAACCAATCATTACCAAAGAGCAGTTTGATAAGAACAGAATTAACCAGTTAAATATTGAATTGTCAAAGCTTGGGCGTACAGAAGATATATTGAAAGCGGCAGTTGATAAAAGTAAAAGGTGTCAAGCATTGTTAAATTTTTAGATCTTAGTTTACATGATTTGATAGATAAGTTAAATCCAGAGCTTCGGTCAATTGACAACTTTGATGGCAAAGAGCGTAAACGTGAATTTTATGCGATGTCACCGGAAGAAGCATATTCTCTTTTGGAATGTATCGCTAAAATATCGAGAACGGAAGATCGTCTGAAAAAGATGTCACTGGAAGGGCATGAAATTCTTGATGAAGAAACAGTAGCTGAAGTTGCAAAAGAAGCTGACATGTGGTTCGTTTAGATTTAGCGCTGTAGGTATCCCAGTAGGTGCTACGATTCATTATATAAATGATGAAAGTATCATAGCGACAGTTTTAGATGACCGTCATATTTCATATAAAGGTGTTACAACTTCAATGTCCGCAGTTGCAGCGGGACTACTTAATGTCGAAGGAGCTATTCAAGGTCCTTTGTATTTTACATATGAGGGAGAACGATTGACGGATAGGAGGGATAGAATAGAAGAAAAGAGATGAGGTGATTTGCATGAAAAACAATATGGGGATGCTTTTTGACGAATACAATCGAATGATAAAAAAGGCGGATCAAATTATAAAAAATATATCACCTGAATTAGTAGAATTGTGTCAGAATGTTTCTGAATTAGATTCCGTATTAAAAATAAATATTAGTCCAGACCAGTTAAGTGCAAGTAAAAGAGTTGAAAATCAGATACAAGATTTCACGCAGATATCAAAACAACTAACTGGGATACTTCCTACATTTCAGTTGTCTAAAGAAATGCAAGAGTATATTCAAGAAGCCAAGGAGAGTGAAAAATTAACAGAAGAAGAATTTGAAAAAAAGTATAGCGAAGAATTCAAAAAATGCAAATTTTTAGGCGATAATGGATGGGTTGTTTCAGGATACAGCAATCCAAGACATATAAAAAATTGGTATAAAGCCCTTATTGAAGATGAGCCGGAGAAAATCACAAATTTTTTTGAAAAAGATAATGACTGTGTTGTGAAGAATGCTATAATTATGTTAGAGAGTAAATATGACGATCCGGTAAACAGAAATTATTATTCTCGAGGAATTAAGGCATTTCGCGATAATGATTATATGACATGTGCAATGTATTTAGTTGGTTTGTTGGAGGTAAGAGTAAATGCATTGGTTCAATTCCGCCCAGGGACAAAATATAGGGACAAATTTTCTAATAAAGGCTTTGCAGATGTAAAACAGAAACAATTTTCAAAGAGTAAATACTTTTTTACTAAGAGATTCTATTTTTTAAATGTATATCCTTCATTAATAGCTTTTTTGAACCGACTATTTGTGGACGGAAAATATAAATTTGAAAATGGTGTAGAGCCACCATATATTAATAGGAATTGGCTGTTGCATGGGAAATGTGGTAGAGAGATAGAACGGTTTGAGTGCATACAGTTAATAATTGCTCTTGAAACAGTTGAAGATATTTTAGGAGAAAAAGAGAAAGAAGGTGCTCTTGGTGACGAACAATATGGAGAGAATAAGATTTGAGATTGTTAGGGCCCTTATAACATGTTTTCCGAAGGATTATATCGAAATGGTTTTTGTAGGAGGTGTATCCGCATTGAAGACATTGTGGTCTGACCCTATTATTATAAACAAATAAATTCGTATTTACAAATCACATATAAAGTGATAGACTTATGAAAATAAGAAAAGCGATTAAGTGTCCAGTACCTGCTATATATGTAGGTACTGGTAAGAAAAAAGAGGCAGAAAAGAAGGAATGAAAACAATCAGTGATAAGATTTTTGAATTATTAAAAGAAAAGGGAATGAGTCAGAAAGAATTTGCCCAAAGAACAGGAATTGCAGAGAGTTCAATAAGTGACTGGAAGAAAAAAAGAACAAATCCGGTGAGCGATAAGATTTTGATCATTTGTGAAGTGTTGGATGTGACACCATATGAGCTGTTATCAGGAGCAGAGCATACAGGAAACAGAAGCAGGGATAATAATACTTATGTGATTAGTAAAGAGACAGAAATTGGAATGCTGGTAGAAACATATCAAAAATTAGATACAAATGCACAGAAAAGATTGATCGGATATTTGGAAGCACTAAAAGAACTTTCATAAAAAATTTACCCATATAATCCGTATAAGCAAAGAAATAATGAAATAAGTAACAAAAGAGTACGAGGTAAAAATGAACGCATATTGTTCAACGACAAACGGCATGTCTCTGACCAGTAATCTATGTTATAATATGCCGTGATTTTTTACAGCACATTTCTACAAAAAGGAGGTTGCCTGCTTTTGGGTGCTTAAAAATCTAAATCATGCACTAAAATGATTTTGAAATGAGCATTTAAGAAGCTAAAACACATTCAAACTCAAACGAATTGACATGAAATGATGTTTGTAGTATCATTTTGGTTGGAAAATCATATGATATTAGAAAGACATAGTGGAGGTATTGATATGAAGAAACTTTCGCTAATTGATTTAGCAAATACAGTAAAAAAGAATCGAGCAGAGAAGAATATCACACAAGAGCAACTGTGCGAAAAGACTGGTATTAACCGAAATACAATTGGAAGAATTGAGAGAATGGACTATATTCCGACTATTCCGCAACTAGAAATGCTGGCGGAAGTCCTCAAATTTGATGTGGACAAGTTGTTTGTCGAAAGCAATCATCCTACAGTTTTTACTGCTTTCCGTGGCTCCCATTTAACACAGGAAGAACGTGCAGGGGCAGATCATTTAATGGAGATGATGCTTGTTGCAAGGCAACAGATTATGCTGAGAAAGGCACTACACCATGAATAAGGAAATTCAATTAACAGAACTGCAGGTTGAGCAAATCAAGGAGTATGCCGATAGGGAACGAAAAAAATTTGGCGTTATAGATGTTCCTATAGCGGGTGAACTGGTTATGCTGTTGGAACAGGAGGGTATTGTTATTTGCCAATATCCATTTCCAACGAACAAGAAATCTCATACAGATGCTAATATAACCCGTTTTGAATCTGAATTTGGACAGATGATTTTTATAGGGCTGAATACGGCTATTTATTATGATGAACAACTTTTCGCATTGGCACATGAACTGTATCATTATATTACGCAGACAGGTAAGGCATATAATACAGATGCAGATGAGGAAGATAAGTTGACTGAGAAAAAGGCAGATCGCTTTGCAGCTGAAATTCTGCTACCCAACAAAGTATTGAATTCTCGGATCATTGAACAATTTGAAACGTCACAACTGGATAAGGTTTCAAATTTACGATTGTTGCGTTTTATAGCTAGAATGCAAAGCGAGTGGTGGCTTCCATACAGGGCATTGGTATTGAGGCTCTATGAAGAGAAACACATAACAGACTCTCAGGTTGAGGAACTATTTGCGATTGATGACCGGGATGAAAATAGTGTTTATAGTAAAATTATGTGTGGAATCTCCCAGGACAACTACAAAAAGCTGAATACCATAACAAGGAGAACGGACATTTCCACATGGGTCATGGAAATTATTATTCAGAATTATGAAGATGGCGATATAACAGATGATGAATTTGTGTCGATTCTGAAACTGTTTGGAAAAGAACCAGACGATTTTGGTTTTAATTTGAATGTGGATGCGGCAGATATTGATGAGTTGGATGGACTATTTGAAGACGGTGACGTAGATGAAAGTTGATACGAAAAATAAAAACAAAGCCTTAGAAAGTCTGTTCGTTGATCCTACGCAAATTATATTTTTAGATGCCAACTTTTTTATACCACCAGACAGAAGTGGACTGAAAGTCAGACCAATCCCTTTTTCTAAGTTCAGTGAAATATGACTTGATCCGATTTTTGAGGAATTTTCCAATCTGGCAGTTCACGAAGCTGTTTATAATGAACTTGTGGTCAGTGAAGTGAAAGAATATGCTGATGCAAAGCAATCTGAGAATCCATCCAAGCTACGAGTGTATTCGGATACGGATCTGACCATTATTGAAAACTCTTTGATGGAAACCTATATTTCAAGGCTGGCAGAGTATTCTCAATATGTGCCGGAACTGGATAATGCAAAGGATCGCGGCGAAGTCAAATCCTTGTCTTTTATGGCAGTAAAAAAATTTTTGTATTTTGCAGCAAACGATACTCTCCCAAGGAGACTCATCCGAGATGCAGACAAATTGCAGACGGGCTTAGATGATATGGAACTACTGGAAATGTTTGATGTGATATACTACTTATATTGCACAGACAGATATCCCAAAGATGGATTGTGGCTTCTCTATAAATATGAGTATTACTTAACTCCGAGAGAAAAGAAGGAAAATCCAAACTGGGGTGATTTCATACAGGCAATGGATTGTCTGTATGATTAAGGTTCAAGGGCAGAAAAATGACAATTCATAAAAAATTTACCTATATAATACGTATAAACGAAGAAATGATGAAATGAGATGTGAAAGCGACGGACTATCTATATGTGGAAACCAGGTCACAATTGATAGTTAGTCTTGTTGTTTTAAGTGGATGGGAAGCATAAGATTTTAATCGTGTGAGATTCACATAAAAATCTAGATAAATAATTAGGAAGGAAATGACTTGATTATATTACATATAAGTAATATAATTAACAAATCAGAATATTTATATGAATAAGAAACAGGTATTAGCGGAACTGGTTAAAAATTTGGAAGAATGTTCGGAAAGGGGATATGTTTTTCATCCCAAGTTTATGAATGAGTTTCAAGTACTGCTTAAAAATGCTACGGGTAATGAAAAAGAAATTTTCACATTATTAATAAAACAATTAAATTTTTTAAAGGAACTGGGAACAAATGTATGTAAAGCAGATAGTAATGAAATAATAAAGAATCAAAATAGAGATTATTATTCATTGCATTTATCGGGAAAAAATTTTAACTTTAGATTATTGATGGCATTTGACGAAAAAGATACACCTAAATTTTTAGTAGCATTCTATGAACGTGCAGGAAAGAAAAAAACAGATTATACTCAATATAAGAAGGTTTTGGACAGTAGATTTGAGGAAGTCTAGAAAAGGGAGAATTTATAGTATGGAGAAAAAAAATAAGGAAAATAGCACTTCATTAGAGGATTTATTAGCTATGTTTGAGGATAATATTTCAATTGCTGATATTAATGCATCGAGATATTTGGGTAAGATTTCAGCATCTATTGTTAAGCGTAGAATGGAATTGAAAATGTCGCAGAAAGAATTTGCAGGATATCTTGGAGTTAGTCAGGGAATGGTATCAAGATGGGAAGGTGGAGATTATAATTTCTCAATTAAGGCACTTTCAAAAATTGCAGAGAAATTAGAGTTAGAATTATATATTAATTTGAAACCTCCAGTTAAGAAATCAAAGGAATGCTATATAGAGCAGAAGAAGGAATATATATTTGCTAGGGATGATGATAAAAAATTTAGTAAAAGTAATATTCTTCAATTTAATTCTAAAAGAAATCATCTAGATAATAATACAATAAAGATAATAAATAATTTTGAGTTGCAAGAAATGTAAAGAGAGGTAAATAAGATGTTACAATATGTAAACGGATTTTCATGTGCTATGGATTCTGAAAAAGATGAGTTGATAATTAAATTGTTACAACGTAGTCCTGATTTTACTGATGATAATGATGGTGTAATAATGGATGAAGTGGCAACAATTGTTATGGGAAAGGTGACAGCACAACGTTTATTGGAAGGATTAAGAGAAATGCTAGAAGATGAGGTCGTTTAACATAATATAGCAAGAATTCTCCTTCCTCTGCAGGTAGGAAGTATTGAACATAGCATATCGTTTCCAAATTTATCCGACAGAATAACAGAAGATATTTCTTGGCAAAACATTTGGCTGTTGTCGTTTTTTGTATAATCAGATGCTTAATGCCTGCATTTCGGAAAAAGCGTACATGATAATGGATACGGAATGTTCAGGGAAATGTTAGACTATAAATTGGTGTGGAAAGGAAAGAAAATGGTAAAGGTAGACCGTTTCTTTCCTTCCAGTAAAAAATGCTGTCAATGTGGAAGGATAAAGAAAGAGCTCAAATTATCCGAAAGAGTCTATCGCTGTCCGTGTGGGAATGAGATGGACAGAGATCGTAATGCAGCAATCAACATCCGTGAAGAGGCAAGAAGGATGTTGACAGCATAAATGTCCGTATCCGGACAAGTTGATAATAAAAAAATATGCCCGTGTCCGGGCAAAAGAATCGCGGGGCACGCGAGGATAGCTTGTAGATACTTGGCTCAGTAGAGCCATTGAGCAAGAAGCTCCCACTTCAAAATCAGTGATTTAAGTGGTGGGAGCATGTCACTAGTTACTATTTATTAAGAAACATGACTCCAAGGCTGCGAAAGACTTGGAATTAACACCTACTTCTATATCGAGAGCATCGAAGAACAGTATGCCATTATTGGTGAAACGGAATGTGACATGGAGCGTGAGAAAAATGAATTTATCAAAAATACATCATATTGCAATCATCGTATCTGACTACGAAGCAGCTAAGGATTTCTATGTGAATAAGCTGGGTTTCTCTGTCATCAGAGAAAATTATCGCCCGGAGCGCAAGGACTGGAAACTGGATCTGCGTGTTAATGAACACACGGAACTGGAGATTTTCGCTGAGGAAAATCCTCCGAAGCGTGTAAACCGGCCGGAGGCCTGTGGTCTGCGTCATCTTGCGTTCTGCGTTGATAGCGTGGAGCAGACGGTGAATGAGTTGGCAGAAGTCGGTATTGAATGTGAGCCAATTCGGGTTGACGATTATACAGGAAAGAAGATGACTTTCTTCCATGACCCGGACGGACTGCCGCTGGAACTGCATGAGTAAAGAGGTGGGCAAAATGATATTCCGTAAGGCAGAAAAAGAAGATTTTTACAAAATAAGATCCCTGTACTGGAACTTGATTGATCAGGAGCAGGATGATCCGTCATTCCCGCATTGGAAGAAAGGTATCCACCCATCGGATGAGATGATACAGGACAGCATTAATACAGGACAACTGTATGTGCTGTCAGAAGATGAGGAAATCGCAGCGTGTGTCATAGCAAACGATGAAAAGGTCGATGGCTATTCAGATGCGCCGTGGCAGATTGATTCGGATGAGGTAATTGTTCTTCATGTTTTGGCAGTTCATCCGGATCATCGTGGAAAAGGACTGGCGCGGAGATTAGTAGAGAATGTAATCGAACAGGGAAGAAAAGATGGCAAGAAGGCATTGCGACTTGATGTGATCGAGAACAACACAACGGCCGAAAAGTTGTATCAGAAACTGGGCTTTCGATATATCCAGACCAAGACGCTTTATTATGAGGTGGTCGGGGAGATGACGTTCAAATTATATGAACTGGTGCTGTGAACTATGGGAGAGAAAAGAAGGAATATCAGGAAAAGCTATTGAAAGAGTTGGAGTTATAATCTATAAGTTTGCATTCTATAAAAAGCGTTGCCTGGTAAAGAAAAAATAATAAGATAAACAAAAAAACAGGAGTCGCTGCGTACAACACGGGTAACGCAAACCGACTCCTGTTTCATTTTTACTTAATCACCAATATCAGTATGTCCCTGCTCGAATTCCCATTGGAGACCGTATTTGTCAATAAAGTAGAAATAGCGCACTTCACTGAGAATTTTAGCTGTCTGTTGTTTCCTTTCATCCATTTCTTTCATATCCTGATCGAAGAAATGAACTTCATTTGGATAGGTCTCGCTGATCTGGAATACCTGATAATCGTCCGTCTCATTGATCAGTCGTGTATCCGGCATGGATTTAATATGTAAAAATGCTTCGTCGATGTTCGTGATTTTCAGTGCTACATGACGTGCACCGCTGACATCGTTGGCAGCGAAGAAGACAGGTTCTTTTCGTCCTTTCGGTGAATGGTACTGCATGAGTTCCAGTGTCAGTTTTGTGCCCGGTACATTTACAAAAGCGATAGAGACATCGCCGTCGGCAGCTTCTTTGACAAATCCGCCGGCTTTAAAGAAACCTTCGTTTCTCCAGTGGGACAGGTAATGATCCGGTACAACGCCCAACAGTTTCTTGTAATAGTCAACCGCCTCCATCATATCGTCCACGAAAATACATACATGGGACAATCCGGCGAATTTTGGCATAGCAGCCTGTACATTTGAGTTCATCATTTAAATCAGATCCTTTCTTCATAAATTTGGGTCACAATAATTAACGATCCAGAGAATGTTTTATTATGTGTAAGTATAAAAGAAAAATGCAGAAAAAACGCGTTCCTTTCGTGAAACCGTGTTTTTTCTGCGTGAAATAGTGATCTGATTTTTCTGCAAAGATCAGCAGTTAAGGATGACGCATGCTGTCAGAATACCGTTTTCCATCTGATAACGGATATTTCCATCGTATTTATCAATAGCCATCAGGATACTTTCTATCCCTGTTCCTTTTGGCTTGATGATATCATCTTCGATTATAAGATCCTTTTTACAAGGATTACTGCACACAATCACAAGTTTTTCCTTTTTCATACGGAGATTTACTGTGATCTTATCCCGGGAACCGCATTCGATACATCCGTTTACTGCATTTTCCAGAAGATTTGAAAGGATCGCAACAAAATCCATATCTGCAATTGTTATATGCTCCGGTGTGTCGGCAGTTATAGAGATCGGAATGCCTTCTTTCTGTGCTTGATTATGAAAGTTGTTTAAAATAGCGTTGACTGTAATATGTGGGCAAAACTCAATCTGACTTGCCGCGTCCAGGCTTTGGATAAATTCTTCTATATAATGTATTGCTTCCTGGGGCTTCTGTTGTTTCAGAAGCAGATCAATATTTTGCATATGATGTCGAAAATCATGGCGCATGGCTTTGGCGGTTGATGCATGTTCTTTGGCCATGGCAAGCTGTCCCTGCAGGTATTGTACATTCTGAGTGATCAGTTCCATCTTCACTTCGGTACTCAGGTGTTGGATCGTGCCAAATACAATCCACAGTACTGCACAATAAATCATCATGGTTGTGATAAACAGGATCATCTGTTCAATGGTATGACCATCACGCATGAGAAAGTTGATAAGCGTTGCAAACACTGTTAAAAACAGAAAGGACACGAGGGAAATAGAGTACCAGGTCCGTTTCCTGTCCCCGGGCACTGTACGCATATAAGGGCGAGCAAACCACAGATACAGCAGGACTGCAGGAACATTCAACAGTATTCGTACCAGGCTTCGTATATACATCTGTTTTACAATGGATAAATCCGGAAATAATCCATCGCAGATCAAAATAGAAAGGCAAATGATGATGCAGAACAAATTTGCGTAAGTAAGGATCAAAAAAATTTTTTTACTGAAACTATCAGATGAAGTATATAGGAAAAGTAGAATGGCAGGCAGGATGGTTCCTACAAATGAAAATGGAATCACATACGGAGAATCTTTGCCAAGCAGGGAATATGCAAGTATAGCCCATACAGTAAAGAATATAGCGTAAAGTCCATAGAGCAGAACCGTTTTTTTGATCGGATATTTTCGTTCTGTCATAGAAGCAAACCAGATGATATGCGCTACGACAGTGAGTGTTGAGGTCACAGCCAGATGATTCATTGTATCATTACATCTCCTTCAGAGTGATCGAACTGCTGCTGAGTTCGGAGTTGATAATTTGAGTATACCGTATCGTTGAGGGGATGTCCACTTTATTATTTTTTCTAAAAATGATTGGAAGAGTCTGATTTATAGTGTATGATAAGAATGCAGGGTTAAGCTGTCAGAATTCACAACAGGGAGGAGTTTACATCATGGAAAAAGCAAAGGTATATTATACTGATTTCCGGGCGAAGCTTGGCGAAGGTCTTCCAACGAAGCTGAAACGTCTGATGAAGAAAGCAGGAATCAGTGAGATTGACATGGAGAATAAATTTGTGGCGATCAAGATGCATTTTGGAGAGATGGGGAATATCAGTTATCTTCGTCCGAATTATGCCAAGGCGGTTGTTGATGTCGTGAAGGAGCTTGGGGGAAAGCCATTTCTTACAGATTGTAATACACTATATCCGGGCAGTAGAAAGAACGCACTGGAGCATCTTTACTGTGCATGGGAGAATGGATTTACACCGTTGAGTGTCGGATGTCCGGTGATTATCGGAGACGGCCTGAAGGGAACGGATGATATTGAAGTTCCGGTACAGGGAGGAGAGTACATAGAGAAAGCGAAGATCGGACGTGCCGTGATGGATGCGGATGTATTTATCAGTCTGACGCATTTTAAAGGGCATGAGACGACAGGTTTCGGTGGTACGATCAAGAATATCGGAATGGGATGTGGTTCCAGAGCCGGTAAGAAGGATCAGCATTCTGTTGGTAAGCCGACGATCGATCAGGAAGCCTGCAGAGGATGTAAGAGCTGTCTGAGAGAGTGTGCGAATGACGGTCTGATTTATGATGCTGATGCAAGAAAGATGTCTATTGATCTTGAACATTGTGTTGGTTGTGGAAGATGTATCGGAGCATGTAACTTTGATGCAATTTCTTTTATGGATAGTGCGGCAACAAAGGTATTGAACTGTAAGATGGCAGAGTATACAAAGGCGGTTGTGGATGGAAGACCGAACTTCCATATTTCACTGATCGTTGATGTATCGCCGAACTGTGACTGTCATCCGGAGAATGATGCACCGATCCTGCCGAATATTGGTATGTTTGCATCTTTTGATCCGCTGGCACTGGATCAGGCATGTGCAGATGTCTGTCTTAGCGCGACACCGTTGCCGCACAGCCAGCTTGCAGATCGTATGGAAGAAGAGAATTTTTGCGATCATCATGATCATTTTGAGAATACAACACCGAATTCAGAGTACAAGACTTGTCTGGCACATGCAGAGAAGATTGGTCTTGGAACAAGAGAGTATGAATTGATCTATATGAAATAAATGTCAGATAAAAGACGTATTGTAGCAAATAAGCTTTACAATAAAAATGTTTTAGGAGGAATTGAAGATGAGTGAATTAAGAGTTGAGAGAAAAGAAAACATGGCTGGTGGAAAGGGACACGTTATCATCAAGCACATTCTGGAAGAGAAGGAACTGAACGGAAAGTGCAAGATGTATGCAGAAGTTACACTGGAGCCGGGATGTTCTCTTGGATATCATGAGCATCACAACGAGAGTGAGACATATTATATCCTTCGCGGGGAAGGAAATTATGATGACAATGGACGTATCCGCCCGGTGAAAGCAGGAGATGTGACATTTACACCGGATGGAATGGGACACGGACTGACGAATACAGGGGATACAGATCTTGTATTTATGGCGCTGATCATTTTGGATTAATGCATCGCATTTTTTAAGAGTGTCGCGTAAATTTTAAAAGTGCATCCGGCAATGATTTCGTAATTGATTTCATTGCCGGGTGCACTTTTTGTAAAGGGAATATTGTGTTCTAATTGGAACTTTTGTATTTTCTGATCAGGCAGGAGATGACTCCGGCGGCACACAGTCCAAACAATACATTGTGGAGGGAACCGTATACATCAAGAGCTCCTTTCACTCCGTAGATCACTTCCGGTGAATCAGGGATCAACGGACTGAAGAGGAACGCAGCATAGGAAACCACAAATACAAGGATAAAAGACCACAGGCCTCTTCCGGTATCTTCTCGCCAGCTGGAGACTCCGTCACGTACGCGGACGCGTGTCATTGACCAGAGAAGGGAGATGAATTCGAAGAACAGGAAGAGGGCAGCTACACATAAGTAAGCGGCCAGAGTCTGAGAAATCTTCTGTGTCTGGATGGCTTCCTGAATGTCTCCGTACGGTGTGCTCGCACGGTAAAAGTTGTAGAGTACAAATGCTGTTGTGACCAGGATCAATACGATAGAAAGCTGCTGAAGCAGTGTGCTTGTGAGCCTTGATAATGCCTTCCCGCCTTTTTTGATCGGTGCGGCAAGTTTTACTCCGCCAACGGAACGTTTCCTGCCGGAGGAGCGTCTGTCGTAGTCACGATCATTATATGGATTATTATATGAATCATTATAAGGATTGCTGCGATTTGATCTTCTGTCAGAAGTGTTATAATCGTCCTCATAATAATCATCCTCGTAATCTGCATCATCATCTGCATAATCATCGTCATATTCAGGAAGTACTTCTTCGAACTGGCTGTCATCGGAATCATTAAGAGCGTTTCTGTAATCATCTGGATTCATAACGATCGTCTCCGTGCTGGAACCGGGTCTGTTTATTTGTTCTGTATCTTCAGAAGTATGAAAATTGATTTCCGGATCTTCTTCATATGTAACTTCAAAATCGTCATCGAAAATGTCTGAGAAATCATTCTTCGGGCTCATATCATTTACCTCACTTTCAATTTAAAACCATGTCATTGCATGTATCTCATTATGTTATAACGTTTTCTGTGTTTTCTCAACCCTTTCAAATATGAATTTAAAAATTTTTAAGATTTTCAGTGTCTGAAATATCTGTTATACTGGAGTGGCGATGTGATTGATAAAAATGCATGAAAAAACAGAAAGCAGGGAAAAGAATGAACTTAATTAATATAGAACATATTTCTAAAATATATGGGGAGAAAGTGATTTTTGATGATGCGTCTTTCGGTGTTCAGCACGGAGATAAGATCGGGATCGTTGGAATTAACGGAACCGGAAAGTCAACTCTTTTGAAGGTGGTTGCAGGGGAAGAAGTGCCGGATGAAGGGCAGGTTGTTCGTCAGAATGGCTTGAAGATTGCTTTTGTTCCGCAGAATCCGACATTTCCGGAGGGGATGGATATCCGTTCTTATGCACTTCAGGATGCAGATGCGGAGAGCTGGCAGGTGGAGAGTAATCTGACGGAACTTGGGATCACGCAGTGGGATCAGAAGATCGACACTTTATCCGGAGGGCAGAAGAGACGTGTGGTTCTTGCGAAGATCCTGGCAGGAGATTTTGACGTACTTCTTCTGGACGAGCCGACGAACCATCTGGATCAGGAGATGATTTCCTGGCTGGAAGACTATCTGAGATCTTACCGTGGAACTGTTCTTATGGTAACACATGACCGCTATTTCCTTGATCGCGTGACGAACCGGATTCTGGAACTGAGTCATGGAAAGATGTATGGTTATGATGCGGACTATTCAGGATTCCTTGAATTGAAGGCACAGAGGGAAGAGATGGAGCTTGCAAGTCAGAGAAAGCGTCAGAGTATCCTTCGGATGGAACTGGAATGGGCGAAGCGTGGATGCCGTGCGAGAACGACAAAGCAGAAGGCAAGACTGGAACGTCTGGAAGCGTTGAAAGCAGGAAAAGCACCTGTGACGGATCAGACGGTGGAGCTTGATTCTGTAGAGACGAGGATGGGAAAGAAGACGATTGAACTTCATCATGTCAGCAAGCGTTTTGGTGAGAAGAAGATTCTGGATGATTTCAGCTATATTGTGCTTCGAAATCAGCGGCTTGGAATTATCGGGCCGAACGGCTGTGGGAAATCAACAATTCTTAAGATGATCGCAGGTGTGCTCAAGCCGGATGCAGGAGAGATTGAGATCGGCGAGACGATTAAGATCGGATATTTCGCACAGGAAGAACAGCATATGGATGATTCCCAGCGTGTGATCGATTATGTGAAGGATATTGCGGAGTATGTGACGACAAAGGACGGACAGATCAGCGCGAGCCAGCTTCTGGAGCGGTTCTTATTTACACCGGACATGCAGTATGCACTGATCGGTAAGCTTTCCGGAGGGGAGAAGAGAAGACTTTATCTTCTTGGCGTTCTTGCGGAGAATGCGAATGTTCTGTTGTTTGACGAGGCCGGAAACAACCTGGATATCCCGACGCTTACGATTCTTGAGGACTATTTGAACTCATTTACAGGTATTGTGATCACAGTATCACATGACAGATATTTCCTGGATAATGTAGTTGACCGTATCTTTGAACTGGACGGAAACGGCGGAATCCGACAGTTTGAAGGAGGATACACGGATTATGTAGAGGCGAAGAAACGCAGATTCGGAGAAGAAAGTGGAGTTATCACAGGAAAATCTGAAATGAAACCGACAGAGAAGTCTATAGAAGAAGAGACGCAGGAGAAGAAGACGGGAAAGAACTGGAAAGACGGACAGCGTCAGAAGGTGAAGTTTTCGTTCAAGGAGCAGCGTGAATATGAGACGATCGATGAGGAAATCGCAAAGCTGGAAGAAAAGATAGCCTCTCTCGACCGTCAGATTGCCGCAAATGCAACGAATTCAGTGAAACTGCGTGAGCTGATGGAAGAGCAGGAGAAGGTAAGAGGGCAGCTTGAAGAGAAGGAAGAGCGCTGGATGTATTTGAATGAACTGGCAGAGGAATTTGGTCTGTAATGAAAAATCTCAAAAAGAGGGTTGACAAAGCCGGTTCTAGTTGTTAATATTAAGTAAGTAAAAAACAGAACGCACTCTGTTTTATACAAATCATGGAAGGGGCGAGCCAGTCATCTTAGTCAGTCATAATGTTTTCGCTTCCCGAAGTGAGAAAGAGAGGATACATATGAGAAGTCAGGTATTTTCACTGCTCGTAGATAACAATTCAGGTGTTTTGAGCAGAATTTCAGGACTCTTCAGCCGACGTGGATACAGCATTGACAGTATCACGGCAGGTATGACAGCAGATCCAAGATTTACAAGGATTACGATTGTTTCATCCGGTGATGAGCAGATCTTATCACAGATTGAGAAGCAGCTCCGTAAGCTGGAGGATGTTGTGGATATCAAGGCTTTGAAAGCAGAAGAATCCGTTTGCAGAGAGTTGATCATGGTGAAGCTTCGTGCGAATGCCGCACAGCGTGGGGAGATCATCTCAGTTGCAGATATTTTCAGAGCAAAGATTGTAGATGTGGAAGAAGATTGTCTGATCATTGAATTGACAGGTACACAGAATAAGCTGGAAGCTTTCCTGAATCTTCTGAAGGATTACGAGATACTCGAACTGGCAAGAACCGGAATTACCGGACTTTCCAGAGGCAGCAAGGATGTTGCATTTTTCTGATTCATTCAGGATCAGAGAACCACAGGAAGAACTTGTGGAACAGATAAAGCTAGTAAAGGACAAGACCTTTCACTATATAGGATACCCCCGCAGAGATCGGGAGCATTCTACTCTATATTTTAAATTCATTTAGGAGGAATGCAAAATGGCAGCAAAAATTTATTATCAGGAAGATTGTAACCTTTCTCTTCTCGAAGGACAGAAGATCGCTATCATTGGATACGGAAGCCAGGGACATGCACATGCACTGAACTTAAAAGAGTCAGGATGTGATGTTATCATCGGTCTGTACGAGGGAAGCCGTTCATGGAAGAAAGCAGAAGAGCAGGGATTCAAAGTATATACAGCAGCAGAAGCTGCAAAGCAGGCTGACATCATCATGATTCTGATCAACGATGAGAAACAGGCTAAACTTTACAAAGAAGACATCGAGCCAAACCTTGAAGAGGGTAACATGCTTATGTTCGCTCATGGATTCAACATCCATTTCGGAACAATCGTACCACCGAAGAACGTTGATGTTACAATGATCGCACCTAAGGCACCAGGACATACAGTAAGAAGCGAGTATCAGGCTGGAAAAGGAACACCTTGTCTGGTAGCTGTAGAGCAGGATTACACAGGAAAGGCTCTTGACAGAGCACTTGCTTATGGTCTTGGAATCGGTGGAGCAAGAGCCGGAGTTCTTGAGACAACATTCAGAACAGAGACAGAGACAGACCTCTTCGGAGAGCAGGCTGTACTTTGCGGTGGTGTTTGTGCACTTATGCAGGCTGGATTCGAGACTCTTTGCGAGGCTGGATATGATCCGAGAAATGCATACTTTGAGTGTATCCACGAGATGAAGCTGATCGTTGACCTGATCTACCAGTCAGGATTCGCTGGAATGAGATATTCTATCTCTAACACAGCTGAGTATGGCGATTACATTACAGGACCTAAGATCATCACAGAAGATACAAAGAAAGCTATGAAGAAAGTTCTTTCCGATATCCAGGATGGTACATTTGCAAAAGACTTCCTGCTTGACATGTCTGATGCAGGCGGACAGGTTCACTTCAAGGCTATGAGAAAACTTGCTGCTGAGCACCAGTCAGAGAAGGTTGGAGCTGAGATCAGAAAGCTTTACAGCTGGAGTGATGAGGACAAACTGATCAACAACTAATCAGTTGTCTGAGATTGCAGAATTAGATAGAGAATAGAAGACCGGTACTTTCAGGTTAAGACTTGGAAGTGCCGGTCTTTTTGACTGAGGCGTCGTGCAGCAGCCAGGCATCGATAAAATGCTACGCATTTTATCGATGTGGCGGATACGCCACATAGTTCTAAGAATAACAAAAGTCGCATCTGCCATGACGGTAGCAGATGCGACTGAAAATTCTATTCTCTATTTATAATTAAGCGATAGAGTCAACAGCTTTGGAAAGACGAGCGATCTTTCTGGAAACTGTCTTCTTGTGATAAACACCCTTGCTTCCAGCTTTGGAAATCTCAACGATTGCTGTGTGAAGAGCAGCCTTAGCAGCCTCTACATTCTTCTCAGCTACAGCTGTTTCTACTTTCTTTACAGCTGTTTTAACCTTAGATTTGATTGCTTTGTTTCTAGCAGCTTTTGTCTCTGTTACTAAAATTCTTTTCTTTGCAGATTTAATATTAGCCAATGTGTGCACCTCCAAAATATTCTATCATATGATTTTCAAATGTGATTCATGTGTTCAATAGACTCGGACACGGACGTTCTATCGAAACATACTCATTTATTTTAGTCCAACAAACGTGTTCTGTCAATACATATTTTACAAAAAAATGCTAAAAATAGGCTGTAATAAGGTGAACTATGGTTACAGTATACAGTAATCTATAATTTGACACGGAGAAAAGGGAGGCTATGATGAAAAATTACAGCGTGCGTACGGATCTTGCACTTGAGGAGAAGGAACGTTTTGCATCTGACAATGTAGAAGTACAGGGAGTTGTTCTGGAGGAAGAGTATGACGCGGAGAATGAGATCCGGCTGACCCGTGTGGTGATCGAGACGGAGAATGGAGCGAAGATCATGGGAAAGCCGACAGGTATTTATCTGACACTGGAATCTCCGGATCTGGCATTGGATGTGGAAGAAAATAGCAGGGTATTGCAGGAGAGGATCTGTGATTGCATCCGGGAATTGATCTTTCATAAAATCTCCTGTGAAGATGGAAAAGAATTAAAGATTCTTTTTGTCGGGCTCGGTAACAGAGCGGTGACACCGGATGCGCTTGGCCCTTATGTTGCAGATCATCTGGAAGTAAACCGCCATATAGTAAAAGAATACGGAAAATATGCGATGTCTGCAGAACAATTGATCGTTCTTAGCGCAATTGTTCCCGGCGTGATGGGACAGACGGGGATGGAAACGGCGGAGATCGTCCGTGGGATTGTCCATGAGACGAAGCCGGATCTGATCCTTGCAGTGGATGCACTTGCTGCGCGGAACAGCAGACGATTGAACCGGACGATCCAGATTGCCGATACAGGAATTCATCCGGGTTCCGGTGTTGGAAATTACAGGAATGCAATGACAGAAGAATCTCTGGGGGTTCCTGTGATCGGAATCGGAGTGCCTACGGTTGTTGATGCGGCAACGATCGTCAATGATACGATGGAAAATTTCATCACTGCACTGGAACAGTCGCAGGCATTAAGGAGTACAGGAGAGATTTTGCGCTCTTATAGTGCGGCGGAAAAATATGAGTTTGTAAAAGAATTGATCTCCCCACATTTAAATGGAATGTTTGTGACACCAAAGGATGTGGATGAAATGGTCCATCAGATCAGTCATACGATAGCAGCGTCATTGAATCTTCTTTTTTCTGATATAAATGCAGGAGAAAGCGAATAGAATGATAGAAATGAGCGGAAGGACTCTGCAATGCGTGTGTATAAGAAAAAAACGATCCGACGTATGAAATGGTATGGGGTGATTCTGGTTCTGGCAGGTATTCCATTAGGAATTGGGATGAGCCGGTCATTGGAAGAGGGGAGAACATTTTTATTAGAAGAAAGTCAGATTTATGCGCAGAAATTGTACCTTCCGCTTTTTTCTTATCAGAAAGAACAAGGATCAGAAAAGGAAGGGATTTTCACAATCCCACTCCATGTGTGGATGCCGTTGGCAGGATATCTGGAGGATCAGACGGAAAAAAGGGGAAAGGAAGAACAGGCAGAGGTATTGGAAGATGAGGAGACGATTGCATGGATTCTTCGGTGCCAGGCAAATGATGAGCATGCGGTAGATGAAGAGGGAAAACTGGTCGGAGCAGAGCCGGAAACGCAGGAAAGTGCTGTAGAACAGCCGGTTCCGGGAATGGATCTTTCTATTGAGCGGCTGCGTGATTTTGAATATCTGACAAGCAATCTTTATACGATAGACAGTTCTACAATGATTGGACCGGAACAGCTTAATGTGGATGATCTTTTAAACCGGAGCATGAAGATAGATCAAAGTACAGGAGGTCCGAAAATTTTGATCTTTCATACACATTCACAGGAAGAATTTGCAGACTCCATACCGGGAGATCCATCTACAAGCATCGTTGGGATTGGGGAATATCTGACGCAGTTATTAAATGCGGATGGGATTGAGACGCTTCATGACAGCGGAGTGTATGATATTATCAATGGAAAACTTGACCGCAGCAGGGCGTATGAGAATGCGGAAAGTGCAGTGCGGCCGGTTCTGGAAGCAAATCCGACGATTGAAGTTGCGATCGATCTTCACAGAGACGGTGTAAATGAGGACACACATCTGGTGACAGAAGTGAATGGAAAACCGACTGCGAAGATCATGTATTTTAATGGATTGAGCAGAACACGGACAAATGGAGATATTGCCTATCTGTATAATCCGTATATCCAGGATAATCTGGCGTTCTCCCTGCAGATGCAGATCGCATCGGAACAGTATTATCCGGGATTTGCAAGACATATTTATCTGAAAGCTTACCGTTATAATCTTCATCTTCTGCCAAAGTCTCTGTTGATCGAAGCAGGAGCGCAGACAAATACGGTGGAAGAGATGAAGAATGCAATGGAGGTGCTGGAACGGACATTGAAGCGGGTAGTGACAGAATAAACGGCTGTCAGACGGTTACAGTCATCTCCTGTCAGAAGAAGACCGATAGAACATATGAGCGAAAAAGAGTTGAAAATCAGATGGTTAAATGATATCATATTTGTTGATTGACTGTATAGAACAGTTTGAGTTCGAGAAAGAAGGAGAAAGAGTAATGGCGGGAAATAATACATACGATGCAGGGAGTATCGCGGTATTGGAAGGTCTTGAGGCAGTACGGAAACGCCCGGGAATGTACATTGGAAGTGTTTCTACAAAGGGACTGAATCATCTGATCTATGAGATCGTGGACAATGCAGTAGATGAGCATCTGGCAGGGTTCTGTAGTGAGATTCAGGTGACATTGGAAAAAGACGGATCTGCAACCGTCTCAGATAACGGTCGTGGGGTTCCGGTTGATATGCATCAGAAAGGTGTATCTGCGGCTCGTCTGGTTTACACGACACTCCATGCAGGTGGTAAGTTTGATGATTCTGCATATAAGACAAGTGGTGGACTTCACGGAGTAGGTTCCTCTGTTGTAAATGCTCTTTCTACTTATATGGATGTGAAGATCAGCAGGGATGGATTTGTTCATCATGACCGGTACGAGAGAGGAATTCCGGTCATCGAACTGGAAGATGGACTCCTTCCTAAGATCGGAAAGACGAGAAAGACAGGAACAACGGTAAATTTCCTGCCGGATGATACGATCTTTGAGAAGACAAAGTTCAAAGCGGAAGAGGTTAAGAGCCGTCTGCATGAGACAGCTTATCTGAATCCGAATCTGACGATCGTATTTGATGATAAGAGAGATGGAAGTGTTGAGCACATTGTATATCATGAGCCGGAAGGAATCATTGGATTTATCCAGGATCTGAACCGTAAGAAAGAAGTACTTCACGATCCGGTTTATTTCAAAGGGGAAGCAGACGGGATTGAAGTAGAGGTTACTTTGCAGTATGTGAATGAGTTCCATGAGAATGTACTTGGATTCTGTAATAATATTTATAACGCAGAGGGCGGAACACATCTGACAGGATTCAAGACAACCTTTACAACTGTCATGAACCAGTATGCGAGAGAGATAGGAATCCTGAAAGAAAAGGATGCAAACTTTACCGGTGCGGATATCCGTAACGGAATGACAGCAATTGTATCCATTAAGCACCCGGATCCGAGATTCGAGGGGCAGACGAAGACGAAGCTGGACAACCCGGATGCGGCGAAAGCAGTCAGCAAGGTGACAGGAGAAGAGATCGTTCGTTTCTTTGACCGTAATCTGGATACACTTAAGACGGTTCTCTCCAGTGCGGAGAAAGCGGCTAAGATCCGTAAGACAGAAGAGAAGGCAAAGACAAATCTTCTGACAAAGCAGAAGTATTCTTTTGACAGCAACGGAAAGCTGGCGAACTGTGAGAGCCGCGATCCTAAGAAATGTGAGATCTTCATTGTCGAGGGAGATTCCGCCGGTGGTTCTGCGAAGACAGCGAGAAACAGAAACTATCAGGCAATCCTTCCAATCCGTGGTAAGATCTTGAATGTGGAGAAAGCAAGTATTGATAAGGTGCTTGCCAATGCGGAGATCAAGACGATGATCAATGCATTTGGCTGCGGATTCTCTGAAGGATATGGAAATGACTTTGATATTACAAAGTTGAGATATGACAAGATCATCATTATGGCTGATGCCGATGTTGATGGTGCACATATTTCCACCTTATTACTTACCTTATTCTATCGCTTTATGCCGGAGCTTATTTTTGAGGGACATGTGTATATTGCAATGCCGCCACTTTATAAGGCAATGCCGAAGAGCGGAGAAGAAGAGTATCTGTATGATGATAAGGCACTGGAACGTTATAGAAAGACACATACAGGTCCGTTTACACTTCAGCGCTACAAAGGTCTTGGAGAGATGGATGCGGAGCAGCTCTGGGAGACAACACTGGATCCTGAGAGACGTATGTTGAAACGAGTAGAGATTGAGGATGCCCGAATGGCTTCGAGTGTAACGGAGATGCTGATGGGAACCGAAGTACCGCCGCGCCGTAATTTCATCTATGAAAATGCGACAGAGGCAGAGTTGGATATCTAAGGAGAAGAAGAATGAGTAATGAATCACAGATCATAAGAACAGAATATTCTGACCTTATGAAGAAATCTTATATTGATTATGCGATGAGTGTTATTATCGCCAGAGCACTTCCGGATGTCCGTGATGGTCTCAAGCCGGTTCAGCGTCGTACACTTTATGATATGTACGAGCTTGGTATCCGTTATGATAAGCCTTATCGTAAGAGTGCACGTATTGTCGGAGATACGATGGGTAAATATCATCCACATGGAGACAGTTCCATCTACGATTCTCTTGTAGTGATGGCGCAGGAGTTTAAGAAGGGACAGGTTCTTGTGGACGGACACGGTAACTTTGGATCCATTGAGGGAGACGGAGCTGCTGCGATGCGTTATACAGAGGCACGTCTTACAAAGTTCACGCAGGAAGTATGTCTGGCTGACCTTGATAAGAATGTCATTGATTTTGGCCCGAACTTTGATGAGACGGAGAAAGAACCCCTTGTGCTTCCGATGCGTGTGCCGAACCTTCTGATCAATGGTGCGGAAGGAATCGCAGTCGGTATGGCGACAAGTATCCCGACACATAATCTCTGCGAAGTGATCGATGCGGTCAAAGCTTACATGAAGAATGACAAGATCACGACAAAGCAGCTGATGAAATATATCAAAGGACCGGATTTCCCAACCGGAGGAATCGTGGTCAATAAGGACGATCTTCCGGCAATCTATGAGAGCGGACAGGGAAAGATCAAGCTGCGTGGAAAAGTGGAAGTGGAAGAACTCAAAGGTGGCAAGAAGCAGCTTGTGATCACAGAGATCCCATACACGATGATTGGAGCCGGGATTGGAAAGTTCTTAAACGATGTCTGCAATCTTGTGGAATCCAAGAAGACGACAGATATCGTTGATATTTCAAACCAGTCTTCAAAAGAAGGAATCCGTATCGTGATCGAATTGAAGCGTGGTGCGGATGTTGAGAACCTGAAGAACATGCTTTATAAGAAGACACGTCTGGAAGATACATTTGGTGTGAATATGCTGGCGGTTGCAAATGGCAGACCGGAGACTTTGAGTCTGAAGCAGATCATTGAGCATCATGTGGATTTCCAGTTTGAGCTTGCGACAAGAAAATATACAACGCTGCTTGGCAAAGAGCGGGAGAAGAGTGAAGTTCAGGAAGGTCTGATCAAAGCATGTGATGTGATCGACCTGATCATTGAGATCTTAAGAGGAAGTAAATCTGTAAAAGATGCGCGTGCCTGCCTGGTAAACGGTGAGACGGAAAACATTAAGTTCAAGTCTGCGATTTCCAAAAAGATGGCGGCAATGCTCCGCTTTACAGAACGTCAGGCGACAGCGATTCTGGAGATGCGTCTTTATCGTCTGATCGGTCTGGAGATTGAAGCACTTCAGAAAGAGCATGAGAAGACATTAGAAAATATTGCCCGTTATGAAGATATTTTAAATAACTATGATTCCATGGCAGGTGTGATCATGGAAGAGCTTGACGGCTACAAGAAAGAATTCGGAAGAAAGCGTCGTACCGTTGTGGAGAATGCAGAAGAAGCTGTTTTTGAAGAGAAGAAGATTGAAGAGCAGCAGGTAGTCTTTCTGATGGATCGTTTTGGTTACGCGAAGACAGTAGACACCGGAGTCTATGAGAGGAATAAAGAAGCAGCAGACAAAGAGAACAAATACATTGTGCATTGCATGAACATTGGAAAACTCTGTCTGTTTACAGATGAAGGCAAGATGCATCAGGTGAAGGTACTTGACCTTCCGCATGGAAAGTTCAGAGATAAAGGGATTCCGATTGATAATGTAAGTAATTATTCGAGCAGTGACGAACAGGTTGTTATGATCTGTGAAGAAGAGCAGATGCGTTATTCAAAATTATTGTTTGCAACAGCACAGGGAATGATCAAGCGTGTGGATGGAAGCGAATTCCAGGTATCCAAGCGTACGATCGCGGCAACAAAGCTGCAGGAAGAAGACAAGCTTGTCGCAGTGAAGGTAGTGACGGAGCAGCAGAATGTTGTTCTTCAGACGAAGAATGGATATTTCCTGAGATTTTTGTCTGCAGATGTTCCGGAGAAGAAAAAAGCAGCTGTCGGTGTCAGAGGAATCAAGCTTCAGAAGAAGGATGAACTGGAAGAAGTTTACCTTTTTGAAGAAGGAACAGAGACGAAGATTACTTATGGAGAAAAGACGGTTTCGTTGAACCGCCTGAAACTGGCGAAGCGGGATGGAACAGGGACAAAAAGCCGTTAGAAGTCTTACCGGAAGCAGAGGAGTAAAGAGTAAAAAAGTCACGGGATTTTTTGAGGCATTGTAAGAAAATGTGCAAAAACCCCTTGATTTCCTCATAGAAAAGTGCTAGAGTAAATATAGTTACATAAGGAATTGGCAGAAGAGTGGACGAAAGTTCACTCTTCTTTGGTGATATGGAAAATTCTTTATGAATCAGATCACAAACTATATTATAGAAGAAAAGGAGTTTGACGCAGCGTGTCCAGAAGAGAAGATTATGAACAGCAGACAGAAGCACTTCTCGAGCCTATCATAGAGGAACTCGGGTTTGAGCTGGTAGATGTAGAATATGTGAAAGAAGGAGGTACCTGGTACCTTCGCGCGTATATTGACAAACCAGGCGGAATTGCCGTGGATGACTGTGAGGCAGTCAGCAGGAGATTCTCCGATATCCTTGATGAGAAGGATTATATTGAAGACTCCTATATCTTTGAAGTAAGTTCTCCGGGACTTGGAAGACCACTTAAGAAAGAGAAGGATTTCAAGAGAAATCTTGGAGAAGAAGTAGAGATCCGCACATACCGTGCGATCGACCGACAGAAAGAGTTCGTCGGAATTTTAAAGAGTTATGATGAGAACACAGTGACCATCACATACGAAGATGAGACAGAGCAGACATTTGACAGAAAAGAAATCGCTTTGATCCGTCAGGCTTTGGATTTTTAATTTAGGAGGAAAGAAAAATGAACACAGAATTACTCGAAGCATTGGATATTCTTGAAAAAGAGAAGAACATCAGCAAGGATGTCATGATGGAGGCCATTGAGAATTCACTTTTAAGTGCATGTAAGAACCATTTCGGAACATCTGATAACATCAAGATCATTATGGATCGCAATACATGTGACTACTCTGTATATGCAGAGAGAGAAGTTGTAGAAGAAGTATTTGATCCTGCAATCGAGATCAGCCTTGAGGATGCAGAGAAGATCAATCCGGCACTTCATATCGGAGATATCGCACAGGTTGAGCTTCATTCCAAGGAGTTCGGACGTATTGCAACACAGAATGCAAAGAACCTGATCCTTCAGAAGATCAGAGAAGAAGAGCGCAAGGCAGTATTTGATCAGTATTTCGAGAAAGAGAAGGATATCGTAACAGGTATCGTACAGCGTTATATTGGCAAGAATATCAGTGTGAATCTTGGAAAAGCGGATGCAATCCTTACAGAGAACGAGCAGGTGAAAGGAGAGCATTTCGAGCCGACAGAGCGTATCAAGCTTTATATCGTAGAAGTTAAGAACACACCAAAGGGACCGAAGATCCTTGTATCCCGTACACATCCGGAACTTGTAAAACGTCTGTTTGAATCAGAGGTTGCAGAGGTGAAGGACGGAACAGTTGAGATCAAGAGCATTGCCCGTGAGGCTGGTTCCCGTACAAAGATGGCTGTATGGTCTAATGATCCGAATGTTGATCCGGTCGGAGCCTGTGTTGGTATGAACGGTGCAAGAGTAAATGCAGTCGTAAAAGAGCTTCGTGGTGAGAAGATTGATATCATCAACTGGGATGAGAACCCGGCACTTCTGATTGAGAATGCACTCAGCCCGGCGAAGGTTATTTCTGTTATGGCTGATCCTGATGAGAAGGTTGCAGGAGTTATCGTTCCTGATTATCAGCTTTCTCTTGCAATCGGTAAAGAAGGACAGAATGCAAGACTTGCAGCACGCCTGACAGGATACAAGATCGATATCAAGAGTGAGACACAGGCAATCGAGTGTGGAGATCTTCCGGAGAACTACATGGAGCAGATGGGTATGGTCGGAGAAGAAGGCTATACAGTCGGCGAAGAGGAAGAAGAGTACGATGGCGTTCCGGCAGATGCAGCTGACGAAGACGGAGCAGATGAGATTGAATTCGTTGAGACAGACGAAGAGTAAGATCTGAGGGAGTGAATTGTTTGGCAGTAAAGAAGAAAGTACCTATGCGTAAATGTGTAGGCTGCGGCGAGATGAAACCAAAGAAGGAACTGATTCGGATCCTCAGAACAGAGGAAGAAGAATTTGTTGTTGACACAACCGGAAAGAAAAACGGACGTGGAGCGTATCTCTGTCCGCAGAAGGCATGTTTTGAGCGGGCTGTGAAGAACAGAGGACTGGAGCGTTCCTTTAAGCAGGCAATACCGCAGGAAGTATATGAACGGCTGGAAAAGGAGATGGATGAGATTGGCTAGAGATAAAGTACTGTCTCTGATCAGTCTGGCAACGAAAGCAGGGCGCTGCGCAAGCGGTGAATTTATGACAGAAGGACAGACAAAGTCCGGAAGAGCAAGCCTTGTAGTTGTTGCAGAAGACGCTTCAGATAATACAAAGAAAAAATTCCGTGATATGTGTGAATTTTATAAAGTTCCGATGATAGTTTATGGAGATAAAGATACCTTGGGGCATGCGATGGGAAAACAATTCCGTGCATCTCTGGCGATATTAGACGAAGGATTTGCAAAAGGAATATTAAAAGAACTGAAATCCCGTACCTGATGAATGGGAGTAGAAGACAAAGGTTCCCCGTTGATTGCTTGAAGGAGGTAGATTTATATGGCAGATGAGAAGATGCAGAGTGAAAATAAAAAGAGTTTAAACACCAGGGAGGATAACGTGGCAGAAGATATTAGAAGAGAAGCAGCAGGCAAAGATGCTGAGATGGCTGCAGATAAAACAACAGAAAAAGAGGGCGCTCCGAAGAAAAAAAATCTTGCATTTGTAGTTCGCCCACAGAATTCAAAGAACAGCAGCAGACTGCAGGGAAAACGTCCGGCACCGGGACAGGGACGTCAGGGACAGAACCAGGGTCGTCCAAACGGTGAGGGCAAACGTCCGGCAGCAGGACAGAGCCGTCCGAACGGTGAAGGAAAACCGGCTCGTACAGAGAAACCGGCAGCAAGAAGCGAAAGACCGGTTCGTGCAGCAGAGGACAGACCGGCACGTCCGGCACAGAACGGAACACGTTCTGAGAGACCGCAGGGATCAAGAACAGAAAGAACAGGCCGTCCGAGTGGTGAGGGAAGACCGGTACGTTCTGACAGACCGGGACAGAAACCATTTGGAGACAGACGTTCCAATGGCGAGAACAGAGGCGAAAACAGAGGACCACGTCAGGACAGAGACGGACGCGGACAGCGTTCTGACAGAGGTGGACGTGACGGATTCCAGGGACGCGACAACCGTGATGGAAGAGAGAACCGTGACGGAAGAGACGGACGTGGACAGGGACAGCGCTCTGACAGAAGAAATGACAATCGCAGAAACGACAGAAGTGACGCTGCACCGATCGTAGAACAGCAGAAGACACAGAGAAACAAAGCGAAAGACAAAGAAAGAGACAATAAGAAAAAAGAATACAGAGATGAAGCTTTCGAAGGAAAAGGAAGAAAAGGCAAGAAGCAGAAACCGGCAGTGGAAGTGAAGAAGCCACAGGTAAAGGAAGAGAAGCAGGAAGAGCAGATCAAACAGATTGTGATTCCGGAAGTTCTTACAATCAAAGAGCTTGCTGATAAGATGAAGATCGTTCCTTCTGTTATTGTTAAGAAGCTTTTCATGCAGGGCAAGATCGTAACTGTAAACCAGGAAGTTGATTACGAGACAGCAGAAGAGATCGCAATGGAATTCGATGTTCTCTGTGAGAAAGAAGAAGTTGTAGATGTGATCGAAGAACTTCTGAAAGAGGATGAAGAAGACGAAAGCCTTATGGTAAAACGTCCTCCGGTTGTATGTGTTATGGGTCATGTTGACCATGGTAAGACATCTCTTTTGGATGCGATCCGTAACAGTAATGTGACAGGCCGTGAGGCTGGTGGTATCACACAGCACATCGGTGCATCTGTTGTTGAGATCAACGGAGAAAAGATCACATTCCTCGATACACCGGGACATGAGGCATTTACTGCAATGCGTATGCGTGGAGCAAACTCTACAGATATCGCAATCCTTGTAGTTGCTGCGGATGACGGTGTTATGCCACAGACAATTGAGGCGATCAACCATGCGAAAGCAGCAGGAATTGAGATTATTGTTGCAATCAACAAGATCGATAAACCAAGTGCGAATGTTGAACGTGTAAAACAGGAATTGACAGAATACGAACTGATCCCGGAAGACTGGGGCGGAAGCACAATCTTTGTTCCGGTATCAGCGCATACACATGAAGGAATCCAGGATCTTCTTGAGATGATCCTTCTGACAGCAGAGGTTATGGAACTGAAAGCGAACCCGAACCGTGCGGCACGTGGTCTTGTGATCGAGGCTGAGCTTGATAAAGGTAAGGGATCTGTTGCAACAGTTCTTGTACAGAAAGGTACACTCCATGTAGGAGATGCGATCGCAGCAGGAAGCGCTCATGGTCGTGTAAGAGCGATGATGGATGACAAGGGAAGACGTGTGAAAGAAGCAGGTCCGTCCCAGCCGGTTGAGATCCTTGGTCTGAACGATGTTCCGAATGCAGGAGAAGTATTCGTAGGATGTGATTCTGATAAAGAAGCAAGAGCATTTGCAGAGACATTTATTTCCCAGAACAAGGTAAAACTTCTGGAAGAGACGAAGTCCAAGATGTCTCTGGATGATCTGTTCAACCAGATCCAGGAAGGTAACCTGAAAGAACTTGACATTGTTGTTAAGGCTGATGTTCAGGGATCTGTAGAGGCAATCAAGCAGAGCCTTCTGAAGCTGAGTAACGATGAAGTTGTTGTTAAGATCATCCACGGCGGTGTTGGTGCGATCAACGAATCTGACGTTATCCTTGCATCTGCATCAAATGCGATCATCATCGGATTTAACGTTCGTCCGGATGCAACAGCGAAAGAAATCGCTGAGCGCGAGGGTGTTGATTTAAGACTTTACAGAGTTATCTACAATGCGATCGAGGATGTAGAGGCAGCCATGAAGGGTATGCTGGATCCTGTCTTCGAGGAGAAGGTTCTCGGTCATGCGGAAGTACGTCAGACATTCAAGGCATCAGGAGTTGGAACAATTGCAGGTGCATATGTGCTTGACGGTATCTTCGAGAGAAACTGTTCTGTTCGTCTGATCCGTGACGGAATCGTTGTATTCGACGGACCGCTGGCATCTCTGAAGCGTTTCAAAGATGACGTGAAGGAAGTCAGAACAGGATATGAGTGTGGTTTCGTATTCGAGAACTACAACGACATTAAAGAAGGCGATCAGGTTGAAGCCTATAAGATGGTAGAGACAGAACGCAAGTAAGAATAAAAGATGCTGACATTTGCAGAGTGTTGTGATCGTCAGCAGGTGACAGAATTGTTACTCGTGCAGGGGTCATACATTGCAGGAGTAACTTTTCTGTATAAAAAAGGAGTTAGAACATGAGAAAGAACAGTATTAAGAATACAAGAGTCAACGCAGAAGTACAGCGTGAGCTGAGCAACATTCTGCGTGGCGGGATCAAAGATCCACGTGTTGCACCGCTGACATCTGTTGTTGCTGTTGAAGTAGCACCGGATCTCAAGACATGCAAGGCATATATCAGTGTTCTCGGAGACAAGAAAGCACAGGAAGATACGATCAAAGGTCTTCAGAGTGCAGAGGGATATATCCGCAGAGAACTTGCACGTACAGTGAATATGCGCAACACACCACAGATTACATTTATCGTAGACCAGTCCATTGAATATGGAGTAAATATCAGCAAGAAAATTGACGAAGTGACAAGAGATTTGAAGGATGGAGCTGAGGAATAGATGATCGTATTAAACGATGTATTAAAAGGGAAACACAGTGTAGCCATTGGCGGACACATTCGTCCGGATGGGGACTGCGTTGGTTCTACACTTGGATTATATCTTTATCTGACCACTTATTATCCGGAGATTGAGACAGACCTGTATTTGGAGGAGATCCCGGAAGCATTTCAGATGATGGGACACAGGGATGTGCCGAAGCATGAGATCGTAGAAGGCAAAGTTTATGACCTTTTCATCAGTCTGGATTGTGGGGACGCAAGACGTCTTGGTTTTTCCGAGCCGGTGTTCCAGAATGCAAAGGAGACTTTATGTGTGGATCACCACATCAGTAACGAGTCTTTTGCAGACACGAATTATATCGTGCCGGATGCAAGTTCTACTTCTGAACTTGTTTTCCATCTGCTGGATGAGGAAAAGATTACGAAAGAGATCGCATCTTTCCTTTATATGGGAATTGTGCATGATACCGGAGTATTCCAGTATTCCTGTACTTCACCGGAGACAATGGAAGTCGGTGCTGCACTTTTGAGAAAAGGAATCAACGGAAGCGCGATCATTGACGGAACGTATTTTGAAAAGTCCTATGTTCAGAATCAGATGCTTGGAAAGGCACTTCTTGAGAGCATGATGATCCTGAACAAGAAAGCGGTTGTCTCAGTGATACGTTTGAAAGAAATGGAGTTCTTCCAAGCGAAACCGTCTGATCTGGATGGAATTGTCAGCGTATTGCGTCAGACAAGAGGTGTGGAGGTTGCAATCCTTCTCTACGAGCTGGAGCCACAGACATTTAAAGTAAGCCTTAGATCAAAGGAAATCGTTGATGTGAGTGCGGTAGCGAAATATTATGGTGGTGGCGGCCATGTGAGAGCAGCCGGTGTTACGATGAAAGGTTCCCCGCATGATGTGATCAACAATCTGACACTTTTAATTGAAAGACAGCTTAGAGCGGCAGAAGAGAAAAACGAGGAAAAATGATAAACGGAATAGTTAATATTTACAAAGAAAAAGGATACACTTCCCATGATGTGGTTGCAGTTCTTCGAAAAGTTGTCGGACAGAAGAAAATCGGCCATACAGGTACGCTTGATCCGGATGCAACGGGAGTCCTTCCGGTGTGTCTTGGGAGAGCAACAAAGGTTTGTGAGCTTCTGACCGATCATGATAAGACCTATGAGGCTCTGCTGCTTTTGGGAAAGACGACAGATACGCAGGATATATCCGGAGAGGTTCTGGAAGAGAAGGATCCGGGGGATCTGGCGGAAGAGGAAGTGCGTTCCTGCATCGAATCCTTTATCGGAGAATATGATCAGGTTCCGCCGATGTACTCTGCATTGAAAGTGAATGGAAAGAAGCTTTATGAGCTTGCTCGTGAAGGAAAGACCGTGGAGCGTAAGAGCAGAAGAGTCCAGATCCATGGAATCCGCATTCTGGAGATGAATCTTCCACATGTACGCATGGAAGTGGACTGTTCTAAGGGAACATATATCCGTACCTTGTGCCATGACATCGGAGAGAAGCTTCAGGTGGGTGGCTGTATGGAAGAACTCGAGCGTACGAAAGTCGGCCGCTTCCTGAAAGAAGATGCGGTAACACTGGATGAGGTGCGTCAGAAGATGGAGCAGGGAGACGGTGCAGAACTTTTCACTCCGCTGGATCAGATCTTTGCGGAATTGCCGGCCGTTACTGTGACGGATGCGAAGGCATGGATGTCTTATAACGGAAATGATCTTCCGGAGCGTTTTCTGTTAGAAAAAGAAGAGTGGACAGATGGACAGGAAGTCAGAGTATATGATTCCAGAAAGAACTTTATCGGCCTTTATCAGTATCGTGCACCGAAGAAGCTGTTCCATATTAAGAAGATGTTTCTGGATCCTGAAGCAGAGAAAATTGAGAAATAAAGGACGAATAAGACAGACATGCAATATATAAAAGGATTAGATGCCTTTGACGGAAGAAATCACACAGCGGTAACGCTTGGAAAGTTTGATGGATTGCACAGAGGACATCAGAAGCTGCTCAACAGAATAATGAAATATGCGAAGAAGGAAGACTGCGACAGTGTCGTTTGTGCATTTGATATGGACAGAGATTGTCTGATGACAAATGAAGAGCGAAGGGCATTTCTTGAGGACAAGGTAGATTATCTGATCGAGATTCCATTTACGAGAGAAATGATGGAGATGGAAGCAGAGAAATTTATCGATGAAATCCTGTATAAGAAGCTGCACGCATCACACATTGTTGTCGGAACCGATTTTAACTTCGGTCATGAAAAAAGAGGCAATCATCAGATGCTGGAGAAATATGCGGCAAAGTATGGCTACACAGTTGATGTGGTCGAGAAAGCATATTATAAAGACCGGGAGATCAGCAGCACTTATATCCGGGAACTTCTTCTTGATGGAAATGTTCCTCTTGCAAATGAGCTTCTGGGGTATCCGTATGAGATCACCAGCGTTGTGGAACATGGACAGCAGCTTGGAAGAACACTTGGATTTCCGACAATGAATCTTGCACCGCAGGGAAAGAAAATCCTGCCAAAGTACGGAGTCTATGCCTGCCGTGTCCTTGTGGATGGTGTATGGTATGGCGGTGTTGGAAATGCCGGGGTGAAACCGACCGTTGCGCAAGAGAAAAGACGACTGTTTGAAGTTTATGTTTACGGATATGAAGGCGATGCTTACGGGAAGACAGCTACGGTGCAGATCCTGGAGTTCGAACGTCCGGAAACGAAATTCCATTCGGTTGAAGAACTCAAAGACCGCGTGATGAAAGATATGCAGTATGGCGGGGAATATCTGAAAAATCATCCATTAGATGAAAGATAAAAGATTTTAAATTTGTGCTTTACAAGCAGATATCTCTGTGCTATACTATCCGAGGTATCAAATCAGCCGGTGTTCGGTAATCGGATCACTCCGACCATTGCTTAATGCCAGGCGGTTTAACTAAGAATTTTAAGGAGGATATTACAATGATCGCAAAAGAGAAGAAACAGGCTATCATCAAAGAATTTGGAAGAACAGAGGGAGATACAGGATCACCGGAAGTACAGGTTGCTATCCTTACAGCAAGAATCAACGAGCTGACAGATCACTTCAAAGCTAACCCGAAGGATCACCACTCAAGAAGAGGACTTCTTAAGATGGTTGGACAGAGAAGAGGACTTCTTGCATACCTCAAGAAAGTAGATATCGAGAGATACCGTGCTCTGATCGAGAAACTTGGTCTGAGAAAATAATAAGATTTTCCAAAAAAGAAGATCAATTGACAGATCAGAAGCTGCATCTGATGATGTGGTTTCTGATCTGTTTCTTTTTGTCTGAATTTTTGGTACTTTTTGTTCTTTTTTGGGAAAACTATTTACTTCTTATTATGGAATATGATATAATTTAAAAGCTTATGGGCAGAGAAGAACCGAGACCACTGAAAAGTGCACTAGCTGTTGATCGCAGAGAAGTATAATTGTTATATAATAGTACATTTTTCAGTAGTTTCGGAGCGAATTGTTCTGCTCATATAAAACGAAGATAAGATAAAAGGAGAAAACCATGTATAAAAAGTTTGAAATGGAACTGGCCGGCAGAACACTGCGTGTGGATGTTGACCGTGTGGCAAAACAGGCGAATGGTGCAGTGCTGATGCATTATGGCGATACAACTGTACTGTGTACAGCAACAGCATCTGACAAGCCGAGAGAAGGAATTGATTTCTTCCCACTCAGCGTAGAGTACAATGAGAGAATGTACGCTGTAGGAAAGATCCCGGGAGGATTTAATAAGAGAGAGGGTAAAGCATCTGAGAATGCGATCCTGACAGACCGCGTGATCGACCGTCCGATGCGTCCTCTGTTCCCGAAGGATTATAGAAATGACGTAACACTTGAGAACCTGGTTCTTTCTGTAGATCAGGATTGCAGCCCGGAGCTTACAGCTATGCTCGGTGCAGCACTTGCAACAAGTATTTCTGATATCCCGTTTGACGGACCGATCTCTACAACACAGGTTGGACTTGTTGACGGAGAATTCGTATTCAACCCGACAGCAGCACAGAAGGAAGTATCTGATCTTGCATTGACAGTTGCTTCTACAAAGGAAAAGGTTATCATGATCGAAGCCGGTGCGAAGGAAGTTCCGGAAGCGAAGATGATCGAAGCAATCTTTGCAGCACATGACCTGAACCAGAAAGTGATCGCTTTCTTTGACACGATCGTTGCAGAGTGTGGAAAGCCGAAACATGAGTACCAGAGCTTTGCTGTTCCGCAGGAACTCTTTGATGCGATCCAGGAGATTGTTCCGGCAGCTGAGATGGAAGAGGCTGTATTTACAGATGACAAGCAGACAAGAGAAGAGAATATCCGTGTGATCACAGAGAGACTTGAGGAAGCATTTGCAGACAACGAAGAGTATCTTGCAAAGCTTGGTGAGGCTGTTTACCAGTATCAGAAGAAGACAGTAAGAAAGATGATCCTCAAAGATCACAAGCGTCCGGATGGTCGTGCGATCGATCAGATCAGACCGCTTGCAGCAGAAGTAGACCTGATCCCGAGAGTTCATGGTTCCGCTATGTTCACAAGAGGACAGACACAGATCTGTACAATGACAACACTTGCTCCGCTTTCTGAAGCACAGAAGCTTGACGGCCTTGATGAAGCAGAGAAGACAAAGAGATATATGCATCACTACAACTTCCCGTCCTACTCTGTAGGAGAGACAAGACCTTCCAGAGGTCCGGGACGTCGTGAGATCGGACATGGAGCACTGGCTGAGAGAGCACTTCTTCCGGTACTTCCAAGCGAGTCTGAGTTCCCATATGCGATCCGTACAGTATCTGAGACATTTGAGTCTAACGGATCTACATCACAGGCAAGTGTCTGCGCATCCAGTATGTCACTGATGGCAGCAGGTGTGCCGATCAAGTCTGCTGTAGCAGGTATCTCAGCAGGACTTGTAACAGGTGAGACAGATGATGATTACCTTGTACTGACAGATATCCAGGGACTCGAGGACTTCTTCGGAGACATGGACTTCAAGGTAGCAGGTACTCACGAAGGTATCACAGCGATCCAGATGGATATCAAGATCCATGGACTGACAAGACCGATCATCGAAGAAGCGATCGCTGCTACAAAGAAAGCAAGAACTTACATCATGGATGAAGTTATGAATAAAGCAATCGCTGAGCCAAGAAAAGAAGTTGGAGAGTTTGCACCGAAGATCATCCAGATGCAGATCGATCCACAGAAGATCGGTGATGTTGTCGGACAGCGTGGAAAGACGATCAATGCGATCATCGACGAGACAGGTGTTAAGATCGACATCGATGATGAAGGAAATGTATCTATCTGCGGTACAGAGAAAGAGAACATGGAGAAAGCTGCGAAGTACATTCAGACAATTGTTACAGATTATGAAGCAGGACAGCTTTTTGAAGGAAAGGTTATCAGCATCAAAGAATTCGGAGCATTCGTTGAGTTTGCACCGGGTAAAGAAGGTATGGTACACATTTCCAAGCTTTCTAAACAGAGAGTTGACAAGGTAGAAGACGTTGTAAGCATCGGTGATGTTGTGAAGGTTGTATGCCTTGGTAAAGATAAGATGGGAAGATTCAGCTTCAGCATGAAAGATGTTGCAGAATAAGAATCAGAAAGAATAAGAAAAGAGGAACAGAATTCAGGAAACTGGGTTTTGTTCCTCTTTTCTTGTATGCGCAAGGAATACTTTAAGAATCTTATCCATATATTGTGTAGAGAGGAGGGGCGCGGACAACAACGGGAGAGGTGGACAAGATGGAAATGGAAAGAAAGAAAAAGAAGATGCAGGTCTGGAATCTGCTGGCAGAAAAAATCCGTAAGCTTGTAGAAGAATCCGTCAGTAATCCGGAGGAACTGCAGGAGATCAGGATACGTACAGGTCAGCCGCTGCTGATTCAGATGAAAGGGCAGGAACGGGTTCTTCCGGACCTGGTACACCCGTATCTGGTTACGAAAGAAGATATTGGTGAGACAATGGGATATATTTGTCATTATTCGCTCTATGCATATGAAAATGAGTTGAAACAGGGATTTATTACAGTGGAAGGAGGTCACAGGGTCGGGGTGGCAGGAAAAGTAATTATAGAAAATGAAAAAGTAAAAAATATACAGTATATTTCTTCGCTAAATGTAAGAATTTCTCACGAGGTACTCGGGTGTGCTGACGCATTGATTCCATATATTACGGAAAATAAACAGATTTGCCATACATTGATCATTTCTCCGCCGTGTTGTGGAAAGACTACTCTGATCCGTGATCTGATCCGTCAGATATCGGATGGAAATGAATACATAAAAGGGTGTTCTGTTGGTGTGGTAGATGAAAGATCAGAGCTTGGCGGATGTTATCTTGGAATCGCGCAGAATCATCTGGGTACAAGAACTGATATTTTAGACTGCTGCCCGAAAGCGGAGGGGATGATCATGTTGATCCGTTCTATGGCGCCGCGTGTGATCGCAGTGGATGAGATCGGTACAAGTGAGGATATCCATGCGATTGAATATGCCATGCAGTGTGGCTGCCGGCTGATCGCAAGTGTACACAGTCTTGATATGGATGAGGCTTCTAAAAAGCCGATCCTGGGAGATCTGATTCGCAGAAGAATGTTTCAGCGTTATGTTGTGCTTGGGCAGGATCACGGCCCTGGAAAGATCCGGGAAATCTATGATGAGCGGGGAAGTGTGCTGTGCAGAAATTAGTCGGATGTTTTCTTATCCTGCTGGCGACGACCGGAGCAGGATGGATGTATGGAAAAGAACTTCGGAATTATCTGGAAGAATTGATTCATTTCCGAAGAATTATAGAACAAATAAAGGGCGAATTACTGTATGCAGGAATTCCGCTTTCGGAAATTTTTTATAAAATCGCATCAAGAGAGAAGGAGCCTTATGAAAACTGGCTGATGGATCTGGCATTTCAATGCCAGGGCACACAGGAAAAACGGTTTGCTGACTTGTGGACAGATACGATAGAAAAAGATCTCCCGGAACTGAAATGGAGAGGGAAAATAAATCCTCTGATCTGCGAGCCGGGGGAACTGCTTGAAATAGGAGACAGAGAAGGTGTTGTCCGTCTGCTGGAATATCATTTGAAAAGGCTGGATATAGAAATTGAAAAGAGAACTGTAGAAACGTCTGAGAAGAAAAAACTCGGTGGCTGGCTGGGGGCAGCAGGCGGGATTTTTCTTGTGATCCTTCTGCTTTAAAAGGGCGGGAACAAAAGGGAGAGGAGGGAGAGTATGAGTATCAATCTGATATTTAAAATTGCGGCAGTGGGAATTCTTGTATCCATTCTGAGTCAGGTTTTGAAGCACAGCGGCAGAGAGGAACAGGCATTCCTGACAAGTCTTGCAGGGCTGATTCTTGTATTATCCTGGGTTCTCCCTGCAATTTATGACTTATTTTCTTCAATCCGGCAATTGTTTTCTCTTTAAGGGGGCGGAACAGAATTGAATAGTATACAAATCGCGCTTTTGGGTGTCGTGGGAACATTAATTGCTTTGCAGTTTAAAAGCGGGAAAAGTGAATATGGCATTTATGTGAGTCTTGCAGTCAGCCTGTTTTTATTTCTTTGTATGCTTTCACGACTTGAAATCTTTGTGCAGACAGTAAAGAAAATTGCTGATTATATAAAACTGGATGCCGGACAGATGGGGATTCTGTTGAAAATGGCCGGCGTGACTTATGTGGCTGAATTTGCATCCGGACTCTGTAAAGATGCAGGGTATCAGAATATTGCTGTGCAGATTGAGACTTTTACAAAGCTGACGATCCTTGCGATAGGAATGCCGGTACTTCTTGCGCTGCTGGAACTGATCGGAGATTTTCTGATATGAAAAGGGAAAAACATTTTTGGAAAAAGCTCTTCTGTTTTGTGTTTTTATTTACGATTGTGGCAGGATGCGGCAGCGTGTATGCAGCAGAGTATGATACAGCGGAGGAAAAGACAACAGAAGATCGTTCAGGGGTGTTGGAGGATGAGCTGGAACAAATGGAAGAAAGTCTGCTGGATGAATTTGATTTCAGACAGATCGATCAGCTATCAGGAGAGACAGAACTGGGAGAAAACATACGGTTTCGTGATCTTACAGAGATGCTGATCAGCGGAAACACGCAGGAATTAGGAGAAAGATTTCTTGAGTTTCTTTCAGGACAGGTGTTTTCTGTTTTTCAGAAAGGAAGGAAGAATCTGGCGCGCCTGCTGCTGATTACAGTGGCAGCTGCATTTTTCTCGAATTTTACAAGCATCTTTCAAAACAGACAGACAGCGGAAGCGGGTTTTTATATTTTGTATCTTGTTGTGATCGCAATCTGCCTGGAAGCATATCGATCGATGAATTTATATGCCGAAGAAAAAACAGGAGAGCTTGTCCAATTGATGCAGGTGTTTTGCCCAAGCTTCTTTCTGGCGGTTGCATTTACAGGAAAGAGCAGTTCGGCGTTGATGTTTTATAATATAATATTGTTCCTGATCTATCTGGTGGAACTGCTTGTACTTCACTTTCTTTTACCGGCGGTGAAGATCTATGGGATGGTGAGGATCTTATCCTGCCTGACCGGAGAAGACCTTTTCTCAGAATTTGCAGAACTTCTGGAAAAATGTATCCAATGGAGCCTGAAAAGTATGATTGCCGCTGTGAGTGGGGTCAGTCTGATCCAGGGATTTTTGAATCCGGCGATTGATTCTTTGAAGATGACTGCTGCAGGGCGAACATTGGAGGCGGTTCCGTGGATCGGAGATATTGCCGGAGGTACAATGGATGTCGCATTAGGAGTTGCAGTACTGCTTAAGAATGGAATCGGTGTGGCAGGAATGATTTTTATAGCTGTTCTGGCGCTTGTTCCACTGGTGGAATTTCTGATATTAGCGTTTTTGTACCAACTTGTGGCAGCATTAGTCCAACCGGTTTCTGACCGGAGAATTACAACGTGCATATCCGGAGTTAGTTCTGGCTATCAGCTTATGGTGAAGGTGATAGCATCCACAACACTGCTGTTTGTCTTAAGTATTGCAATCGTGGTAGCTGTAACATCTTAAGGTTTCAGAGGAGAGAGGAGGAATCTGCCAGATGCTTACACAATGGATACAAAAAATTATTTCAATGCTTCTCATTATGAGTGCTGTTCTGCAGGTGATTCCGGGAAAGGATTATGAAAAATATATTCGTTTTTTCTGTGGACTTGTCCTGATCTTACTTGTATTATCCCCGGTTGCAGCGTTGAAAGGACTGAAAACAGAGCGGTTTTATCAGAAAGAAGTGTATCAGCAATATGAGAAAGAAATAGAGCGTATGTCGGATTCTATAAAACGGGAGGAAATCGGAATTGGGCAATAATTGGCTGGAATGGAAGGAAAGGATCGTGGGATACACAAGGAAGATAAAAGAGGCGGATCGCGGTCAGAAAAGAACAAGATTAGTCATTTTATTTTTGTGTGGACTGCTGCTTCTTGTAGTTGCGGTTCCGGTTCCGAAGACAGGGGAGGTGGATAAGGATACACGGATTGACGGGGAATCAGGGAAAGGCGAGGCGTATGAGACAGATTCCATGGCAGATTATGAAAAATATCTGGAACAAAAGACAGCGCAGACACTCGGCGTCGTAGATGGGGCTGGAAAGGTGACGGTGATGATCACATTAAAGTCTACAGGACAGAAAGTGGTTGAAAAAGATCAGCAAAGCACACATCAGACAACGAAGGAAGCAGACAGTCAGGGAGAGACAAGAGAAAGTGAAGAGAAATCTCTGGATAAAACGACCGTGTACAGTCAGGGGACAGACGGAACGCAGATTCCGTATGTAAGTAAAGAAAATGCACCGGAAGTGGAGGGTGTTCTTGTAATAGCAGATGGAGGTGGGAATGCAGTTGTCGTGAAGAATCTGACAGAAGCGGTGCAGGCATTATTTGGTGTAGAAGCGCATAAGATAAAAATAATGAAACGTGCGTCTACATAAAAGGAGGTTCATCTTAATGAAAGGGAAAGTGAAGAAAAACCAGTTGATCATTGTGGCACTTGCGGTTATGATCGCGGCAGCAGGATATCTGAACTACACAGGACGTCTGTTTGGTGAGAATGCGAAGGGAACAAAAGAAGCTAATGCAGATCTTACAAATCAGGAACTTTTAGATATTTCACAGGAAGATACAGAAGCAGGAAGCGAAGAAATTGAAAGTAATGATTCTGAAACAGAAGGAACACCTGGAGAGGCGGTTCTTACAAATGGTTCAGCCCAGACCACGGTGGCCCAGGCGAAAGTTACAAGAGAACAGGTGCGTGCACAGAATAAAGAGACGTTGCAGTCGATCATAGACAATACAGAGCTCAGTGAAGAGGAAAAGTCAGATGCAGTTGCACAGATGGTGGAGCTTACAAAACAATCAGAGACGGAGATGGAAATTGAGACACTGATGGCAACAAAAGGATTTTCAGAGGCAGTGGTAAGTCTGGGGGAGGACAGTGCGGACGTTGTTGTAAATGCAGAGGAACTTACAGATGCAAACCGTGCCCAGATTGAGGATATTGTGACAAGAAAGTCAGATGTGAAGCCGGAGAAGATTGTAATCACACCAATTCATGAATAGAAAGTCTATTTTTGGAAAAACTTTTTTATAAAAGATTTGCTGTCAGAGAGGACTTGTGATACACTATTTACTGGTTTATTATGTAACTGTCTACGGGATGCCTGCGGACAGTTATCTATTGCGTGAAAAATGATAGGAGATTAGAAATGTCAGAAATTACGAATGAGATAAAGAAAAGAAGAACATTTGCCATTATATCCCATCCGGATGCCGGTAAGACAACATTGACAGAGAAATTCCTTCTGTACGGAGGAGCCATCAACCAGGCAGGATCTGTTAAGGGAAAAGCAACTGCGAAGCATGCGGTTTCCGACTGGATGGAGATTGAGAAGGAGAGAGGTATTTCTGTAACTTCTTCTGTACTTCAGTTTAGTTATGGCGGATACTGTATTAATATTCTGGATACACCGGGACATCAGGACTTCTCAGAGGATACATACCGTACTTTGATGGCAGCGGATTCCGCAGTCATGGTCATTGATGCGTCCAAAGGTGTTGAGGCACAGACAAGAAAGCTGTTTAAAGTCTGTGTGATGCGTCATATTCCAATTTTTACATTTATCAATAAGCTCGACCGTGAGGCGAAGGATACCTTTGAATTGCTGGATGATATTGAGAAAGAACTTGGAATCGCAACTTGTCCGATCAACTGGCCGATTGGTTCCGGTAAGGAATTCAAGGGAGTTTACGACAGAGCGAAACGTGAAGTTGAGTTGTTCTCAGACACGAAAAAAGGTACTGCGATGGGTGAAGTGAAGATGATACCGATCGATGCACCGGAGACAGAAGAACTGATCGGAGCAGAGGCAAAAGACATTCTTGCAGATGAGATCGAACTTCTGGACGGAGCAGCCGCTGAATTTGATCAGGAACTGGTTGATAAGGGACAGCTTTCACCGGTATTTTTCGGATCTGCTCTTACCAACTTTGGTGTAGAGACTTTCCTGAAGCATTTCCTGAAGATGACAACTTCTCCGCTTCCGAGAAAATCAGATCATGGTGAGATCGATCCAATGACTGAGAAAGATTTTTCAGCATTTGTATTTAAGATCCAGGCGAATATGAACAAAGCCCACAGAGACAGAATTGCATTCATGAGAATCTGTTCCGGAGAATTCGAGGCCGGTATGAGTGTTTATCATGTGCAGGGAGGAAAGGATGTGCGTCTTTCCCAGCCACAGCAGATGATGGCAAGCGAGAGAAAGATGATCGACAAGGCTTACGGCGGAGATATCATCGGAGTATTTGACCCGGGTATCTTTTCAATCGGAGACACATTGACAACATCAAAAGAGAAATTTGCTTACGAAGGAATCCCAACCTTTGCACCGGAGCACTTTGCGCGTGTCCGTCAGGTTGATACGATGAAGAGAAAGCAGTTTGTAAAGGGAATCAATCAGATCGCACAGGAAGGTGCAATCCAGATCTTCCAGGAATTCAACACGGGTATGGAAGAGATCATCGTAGGTGTTGTAGGTGTACTTCAGTTTGATGTGTTGAAGTATCGTCTTCAAAATGAGTACAATGTAGAGATCCGTCTGGAGAATCTGCCATATGAATATATCCGCTGGATCGAGAATGAAGAGATCGATATGGATCGCTTAAGCGGAACATCAGATATGAAGAAGATCATGGATCTGAAGGGTCGTCCGCTTCTTCTCTTTGCGCATGAATGGAGTATCCGTATGACAGAAGAGCGAAATGAAGGACTTATTTTGTCAGAATTCGGACGTTCATAAAAATCTTTTCAAATAGAAAGATTTTTGATATAATGTAGAAAGAATCAGACAAAACAGGAGGTTTTGATTATGGCAAAGGACGAAAGAAATATTTATACAATACAGAACGACGCAAGCAAGGGCGAGATTAAGATTGCAGATGAAGTTGTAGCGATCATTGCAGCGCTTGCTGCCACAGAAGTGGAAGGTGTTGCTTCCATGGCCGGAAACATCACGAATGAACTGATCGGAAAGCTCGGAATGAAGAATCTTTCCAAAGGTGTGAAGGTTGATGTACTGGAAGGTATTGTGACTGTATCCTTAGCATTGAACCTGAAGTACAATTACAGCATCGTTGAGGTGTCTGCAAGAGTGCAGGAGAAGGTTAAGAATGCAATTGAGAATATGACAGGACTTGAAGTGGCTGATGTGAATATCAAGGTTGCAGGAGTCGAGATGGAGAGTCAGGAATAAAAGCGAACAGGAAAGGAATCAGCCGACATGGTTAGAAAAGAACTTCGCGAGCACATTTTCAAGATGTTGTTTCAGATAGAATTCAATGATCCGCAGGAGATGCCGGAGCAGATTGAATACTATTTTTCTACACTGGAAGATGCAGCGGATAAGGATAAAGAATATATTAAGAGAAAATATGCAGCAGTACTTGAGAAGACAGAAGAGATTGATGAACTGATCAATGCCAATGCAAAGGGATGGAAGACGACAAGAATGAACAAAGTGGATCTGTCCATTCTGAGACTTGCGGTATATGAGATGAAGTGGGATGACGAGGTACCGGTAGGAGTTGCAATTAACGAGGCGGTAGAACTGACAAAGATGTTCAGTTCAGATGAGGCTCCGTCATTTATCAACGGAGTACTTGGCAAGATTGCGCGTTCACTGGAAGAGACAAAAGAATGAAAAATGTCTATACGGTGAAGCAGGTTAATTCTTACATTAAGAATATGTTCACCCAGGACTTCATGCTGAACCGAATCTATGTAAAAGGTGAGGTGTCTAATTTAAAGTACCACACATCAGGGCATATATATTTTTCATTGAAAGACGAGTCCGGCACGATAGCCTGCGTGATGTTCGCAGGCTCAAGGTCTGGGCTTTCTTTTCATATGGAGGAAGGTCAGCAGGTAGTAGTGCTGGGCGCGGTCAGTGTCTATGAGCGGGATGGAAAGTATCAGCTGTATGCAAGGGAGATCATTCTGGACGGTGCGGGACTTTTGTATGAAAGATTCGAGGCACTGAAGAAAGAACTCGAAGAGATGGGAATGTTTGCGGCAGAGTACAAACAACCGATTCCACGGTATGCACGTACGATCGGGGTTGTGACCGCACCGACAGGAGCAGCGATCAGAGATATCATCAATGTGGCAAAGAGAAGAAATCCATTTGTCCAGATCCTGCTTTATCCGGCACTGGTACAGGGTGATGGTGCCGTAAGCAGTATTGTGAAAGGGATCCATATGCTGGAAGAGAAGCAGGTGGATGTCATGATCGTCGGAAGAGGCGGAGGAAGTATTGAAGATCTGTGGGCATTCAACGAGGAGGCCGTTGCGCGTGCGATTTTTGATTGTCGTGTTCCGGTGATCTCTGCAGTCGGACATGAGACAGATACAACGATTGCCGATTATGTGGCAGACTTAAGAGCACCGACACCGTCAGCGGCGGCAGAGCTTGCTGTCTATGAATATGCCGAAGTGAAACAGCAGATTCTCAATTGTGAGAGCTTACTTCGAAGAGCAATGGGACAGAATCTTCAGAATGAACGTATGCGTCTGGAACACAGCAGATTGAAACTTCAGACACTTCATCCAAGACAGAAACTCAATGAGAAGAGACAGAGAGCAGTTGATGCTGAGAATACACTGCGCTCGCTTATGGAGCGGCATTTGACCAAAGAAAAGCACAGACTTGCACTGTATGCAGAACGGATGAAAGGATTGTCTCCGCTTGAGAAATTAAGTCAGGGATATTCTTACGTCTGCAATGCACAGGGACAGAATATAAAGAAAACAGATCAGGTGAAAGAAGGAGATTTGTTGCAGATATATGTAACGGACGGACAGATCAAAGCTGCCGTTACAGGCACTGTAAAACCAGAAGGGGAAAGAGGACAAAGTTCCCATGAACAGTAACCGGGAGGAAATGATGGAAGACATGAAGAAGAAAGAGCAGGCTGCAGGTCTTGAGGAGTTATTTGAGAGACTGGACAACGTCATTGGCGGGCTGGAAGGAGAGGAACTTTCTCTTGAAGATTCTTTTAATTTATATCAGGAAGGCATGGAACTTGTGAAGTGTTGTAATCGCACAATTGATGATGTGGAAAAGAAAGTTCTTGCTTTGGATGAGAATGGAGAGAGTCATGAATTTTAAAGAAGAACAGAAAGAAAAAGTAGAAAAAATCGAAGCGATACTCAGAGAATATCTTCCGGAAGCAAGTGGGTATCAGAGTGTGATCATGGAAGCAATGGAATACAGTCTGATGGCAGGAGGCAAGCGTCTTCGCCCAATGCTGATGATGGAAACCTATCGTCTGTTTGGTGGAGAGACGGAAGTGATCTATCCATTTATGGCAGCAATGGAGATGACCCATACCTATTCACTGGTTCACGATGATCTTCCGGCAATGGACAATGATGAGTACCGCAGAGGAAGAAAGACAACTCATATTGTCTACGGGGAAGATATGGGGATTCTCGCAGGAGATGCGCTTTTAAACTTTGCGTTTGAGACAGCATGTAAGGCGTTTGAACAGTTCCCGCAGGAGAGTCTTAAGATTGGACAGGCCTTGCAGATTCTGGCAGGGAAAGCCGGAATCTATGGAATGATCGGGGGTCAGGTTGTTGATGTGAAAGAGTCTGGTCACCAGATTGACGAGGAAACACTTGATTTTATTTTCCGTCTGAAGACAGGGGCACTGATCGAAGCAGCTATGATGGTTGGAGCAATTCTTGCCGGGGCATCGGAAGAAGATGTAAAGAGCATGCAGATCATTGCAGGTAAGATCGGCATGGCATTCCAGATTCAGGACGACATTCTGGATGTAACAAGCACGACAGAGCAGCTTGGCAAGCCGGTACATAGTGATGAGAAGAATGAAAAGACAACATATGTAACACTCAAAGGAATCGAACAGGCTCATAAAGATGTGGAACGTATGACAGAAGAAGCAATCGATGAACTGAAAAAGTTCCCTGCCGGGGATGGTTTCCTTGAGCAGCTTTTGAAATCTCTTGTATATAGAGAAAAATAAGATTGTCGGTGAGGAGGAACTTATGGCACTTGAAAAGATTCAAAAGGCCAACGATATAAAAGAACTGACAGATGAAGAGCTGAAAGAATTATCGGATGAGATCCGGCAGTTTCTGATCGAAAAGATCAGTGTGACCGGAGGACATCTGGCATCCAATCTAGGAGTTGTTGAGCTTACGATGGCATTGCATAAAGTACTTCATTTTCCAGAGGATAAGCTGATCTGGGATGTGGGGCATCAGTCTTATACACACAAGCTTCTGACGGGAAGAAAAGAAGGATTTGATGACCTTAGGAAATACGGAGGGATGAGCGGATTCCCTAAGAGAAAAGAAAGCAAGTGTGATGCGTTTGATACAGGACACAGTTCAACTTCAATCTCAGCAGGGCTTGGTTATGTGGCCGCAAGAGAACTTCAACAGGAACATTACAACGTTGTATCTGTGATCGGAGATGGTTCTATGACCGGCGGTATGGCATATGAAGCATTGAACAACGCATCCAGATTGAAAAGTAATTTTATCATCGTACTCAATGATAATACAATGTCTATTTCAAAGAATGTTGGTGGTATGTCAAATTACCTGAACGGACTTCGTACGACACAGGTATACTCAGATCTGAAGCGAGGTGTCGAAGATACGATCAAGAGAATTCCGGGTCGGGGAGAACGGATCGTTCATCAGGTGAAGAAGACGAAGAGCGGGATCAAACAATTGTTTGTTCCGGGAATGTTTTTTGAGGATATGGGAATCACATATCTGGGTCCTGTAGACGGACATGATCTGAAGACGTTGACAAAGACATTGAACGAGGCGAAGCGGGTAAATCATGCAGTTCTTGTACATGTTGTGACGAAGAAGGGAAAAGGTTATCTTCCGGCAGAGAAGAATCCGTCAAAATTCCATGGAACAGGACCTTTTGATGTGACAACAGGAGAGACGATCGGAGGAGCAGGGAAAGATTCTTATACAGATATTTTTTCCAAAGTGCTTGCAGATATCGGAAAGAAGGATGAGAAGGTTGTAGCCATTACTGCAGCAATGGCAGATGGAACCGGACTTTCCAGATTTGCCAGATTATTTCCGGAAAGATTTTTTGATGTGGGAATCGCAGAAGAGCATGCGATGACATTTGCTGCGGGACTGGCAGCAGGGGGGATGAAGCCTGTTTTTGCCGTGTATTCTTCTTTCCTGCAGAGAGCATTTGACCAGACGATCCATGATGTCTGTCTTCAGAATCTGCCGGTTGTGATCGCAGTGGACCGTGCAGGACTTGTGGGAAGTGACGGAGAGACACATCAGGGAGTCTTTGATTTATCATTTTTATCATCGATCCCGAATCTTTCAATCCTGTCACCAAAGAACCGCTGGGAGATGGCGGATATGGTGCGATTTGCAGTAGATTTCCAGTATCCGGTTGCACTCCGTTATCCAAGAGGAGAAGCATACGAAGGACTGAAGGAATTCCGGACTCCGATCGAGTATGGCAGGAGTGAACTCTTATACGAGGAGAGTGAGATTGCTGTAATGTTTGTCGGACATATGTCTTTCCTTGCAGAGCAGGTGCGTGAGGATCTTAAGGCAGCAGGGTATCAGTGCAGTCTGATCAATGCGAGATTTGTGAAACCTCTGGATACAGAAATGATCCGGAAGATTTCAGAAAATCACAGGATACTTGTGACGATCGAGGAGAATGTGCTTACAGGTGGATTCGGTGAGCAGGTAGAAGATTTTGTGATGCGTGAGGCTATTCCATTGAAAGTCCGCGCGATCGGTATCTCAGATGATTATGTTGAACATGGAAATGTAGATGTCTTAAGAAAAGAAGTTGGTCTCGACAGAGAGAGTATTGTAAAAAAGGTCATTGCAGATGATCGGAGAATAGAGGAAGAAAAGTAACATGAAAGAACGTTTGGATGTATTGCTTGTGAAGAGAAATCTGGCAGAATCCAGAGAAAAAGCAAAAGCAATTATTATGTCAGGAAATGTATTTGTAGAAGGCCAGAGAGAGGATAAGGCCGGAACAACATTTCCGGAGGAAGTGAATATTGAAGTGCGCGGACATGTGCTCCCTTATGTGAGCCGCGGAGGACTTAAGCTTGAGAAAGCAATGAAAGAATTCCATGTGACAGTAGATGGAAAGGTCTGCACAGACGTTGGATCTTCTACTGGTGGATTTACAGACTGTATGCTTCAGAATGGAGCAAAGAAAGTATTTGCCATCGATGTGGGAAGAGGACAGCTGGATTGGAAATTGCGCCAGGATCCGAGAGTGGTATGTATGGAGAAGACGAATATCCGTTATGTGACTCCGGAGGATATTGGAGAACCTGTTGATTTTTCGTCGATCGATGTTTCATTTATCTCTCTCACAAAAGTGCTTGGTGCGATCAGAGCGTATCTGACAGACGACGGAGAAATTGTTGCCCTCATCAAACCACAGTTTGAAGCAGGACGGGAGAAAGTCGGAAAGAAAGGTGTCGTGCGAGAGAAGAGTACGCACCATGAAGTGATCGAGAAGGTGACAGAATTTGCTGTATCAATCGGATTCCGTGTACTGGAGATCACATTCTCGCCGATCAAAGGACCAGAAGGAAATATCGAATACCTTGTACATTTGAAGAAATGTCCGGAAGGGGAAGCAAAGATTGAGACAAAGGAACTGGAGCAGGTGGTGGACGAAGCTTTTGCTGCTCTGGCGAAGTAAGCAGGTGGAGCCATGGAGTCTTTTTATATCATAACGAATCAGTTGAAAGACAGAGATTATTCTGTTACTCTTGAGATTAAAGATTATATTGAGAGAAAAGGAAAACGTGTTGTTCTTGCCCAAAAAGACGAGGAAGGATATATCGTTCCGGGAACAGTTCCGGAGGATGTGGACTGTGGACTTGTCCTTGGTGGAGACGGAACTTTGATCCGTGCGGTACGTGATCTTGAAGGAATCTGCCTCCCGCTCCTTGGGATCAATATCGGGACACTGGGATATCTGGCAGATGTGGAGCTGAAAGATTACAAAGCGGCAATTGACAGACTTTGTGAGGTGGAGCCGACGGTTGAGAAACGTATGATGCTGGAAGGAACGATGACATCCGGTGAGAAAGATCTGGCAGTAAATGATATTGTCCTGACAAGAGAAGGGAACCTTCGCATTGTCCAATTTAATGTCTATGTGAATGGGACATTGTTGAACACATATCAGGCAGATGGAGTGATCATCTGTACACCGACAGGAAGCACCGGTTACAATCTTTCAGCAGGGGGACCAATCGTAGAACCGACAGCGAGTCTGATGGTTATCACTCCGATCTGTTCCCATGCACTCAATACGAGCAGTGTAGTGCTTTCGGCAGAGGATGATGTTGAGATAGAGATCTGTCAGGGACGTTATGGCAGACAGGAAGCGGTAGCATTATGTTATGACGGAGCGGTGCAAAGAAAACTGGTTACCGGAGACCGGGTGAAGATCAGAAAGTCAGAAGCCACAGCTCATCTTGTGAAATTAAGCGAAGAAAGTTTTATGATAACAATGCGTGAGAAGATGAAAGGAAATTGATGCAATGAAAGTAAGCCGACATGCAAAGATAATAGAATTGATCAGTCAGTATGACATAGAGACGCAGGAGGAACTGGCAGAATATCTGAATAATGCCGGCTTCAAGGTTACACAGGCAACTGTCTCCAGAGATATCAGAGATCTGAAACTGACAAAGCTGTCTGTGAACGGTGGGCGTCAGAAGTATATAGTCCACAGACAGGAAGATGACGGAATGAGCGAAAAATATATCCGTGTGTTGCGTGACGGATTTATTTCCATGGATATGGCACAGAACATTCTTGTGATCAAAACGGTTGCCGGAATGGCGATGGCGGTTGCTGCCGCAGTAGATGCGATGAAATGGAATGAAGTAGTTGGGTGTATTGCAGGAGATGATACGATCATGTGTGCGATCCGCACGGTTGAAGACACCGCTGTTGTAATGGAAAATATACGAAAACTGGTTTCAAAGAAAGCATAGGTGATATATGTTACAGAATCTGTATGTGAAGAATCTTGCATTGATCGATGAGACAGAGGTGGAATTCGGAGATGGACTGAATATTTTAACTGGAGAAACCGGAGCCGGTAAGTCTATTCTTCTTGGTTCTGTCACACTTGCACTTGGCGGAAAATACAATGCACAGATGCTTCGGAACGGATCGAAAAGCGGACTTGTAGAGCTGACTTTTCATGTGAAAGAAAAAAAGATCTTAAATAAACTTGAAGCAATGGACATCTATCCGGAGGATGGATATCTGACATTGAGCCGGCGCCTGTTGGAGGGACGCAGTGTCAGTAAGATTAACGGTGAGACAGTGAATATGAGTGTGCTCAAGGACGTTGCCAGTCTTTTGATCGATATTCATGGACAGCACGATAACCAGACATTGCTTCACCGGAAGAATCATCTGGCTTTGCTGGATCTGTATGGGAAAGAACAGACAGCGCCACTGAAAGAAAGAATGGCTTCCTGCTATCAGGAATGGAAAGCAATCTGTAAAAAAGTGGAACAGTCTTCTCTGGATGAAGAGAGCCGCAGAAGAGAACTTTCTCTTGCTGAATTCGAAGTAAATGAGATTGAGGAAGCGGCACTTAAAGAGGGTGAAGATGAACTGTTAGAAGAACAGTATCGTAAGATGACAGACAGCAGAAAACTCACAGAAGGAGTTGCAGAAGCGTATCAGTATACTGCAGAGGACGAACGCGGAAATGCAAGTGATTACTTAAGTCGTGCAATCCGAAGCCTTCAGGAAGCAGCATCTTTTGATGAAAAGGGAAGCCAGCTCTACGATCAGATTGTGGAGATTGACAGTCTGCTGAATGATTTTAACCGGGATCTGGCAGAATATGCAAAGAGTTTTGAATATTCGGAAGAAGAGTTTTCAGAAGTTGAGTCCCGCCTGAATGAAGTGAATCATTTAAAGGCAAAATATGGAAATACAGTCAGTGATATCCTTGCATATTGTGAGGAAAAAAGACAGAGACTATCGGAACTGGAAGATTATGATTCTTTTATGCAGGAACTTTTGGAGAAGCAGAAGAAAGCGGAAAAGCAGATGGAAAAGGCTGCGATGGAACTCCGTGAAGTGCGTAAACAGAACGCAGTTAAATTTTCTGAAGAGATCGTTCACCAGATGTCAGAACTGAATTTCCTGGATGCACGTTTTGAAATACGTCTGACAGAAGCAAAAAACTATTCGGTACAAGGAAAAGATGATGCAGAGTTTTATCTGTCAGTTAATCCGGGAGAACCTATGCGCCCACTGGGGGATGTCGCATCCGGAGGAGAGCTGTCCCGTATTATGCTTGCGATCAAGACCGTACTTGCAGATGAAGAAGATACACCGACGTTGATATTTGATGAGATCGACAGTGGAATATCAGGAATCACGGCCGGTCGTGTCGGCGAGAGACTGCAGCTGATCGGAAAGAGCCGTCAGGTGATTTGTATTACACATCTTTCACAGATCGCAGCGGCAGCAGATGTTCATTTCTGTATTCATAAAGAAGCAGAGGATAATTCTGTGAGAACACAGATTGAGAGACTTGATCAGGAACACTCTGTTGCAGAGCTTGCAAGGCTTCTTGGCGGAGCAAATGTGACAGATGGAATCATAGACAGTGCCAGAGAAATGAAAGAACTGGCAAAAAGAGAAAAATAATACCAGTGTGAAAAGAAGAAGATCCACACATACTAAGAGCAGATGCAAAGTGCATCTGCTCTTAATGTTTGCAAGAGAGGAGTGTGGATCATGAAAGAACACAGGAGAAAAGGTTTAACCAGAACAGGTCTGTTGTTTACGTTCTGCTTATTGATGTTATGTGGCTGTGCACATATTACGGGATTTACGGAAAAAACGGAAGTCAGTGGCCGGGATGTGGAAAGTCTGGTCACAGAAAAGGAAGAAGATACGGTTCTGCTTGGAGGTATGCCGGTTGGGATCTATATGGAAACGGATGGTGTGCTGGTTTTAGATACGGAGAAAATGACGGGCATGGATGGAAAGGAATACACACCTGCACAGGGCGTAGTGAGTTCCGGTGATTATATCACAGAGGTGAATCACCAGAAGATTGAGGGAAAAAAACAGTTGATGGATCTGGTGGAACATCTGGACGGGGAGAAAGTTCTTCTGACAGTCAGACGTGAAAATACGATATTGGAAAAGAAATTGATCCCGGTGCAGATTTCAAAAGGAAATTACCGCCTTGGAATTTGGGTGAGAGATAATGTACAGGGACTTGGGACAATCACTTTTTTAACAAAAAACAACAGGTTTGCTGCACTGGGACATGGCATTCATGATGTTGATACAAGTACGCTCCTTACGATCAAAAAAGGAACGCTTTATAGAACCAGTATTCAGAAAGTGCAAAAGGGAAGCAAAGGGAATCCCGGAACAATGGAAGGGATTATTGTTTATAATCGGTTTCATCAGCTTGGAGTGATTGAGAAAAATACGGATGCGGGTATTTATGGAGAATTAAATTCAGACAGAAGCTGGATAGGAGAGAAAGTTCCGATACAGGTAGCAAAAAAAGAGGAAATAAAGACAGGAGAGGCAAGGATTCGCTGCTACATTGATGGTGAGGTGAAAGAATACACAATCTGTATAACACAAATTGACAAAGAATCCGACCAGGTGAACAAAGGAATGATAATCCAGGTGACAGATACGGAATTGCTGGAAAAGACAGGGGGCATTATTCAGGGAATGAGCGGGAGTCCCATCATTCAGAATGGAAAACTGATCGGAGCTGTGACACATGTGTTTGTACAGGATTCGACAAAAGGATACGGTATTTTTATTGAAAATATGTTGAAAGAGGAAGAATCGTGAAAAGGGTCGAAAAGGATGTCGAAATACTACTGCAAGATTTTCTTGAATCCGACAAAAAAGCTGGAATATAATACACGAGTGGTGTAACAAGACAAACGTTCTCAGAAAAAGGAGAGAAGAAGATGGAACATTTGAAAATAGCCATTGCTGATGATAACCAGAAAATTTTGGATCTTTTGGATCGTGTGATCGGGATGGAAAAAGACATGAATCTGGTCGGAAAGGCGAAAAATGGTGAAGAGATGTGTCAGATCATCAAAGACAAACAGCCGGATGTTGTTCTTCTCGACCTGATTATGCCGAAAATGGATGGATTGACGGTTATGGACCGGATCAATCATGACAAAACTGTCAGCAAGCATCCGTATTTTATCGTAATCACAGCAGTTGGGCAAGAAAAGATTACAGAAGATGCTTTTAATAAAGGTGCGAATTACTATATGATGAAACCGTTTCAAAATGAGATGCTGTTAGAACGAATCCGAAGTGCGGGACGGATGCCACACGGTATGGAAACAAGAAACTCTGAGGCGGCAGCTGAAAATAGAGGAGAAAGTCTGGAGACACGAGTGACAAATATGCTGCATGAGATCGGAATACCGGCTCATATCAAGGGATATCATTATCTGCGGGATGCTATTATGATGGCGGTAGATGATATGGATGTGCTGAATGCGATCACAAAGATCCTTTATCCGACGGTTGCAAAGAAATACCAGACAACATCAAGCAGAGTGGAACGTGCGATCCGGCATGCGATCGAAGTGGCATGGAGCAGAGGAAAACTGGATACGTTGGATGAACTTTTTGGATACACAGTGAGCAATGGAAAAGGGAAACCGACAAATTCTGAATTTATTGCTCTGATCGCAGATACAATACAACTGGAATACAGGCATGGGAAATAAGAAGTAAAATACAATGAGAAATCCTTTGCATTATGATAAAAATGCGGTATAATATTTTATAAGTAATTGCCGAAAGAGGGCAAGTGAAAGTGGAGGATCTAAGTATGAAAAACATTTTGTTCGCTTCATCAGAATGTGTACCATTTATAAAGACCGGAGGTCTTGCTGACGTTGTAGGTTCACTTCCAAAAGATTTTGACAAAGAGAAATATGACTGCCGTGTAGTTTTGCCTAAGTACATGTGTATGAAACAGGAGTGGGTAGACCGCCTGGAGTATATCACAAACTTCTACATGGATTTTGCAGGAGAGGATCGCTATGTCGGAATCTTTAAGACAGAATTAAACGGAGTTACATTTTATTTTATTGATAATGAATTTTATTTTTCAGGATTTGCTCCATATGATGGAGATCCGAAGTGGAATATTGAAAAATTCTCTTTCTTCTGTAAGGCAGTTTTAAGTATTCTTCCGGTTATCGGATTCCGTCCGGACCTGATCCACTGCCATGACTGGCAGACAGGTCTGATTCCGGTATATCTGGATAATTTCCGTTTCTTTGGAGAATATTATAGAGGAATTAAGACTGTTATGACAATACATAACCTGAAGTTCCAGGGTGTATGGGATACGAAGGCTGTACAGGGAATCACAGGACTTCCGGATTATTATTTTGTTCCGGATAAGCTTGAGGCATACAAAGATGCCAACATGCTCAAAGGTGGTATTGTTTATGCAGATAAGGTAACAACAGTAAGCCGCAGCTATGCAGAAGAGATCAAGACACCGTTCTATGGAGAAGGTCTTGACGGACTGATGGCAGCAAGATCGAATGATCTTTGTGGTATTGTGAATGGTCTGGATTATAATGACTGGAATCCGGATACAGATTACAGAATTGCAAAGACATTTAACGTTGAGAATTTCCGGAAGAACAAACCGGTGAATAAGGCTGCTCTTCAGGAAGAACTTGGACTGGATAAAGACAATCATGTAATGTTGATCGGAATCGTTTCCCGTCTGACAGATCAGAAAGGATTTGATCTGATCGATTATATGATGGATGAGATGTGTCAGGATGCAGTGCAGATCGCAGTACTTGGAACAGGAGATCCGAAGTATGAGAACATGTTCCGTCATTTCGCATGGAAGTATGCAGGAAAGGTTTCAGCGAATATTTTCTATTCCGATGATCTTTCTCACAGACTCTATGCAGGATGTGATGCATTCCTTATGCCATCCTTATTTGAGCCATGCGGACTCAGCCAGCTGATGAGTCTTAGATATGGAACACTTCCGATCGTTCGTGAGACAGGTGGATTGAAGGATACTGTAGAACCGTACAATGAGTTTGAGAAGACAGGTACAGGATTCAGCTTCTCTAATTACAATGCACATGAGATGCTCAATACAGTACGTTATGCAGAGCGGATCTACTACGATAAAAAGCGTGACTGGAACAAGATGGTCGAGCGCGCGATGACTCAGGATTTCTCCTGGATGAATTCTGCAAAACAGTATGAAGATCTGTACAGAAGTCTGATCGGAGAATAATGAAAAGTAATAAGTAACACAAGAGTAATACCAGAGTAACACAAAAGCAAGGAGTAACAGACCCAATGAAAATTATTGACAAACTGAACCAGAAAGGGATTCACATTTCTTTTGAGGTGTTTCCGCCGAAGACAGATGCGGGATTTGACAAAGTATTATCAGCAACAGACGAGATTGCCAAATTAAATCCATCTTATATCAGCGTAACCTATGGAGCCGGCGGAGGAACAAGCAAGAACACAGCGAAGATCGCATCCCATATTAAGGACGATCTTGGAGTAATGAGTCTTGCACATCTGACATGTGCTTCATCTACAAAAGAAGAAGTTGGAGAGGTAATTGAGAACCTGAAGGCTCATGGAATCGAGAATATTCTCGCTTTACGCGGAGATATTCCGGAAGGCATGACGTTCCCTGATGGAGACCGTTTCCATTATGCTTATGAACTGGTACAGGAGATCAAAAAACATGGGGATTTCTGTATTGGTGCAGCATGTTATCCGGAAGGACATGTGGAGCAGGAACATAAAGAGGATGATATCCGTTATCTGAAACAGAAAGTGGACAGTGGAGTTGATTTCCTTACAACACAGATGTTCTTTGATAATGATATCCATTATAATTTCCTGTATAGAATCAGAGAAGCAGGAATCACGGTTCCGGTTCTGCCGGGAATCATGCCGATCACAAGCGCTACGCAGATGAAACGCAGCCAGGAGCTTTCAGGAACTGTATTCCCAAGAAGATTTCTTGCAATACTGGATCGCTTCGGAAGTTCTCCGGAGGCGATGAAGCAGGCAGGAATCGCCTATGCGACAGATCAGATTATTGACCTTCTTGCGAATGGTGTGAATAATATTCATATTTATTCTATGAATAAGCCGGAGATCGCAATTGCGATCATGAATAATCTTTCCGAGATTATCAAGTGTTAAGAAAGTGGATGACCAGATGATAGAGACAGAGAAGAGAGTACGTGAAGCAGTTCGTTATCTGGGATTTGGAAGAAATGAGGCAGATGAGCGAACCTTGGAACTGATCCAGCAGTCTTTCACAGATCTGGAACAGGAAGCAGGGCCTAAGTCCATCTGCCAAATTTTTGACCTGAATCATACAGAAGATGGAAGACTGGTTATTGGACAGATGGAGATTCAAAGCAAGAGCCTGAGCAGAAATCTGAAAGGATGCCGTCAGGTTGTTCTTTTTGGAGCAACCCTTGGTGCCGGAGTTGACCGGCTGATGCGCAGGATTTCTCTGACGGATATGGCAAGAGCAGTTGTCTTGCAGTCCTGTGCAGCGGCAATGCTGGAAGAATATTGTGATGAGTGCCAGAAGAAGATTGCAGCAGAGCTTGAAGAAGAACATTTGTATTTAAGACCGAGATTCAGTCCCGGATATGGAGATTTTGATATCTGTTATCAGGAACCAATTGTAAGAATGTTAAATTGTGCAAAGACAATTGGGCTGACTTTGACAGACAGCTTTATGATGACACCAACAAAGTCGGTAACAGCAGTAATTGGAATCAGTACACAGAAGGATAGATGTCCAATCTCAGGATGTGAGGTTTGTACAAAAAAAGATTGTGAATACCGACGATAAGCAAGAGATAAGAGAGGAAGGATTGATACAAGAAGATGATACGAGAACGCCTGGGAAAAGAGTTATTATATTTTGACGGCGGAATGGGAACCTTGCTTCAGGCAAAGGGACTTCAGCCGGGAGAGTTACCGGAGACATGGAATGTTACACATGCGGATGAGATCAGGAACATTCACAAACAATATATTTCAGCAGGAAGTGATATCGTGCTTGCGAATACATTTGGAGCGAATGCATTGAAATTCCATTGCGATGATTTTCCGCTGGAAGAAATTATCCGTCTTGCAATCAAGCATGTGAAGGATGCGGCTGAAGAGGCAGGTAGTGGAAGAAGAATCTACACAGCACTGGACGTAGGACCAACAGGAAAGCTTCTGAAACCAATGGGTGATCTGGATTTTGAGACAGCATATGAGACATTCAAAGAAGTCATGATCCTCGGAGAGAAAGCCGGTGCGGATCTGATCCATATTGAGACCATGAGTGACACTTATGAACTGAAGGCAGCAGTGCTTGCAGCGAAAGAGAATACATCCCTTCCGGTTTTCGCGACAACGATTTTTGACGAGCGTGGAAAGCTGCTGACCGGAGCAGATGTTCCGTCTGTTGTGGCAATGCTTGAAGGATTAAGGATCGATGCACTCGGAATCAACTGTGGAATGGGACCGGAGCAGATGCTGCCGATCCTGGAGCAGATCATGAAATACTCCTCTGTACCTGTAATCGTAAAGCCAAACGCAGGTCTTCCGAAGCAGAAAGACGGAGAAACTTATTACGATGTTTCTCCGGAAGAGTTTGCTTCTGTTATGCGTCACGTTGTTGATCTTGGAGCAGTTGTGATCGGTGGATGCTGCGGAACAACCCCGGAGCATATTGCAGAGATGGTAAAACAGTGTAAGGATATTCCGGTGAAACCTGTTGAAAAGAAAAACTATACGGTAGTTTCTTCTTATGGTCAGAGCGTGTTCCTTGGAACAGGATCAAAGATCATCGGAGAGCGTATCAATCCGACAGGAAAGAAACGTTTTAAACAGGCTCTCAAAGAGCATGATCTTGATTATATTTTAAAAGAGGGAATCGCACAGCAGGATAACGGTGCACATATTCTGGATGTGAATGTCGGACTTCCGGATATTGATGAGCCTTCGTTAATGAAGGAAGTTGTCCAGGAACTTCAGAGTGTGACGAACCTTCCGCTTCAGATTGACACCGTTGATACCGTTGCGATGGAGAATGCACTTCGCATTTACAATGGTAAGGCGATGGTCAATTCAGTCAGTGGAAAGCAGGAATCAATGGATGCTGTATTCCCACTGATCCAGAAGTATGGCGGTGTTGTGATCGGCCTGGCACTGGATGAAGACGGAATCCCGGCAACAGCCGAGGGCCGTGTACAGATTGCGAAGAAGATCATTGCAGAGGCTGCAAAATACGGTATCGAGAAGAAAGATATTGTAATTGATGCCCTGGCAATGACAATCAGTTCAGAACCGGAAGGTGCGAAAGTGACACTTGAGACACTTCGCAGACTCCGTGATGAAGTCGGAGTTTGTACTGTGCTGGGAGTATCCAATATTTCTTTTGGACTTCCAAGCAGACCAATCGTAAACTCCATCTTCTATACGATGGCAATGCAGAATGGTCTGAGTGTTGGAATCATCAACCCGAATTCAGAAGATATGATGAAGGCATGGTATGCATACCATGCGTTGATGAATCTGGATAGCAACTGTGAGAACTATATTAATAAATATGCACAGCAGCCGGGAACAGCTCCGGTCTCAGCAACAGGTTCAGCTCACAAGATGACACTGAAAAACGCAATTGAGAGAGGACTTCGTGAAGAGGCGAACAGCATTACATCTGAGATGATCCAGGAGAAAGACGGACTTGAGATCATTAATGAAGAGCTGATCCCTGCTTTGAATACAGTAGGTGAAGGTTTTGAGAAAGGAACAGTTTTCCTTCCGCAGCTTCTGATGAGCGCAGAGGCAGCCAAGACAGCGTTTGCAGTACTCAAAGAGAAAATGGATAGCAGTGGAGAAGTGCAGGAGAAGAAAGGAAAGATCATTCTTGCGACAGTAAAAGGGGATATCCATGATATTGGTAAAAATATCGTGAAGGTTCTGCTTGAAAACTATAGCTTTGATGTGATCGATCTTGGAAAGGATGTTCCGCCGGAGACAATCGTTGATACAGTACTTGAGCAGGATATTCATCTGGTGGGACTGAGCGCGCTGATGACTACAACCGTCGTGAGTATGGAAGAGACAATCAAACAGCTTAGGGAGAAAGCTCCGGATTGTCTTGTGATGGTAGGAGGCGCTGTACTGAATCAGGACTATGCAGATATGATAGGGGCTGATTTTTATGGCAAAGATGCCATGCAGTCCGTTCATTATGCACAGAGAGTTTTTGGAACTGAAGAATAGAAATAGATATGTTGCTGGTCACATATTGTGTGAACAGCAACGTTTCTGAAAAGGAGGAGATCAAAAATGAGAGGATTACAGACACCGGTCCGTGCAATCCGCAGACAAGTATTTACAGAAGTTGCCAAGCTTGGATTTAAAGCAAATGCAGAGACATTGGTAGCAGATATGGAAGCAATTCCATATGAAATCGTTGGAGAAGATTCTGAAGTGAAATACCGTGAGAGCATTTATCGTGCAAGAGCGGTTGTAAGAGAAAGACTCCGTCTTGCAATGGGACTTTCCCTTCGTCCGGAGAATAAGCCGGTCCACTTGACAGCCGGAGTTGAGGCAAGTAATATTTCTGAGAAATACTATGAGCCGCCGCTTATGCAGGTGATTCCGTCAGGCTGCGAGAGTTGTGAGGAGAATAAATACGAGGTCAGCAATATATGTAAGGGCTGCCTTGCACATCCTTGTCAGGAAGTCTGTCCAAGAGGTGCTATTTCCATGGTGAATGGAAAATCCTTTATCGATCAGGATAAATGTATCAAGTGTGGAAAGTGTAAATCTGTCTGTCCATACGATGCGATTGCCAAGAAAGAACGTCCTTGCAAGAAAGCTTGTGGAGTGAATGCAATCACATCGGATAAATTAGGACGTGCTTATATTGATGCTGACAAATGCGTTTCCTGTGGAATGTGTATGGTAAGCTGCCCGTTTGGTGCGATTTCTGACAAGTCTCAGATCTTCCAGCTGGCGCGTGCACTTTCAGAAGGTGAAGAGATCGTAGCTGAGGTGGCACCGGCATTTGTAGGTCAGTTCGGACCGAACATCAATGTGAGAAATTTCAAGGCGGCTCTTGAAGAACTTGGATTTTCTGAGACATATGAGGTTGCTCTCGGAGCGGATATCGGAGCAATTGCGGAAGCACATCATTATGTGAATAAAGTGACAACCGGAGAACTTCCATTCCTTCTGACATCCTGCTGTCCATCCTGGGCAATGCTTGCGAAGAAGTTCTTCCCGGATCTGATCGATCAGATCTCACAGGAACTGACTCCGATGGTTGCAACAGCACGAACGATCAAACAGGAACATCCGAATGCAAAGGTTGTATTTATCGGACCTTGTGCAGCGAAGAAGCTGGAGGCTTCCAGACGTACTGTGAGAAGTGATGTGGATTTCGTTGTTACATTTGAAGAATTGCAGGCAATGTTTGATGCGAAGGGAATTGATCTGACAGCTTATGAGGCAGAGTCTTCTTTCCATGATGCAACAGGAGCCGGACGTGGATACGCCTGTGCAGGAGGAGTTGCAAAGGCAATCGAAGAATGTATTAACGAGTACTACCCTGGAACACAGGTAAATATCGAACATGCGGAAGGTCTGGCAGAATGTAAGAAGATCCTGACACTTGCCAAAGCCGGAAGAATGAACGGATGCCTGATCGAGGGTATGGGATGTCCTGGCGGCTGTGTTGCCGGAGCAGGAACGAATATTCCGATCCCGACTGCGAAGAAGGATGTTGCAGCTTATGTTAAGAACTCAAGCAGGGCACTTCCACCGAAAGAACTGGAAGAAATTGAACTGAAATAATTAAATATAAGGATAATAACCGGCCTCCGCTTTACAAACGGAGGCTGTTGTGGTATATTACAAAATAGGCTTTTTATGAGCGAAAGAGGAGGATGGATGTATGCAGCCATACGGAGTAAACCAATTAAGAAAAATGTTTTTGGAGTTCTTTGAGAGCAAGGGACATCTTGCAATGAAGAGCTTTTCTTTAGTACCACATAATGATAAGAGTCTTCTCCTGATCAATTCAGGAATGGCTCCGCTGAAACCATATTTCACAGGACAGGAGATCCCGCCGAGAAGAAGAGTGACAACCTGTCAGAAATGTATTCGTACAGGAGATATCGAGAATGTCGGTAAGACAGCACGTCACGGTACATTCTTTGAGATGCTTGGAAACTTCTCTTTTGGAGATTATTTCAAGAATGAAGCAATCGAATGGTCCTGGGAGTTCCTTACAGAAGTTGTAGGACTTGACCCGAACAGATTATATCCTTCAGTATATGAAGATGATGATGAAGCATTCGAAATCTGGAATAAGAAGATGGGAATTCCGGCAGAGCGAATCTTCCGTTTTGGTAAGGAAGATAACTTCTGGGAGCACGGTTCAGGCCCATGTGGTCCATGTTCTGAGATCTACTACGACCGTGGAGAAAAATACGGATGTGGAAAACCGGGATGTACAGTAGGATGTGAGTGCGACCGTTACATGGAGATCTGGAATAACGTATTCAGCCAGTTCAACAACGACGGACACGGAAACTATACAGATCTGATCCAGAAGAACATTGATACAGGTATGGGACTTGAGCGTCTTGCCTGTATCGTACAGGATGTAGATTCCATGTTTGATATCGATACAATGAAAGCACTGAGAGATCATGTATGTAACCTCTCCGGCAAGCAGTACGGAACAGATCATGAGACAGATGTTTCTCTGCGTGTTGTTACAGATCATATTCGTTCCGTAACATTTATGGTTTCTGATGGTATCTTACCTTCTAACAGCGGTCGTGGATATGTTCTCCGCCGTCTGTTAAGACGTGCATGCCGTCACGGAAAACTGCTCGGAATTGACGGAGCATTCCTTGTAGAGCTTGCAACAACTGTAATTGAAGGTTCCAAGGATGGATATCCGGAGCTGGAAGAGAAGAAAGAGTTTATCTTTAATGTAATTGCGAAAGAAGAAGCGAACTTCAATAAGACAATCGATCAGGGACTTGCAATCCTTGCGGATATGGAAGCTGAGATGGAGAAGAATGGAGAGAAAGTTCTTTCCGGAGAGAACGCATTTAAGCTTTATGATACTTATGGATTCCCAATCGACCTGACAAGCGAGATCCTGGAAGAAAAGGGTCTTACTTATGACGAGGAAGGATTCAAGAAAGCACAGGAAGAACAGCGTGCAAAATCAGAAGGAACATTCGGAACTCATTCTTATACAGGAAAAGAAGTTTCTGTATACGATCAGCTGGATGCAGCACTTGAGACAGAATTTGTCGGATATGACAATCTGACATTTGATTCTAAGATTACAGCTCTTACAACAGAGACAGAGGTTGTTGATGCACTTTCTGACGGAGAGAAGGGAACGATCATCGTTGAGCAGACTCCATTCTATGCAACAATGGGTGGACAGGAAGCTGACAAGGGTGTGATCCGTACAGCTGACGGAGAGTTCGTTGTAGAAGATTGTATTCACCTTGCAGGAACAAAGGTTGGACATGTAGGACATGTTGTAAAAGGCATGATTAAGATCGGTGATGCGGTAACTCTTGAAGTTGACGCAAAGAACCGTGCACTTACAGAGAGAAACCACAGCGCAACACATCTGCTTCAGAAAGCACTTCGTACAGTACTTGGAAGCCATGTAGAGCAGGCAGGATCTTTTGTAAATGCAGACAGACTTCGTTTTGACTTTACACATTTCTCAGCAGTAACACCTGAGGAACTGAAGAAGGTTGAAGAAATTGTGAATGAGCAGATCGCAAATGCTCTTGCTGTTGTAACAAAGAACCTTCCAATCGAGGAAGCAAGAAAGACAGGAGCACAGGCTCTGTTTGGTGAGAAATACGGTGATGTTGTACGTGTCGTAGATATGAGCGGATTCTCCGTTGAATTCTGTGGTGGTACGCATGTTAAGAATACATCAGAGATCACAGCGTTGAAGATTATTTCTGAGAGTGGTGTAGCAGCAGGTGTTCGTCGTATTGAAGCCCTGACATCTGAAGGACTTATGAACTACTATGCTGAGATGGAGCGTCTTCTCAAAGAAGCAGCACAGCTTGTAAAAGCAACTCCGGAGAATCTTGCAGAGAAGATCACACATCTTCAGGCAGAGAACAAGTCTCTGAAGGGAGAAGTTGAGAGTCTTAAGAGCAAGATGGCTCAGAGCGCAGCAGGAGACATCCTTGACCAGGTGAAAGAAGTAAAAGGTGTGAAGCTTCTTGCAGCACAGCTTGATGGTGTTGATATGAATGGACTTCGTGACCTTGGAGACCAGCTCAAAGAGAAGCTTGGCGAAGGTGTGGTTGTACTTGCATCAGGAAATGACGGAAAAGTAAGCCTGATGGCTACAGCAACAGACGGAGCAATGAAGCAGGGAGCACATGCCGGAAATCTTGTGAAAGCAATCGCAGGTCTTGTTGGCGGAGGCGGCGGTGGTCGTCCGAACATGGCTCAGGCAGGTGGAAAGAACCCAGCAGGAATCCCGGATGCACTTGCAAAAGCAGAAGAAGCACTGGCTGATCAGATTAAATAAAGTTTTTGTTAAGAGAATCTGTCTGCGGCAGATTCTCTTTTGTTTTGAGGTTATTATAACTGGTAATGTGATTGGTGATGACCTGATATAAGAATTCAAGCATTCGGGTCAATAGATAGTGGGATGAGATGACTTGATATGAGAATTTGAGATTTTAGTCAACAGTTTAGCTAGTGTGCGATGACTTGATATGAGAATTTGAAAATTCTAGTCATTAGTTTACCGGTATGAGATGACTTGACATGAGGATTTGATAATTCAGGTCACCAGATTAGCAGATAAGTGATGACTTGATATAAGAATTTGAAAATTCTAGTCATTAGTTTACTGGATATGTATTGACTTAAAGTAGAATAATTTAGAATTTAAGACATTACAATTAAATTTACTTTGCCGATGTAGCTCAAAATACTCCGTCTCAATCGGAATTCTAATTATATGCTTCAGAACGAAGGATTATGAACATGGACGAAGAAATAAAAAGTATAAAAAAATCATAAAAAGCGGTTGACGTTTTGAAAAAATATGTTATAATAATATCCAGTGCAATAAATATACCCGAACAGTCGTATGATGCACAATACAAGGCTGGAGGGGAGGTTAGGTGTGAGACTATGTCAAATGTAATCGTTAAAGAAAACGAAACGTTAGATAGCGCCTTACGCAGATTCAAGAGAAACTGTGCAAAGGCTGGTATTCAGCAGGAGATTCGTAAGAGAGAGCACTACGAGAAACCAAGCGTTAGACGTAAAAAGAAATCTGAAGCTGCTAGAAAACGTAAATATAACTAATATGTGCAAATGGACAGAGTACTGGAAACGGTACTCTGTTTTTTTGATATTCGTACAGAGCCAGGCAGTCATAGAAAGACAAAGGAGCGCTATGCTTGCATAAAAACCACTTTGTCTTTCTATGGCTATGTGGCGGATACGCCACAACGATAAAATGCGAAGCATTTTAGAGATGCCTGGCGGAGAAAATCTTGCGCACTGCGGCGTATAATGCAGGTTGTCTTATGGAAAACCACCATTTTCCTATCTGTTTACTCGACATATAACCTTAAATATGCTGAAAATTGCAATTTGATACATTGGTTCATGCAGTTTTATCAACTTAAAGTGATAAAACTTTAAAATAATGCAATTAATGATTGACAATCTTTCATTTAGCTTATAAAATAAACGAGTAGACAACGGTGTCTGAGGTAACAGATTGATTGTCAGTCTGTTTTTTCTTGTTTTAGAAAAGACATTAGTTGACAAAAGATACAGTAGTATCAGGGAGATACGTATCCCAATCTATTTATTTTAGGAGGTAATTGAGATGTCATACGTTGATGAAGTGATTGATTTAGTTGTAAAGAAGAATCCTGCTGAGCCAGAATTCCACCAGGCAGTAAAAGAGGTACTGGAGTCTCTTCGTGTTGTGATTGAAGCAAACGAAGAAAAATTCCGTAAAGAAGCTCTTCTTGAGAGACTGGTAGAGCCTGAGAGACAGTTTAAGTTCCGTGTACCGTGGGTAGATGACAAGGGTCAGGTACAGGTTAACACAGGATACCGTGTACAGTTCAACAGTGCGATTGGACCATACAAGGGAGGCCTTCGTCTTCATCCATCTGTAAACCTTGGTATTATCAAATTCCTCGGTTTTGAGCAGATTTTCAAAAACTCTCTTACAGGACTTCCAATCGGTGGAGGTAAAGGTGGATCTGATTTCGATCCTAAGGGAAAATCTGACAGAGAAGTTATGGCATTCTGCCAGAGCTTTATGACAGAGCTTTGCAAATATATTGGTGCTGATACTGATGTTCCGGCCGGAGATATCGGTACAGGCGCAAGAGAAATCGGATATATGTTCGGACAGTACAAGAGAATTCGTGGAGTATATGAAGGAGTTCTTACAGGAAAAGGACTTACTTATGGTGGATCTCTTGCCCGTACAGAAGCTACAGGATATGGTCTTCTGTATCTGACAGATGAACTTCTGAAACTCAACGGTATTGAACTTGCAGGTAAGACAGTTGCAGTTTCCGGTTCAGGTAACGTTGCAATTTACGCAACTGAGAAAGCACAGGAACTCGGAGCTAAAGTTGTTACAGTAAGTGATTCTACAGGATGGGTATACGATCCAGAAGGAATCGATGTTGCAGCTCTTAAAGAAATCAAAGAAGTTAACCGTGCAAGACTTACAGAGTACAAGAAGTACCGTCCGAATTCAGAGTACCATGAAGGAAGAGGAGTATGGAATGTTAAAGTTGACATTGCTCTTCCATGTGCTACACAGAATGAGCTTCATCTTGAAGATGCAAAAGCACTTGTTGCTAACGGATGTATCGCAGTATGTGAGGGTGCTAACATGCCTACAACTCTGGAAGCTACAGAGTATCTGCAGGAGAATGGTGTTATCTTTGCACCAGGTAAAGCAGCAAACGCCGGTGGTGTTGCAACATCTGCACTTGAGATGTCTCAGAACAGCGAGCGTCTGAGCTGGACATTCGAAGAAGTAGATGCTAAACTTAAAAACATCATGGTTAATATCTGCCACAACATGGCTGATGCAGCTGAGAGATACGGATTCAAGGGCAACTACGTTGTAGGTGCTAACATTGCCGGATTTGAGAAGGTTGTAGATGCTATGACAGCTCAGGGTATTTGCTAATTAAGAAATTCTAAGATAAGATAATATAAGATATGATATGGTTAAGTCCTGTAAACTCAATGTTTATGGGACTTTTCTTTATGCATTGAAATGAAAAAAATGAGGAATCTTTTAATCATTTTAAGTGCATAACCCGTTATTATATATATACAGATATTCAATGGAAAGGAGTCTGATGCGTGTTGAGTGATGACGAATTAGTGGAACAGATTCTACTTGGAAATGAAAATGCAGCAGAAGAATTGATAAAACGCTATTATACATCTATTTTACGTTACTGTAGGTGGCATTGCTCTAATCTGGAAAAAGCAGAAGACCTGACTCAGGAAACATTTTTGAAGTTGTTTAAGAATTTATCCGGATATAAAGGGAAAAAGAAATTTAAGGCTTATCTATACACGATTGCAAATCATTTATGTATTGATGAAAGTAGGAAGGTTGAGTTTTCTCCATTAGAAGATGAAGAAAATATAGTGCATGAGTATAACGACATAGTTCGGCTAGAGGATAGGGCAGAGATAAGCTATTTTTTGAATTTTTTATCATCAGAACAAAGGGAAGCAGTCATTCTACGCTTTGGAGAACAACTTAGTTTTGGAGAGATTGCAAAAGTGATGGGATGCAATATGCGAACAGCACAAAGCAGGGTTCGTAATGCTTTAAAAATTATGAGAAAGGAGCAGGAAAATGAAAGATAAAAAGTTGAAGGGATATTTACAGCAATCTTTAGGAGAGGAAGTACAGCCTAAAAGATTAGAGGAAACGATTAAGCTTTGCACTGAAATTGTACGAGAACAGGAAGTGACTAGGGCAGAACCGAGGACAGGTTTCTTTCACTATCTTTCAGATGTATTTCGCTTTGAAGGTATTCCAATATTTGGTTTGCAGGCAGTAACGTTATTTATAGTTTGTTTAACAATTGCCAGCATTGCAGACGTGCCAAAGAATATACCAATTTTTATGCCGCTGTTTGTATTGGCTATCATACCAGCAATTTTTAAAAGCCAGTATTATGGAATGAGCGAGATTGAAGCGGTAACAAGAGCTTCTGGTGCCCAAATCACGTTAGCAAAGCTGGTTCTGGCTGGGGCAGCTAATTTGGTGTGTATAACAATTCTTTTGTGCATGGAAGTTTATTTGCAAAATTCTTATAAAGAGATTGGACAGATGGTCCTATACTGCTTGGTTCCGTACTTAGTGTGTATGGTTGCATTGCTACGTTTGATCCGCTTGCAAAAGAAACAGAGTTTACAGATATGTGCGATTGTAATGTTGGGTTCCTGCATTTGTTGGGGTATGTCAGCAAGGATATTGCCATGGTTATATGAAACATCAGCAGTGGGGGTGTGGATTGTTACATTTTTGATTTTTGCTATGTTCTTTATAAATGAAATTCATTATATTGCAGAGATGAGAAAGGAAGGAAAAATGTATGGAATTGTCGCTTGATCGTTTAACAAAACAGTATGGCAGGAAAATAGCGGTAGATTGTGTTAGTGCAACCTTAAAGCCGGGAGTATATGGTCTTTTGGGGGCTAACGGTGCAGGTAAAACAACATTGATGCGTATGCTATGTGCTGTTTTGGAGTCAACCTCAGGGGAGGTATTGCTGGATGGAAAAGAAGTAACTTCGATGGGGGCAGATTACCGGAATGTGTTGGGTTATTTACCACAGGATTTTGGATATTATCCAAATTATACTGCGGTGGAGTTCTTAATGTATATTGCAGCACTGAAAGGAATACCGAAGAATGTTGCAAAAAAACGTGTGACTGAATTGTTGGAAGTAGTTGATTTAAGCCATGTGGCAAACAAAAAAGTAAAAACTTTTTCCGGTGGTATGAAACAAAGAGTAGGAATTGCACAGGCGTTACTTAATAATCCGAAAATTTTGATTTTGGATGAGCCGACTGCAGGACTTGATCCGAAAGAGCGTGTCCGTTTTCGTAATCTGCTCTCAGAGTATGCAGGCGATAAAATTGTAATTCTTTCCACACATATTGTATCGGATATAGAAGCAATAGCAGATGAAGTGCTATTGATGAAAAAAGGAAAAGTTGTATTGCAGGGTACGGTTCCAGAGCTGATTCACAAGGCAAATGGTAAGGTTTGGGAACTTTCTGTTTCTCCACAAGAAGCTAGACAATGGCAGACAAAAACAACGGTTGCTAATTTACGGCATGAAGGAAAAGAAATTATATTGCGTATTATTTCAGACAATATGCCTAGTGAGCGAGCGGTTCCTTGTGAAGCTACATTGGAAGATCTTTATTTATTTTATTTTCCTACAGAGGAAGGAGTGAAATAGAATGGAACTATTTTGGTTAGAGCATAAAAAGTTATGGCGAAAGAAAATTGTTAAAATATGTGTGTTGTTGTGTTTTGTTTATTATGTAATTTTTGGAAGCATACTTTCGTTTCAATGGTTCAGTTTTGGCAGTTCAGATGACTATACAAGTGCTTTTGGCAATAATTTTGATGGATATACAGTAATAAAGGATAGTCAGGAATATGCACTTTCATTTGGTGGAGAATTGACGGATGAAACCTTGCAGCAAATAGTAAGTGATTATCAGCAAATGGAAGCTGACGGTATGGAGGAAGAACTGGAAAAGACAGACTGGCAGATAGTTAATAGTTGGCTCGGAACATTGTATCCGGAGCTTCGAGATACCAGTAATTATAAAACGATGATAAGCTATGTTGATCCGGATAAGTTAACAGGCTTCTATGAAAGAAGACAGCAGGTGCTTGATGAGTTTTTGGAGGTCAGTGGTCAGGTAGGAGCTGAAAAAGAGTTTTTACATCAGATAGAGAGAAAGGTAGAAAAACCATTTCATTATGAGTGGGTAGAAGGATGGTCAACGCTTCTTGGTAGTACGGTTGCGGATCTGGGAGTTGTGATGGCTTTGTTTCTCGGTATTGTTTTATCCTCTTTATTTGCTGGCGAATGGCATGATAATACAAGCGCATTAGTATTGACGACTCGAAATGGTTGGGGGAAAATCGCTCTTGCCAAAATTCTTACTGGTTTAGCGTTTACAGTGGAGTTATTTGCATTACTTGCTGTTTCAAGTGTTATATCACAGTTGTTTTTTATGGGAACTGCCGGATGGGATATGCCGATTCAGAATATCAAGCTGATTGCTGTTGCACCTATGAATATGCTGCAGGCAGAAATTTATGAATATGTTTTTGTATTGCTTGGAGCAATAGGTTTTGCCGGAATTGTTATGTTTATATCAGCGGCTGTAAAAAATAATGTACTTACCTTACTGCTTAGTCTGGCTGTTGTATATGGACCAATGATGATTGCAGAATATCTTCCTTATGGAATGCAAAAAGCATTGGATTTAATACCATTGGTAGGAAGTTCAACAGATATTTTCAGAACTAATACTTTTCGTATTTTTGGGAAGCTTATCTGGTCACCATATCTACTTATTACAATTCCTGTCTTGATTGGTATTCTATGTATGCCATTCGCTATAAAGAGCTGGTCAAGAAGGATGAAGGCATAAATAACAATATGGCAAAGAAAAGAGATAAAAGGTGAATAGCAGGATATATCCGTATTTACAAGAAATTCTTTTAATGTCACTGTTAAAATCCTGAAAATATTTCCTAAAAAGAAAATAAAGTTTATTGACATTATCAGGAAAAATGAGTATAGTTTATTTTAATAAAAGGGAGTAACTGGCGCTTTTAAGTAGCGTTTGCGAGCCGTCAATACGATGGAAGAAGTCCATCCGGATCGTGATGAAATAGTGAGACTTTTATTGCATGTAAGAAGCAGTGCAATAATTGTCTCTTTTTTTATTCGCACTGCAGATTAATCAGGATTATGGGTCGCACATCGTGTGAACAGTAACCAATAACCAGTTAGGAGGAATGGCAGTGAAAGCATATTATCAATTATCGGGAGAAGAAGTTTTAAGGGAAGTGAATGGATCGGAAGAACCATTAACAAAAGAACAGGTCAGTGAAAATCAAAAGAAATACGGACCGAATGAACTGACGGAAGGAAAAAAGAAGACAACATTTCAGATTTTTCTGGAACAGTATAAGGATTTTCTGGTGATCATCCTTATTATAGCAGCAATCGCATCGGGATTTATGGGAGATATTGAGAGCGCAGCTGTTATTGTTATCGTGATCACAATGAATGCAATTCTTGGAACTGTGCAGACAGTAAAGGCAGAGGCATCTCTGGCAAGTCTGAAGAAATTATCCGGTCCGGAGGCAAAAGTTCTTCGCGATGGAGTGGTAGTTCCGATTCCGTCTTCAGAAGTTACCGTTGGAGACATTATTATGTTGGAGGCGGGAGACTATATTCCTGCAGATGGACGTATTCTGGAATGTGCGAGCATGAAGGTTGACGAAAGTGCATTGACGGGAGAGAGTCTTGGTGTAGAGAAGACGACAGATGTGATTGAACAGGACGAAGTTCCTCTTGGAGACCGTATTAATATGGTATATTCCGGAAGCTTTCTCACGTATGGAAGAGGTTCTTTTGTAGTTACAGAGATTGGAATGAATACAGAAGTTGGTAAAATTGCAAGTCTTCTGAAGACGACATCTGAGAAGAAGACTCCATTGCAGGTGAACCTGGATCAGTTTGGACAGAAATTATCCATTTTAATCCTTGTATTTTGTGCAATCTTGTTCGGAATCAGTGTTTTCCGTGGTGAGAATATTGGAAATGCATTTCTTTTTGCAGTTGCTCTTGCCGTTGCAGCAATTCCGGAGGCGTTAAGTTCAATCGTTACGATCGTTCTTTCTTTTGGAACGCAGAAAATGGCGAAAGAACATGCAATTGTTCGAAAACTACAGGCAGTAGAAGGACTGGGAAGTGTATCCATTATCTGTTCAGATAAAACAGGAACCCTGACACAGAATAAGATGACAGTAGAGCATTATTATGTAGATGGCCAGAGCATTTCCGCAGACAAGATCGATCTCCAGAATCCGTCTCAGAGCAGACTCCTTATCAGCAGTATTCTTTGTAATGACTCTACGAATATTGATGGCGTAGAGATCGGAGACCCGACAGAGACAGCATTGATTAATTTAGGAAGCACCCTCGGTCTTGATCCGGAAGAAGTCAGAGTAAAGTATCCAAGAGAAAGTGAGAATCCATTTGACAGTGACCGTAAGATGATGGCAACAAAGCATTCATTAAACGGAGTGCCAACGATGATTGTCAAAGGAGCAGTCGATGTTCTTTTGAATCGGACAGACTGGATTGAGATGAAAGGGGAGACTCATGAGATCACAGAAGAGACAAGAAGAGTGATCGAAGAGCAGAATCAGAAATACTCAAGAGAGGGATTACGAGTTCTTGCATTTGCTTATAAAGAAGTATCAGATGAGACGGAACTTACGCTGGAGGATGAAGATCATCTGATATTCCTGGGTCTGATCGCAATGATGGATCCGCCGAGAGAAGAGTCAAAAGCTGCTGTAGAAGAGTGTAAATGTGCAGGAATCCGTCCGATTATGATTACAGGAGATCATAAGGTGACAGCTGCTGCCATTGCAAAGAGAATTGGAATTCTTGAAAATGAATCCGAAGCTTGTGAGGGTGCAGAGATTGACAAAATGTCCGATGAAGAACTGAAAGACTTTGTGGAAGGGATTTCTGTTTATGCAAGAGTTTCTCCTGAGCACAAGATCCGTATCGTGCGTGCATGGCAGGAGAAAGGAAACATTGTATCCATGACAGGAGATGGTGTGAATGACGCTCCGGCACTGAAACAGGCAGACATAGGAGTGGCGATGGGAATTACCGGAAGCGAAGTGTCAAAAGACGCTGCAGCAATGGTTTTGACAGATGACAATTTTGCGACGATTATTAAAGCAGTAGAAAATGGAAGAAATGTATATCGCAATATTAAAGCATCCATTCAGTTCCTGCTTTCAGGAAATTTTGGAGCGATTCTGGCAGTGCTTTATGCTTCATTGATGGCACTTCCGGTACCGTTTGCACCGGTTCATCTGTTGTTTATTAATCTATTGACAGACAGTCTGCCGGCAATTGCTCTTGGATTGGAACCGCATTCAAAAAATGTGATGAAAGAAAAACCAAGACCGATAAATGAATCCATTTTGACGAAAGACTTTTTGATCAATATCGGACTGGAAGGTTTATCAATCTGTACGATGGTTATGATCGCATTCACAATTGGATACAAAGATGGCAATGCATTGCTTGCAAGTACAATGGCATTCGCAACGCTCTGTTGCTCAAGATTGTTCCATGGCTTTAACTGCAAGTCAAATCGTCCGGTTGTATTTACAAAAAGAGTATTTAATAACATTTACCTGATCGGTGCTTTTGTAGTTGGAATGATTCTGATCACGCTTGTTGTGACTGTCCCTGGACTGCATAGTATCTTTAAAGTACAGACACTGACTATGCCGCAGTTATTTACAGTGTATGGTCTTGCAGCATTGAATCTTCCGATTATACAGATATTGAAAGCTATTCGAATCAGATTAAGAAAATAGGAGAGATAGAAAATAAATGAAAAAAGTGGAAAAACCAAAGAAGCCGCTGATATTCTACTATCTGATCGCCCTGATTGTTCTCGTGCTTCTTAACACATTTCTTTTTCCTAATATTATGGGAAAGAATAAAGTGAAAGAAGTCGATTATGGAACGTTTCTTACCATGGTCGAAAAAAAGGAAGTATCAAAGGTAGAATTGAACGGAGACACTATTTATTTTACAGATAATAGCGAGGAACCGAAATATTATGAGACAACAACGTTTGATGATCCAGATCTGGTAAATCGTCTGGAAGATGCGGGATGTGAATTCGGAAGAGTTGCACAGCAGGAGATGAATCCGCTCCTTATCTTTTTTCTTGTATGGATTTTGCCACTTTTGATCTTCTGGGCATTGGGACAGTGGCTTGCAAAGAAGATGATGGCCAAGATGGGCGGAGGAGCAGCCGGGAATCCGTTCATGCAGTTTGGAAAGAGTAATGCGAAGGTTTATGTGGAATCAACAACAGGAATCACTTTCCAGGATGTAGCAGGAGAAGATGAAGCGAAAGAACTGTTGACAGAGATTGTGGATTTCCTTCATAACCCACAGAAATATACGGAGATCGGTGCAGTATGTCCGAAAGGAGCACTTCTTGTAGGACCTCCGGGAACCGGTAAAACTTTGCTTGCAAAAGCAGTTGCAGGAGAGGCAAATGTACCATTTTTCTCAATCTCCGGTTCAGAATTTGTAGAGATGTTTGTTGGCATGGGAGCTTCTAAAGTACGTGATCTTTTCAAACAGGCGAATGAAAAAGCACCTTGTATTGTATTTATTGATGAGATTGATACAATCGGTAAAAAGAGAGATAATGCAGGATATGGTGGAAATGATGAGCGCGAGCAGACATTGAACCAGTTGCTGACAGAGATGGATGGGTTCGATGCATCTAAGGGTGTTGTGATCCTTGCTGCAACGAACCGACCGGACAGTCTTGATCCGGCACTTCTCCGTCCGGGAAGATTTGACCGCCGTATTCCGGTGGAACTTCCGGATCTTAAAGGGCGTGAAGAGATTCTGAAAGTTCACGCGAAGAAAGTAAGACTTGGAGATGACATTGACTTTAATGCAATCGCAAGAGCTGCATCAGGAGCATCAGGAGCAGAGCTTGCAAATATGGTAAATGAAGCGGCACTGCGCGCAGTCAGAGAGAATCGTAAATATGTAACGCAGGCAGATCTTGAAGAAAGTATTGAAACTGTTATCGCTGGATATCAGAAGAAGAATCAGGTACTTTCTTCCAAGGAAAAATTAATTGTTTCTTATCATGAAATCGGTCATGCGTTGGTAGCAGCATTACAGACGAATTCGGCACCGGTTACAAAGATCACGATCATTCCGCGTACATCAGGTGCCTTGGGATATACAATGCAGGTTGAATCAGAAGAACGGAATCTGATGACACAGGAAGAGCTGATCAACAAGATCGCGACACTGACCGGAGGAAGATGTGCAGAAAAACTGATTTTTAATTCTATCACAACAGGCGCATCGAATGATATCGAGCAGGCAACAAAGCTTGCAAGAGCAATGATCACGCGTTATGGAATGAGTGACCGGTTTGGTATGGTTGCTCTTGAGACGCAGAACAATCCATATCTGGGAGGAGACAGCAGTTTAAGTTGTTCCCCGCAGACAGCAGCAGATATTGATCAGATGGTTGTAGATACCGTAAAACACGGATATGATACAGCAATGGATCTTCTGGAGAAAAACCAGAAGAAACTTCATGAGCTTGCAAAATACCTGTATGAGAAAGAAACAATTACAGGAGAAGAATTTATGCAGATTTTGACGAGAACAGAGACGTTGGAAGAAGCAGAAGGGAAGTAACAGATGGCAAGAAACAGAAACAAGAAAACAGAGATTGAAGAAGAAATAGAGAAGCGGATACCGACAACCCGTTACAATCCGGATTATAAGGTCGGATTGACAGCACAGCAGGTGCAGGAACACAGACTTCACGGCTGGGTAAACAGGGCAGTCGATCCTCCGTCGAAGACAACGAAAGAGATTGTTCATGAGAATGTATTTACTTACTTTAACTTAATCTTTCTTGTTCTGGCTATTTTGTTATGTCTGGTCGGATCCTTCCGGGATCTGACCTTCCTTCCGGTTATTATTGCGAATACGTTGATCGGGATTATACAGGAAGTACGTGCCAAAAAAGTGCTGGATAATCTGACCATGCTAAATGCACCGAAAGCGACTGTAGTGCGAGATGGTAAAAGATCGTCGATTGATGCAGAAGAGCTGGTAGTTGATGATATTGTCATATTCAAAGCCGGCGCGCAGGTATGCGCGGATGCACAGGTTTGTGCAGGTGAAGTACAGGTAAACGAATCTCTGCTGACAGGTGAGTCTGATGAGATTACAAAACATGCCGGAGATCAGCTGATGTCAGGAAGTTTTATTATTTCCGGTCAATGTCATGCAAGACTTGATAAAGTCGGTGAAGATTCTTATATTTCAAAGCTTACACTGGAAGCAAAAGAAATGCAGGACGGAGAGCAGTCAGAGATGATCCGCTCGCTGGATAAATTGGTTAAATGCGTCGGTGTGGCAATCATTCCGATTGGAATCATACTTGTTGCACAGTCTCTGGTATTCCAGAATGCTTCCTTCCATTCAAGCATTACATCCATGGTGGCGGCTGTGATCGGAATGATTCCGGAGGGACTTTATCTTCTCGCAAGCGTTGCTCTTGCGGTCAGTTCAATCCGGCTTGCGCAGCAGAAAGTATTGCTTCATGATATGAAATGTATTGAGACACTTGCGCGTGTTGATGTACTTTGCGTGGATAAGACAGGTACGATCACAGAAAATACGATGAAGGTACAGGAACTTATTCCAACGGAGCAGTACGATACGGAAAAGATGGGATCTCTTCGTCTTATGGTTGGAGATTTTGTTTCAGCTATGACAAACGATAATATCACAATGGCTGCAATGAAAGAATATTTTACACATTCTTCAGGCGCAAAAGCAATTTCCAAGACCGGATTCTCATCTGCGACAAAGTACAGCAGTGCTACATTTGAAGATAAGACATATGTTCTTGGAGCACCGGAATTTGTACTTCTGGATGATTACGAGCAACATAAGGAAAAAATCACAGAGCTTGCATCCACAGGTGCCCGTGTTCTTGTATTTGGAACTTATGCAGCAGAGATTGATGGAAAAGCACTGACAGAGCCGGTAACACCGTTAGGATATATCTTACTTGCGAATCCGATCCGTGAAGCTGCAAAGGAAACTTTCCAGTATTTTGCAGAGCAGGGAGTTGAAGTGAAAGTTATTTCCGGAGATAATCCGGTCACAGTTTCTAAGGTAGCAAAGACTGCAGGAATTAAAAATGCCGAGAATTATGTGGATGCATCAAGTCTTGAGACAGATGAGGATATTAAGAAAGCAATTCTTGAGAAGACAGTGTTTGGACGTGTGACTCCAAATCAGAAGAGACAGTTTGTACAGGCACTCAAAGAGGCTGGAAAAACAGTTGCTATGACAGGAGATGGTGTGAATGATGTGCTCGCACTGAAAGATGCAGACTGCAGTATTGCAATGGCATCCGGAAGTGATGCGGCAGCACAGGCCTCTCAGATTGTTCTTCTGGAATCAGACTTTTCCTGTATGCCACAGGTTGTTTTAGAAGGAAGAAGAGTAGTAAATAATATCCAGCGTTCAGCAAGTCTGTTCCTGGTCAAGAATATCTTCTCCTTCCTGCTGAGTCTTTTCTCAGTAGTATTTATGTTTACTTATCCACTGGAACCATCACAGGTATCACTGATCAGTATGTTTACGATCGGTATCCCGGCGTTCTTCCTTGCACTTGAGCCGAATAAGAATATCATTAAAGGACATTTCCTGACAAATGTATTTCTGAAAGCACTTCCGGCAGCACTTACAGATGCATTGGCGGTTGGTGCACTGGTTATCTTCGGAAAGACATTTGGAGTAGGAGAGCAGGATATCTCAACAGCAGCGACAATGCTTCTGGCAATTGTAGGATTTATGATCCTCTATAAGATCAGTGCACCGATGAATAAGTTGCGCGCAGCGATCCTTGGTGGATGTATCGCAGGATTATTATTCTGCAGTATCTACTTGAATCAGTTGTTTGCGATTACCGGAATGACAACAAAATGTATCATGCTTTTCGTTGTCTTTGCAATTGCAACAGAGCCGGTACTTCGTTATCTTACGATTCTTCTTGGAAAAGGAAGATTTTATTACAGACGTTTGCGCGGAAAAGCACCGTTAGAGGAAGAAGCATAATGTGCAGCGAAAAATAAAAAACAAATGTAATTATTCAGAATGAAAATAAGATAAAAATCAAGCGGCAGCAGGGAATTATGAATCCTTACTGTCGCTTGATTTTGCGTTACTTTTTACATTACATTCTTATCGTTTGCAATCGATGAAGTTAATTATGTAGCTGGTCAATTATTCTGTATAAAGAATCAATCAAAGAAAGTTTCATGCAGTTTGCGTACTGCAAGATCTGCATAAGCTTCGTCGATCAGAGCAGTGATACGGATCTCAGATGTTGTAACCATCTCTGTATTGACATCGATACTTGCGAGCGCACCGAACATCTTCGCAGCAACACCTGAATGGGAACGGATACCGGCACCAATGACAGAAACTTTGGCAACATTTTCATCAGAATCCAGTTTCTTAATGCCAAGATAGTCTTTGTTTTCATTTAACAGATCCAAAGCACGGAGCATGTCCGGTTTTGCAACAGTGAAGGATACAGATTTTGTACCGTCTTTGCCAAGAGACTGGATCATGACGTCAATGTTCAGTTTATTCTTATCTAAAAGATTTAAAAGACGGAATGTGCTGTTAGGCTCGTTTCCGAGACCGGCAACACGGATTTTGGCTACATTTTTATCGGCTGCCACACCACTGATTAACATTTTTTCCATTTTCGTTTTCTCCCTTACAATTGTTCCTGAATTGTGGTTTAAGCTAGAGCATACCAGAAGTTCTACACCGTATTTTTTTGCAATTTCTACACATCTGCTGTGAAGGACTTTCGCACCAAGAGAGGCCATCTCAAGCATCTCATCATAAGTGATCTCAGTCATTTTATGAGCGTTTGGAACAACGCGTGGATCGGCGGTGTATACTCCGTCTACATCTGTGTAAATCTCACAGACATCGGCATGGAGTTCAGCAGCAAGAGCAACTGCTGTTGTGTCAGAACCGCCACGGCCAAGAGTTGTGATATCTTCATACTTATTGATCCCCTGGAATCCGGTTACGATGACGATCTTGTTTGCATCAAGCTCTTTGCGGATACGCTCGGAATCAATTCTCTTGAATCGTGCATTTTGATAATTTGAAGTTGTATGCATTGGAACCTGCCATGCATTCAGTGACACTGCACTGACTCCCATGGAAATCAGAGTCATTGCCATCAAGGATACAGAAACCTGTTCACCGGTTGTGAGAAGCATATCTAATTCCCTGCGAGAAGGCTGCTCTGTGATCTGCTTTGCAGTTGCGATCAGATTATCTGTAGTCTTCCCCATAGCAGACAGGACAACAACAACCTGGCTGCCTTCACGCTGCTTTGCGATACAGCGATTTGCTACGTTGCGGATGTGCTCCAAGTCGGCCACGGAGCTTCCGCCAAATTTCATTACTGTCAGCATATTTTTATCTCCCTTATATTCTCGGACGAATCTGCGTTGCTGGTCGCATATAGTGTGAGCAGTAACAGCAAAAGAGTCAGAGAATTCTTAGTTACTGTTCATAGTGGGTGTGAGCAGCAACTTTATACGTAGATAAGTATAGCAAAAAAAAGAAATAAAATACAGAAGAACATTTGTTCTATACATGCTTGCAGTTGCATAAAGTGTGTGCTATACTGCAAATGAACAGAAAGCAGGTGAATAAAGATGACTCCAAAAGAAGTAATACAAAAAGTGCAGCAGGATCTTTTTACAATGCAGGATCTAAAATATCGGGATTTTCACGCAAAACTGATGCCGACAGTAGAGAAAGAATCCGTGATAGGAGTGAGAGTTCCTGTACTTCGAACTTATGCAAAGAAATTCGGGAAGACAGAAGAGGCGAAGCAATTTCTTAAGATCCTGCCACATCAATATTATGAAGAGAATAATCTGCATGGACTTCTGATCGAGCAGATCAAAGATTATGAGCTCTGTATAGAAGAACTGGAGCGCTTTCTGCCGCACATAGATAACTGGGCAACCTGTGATCTTCTGGTAGTCAGAACAGTGAAAAATCATCTGGATTCTTATATCAAAAAGATAGATCGATGGCTGGAATCAGAGCATATATATACGATCCGATTTGGAATCAATATGCTGATGCGTTATTATCTGGAAGAAGAATTTAAGTTAGAATATCCGGGGAAGGTTGCCGCAATCCGTTCAGAAGAGTATTATGTAAATATGGCCAGGGCATGGTATTTTGCAACAGCACTTGCCAAACAGTATGATCAGGCTCTTCCGTTTCTGGAAGAACAGAAGATGGATGTGTGGACACATAATAAGACAATCCAGAAGGCAATCGAAAGCTACCGGATTACACCGGAACAAAAAGAGTATCTAAGAACCTTAAAGATAAGACAATAATGTTTGTAGGAGGAGAAATGAACAATGAGTTATGTATCTTTTAATGATGTGATAGAATTAAATGGAATTCTTAAAGATAAAGGTCTGAATTTCCGGATTCATCTCAGGGACACTTGCGGAAGACAATCCTTCTGGATCGAACCACTCGGTAATTGCGCCTGTGAAGGACGATATGATGAGATGTATCAAGTAGTAGAAGAGTATCTCGAAGGAAAAGGATTTTCCGTGCAGTACGACGATCAGAAGATGAATTTTGTGGTATAAATTTGTATTTAGATGTGTGAATTCTGAGTGATGAAGCAAAAACTTTTGTTGGATAAGGGCGTGATATGGATACTTTATTGCATCGGACACCGGCCCGCTCCTCTTCATCCCTTTGAATGAATGTAACGAAAAAGCCCAAACAGGCATCGTGAGTGATTTCTGTTTGGGCTTTTTCTAACATTCAGAACAAAGTGTATTCAGAACCGCTCCTGCCTTAAAATGTGTCCTCAACAATAAAGTATCCACATCACTTACATTATCCAGGACAGAAGTGATTGCCTTGGAACGAATTCAATACTTAAATACAGAATTCCGGACGGAAGTAAAAAAGGGAACGCTATCGACTGAACCTGAGTCTATCTTCTCGTTTACGTGCATCAAATCTAAACTTGTATGAAGTCTTTCAGATTCGTCCCGTTGAGCAAATACTTCTGTTTGGAATAACAAAGCGAGGATGGTGCTATATTGTTGAGGACACATGTAAGGCAGGAGCGTTCCGAATACACCTTGTTCAGTATGTTAGTAAGAGCCAGACAGGCACCACTCACGGTAACTGTTCTGGCTCTTACTAACATACTTTCAAGGGGATGAGGTAGAGCGGGCCGGTGTCCGATGCAATATAGCATCATTCTTGCGGCCTCATTCACAACCAAATCCTTTGCTTCAATATGGAGAATCAGACAGACAAATACAAATTTATTTTGACTTCACTTCTCTCCACAACTCATTATACAGTGCCTCATTCTCATCCCCAAGGAAATTAAATGTCTCACAGTTTTTCAACTGATCAATATCAGGGAATGCAATCGTGCTGTTTCTCATGTAGTCATCCTCGATCAATGCCTGTCCGGCTGAGTTCGGGATGGAGTAAGTGATGTATTCAAAATTCATTTTTGCAATATCCGGTCTGCAGAGGAAATTGATGAATGCTTCTGCATTTTTCTTATGTTCTGCATTTTTCGGGATCACCCAGGAATCCATCCAAAGATTGGATCCTTCTTTTGGAATTACATAATCAAGATTTGGATTTTCCTGTTGGCAGTAGAGTGCTTCACCGGAATAGATTACTCCGAGAGCGGCTTCATTTCCGATCATCTTATCACGTACCTGGTCGATCACATATGCCTGTACAAGAGGTTTCTGTTCAATCAACAGATTTTTGGCAGCCTGAAGTTCGTCAAGATCGGTGGAGTTGAGAGAGTAGCCAAGATATTTTAAAGCAACACCAAAGGCATCTCTTACGCTGTCCTGCATCAGGATGCTGTCTTTATATTTTTCATCCCACAGAACGCTCCAACTGTCGATTGGTTCATCTACCATTTTCTTGTTATACAGTATTCCGACTGTTCCCCAAAGATAAGGTACAGAGTATTTGTTTTCAGGATCAAATGATTTTGCCAGATCCTGATATTTCTGATCAATATATTTCAAGTTTGGAATATTATCATAATTAATCTCGGCTAAAAGGTCATTCTCAATCATTCGCTGGATCATATAATCGGATGGACATACGACATCGTATGCAATGGCTCCGGACTGGATCTTGGGATACATGATCTCGTTCGTTTCATATTCTTCGTAGACGACATCAATTCCGGTCTCTTCTTCAAATAGATCAATGGCATCGGGATCAAGATAATCGCCCCAGTTATAGACGATAACCTGTCCTTTTGAAGAGATAACATCATTTTTCCCATAAATAAATCCACCGATGATGATCAGCACAGCCATAGCAACCGGTACCAGACGCTGGAAGAAAAATCTTCCAAATTTTTGTGCTTTTCCGAAACGCTTTACTTTTACTGCTTTTTTCTTTTCGGCAGGTGACATATTGACCAGGATCAAAAGCAACAGCACTGTAACAAACATGATAGTTGAAAGTGCATACATCTCAGGCTTGATTCCTTTACGGACTTCACTGTAGATCTTGGTTGAGAGTGTATCGATACCAGGACCTTTTGTGAAGTGTGTGATCACAAAGTCATCCAGAGACATTGTAAAGGAAAGCAGAAAACCGGAAAAAATTCCAGGCATGATATCCGGAAGAACTACTTTAAAAAACGCATAGGCCGGAGAGGCTCCAAGATCCAGTGCGGCTTCATAAGTTCTGCGGTTTGTCTGTTTTAATTTTGGCATTACACTTAAGATAACATAAGGTATGTTAAATGTAATGTGTGCCAGAAGGATTGTTTTGAATCCAAGTGTGAAGCGGAAAGCAATGAAGAGAAGCATCAGGGATACTCCGGTTACGATATCGGCATTCAACATAGGAATGTTGGTGATTCCCATAAAAAGAGTGCGCATTTTTGAATTCATTGCCTGCATGCCAAGTGCTGCACAGGTACCAATCAATGTTGCAATCAGTGCAGAGAGTAATGCAATGATCAGTGTTGTGTATAATGCATTCATGATCTCTTTGTTCTGGAAAAGAGACACATACCATTTTCCGGTGAATCCGCCCCATTTGGAACGTGTTTTAGTATTGTTAAAGGAGAGGACCATCAAAGTCACGATCGGTGCATACAGAATAATGCAGATCAGTGCCAGATAGATCTTTTTTGCTATATTTTTCATTAAAATGCTGTACCCTCCCCATCTTTATCATATTTGGCGATCACAGCCATACTTGCGATGATGAAGATCATCAGCACCAGAGATAAACCGGAACCGGTGTGCCAGTTGCTTCCCTGTTTGAATTCCTGCTCGATCACATTTCCGATCAGAAGAATCTTGCTTCCACCGAGAAGGTCGGAGATAACGAAGGTCGTCAGCGCAGGTACAAAGACCATAGTGATACCACTGATAATTCCAGGGATGCTCAGTGGGAAAATGATCTGTGTAAATGTCTGAAATTCATTGGCTCCAAGATCTCTTGCTGCGTAAATGACATCTTTGTCAATCTTCGCCAACACATTATATATAGGAAGTACCATAAAAGGCAGGAAGTTATATACCATACCTAATACAATAGCCCCCGGTGTATTGATGATGGACTGCTGTGGCAGATGAAAGAATGCAAGAATGCTGTTGATCACGCCATTTTTTTCCAACAATGTCTGCCAGGCAAGTGTACGCAGAAGAAAATTCATCCACATTGGGAGAATAAAGATCAGTACGATAAGACTTGTCTGATTCATATTTTTTTCTGATAAGATCATTGCAAGAGGATAAGCAAGAATCAGGCAGATCAGTGTGCTGATCAAAGAAAGCAGAAGTGCGAGACCAAGTGCTTTCAGATTCTCAGGCGAAGCCATCATTGCGATATTCGACCAGGTAAATGCACCTTCTTTGTCTGTCAGACCATAATAAAAGATCATGAGCAGCGGAATGATAATAAATGACACGGACCAGAAAAGATAAGGTCCGGCAAGTAATTTCCTATTCTTCAACAGCTGGTGCCTCCTCATCTTCAGATTCTGGTTTTTTCATGATCTGGATGTCGAAAGGATCTACTTTGATTCCGACTTCAGTTCCTACCGGGAACATATCCGTACTGTGCACGAGAAGTTCATAGTTGTTGGCAAGAACTTCCATTTCGTAGTGAACACCTTTGAAGATCAGGTTTGTGACTATTCCGTCAATGACTCCTTCTCCCGGTTTGACAAGATCGATATCCTCCGGACGAATTACAGCATCGACCGGACGGTTATGACCAAATCCTACGTCTACACATTTCCAGACAGTACCGAGCATACGGACAACTTTATCTTCAAGCATAGTTGCCGCGATGATATTACTGTCTCCGATAAAATCAGCTACAAATGCATTCTGCGGTTCGTTATAAATATCTTCCGGGGTACCGATCTGCTGGATGTATCCCTGGTTCATAACAACGATTGTGTCAGACATTGTAAGAGCTTCTTCCTGATCGTGCGTTACATAGACAAATGTAATTCCCAGTTCATTTTTCAGTCTGATCAGCTCATATTGCATATCCTGACGAAGTTTTAAATCCAATGCACCAAGAGGTTCGTCGAGAAGAAGAACCTTTGGTTCATTTACGATCGCACGTGCAATAGCAATTCGCTGCTGCTGACCACCACTCAGGGAATCGGGAGAACGATCACCGTATCCTTCCAGATTGACAAGCTTCAGGGCATAATGAATCTTATCGCGGATATAGCCCTTGGATTTCCCTTTGATCTTCAATCCGAAAGCAATATTTTCGGCAATGGACATATGAGAGAAGAGGGCATATTTCTGGAATACAGTATTCAACTGGCGGCGGTTCGGCGGAAGACTGTTGATATTCTTTCCGTCAAAAATAATATTGCCGGAGTCCGGTGTCTCGAAGCCTCCAAGAATGCGTAACAGTGTTGTTTTTCCGCATCCGCTGGGGCCGAGAAGTGTGAGAAATTCATTCTCACGGATATAAAGATTTAATTTATCAAGAATTACATTTTCGTCATAGGATTTGGTAATATCTATGATATCGATCAGTTTATTAGACATTTTTGTCCTCCGTATATAATTGTTTTATCTGATCCATCCGGCTGACTGCATTACGTAAAAGCAGATCAGTGAGAGTGAGTGCGGTCATTGCTTCTACAACAACAACTGCGCGTGGGACGATGATCGGATCATGACGTCCGTGGATGGAAAGCTCAATTTCTTCACCTGAATTGTTTACAGTGTGCTGCATCTGAGAAATCGAAGGTGTCGGTTTGATCGCAGCTCTTAAGATTAATTGAGAACCATCACTCATGCCACCTAAAGTACCACCGGAATGATTTGAAGTTTTCATAACCTGTCCTTGCTGCATGCAGAAAGGATCATTGTTTGTGCTTCCGATAGAAGAGGCACTCTGAAAACCATCACCAATTTCTACGCCTTTTACAGCTCCGACAGACATGACAGCTTGTGCAAGTAAAGCATCCAGCTTATCAAAGACCGGTTCGCCGAGACCGGCCGGAAGGTGGTCAACACGGCATTCGATCAGACCACCACAGGAATCCATCTGTTCCATAAGAGTGGATACATATTCGGCAGCCTTTTCGGCAGCATCTTTATTCGGCAGATAAAAACTGTTATTTGTAATCTCAGTAAAATCATAATCAGCTTCAGCTACAGTGACAGGACCGATGGACTTTGCATAAGTTGTCAGTACAATCCCTAATTCGCCAAGTAATTTTGAAGCGATTGCACCGGCAGCAACACGGCCGATCGTCTCACGGCCGGAAGAACGTCCACCACCACGGTAATCACGAAAACCGTATTTCTGGTCAAAACAATAGTCTGCATGTCCCGGACGATAAGATGTCGCAATATTCCCATAATCTCTGGAACGCTGATCCTGATTCTGTACGAGAAGAGAAATAGGAGTTCCGGTTGTAGTTCCTTCAAAGACTCCGGACAGAATCTCGACAGAATCTGATTCGTTCCGCTTCGTTGTATATTTACTCTGTCCCGGTTTGCGGCGATCTAAAAATTGCTGAATATCCTGTTCGGATAAAGGGATGCCGGCAGGACATCCATCTATAACTACACCAACTCCGGGACCATGGGACTCTCCCCAGGTAGTGACTCGAAATAAAGTACCAAATGTTGAACCGCTCATAATATATGTAAAAACTCCTTTCGTTTGTATCAATAAGGTATACAAAAAGTGCGTATAAAATGCTCTTTTGCATATCGCATATCATTCTTTTCCGTATCATACCCCCAGATACGAAACAGAGTGTTGTGTTTCATAACTGAGGGTACAGTGCAATTATATAGGAAGAAAGAAGTGTACGCAAGTTAAATTGTTGTAGAATTCAACAGAATTTCAAAAATAAATTACAAAAGTATTTCTAAAAGATTTCGTTCAAATTAACAATTCAATATCTGTTTAATTTATATACATTTCATGAAAGTTTGGGGTGTACATTTTGGAAAAAGCGTAATATAATGAAGTCTGAATCAAAAAGATGGATTAATCCAAAAGACGAGGGTGAGAATTAGAATGTCTGAAAAGAAAGTAGTTAGAAGACGCAAAGTAAGAAGAAAGAAAAAGCAGAAGAAAATTGATAAGAAGATCTGGATGATTATCGGTGGTATTATTGCTGGTCTTGTTATTGTCTATCTTGCAATATCAGTCTTTTTTATGAGTCATTTCTATATTAATACGCAGATTAACGGAAAGAACTTTTCCTGTAAGAATGCGGCGGCGGTAGAGAATTATATTAAAAACCAGGTGGCAGATTATAAACTGACGATTGTAGAACAGAATAATATGACAGATGCAATCGAAGGATCGGATATTTCACTTGTATATAAGGAAAATTCAGATATAGAGGATGCGCTGAAGAAGCAGAATGCATTTTTGTGGCCACAGGCATTTTTCTCAAAAAGTTCAGCTGAAGTCACAATTGAGGTCGGATATGATGAAGCGGCGTTGGAGTCAAAGATTGAATCCGTACAGGCTCTGAATCAGGAGCAGACAGATCCACAGTCTGCTTATCCAAAGTATGATGGGAACAGTTTTGTTGTTGAACCTGAGGTTTATGGTACGAAAGTAGATGTGGATACATTTAAGGCAAAAGTGAAGGATGCGATCACAAACTTCAAGAGTGAATTAAATATGATGGATGAGAAGTGCTATGCTATGCCGAAGTACACTTCAGAGTCTCCGGAAGTTCAGAAAGCCTGTGATGCGATGAACAATTATCTGAAAGCCAGCATCACTTATAAGATGACAAACCAGGATGTGGTTGTGAACAAGGATCTGATCTCAGGCTGGGTAACATATGATGAGGATATGAATGCAACGCTTGATGAGTCAAAGGTGAAAGAGTGGCTTCGTGAATTCGGAAAGACTTATGATACGGTTGGAACGACAAGAAGTATTACAACTCCGGGAGGAAAAACCGTAGATGTCTCAGGAGGTACTTACGGCTGGTCAGTTGACGAGGCAGCAGAACTGACTGCGCTTGTTGACAGCATTAAGAAAGGTGAGGTTGTCGAGAAAGAACCTGCTTATGCACAGACGGCAGCTACACATGACGCGCAGGATTGGGGAACGACTTATCTGGAAGTAGATATCCCGGCTCAGCACATGTGGTATGTGGTTAACGGAGCTGTACAATTAGAGACAGACGTTGTTACAGGACTTCCTACACCGGAGCGAGAGACACCGACAGGAGTTTATTCGATCCTTGAGATGAAGAAGAATAAAGTTCTTACAGGAACAATAAATCCTTCAACAGGAAAGCCAATTTATCAGACGGAGGTATCATACTGGATGCGTGTGACCTGGACAGGAATCGGATTCCACGATGCAATATGGAATCCAAGCTTTGGAGGAAGCCGTTATCAGACGAATGGTTCTCATGGATGTATCAATATGCCATTAGACCAGGCGGCAAGTCTTTACGGAATGCTTAGTATGGGAACACCTGTTATAATACATAATTAAAGGAAATGCAAAGATAAATATAGCCTGCCATAACTATTGGCAGGCTTTGATAGTCTGAAAACCAAAAAGAAAAGAAGAGGAAAAAAGCTTATGTATGAACTTTTAAAGAAGGACGGGCGTGCGAAAAGAGGACGCTTTACAACCGTTCACGGAGTAATTGAAACTCCGGTTTTTATGAATGTTGGAACAGCAGCAGCAATCAAAGGAGCAGTATCTACAGATGATCTGAGAGGGATTAAGACGCAGGTGGAGTTGTCTAATACATATCATCTTCATGTCCGTCCGGGAGATGAGGTTGTGAAGAAGCTCGGAGGACTTCATAAATTTATGAACTGGGATAAACCGATCCTGACAGATTCCGGCGGATTTCAGGTGTTTTCCCTTGCAAAGTTGAGAAAGATCAAGGAAGAAGGAGTTCATTTTAATTCACATATTGATGGTCATAAGATATTTATGGGACCGGAACAGAGCATGCAGATTCAGTCTAATCTTGCATCCACGATTGCGATGGCATTTGATGAGTGCCCGTCCAGTGTGGCAGACAGAAAGTATATGACGAATTCTGTAGAGCGTACGACGCGCTGGCTGAAGCGCTGTAAGGATGAGATGGCAAGACTGAATTCTCTGCCGGATACGATCAATCCACATCAGATGCTGTTTGGAATTAATCAGGGTGGAATTTATGAGGATATCCGAATTGAACATGCACAGCAGATCGCAGAACTGAATCTGGATGGTTATGCAGTGGGCGGACTTGCAGTAGGAGAGAGCCACGAAGAGATGTACCGTATTCTTGACGCAGTGGTTCCGCATCTTCCGGAAAATAAACCGACTTATCTGATGGGTGTTGGTACACCGGCTAACATATTGGAAGCTGTTGACCGGGGAGTTGATTTCTTTGACTGCGTATATCCGTCAAGAAACGGACGTCATGGACATGTTTATACAAATCACGGAAAGATGAATCTGTTTAATGCAAAGTATGAACTGGATGACCGTCCGATCGAGGAAGGATGTAACTGTCCGGCATGCAGAAGCTACAGCAGAGCGTATATCAGACATCTTTTGAAAGCAAAAGAGATGCTCGGAATGCGTCTGTGCGTACTTCATAATCTGTATTTCTATAATACTATGATGGAAGAAATCCGTGATGCGATTGATGCAGGGGAATTCCAGGCATACAAGAAGAGAAAACTGGAAGGCATGGAACAGAAATAGTGTTTCTGATTTGATTTTATAGAAAATGTATAAAAATAAACTTAAATATACATGGAATATTAGAAAAACACTTGAATTAGAAGCTGTTTTTGTGTATAGTAGATTTATTGTCTATTAGTATTTTGAAAGTACTGGACAGATAGGTTTAAGAAATAGTCAGGAGGAAATTTCAATGGGAACAGTAGGTATTATTGTTGTTTATGCTGTTATCCTCGGTGGTATGTGGTTTCTTCTGATGCGTCCTCAGAAGAAGGAGCAGAAGAGAATCCAGGCAATGCTCGCTGATATGGAGATTGGAGATACAGCGCTTACTACAAGTGGATTTTATGGTGTTATCATCGATATTACAGATGATGACGTAATTGTTGAGTTCGGTAATAATAAGAATTGCCGTATTCCTATGCAGAAGGCTGCAATCGCTCAGATTGAGAAGCCGGGTGCTGAATAAGAGGAAAAATAAGACCGGAAGGAGTGTGACTCTTTCTGGTCTTTTACTTTATGCAGAATGTGCCTGAAAAAGTACAATTTTCGATAAAAATACAGAGTGCCCTCTATTTTTTCTCTCGAAATACTTGAAACAGTGAAAAAAATGCGGTATGATAAAAAAAGATTTTTACATTTTGGAAGGATGAGTTAGATATGGAAATGAAAATTGGAGTAATCAAAGGAGATGGAATCGGTCCTGAGATCGTAGATGAGGCAATGAAGGTACTGGATCAGACAGCGAAAGTTTATGGTCATTCTATTTCCTACACGCAGCTTCTGATGGGAGGAGCATCAATTGATGTGAACGGGGTGCCGCTTACAGAAGAGACTCTTCAGCTGGCAAAAGACAGTGATGCAGTTCTTATGGGTTCCATTGGTGGTGATGCGAAGACTTCTCCATGGTATCAGCTCGAACCGTCAAAACGTCCGGAAGCAGGTCTGCTGCAGCTCAGAAAGGGACTTAATCTTTTTGCAAACTTAAGACCGGCAGTTCTCTATGATGAACTGAAAGGTGCGTGTCCGCTGAAGAAAGAGATTGCCGACAGAGGATTCGACCTGATGATCATGCGTGAGCTGACAGGTGGTCTCTATTTCGGAAAACGCAGTACAGAAGAGATTGATGGTGTCCTTACTGCAAAAGATGAACTTACTTATAATGAAAATGAGATCCGCAGAATTGCAAAACGTGGTTTTGATATTGCAATGAAGAGAAATAAGAAAGTTACAAGTGTTGATAAAGCGAATGTACTTGACTCTTCCAGACTTTGGAGAAAAGTTGTTGAGGAGGTAGCGAAGGACTATCCGGAAGTTACATTAGAACATATGCTTGTAGACAACTGTGCAATGCAGCTTGTGAAGGATCCGGCACAGTTTGATGTTGTCCTGACAGAAAACATGTTTGGAGATATTTTATCCGATGAAGCAAGTATGGTGACAGGTTCTATCGGAATGCTTGCAAGCGCAAGTCTGAATGATACAAAATTCGGTCTGTATGAACCAAGCGGCGGTTCAGCACCGGATATCGCCGGAAAGGGAATTGCGAACCCGATCGCAACGATTCTTTCAGCAGCAATGATGCTGAGATTTTCATTTGATCTTGATAAAGAGGCAGATGCGATTGAAAATGCTGTTGCAGCAGTATTAAAAGACGGATACCGTACAATCGACATTATGTCTGAAGGAAAAGAACAGATCGGAACAGCCCAGATGGGAGATAAAATCTGCGAATACATTAAGTAATTAGCAGTTGTTACAGAAAGAGAGGATTAAAAAATGAGAAGTGATACAGTTAAAAAAGGAATTCAGCAGGCACCACATCGTTCTCTGTTTAATGCACTGGGACTTACAGAGGAGGAATTAGATCGTCCATTGATCGGTGTTGTAAGTTCTTATAATGAGATCGTACCGGGTCACATGAATCTAGATAAGATCACAGAAGCAGTTAAACTTGGCGTGGCAATGGCCGGAGGAACACCGATCATGGTTCCTGCTATTGCAGTCTGTGATGGTATTGCCATGGGACATATTGGTATGAAATATTCTCTTGTAACAAGAGATCTGATCGCAGATTCTACAGAGGCTCTTGCGATGGCACATCAGTTTGACGGACTTGTAATGATCCCGAACTGTGATAAGAATGTACCTGGACTTCTGATGGCAGCAGCACGTGTGAATGTACCGACAGTATTTGTAAGTGGAGGACCGATGCTTGCAGGACATGTAAAAGGAAGCAAAACAAGTCTTTCCAGTATGTTTGAGGCAGTAGGTTCTTATGCAGCAGGAAAGATGAATGACGAAGACATTTGCGAATTTGAGAATAAAGCATGTCCGACTTGTGGATCCTGCTCCGGTATGTATACAGCAAACAGTATGAACTGTCTGACAGAGGCTCTTGGTATGGGACTGAAAGGAAATGGAACAATCCCGGCTGTTTATTCAGCAAGAATCCAGCTTGCAAAACATGCAGGTATGCAGGTGATGGAGCTTGTAAGAAAGAATATCCGCCCAAGAGATATTATGACAGAGGATGCAATCCTTAATGCACTTACAGTTGATATGGCACTTGGATGCTCTACAAACAGTATGCTTCACCTTCCGGCAATCGCACATGAGATTGGTATGGATTTTGAGATTGATTTTGCAAATGCAATCAGTGAGAAGACTCCAAACCTTTGTCATCTTGCACCGGCAGGCCATACTTATATCGAAGATCTGAATGAAGCAGGCGGAGTTTATGCAGTTATGAATGAGCTGAATAAGAAGGGACTTCTTCACACAGATTGCATGACTGTAACAGGAAAGACAGTAGGAGAGAATATTGCCGGATGTGAGAATAAGAATCCGGAAGTGATCCGTCCAATCGACAACCCATATACTCAGACAGGCGGACTTGCTGTACTGAAAGGAAATCTTGCACCGGACGGAAGTGTTGTAAAACGTTCTGCAGTATGTGACGAGATGCTTGTACATGAAGGACCAGCAAGAATCTTTGAGAGTGATGAAGAAGCGACAGAAGCAATCAAGACAGGAAAGATCAATCCTGGAGATGTTATTGTAATCCGTTATGAGGGACCAAAAGGCGGCCCTGGAATGAGAGAGATGCTCAATCCGACATCTGCAATTGCAGGATATGGACTTGGATCCACAGTAGCTCTTATCACAGACGGAAGATTCAGCGGAGCATCCAGAGGTGCTTCTATTGGACACGTATCACCGGAGGCAGCAGTTGGCGGACCGATCGCACTGGTAGAAGAGGGAGACATTATCAAGATCAATATTCCGGAACTGAAACTGGAGCTGGATGTATCAGATGAAGAACTGGCAGCAAGAAAAGCAAAATGGCAGCCGAGAGAACCTAAGGTTAAGACAGGATACCTCGCAAGATATGCTTCTATGGTAACATCAGGTAACCGTGGAGCAATTCTCGAAGTACCGAAGACAAAATAAAATAAAGAACCAGGAGGAAAGTACGTCATGCAGTTAAATGGAGCAGAAATCGTGATCGAATGCCTGAAAGAACAAGGCGTTGACACTGTATTTGGCTATCCGGGTGGAGCGATTTTAAATGTATATGATGAGCTTTACAAACACCGTGATGAGATCCGTCATATCCTGACTTCTCATGAGCAGGGAGCAGCACACGCGGCTGACGGATATGCGAGAGCTACAGGAAAAGTAGGTGTCTGCCTTGCAACAAGCGGACCGGGGGCAACGAATCTTGTAACAGGAATCGCAACAGCATATATGGATTCTATTCCGATTGTTGCAATCACATGTAATGTTGGAGTTCCATTGCTTGGAAAAGACAGTTTCCAGGAGATCGACATTGCAGGAGTTACAATGCCGATCACAAAATACAGTTTTATCGTTAAAGATGTAACAAAGCTTGCAGAGACAATTCGAAAGGCATTCCGCATTGCCAAGACAGGAAGACCTGGCCCTGTGCTGATCGATATTCCGAAGGATGTTACTGCGAAAGTTACAGAATATGAAAAAGAATATCCGGGTGTATATGATAGAGAGCTGATTCATTCAGAGGAAGAGAATCTCAAGAAAGCCGTCGATATGATCAAAGCAGCAGAAAGACCATTTATTTTTGTAGGTGGTGGAGCTGTTCTTTCTGAGGCAAGTAAAGAACTTTATGAATTTGCACAGAAAGTAGATGCACCGGTAACAGATTCCCTGATGGGAAAAGGAGCTTTTCCGGGAACAGATGAGAGATATACCGGAATGCTTGGAATGCATGGAACAAAGGCATCGAACTTTGGCGTGAGTGAATGTGATCTTCTGATCGTAACAGGAGCAAGATTCAGCGACCGTGTAACCGGAAATACTGCAACATTTGCAAAAGATGCGAAGATTCTTCAGATTGATATTGATCCGGCAGAGATGGATAAGAATGTCATGATCGATCTTGGGGTAGTCGGTGATATTAAAGCAGTCCTGAAGAAAATAAATGAGCATCTCCCACAGCAGTCTCATCCGGAATGGATGGATAAGATTAAAGAATACAAAGCGAAATATCCATTAACATATCATAAGGATGTACTTACAGGTCCATTTGCAGTAGAAGAAATTTATCGTCAGACAAATGGAGATGCAATTATCACAACAGAAGTCGGACAGCATCAGATGTGGGCAGCACAGTATTACAAGTATACAAAGCCGAGAACACTTCTGACATCAGGCGGTCTTGGAACAATGGGATATGGTCTTGGTGCTGCAATCGGTGCAAAGACAGGATGCCCGGATAAAATCGTTGTAAATATTGCCGGAGACGGATGTTTCCGTATGAATATGAATGAGATTGCAACAGCGGTAAGACACGATGTTCCGATCATTCAGGTTGTAGTTAATAACCATGTGCTTGGTATGGTTCGTCAGTGGCAGGATCTTTTCTATGATGAGAGATATTCTGCAACAGTACTCCGCGACGCAGTTGATTATGTGAAGCTTGCAGAAGCGATGGGAGCAGTAGGACTTCGGGCTACAACACAGGAAGAGTTTAAAGAGTGCTTTGCGAAAGCACTGACATGTGGAAAACCGGTTCTGATCGATTGTATGATCGACTGTGATGATAAGGTATGGCCTATGGTTGCGCCGGGAGCACCGATCAGTGAAGCGTTTGATGAGCAGGATCTGAAAGCAAAAGAAAACTAAAAATAATAAGTTTCAGTCACATAGTTGTATGGCTGGTAAATAAAGGAATATTTTATTTTTTATGTGAGAAAATCTGTGAAAACGGAGTTTCTATAGATACACAATAACAGGAGGTAATTAAAAATGAGTAGAGTGTATAATTTTTCAGCGGGACCGGCGGTTCTGCCAGAAGAAGTACTGAAGGAAGCGGCAGCAGAGATGCTGGACTATAAGGGAACAGGAATGTCTGTTATGGAGATGAGTCATCGTTCCAAAGCTTTCGAGGAAATTATCACAGAAGCTGAGCAGGATCTCAGAGATCTGATGAATATTCCGGATAATTATAAAGTACTGTTTCTTCAGGGCGGAGCGTCACAGCAGTTTGCTATGATCCCTATGAACCTGATGAAGAATAAGGTTGCTGATTACATTGTCACAGGACAGTGGGCTAAGAAAGCAGCTAAGGAAGCAGAAAAATATGGAAAGGTGAATGTTGTTGCATCCTCAGCTGACAAGACATTTTCATACATTCCGGACTGCTCCGATCTTCCGATTTCAGAAGATGCAGACTACGTATATATCTGTGAAAACAATACTATTTACGGAACAAAATTTAAAACACTGCCAAACACAAAAGGAAAAGATCTTGTGGCAGATGTCTCCTCCTGTTTTCTTTCCGAACCTGTAGATGTAACAAAATATGCAATGATTTATGGTGGAGTTCAGAAAAATATCGGACCTGCCGGTGTAGTGATTGCAATCATTCGTGAAGATCTGATCACAGAGGACGTTCTCCCGGGAACTCCTACAATGCTTACATATAAGACACATGCTGATGCAAAATCTCTTTATAATACACCACCGGCATACGGAATCTATATCTGTGGTAAAGTCTTCAAATGGCTTAAGAAGATGGGCGGACTTGAAGTAATGAAAGAACGCAACGAAAAGAAAGCGAAAGTCCTTTACGACTTCCTTGATCAGAGCAAACTGTTCAAAGGAACTGTTGTTCCGGAAGACCGTTCTCTTATGAATGTTCCATTCGTAACAGGAGATGCAGATTTGGATGCAAAATTCGTCAAAGAAGCAAAAGAAGCCGGATTTGAGAACCTGAAAGGACACAGAACAGTAGGTGGAATGCGTGCCAGCATTTACAATGCAATGCCATATGAGGGTGTAGTTGCACTTGTTGATTTTATGAAGAAATTTGAAGAGGAGAATCTGTAAGATGTTTAAATATCATTGCCTGAATCCAATTTCTGCCGTTGGTATGAATAAACTGGATGAAAATTATGTAAATACAGAAAATGCGGATGAAGCTGACGTGATTCTTGTCCGCAGTGCAAAAATGCATGAGATGGAATTCGGAAAGAACCTGAAAGCAATCGCTCGTGCAGGAGCCGGAGTAAATAATATTCCGCTTGATAAATGTGCAGAGGAAGGAATTGTTGTATTCAATACACCGGGAGCAAATGCGAATGGTGTAAAGGAACTTGTAATTGCAGGAATGCTTCTCGCGGCAAGAGATGTTGTCGGTGGAATTCAGTGGGTACAGGAATTCGAGGAAGATGGAGATATCGCAAAGATTGCTGAGAAGAAGAAAAAAGCATTTGCAGGAACAGAGCTTTCCGGAAAGAAACTTGGTGTAATCGGACTTGGAGCAATCGGAGTTCTTGTTGCGAATGTAGCAACACATCTTGGAATGGAAGTTTATGGATATGATCCATATGTTTCCGTAGATTCTGCATGGAGACTTTCCAGAAGCATCCATCACGCAACAACAGTAGATGAAATCTACAAAGAGTGTGATTATATCACAATCCATGTACCTGCACTTGACAGTACAAAGGGAATGATCGACAAGAATGCAATCAGTCTGATGAAAGAGGGCGTTGTGATTCTGAACTTCGCAAGAGATGTTCTTGTAAATCAGGAAGATATCGTTGATGCACTTGTAGGTGGTAAAGTACACCGTTATGTTACAGACTTCCCGACAAAAGAAATCGTAGGTGTGAAAGGCGCAATTGTAATTCCGCATCTTGGAGCATCTACAGAAGAGTCTGAAGACAACTGTGCACAGATGGCTGTTGCTGAGATTCGTGATTTCCTTGAAAACGGAAATATCACACATTCCGTTAATTATCCGGATTGCAACGTAGGAGTAAAAGCTGACGGAGACAGAATTACAATTCTTCACCGCAATGTGCCGAACATGATCGGTCAGTTTACAACACTTCTTGCACAGGAGAATCAGAATATCGCACTTATGACAAATAAGAGCAAGAAAGAGTATGCATACACAGTGATCGATGTAGATGGAAGTGTTTCTGATGAAGTTGTAAACAAACTGGAATCAATCGCAGATGTACTTGGTGTACGTGTAATCAAATGAAAAGTAAATAAAGTTTTATTTAGCTAAGTTGATTTTGAAAGCGAAGTTATAACGAAAAGAACAGGGTGGTTTTTCTATGTGAAAGGCCACCTTTTTGTATACAATGAGATGCTAAGCAAGATACGGTACAAAGTATACAAAAAACGAACATAGGATATAGAAAGTTGCCATATAAAAATGGATACATTTTCAATGAGAGGATACCAGAATAAAATCACCTTGACAATTTTTGTATAATCGTATACAATCATACAAAAAGAGAATAGGAGGAAATCATGGAAGAATATCAGGACCGTTCTCTGGGAGGACGTGTTTTTAAGAGACTCCGCGAAGATATCCTCAAAGGCAGATACAAACAACAGGATGAACTTAGGGAGGCTACCATCGGGAAAGAGCTCGGGGTCAGCAGAACTCCTGTAAGGGAAGCGTTAAGACAGCTTGAATTAGAAGGTCTTGTGACGATCGTACCGAATAAAGGTGCTTATGTTACCGGAATCAGCCAGAAGGATATCTGGGATATCTATCAGATGCGTCAGTATCTGGAAGGAATGTGCGCCAGATGGGCGGCGGAACATATCACAGAAGACCAGTTAGAAGAATTAGAAGAGACCATCTTACTTTCAGAATTTCAGATGAAGAAAGAAAATGGATACAATAAAGAACAGGTAACAGGACTGGATGGAAGATTTCATACAATATTATATGAGGCTTCCGGAAGCAGAATGTTGTGTCATGTTCTTACAGATTTTCACCGATATGTTCAAATAGCAAGAAAGTCCTCGATCAATGTGAAAGCAAGAGCTGAGAAGTCAATTGAGGAGCATAAAGCGATTCTTCAGGCAATCAGGGACAGAAATCCGGATCTTGCGGAACAGCTTGCAAAGGAACATATTGTTCATGTCATGCAGAACCTAAAGAAAATAGAAGAAAAACAAAATCAGGAGGAAGTAAAAGATGGAAAAAATTAAGATGACAACACCACTCGTAGAGATGGACGGAGATGAGATGACAAGAATTCTCTGGAAGATGATCAAAGATAATCTTCTCGAGCCATACATTGATCTCAAGACAGAATATTATGATCTCGGCCTGGAACACAGAAACGAGACAGATGACCAGGTAACAGTTGATTCCGCACTTGCAACAAAGAAATACAAAGTTGCCGTAAAATGTGCAACAATCACTCCGAATGCAGCACGTATGGATGAGTATGATCTGAAAGAAATGTGGAAGAGCCCGAACGGAACAATCCGTGCAATCCTTGACGGAACAGTATTCCGTGCACCAATCGTTGTAAAAGGAATCGAGCCTTGCGTAAAGAACTGGAAAAAACCAATCACAATCGCAAGACATGCATACGGTGATGTATACAAAGGATCAGAAATGAAGATTCCGGGAGCAGGAAAGGTTGAGCTTGTATACACAGCAGAAGATGGAAGCCAGACAAAAGAACTCGTTCATGAGTTTGATGGACCGGGAATCGTACAGGGAATGCACAATATCAATAAATCCATCGAAAGCTTTGCAAGAAGCTGCTTCTCCTATGCTTTGGATACAAAACAGGATCTGTGGTTCGCAACAAAGGATACAATTTCTAAGAAGTATGATCACACATTCAAAGATATTTTCCAGGAAATCTTTGATGCAGAATATGCAGAGCAGTTTAAGGCAGCCGGAATCGAGTATTTCTATACATTGATCGATGATGCTGTTGCCCGTGTTATGAAATCAGAAGGTGGATATATCTGGGCATGTAAGAACTATGATGGAGATGTAATGAGTGATATGGTATCTTCCGCATTTGGTTCACTCGCTATGATGACATCTGTACTTGTATCTCCGGACGGATATTATGAATATGAAGCTGCTCATGGAACTGTACAGCGTCATTATTATAAGCACCTGAAAGGTGAAGAGACATCTACAAACTCCGTTGCAACAATCTTTGCATGGACAGGAGCTCTCAGAAAACGCGGCGAGCTGGATGATAACAAAGATCTGATGGACTTCGCAGATAAACTCGAGAAAGCAACAATCGACACGATCGAAGCAGGAGAGATGACAAAAGATCTTGCTCTGATCACAACAATCGAGAATCCGACAGTACTCAATAGTGAGGAGTTTATTAAAGCAATCGCGAAGAGACTGTAATTGTTGATCAGGATTCATTTGATTGAAATATATACTTTATGTCGAATGAGGGCGTGAGGAAACAGCTTTATTGCATCAGACACCGGCCCGCTCTACCTCATCCCTTTGAAGGAATGTAACAAAAAAGCAAAAACAGTCAGCGTGAGGGCTTCCTGTTTTTGCTTTTTTTAACATTCCGAACAAAGTGTATTCGGAACGCTCCTGCCTTACATGTGTCCTCAACAATAAAGCTGCTTCCTCACTTGTTTATTCACAATAGATAAATGTATCTCAAGTGTTATGAATCCGGAAAACAATTACAGATGATTAAGAGAGAAAGAGATGAGGAAGGTGATCGACAAAGCTCCACCTTCTCTCGGCTGTTAATTCTGTATTTGTCTTCTGGATTCGTTTTGTTTGGGATAAAAACTACTCCTTTAGATAACGTAGCGGAAGCACGTTCTATGGTTGCTTCATCCACGATTAAGGCATAAGAGCGGTTCCGAATACACTTCGTTCTGTCTGTTAGCTTGGGACAGACACAAACCACACACGGTGAGTGCTCTGTTCCAAGCGTTACAGACATTCGAAGGGATGAGGTGGAGCGGGCCGTGTGGATGAAGTAATTATAGAGCGCGCTTCTGCGGATGTTAGCGTAAAAGTGGAAACTTTATTCGGGACAGAAGAATCCAAGCTCGACAAATACAATGTCCTGTGAAAAAAATATCAATTTGCGGAAAATATGAATTGAAATTTCAATCATCCTAGTATATAATACAATAGGCAGAAATTTTGGTTTATTTTAAAATTATTTTATAAGTATGGAGGGCTAAAATATGAGCTACAATGCAACAGAAAACTCAGCGAGCAGACGAATTGCCACACTGCTTGATGAGGGAAGCTTTGTTGAAATTGGCGGAGCTGTTACAGCTAGAAGCACAAATTTCAACTTGCAGGAGAAGGCAGCTCCTTCTGACGGTGTTATCACTGGATATGGAGTGATTGACGGTAACCTGGTTTATGTATACAGCCAGGATGCTGATGTTCTGGGTGGAGCACTCGGAGAGATGCATGCGAAAAAGATCGCAAGAATCTATGATATGGCTATGAAGATGGGAGCACCGGTGATCGGACTGATCGACTGTGCAGGTCTCAGACTTCAGGAAGCTACAGATGCACTTGAGGCATTTGGAAGTCTTTACCACAAACAGGCACTTGCATCAGGTGTGATCCCGCAGGTTACAGCAATCTTTGGAATGTGCGGTGGTGGTCTGGCAGTTGTTCCGGGCCTTACAGATTTCACATTTATGGAAGCAAAAGACGGAAAACTTTTCGTTAATTCTCCAAACGCACTCGAAGGAAATGAGATTTCCAAGTGCAACACAGCAAGCGCTGAGTACCAGAGCAAGACAGCAGGTCTTGTAGACGGAATCGGTGCAGAGGCAGAGATTCTCGGACAGATCCGTGATCTTGTATGTATGCTTCCGGCAAACAACGAAGATGATATGTCTTATGAGGAATGCACAGATGACCTGAACCGTATCTGCGCAGATATCGCTAACGCATCTGAAGATACAGCAATCGCACTGGCACAGATTGCTGACAATCAGATTCTTGTTGAGACAAAGAAAGACTACGCAAAAGAGATGGTTACAGGATTTATCCGCCTGAACGGAATGACAGTTGGTGTTGTTGCAAACCGCTCTAAAGTATACAATGCAGAAGCTGAAGTAGAGGCTGAGTTCGACAGCGTTCTTACAGTAGACGGATGCAAGAAAGCAACAGATTTTGTAAACTTCTGTGATGCATTCTCAATCCCAGTTCTTACACTGACAAATGTAACAGGATTTGCTGCTACAGTAGAGTCAGAGAAGAACATGGCAAGCGCAGTTGCAAAACTGACATATGCATTTGCTAATGCAACAGTTCCGAAAGTAAACGTAATCGTTGGTAAGGCATTCGGAAGTGCTTACGTTTCTATGAACAGTAAGTCAATTGGTGCAGATCTTGTTTATGCATGGCCAACAGCAGAGATCGGAATGATGGATGCGAAGCTTGCAGCACAGATCATGTACGCAGACGCAGATGCTGAGACTCTTAATGAGAAAGCAGCTGAATACAAAGAACTTCAGTCAAGCCCGAATTCAGCAGCAGCAAGAGGATATGTTGATGCGATCATCGAGCCGGCAGATACAAGAAAATATGTGATCGGAGCATTTGAGATGTTGTTCACAAAGAGAGAGGACCGTCCGGCTAAGAAACACGGAACGGTTTAGTGAGGTGAGGCGAAGTGAAGAAAAAAATCAGTTTATTAGGACTTATCCTCATTCTCGTTCTTAGCTTCACAGGATGTGGGAAGTCTGAGACAACAGAATATGATCAGGCAACATTAGAACAGTATGCTGAGTTTGTTGTTCAGAATTTCGAAGCAATGACAACTGAGCAGCTTGACAGCTTTTCTGATATGCGTGATCTTCAGCTTGACACACAGCTTATGAATGCAGGACTTCCGGTAGACGGAACTGATTTCCTTACAATGATCAGCTCCTGGGAAGCAGCAGAAGAAGAGTGTGGTGCTTATGTTGAGCATGGCGACTGGACAATGGAAGTAAAGAACGATGGAGTTTCACTCACATCTGAAGCAAAATATGAAAACAGAGATGCAGACATCATCTTCAGCTTTAATGAAAAAGGCGATATGGAGAGTATGGATGTTTCTGCTCACTATTCAACAGGAGAGATCCTTAAGAAAGCCGGTCTGAATACAGTACTTGGTATGGGAACTGTATTTGTTGTATTGATTTTCATTTCATTCATTATTTATCTGCTTGGATTTATTCCGAAACTTCAGCAGAAGATGGCTAATAAGGATAAGAAAGTGGAAGAGAAGAAGGAAGCACCTGTACAGGCAGCTCCTGCACCGGCAGCTGCAGCAGAAGATGATGCAGAACTTGTAGCAGTAATCGCAGCAGCAATTGCAGCAGCAGAGGGAACTTCTACAGATGGATTTGTTGTTCGTTCTATTAAGAGAAGAAAATCAAACAGATGGAATTAATCAGGAGGATAATTAGATGAAAAACTATACAATCACAGTAAACGGAAATGTATATGATGTAACAGTAGAAGAGAATGGTGCAGGCGCACCGGCAGCAGCACCGGTTGCAGCACCTAGAGCAGCAGCTCCGGCAGCTCCGGCAGCAGCACCGAAGGCAGCAGCAGGCGCTGGAAGCATCCAGGTAAAAGCTGGAGCAGCAGGTAAAGTATTCCAGGTTCCTACATCTGTTGGACAGAAAGTAGAGAAGGGTGATACAGTTATCGTTATCGAAGCAATGAAGATGGAGATCCCAGTTGTTGCCCCGGAGGCAGGAACTATTGCCAGCATTGATGTGGCAGTAGGTGACGCTGTTGAATCAGGAGCTGTACTTGCTACATTAAACTAGTAACTGAACCAGGAGGTTTTTACAAATGGAATATATTTCAAATACATTGGGAAACCTCGTAGAACAGACAGCGTTCATGAATCTTACATTTGGTAACCTGATCATGATCGTTGTTGCCTGCGTGTTTCTCTATCTGGCAATTCGTCACGAATTTGAGCCACTGCTTCTTGTTCCGATTGCCTTTGGTATGTTGCTTGTAAATATCTATCCGGATATTATGCTTCATGCTGAGGATGCAGCGAACGGAACTGGTGGACTTCTGTATTACTTTTATCAGCTTGACGAGTGGTCCATCCTCCCTTCTCTGATCTTCCTTGGAGTTGGAGCGATGACAGACTTTGGTCCGCTGATCGCAAACCCGAAGAGTTTCCTGCTTGGTGCAGCAGCTCAGTTCGGTATTTTCGCAGCTTATCTTGGAGCTATGGCTCTTGGATTTTCAGACAAAGCAGCAGCTGCTATCTCCATCATCGGTGGAGCTGACGGCCCGACATCTATCTTCCTTGCAGGTAAACTGCAGCAGACAGCTATCATGGGACCGATCGCCGTAGCAGCTTACTCCTATATGTCACTTGTGCCGATCATCCAGCCACCGATCATGAAACTTCTCACAACAGAGAAGGAAAGAAAGATCAAGATGGATCAGCTTCGTCCGGTTTCCAAGCTGGAGAGAATCCTCTTCCCGGTCATCGTTACGATCGTTGTATGTGTGATTCTTCCTACAACAGCTCCACTTGTTGGTATGCTGATGCTTGGTAACCTTTTCAAAGAGTGTGGAGTTGTAAGACAGCTGACAGAGACAGCTTCCAATGCCCTGATGTACATCGTAGTTATTCTTCTTGGTACATCTGTAGGAGCTACAACAAGTGCTGAAGCATTCCTGAACTGGAATACAATCAAGATCGTTATCCTTGGTCTTGTAGCATTTGCATTCGGTACAGCTGCCGGAGTTCTCTTCGGTAAGTTAATGTGCGCCCTTACACATGGTAAGGTTAACCCGCTGATCGGATCTGCAGGTGTATCTGCAGTTCCTATGGCAGCCCGTGTATCTCAGAAGGTTGGTGCTGAGGCAGATCCTACAAACTTCCTTCTTATGCATGCAATGGGACCGAACGTTGCCGGAGTTATCGGTACTGCAGTAGCAGCCGGAACATTCATGGCTATTTTCGGCGTTAAGTAAATTAGGAGGATAAATAAATGGCAGAAATTGAAAAAAAACCAGTTAAAATAGTAGAAACTATTCTGCGTGATGCACATCAGTCTCTGATTGCTACCAGAATGACAACAGACCAGATGATGCCAATCGTTGAGAAGATGGACAAGGTTGGATATCATGCTGTAGAGTGCTGGGGTGGAGCAACATTTGATGCTTCCCTCCGTTTCCTGAAAGAAGATCCATGGGAGAGACTTAGAAAGTTCCGTGATGGATTCAAGAATACAAAACTTCAGATGCTGTTCCGTGGACAGAATATCCTTGGATACCGTCCATATGCTGATGATGTTGTAGAGTATTTCGTACAGAAATCTGTAGCAAACGGAATCGATATCATTCGTATTTTCGACTGTCTCAACGACATGAGAAACCTTCAGACAGCTGTAAAGGCTGCAAACAAAGAGAAGGCTCATGCACAGGTTGCAATGTCTTATACACTCGGTGATGCTTACACAATGGAATACTGGGTAGACCTTGCAAAGAGAATCGAAGATATGGGTGCAAGCTCAATCTGTGTTAAGGATATGGCAGGACTTCTTGTTCCATATAAGACAACAGAGCTTGTCAGCGCATTGAAAGATGCAGTAAATATCCCGATCGAGATGCATACACACTACACATCAGGTGTTGCTTCCATGACATACATGAAAGCTGTTGAGGCAGGAGCTGATATCATCGATACAGCAATGTCTCCATTCGCACTTGGAACATCTCAGCCGGCAACAGAAGTTATGGTTGAGACATTCAAAGGAACACCATACGATACAGGACTTGATCAGAGCCTCCTTGCAGAGATCGCTGATTACTTCCGTCCGATCCGTGATGATGCTCTTGAGAGCGGACTGCTCAATCCGAAGAACCTTGGCGTTAATATCAAGACTCTTCTGTATCAGGTACCGGGAGGAATGCTTTCTAACCTGACATCCCAGCTGAAAGAGCAGGGAGCAGAAGATAAGTTCTACGAAGTACTTGAAGAAGTACCGCGTGTACGTAAAGATCTTGGTGAGCCACCGCTTGTTACACCATCTTCACAGATCGTTGGAACACAGGCTGTATTTAACGTACTGATGGGTGAGCGTTATAAGATGATCACAAAAGAGACAAAGGATGTACTTGCAGGTAAATACGGTAAGACAACAAAACCGGTTGATCCAGAACTTCAGAAGAAGGCTCTTGGAGATGTAGAACCGATCACATGCCGTCCGGCAGATCTTATCCCGGATGAGCTTGATACACTTCGTAAAGAGTGTGCACAGTGGATTCAGCAGGATGAGGATGTACTCACATATGCACTGTTCCCACAGGTTGCTGTTGACTTCTTCAAATACAGACAGGCTCAGCAGACAAAAGTTGATGCTACAGTAGCAGATACAGAGAACGGATCTTATCCGGTATAATCCTGACGGATTTAGTCAGATTGTGAATTGAATAGAAAGACCAGAAGATAACAGATTGAAAGATTTGTGTTTTCTGGTCTTTTTCATTTGTAAGGAAATTTATTTGGTGGTATCATAGACATGTACAATTTTAAATAATCAGATTTTTGTAATAGGGAGTTTGATTGTTGGAACATATGGAGGCAGATATGAGTGTTTTAGACAGAATAGAGCGATTACGAAATGTAATGGAACAGCAGAAAATAGACTGCTATATCATTCCTACAGATGATTATCATCACAGTGAATACGTCGGTGATTATTTTAAATTCCGCGAATATATAACGGGCTTTACAGGATCAGCAGGTACCGCAATTTTTACAAAGGATAAAGCGGGACTCTGGACAGATGGAAGATATTTTATTCAGGCAGAAGCTCAGTTAAAGGGGAGTGGGATCATGCTCTATAAATCAGGAGAACCTGATGTTCCAACGATAGAAGAATTCTTAAAAAGTGAGCTGAAAGAAGAGGATGTTCTGGGATTTGATGGACGTACAGTGACTTACGCACAGGGAAATCGATATTGTCATATCGCAGATGAGAATGGCGCATCATTGAAATACTGTTTAGATTTTGCACAGAATGTCTGGAAGGATAGGCCTGAAATGTCTATGGAACCTGTATTTTCTCTGAAAGATGAATATACAGGTGAAAAAATTGGATCCAAATTAGAACGAATCAGAGAAAAAATGAAAGAAAATGGATGCAATGCACATATTTTATCGAGTCTTGATGATATTGCATGGCTTTTGAATATAAGAGGAAATGATATTGCGTATTGTCCACTTGTTCTTTCTTATGCAATCGTTTATAATAATTCAGTTGAGCTGTTTGCTGACATTAGAAAATTCTCTGACGATATTGTAAATTTATTAGCAGAAAATCAAGTGAAGATTTATCCATACGAGGAGATTTACCGTGTGGTTTCAGAAATGACATCGGAAGATAAGGTTCTTCTGGATTCTGCAATCATGAATTACAGTCTTTATCAGGCCATTTCCAAAGAGGCGGTGATTGTTGATAAGCAGAACCCGGAAATCCTGATGAAGTCAGTTAAAAATGAAACACAGGCAGAGAATTTGAGAAAAGCGCATTTGAAGGATGCTGTTGCACATACAAAGTTTATGTACTGGTTAAAGAAGAATATTGGCAGAATGGAGATCACAGAGCTGTCTGCTTCTGCCAAACTGGAAGAATTACGTGCAGAGCAGGAACATTTCCTCGGACCAAGTTTTGGCCCGATCAGTGCATATGGAGAACATGGGGCAATTGTTCATTATAGTGCGGATGAGAAAAGCAATGCCCCTTTAAAAGAAGGAAAGCTTTTCATGACAGATACAGGAGGTCATTACCTGGAAGGGTCTACCGACATTACGCGTACGGTTGCACTTGGAGAAGTGGGGAATATTGAAAAAGAACATTTCACACTGGTTGCAAGAGCAATGCTGCGCCTGGCAAACACTGTATTTCTCTATGGATGCAGTGGTGCGAATCTGGATTGTATTGCAAGAGAGGTCTTTTGGAAAGAAGGATTAAACTTTAATCATGGGACGGGGCATGGTGTTGGTTATTTATTGAATATCCATGAAGGACCGATCAATTTCCGTTGGAAAGAGGGAGAGAGACCGGCTCCGACATTGGAAGAAAATATGGTGATTACAGATGAACCGGGGATCTATATTGAGGGTTCCCATGGAATTCGTCTGGAAAATGAGCTGCTTGTCAGAAAAACAGTTAAGAATGAGTATGGACAGTTTATGAATTTTGAAATTCTTACTTATGTACCAATTGATCTGGATGCAATCTTGCCGGAGAAAATGAGTACAGAAGAGAAAGAAATGCTGAATCATTATCATAAGCAGGTTTATGAAAAAGTGTCCCCTTACCTTTCAGAGGAAGAACGAATCTGGCTGAAAGAGTACACACGGGCTGTGAAGTAATCAGCAAAGCAGAGGTATGACAGAACTCTTATGTATCTGTTGAAGCTGCTGGACGGATAATGAAATATTTAGGGATTAGGAATAGTGTAAAAGAATGGAAACATCAGAACGCAATATTGAAGCGAACATGAATGAACTGATCGGAAGGATCGAAGCAAAATATGAGAAGATGAGCAAGGGGCAGAAGCGCCTTGCAGAATATGTGAAAGAAAATTATGATAAGGCTGTATTTCTGACAGCGGCGCGTCTTGGAGAGATTGTGGGTGTCAGTGAATCTACGGTTGTACGATTTGCAACCCAACTTGGATATAGGGGATATCCGGAATTTCAGAAAGCATTGGAGGAACTTGTCCGTAATAAGTTGAATTCAATCCAGCGTATGGAAGTGACCTATGGACGAATTACACAGAGTGAGATCCTTGAAACAGTTCTTCAGTCAGACATTGAGAAAATCAAGATGACCTTGTCTGCAATCGATCATAAGGCATTTAACTGGGCGATTGATACCCTTTTAGAAGCAAAGAGAATCTATGTTGTGGGAATCAGAAGTTGCGCACCACTTGCTTCTTTTATGGGGTTTTATCTGAATCTTGTATGCGACAATGTAATTACAGTAAATACAAACAGTTCCAGCGAGATTTTTGAACAGATCATTCGAATCGGGGAAGGAGATGTGATTATAGGAATCAGTTTCCCAAGATATTCGATGAGAACATTGAAAGCATTGGAATTTGCGAGCAATAGAAAGGCAAAAGTAATCACACTTACTGACAGTATCCATTCACCTATGAATCAGTATTCTTCCTGCAATCTGATCGCAAGAAGTGATATGGCTTCTATTGTCGATTCACTTGTTGCACCATTGAGTGTGATCAATGCTCTGATTGTTGCAATCTGTATGAAAAAACAGAAAGAAGTTGTCTCGACATTAGAGACTTTGGAGAAAATCTGGGGTGAATATCAGGTTTACAGCGGAGAAGAAAGCAGCCAGGAAGGTGGCAGCGCAGGAACGAACGAGTCTTACAGACAGAATAAAGGAGAAGAATAGAGCATGAGTAATGTGATCGTAGTGGGCGGCGGGGCTGCCGGGATGATGGCGGCAGTTTTCGCTGCAAGAAATGGTCAGAATGTTCAGTTGCTTGAGAAGAATGAAAAGCTTGGGAAAAAGCTGTTCATTACAGGAAAAGGACGTTGCAATATAACGAATGCCGCTGATATAGAAGATTTATTTACGGCGGTGACAAGTAATCCGAAATTTTTATACAGTGGATTTTACAGTTTTACAAATCAGCAGGTGATCGATTTCTTTGAAGAACTTGGTGTGAAGACGAAAATTGAACGTGGAGAACGAGTTTTCCCTGTTTCAGATCATTCTTCTGATGTGATCGCAGCATTTTCAAGAGAGTTAAAATCATTAGGAGTAGCTGTTTCTCTTCACACAGAGGTGAGAGAACTGCTTTGTGAACAGGATAAAGTGTGCGGGGTTTTATTAACTAATGGAAAGAAAATGAAGGCAGATGCTGTGATTGTTGCGACAGGTGGTATTTCCTATCCTTCTACGGGTTCTACAGGCGATGGATATCGTTTTGCGAAAGAAACAGGGCATAGAGTGACAGAACTCCTTCCATCACTTGTACCGATGGAAGTCAGACAATGGTATGCGAAAGAATTGCAGGGATTATCTCTTCGAAATATAGAAATCCGTATCACAGATGGGAAGAAAAAACTCTACGAAGAATTCGGAGAAATGCTTTTTACACATTATGGTGTAACAGGACCGGTTATTCTGAGCGCGAGCAGTGTGGTGGGAAAAACTTTAAGAAAAAAAGAACTTACACTTCATATAGACTTAAAACCGGCATTGAGTGAGGAACAACTTGATAAAAGAATCCTCAGAGAGTTTGATGCAAACCATAATAAACAGTATAAAAATTCAATCGATTCACTCTTTCCGGCAAAATTAAAGCCCGTTATGATAGAACTCTCAGAGATCGAGCCTGAGAAAAAGGTGAATGAGATCACAAAAGAAGAGAGACAGAGACTTGTACATTTGATCAAAGATTTTACAATGACCTTAACCGGGCTTCGAAGCTATAACGAGGCAATCATCACAAAAGGCGGAGTATCTGTAAAGGAGATCGATCCGGGAACAATGGAATCAAAAAAAATGAAAGGATTATATTTCGCCGGAGAGGTGCTTGATCTTGATGCAGTGACCGGAGGATATAATCTTCAGATCGCATGGTCAACAGGATATCTTGCCGGAATTAACGCAGGATGTGATTGAAATTTTACTGGGGAATGTCTGAATCCTGTGACAGGAAGAATAGATGTTACTGTTAGATTTGAAAATGGAATGTAGAAAGAAAAGATGGAGGAATAAAAATGGGATATAATGTAGCAATCGATGGACCGGCAGGGGCAGGGAAAAGTACAATCGCAAAGCAGGTTGCAAAAGAAAACGGATATATTTATGTAGATACCGGCGCAATGTACCGTGGATTGGCCATTCACTTTCTGAATCTTGGAATTGATCCAAAAGATACAGAAAAGATTATAGAGGCCTGCAAAGATGTGGAAGTAACGATTGGTTATGAAAGCGGAATCCAGCAGATCTATGTAAATGGAGAGAATGTTACAGCAAAGCTTCGTACAGAAGAAGTTGGAAATATGGCTTCTATGACATCTGCGATACCGGAAGTCAGAGGAAAACTTCTGGAACTTCAGAGAACACTTGCAAGAGAGAAAGATGTGATCATGGATGGAAGAGACATCGGTACCCATGTACTTCCGGAGGCAGATGTGAAGATCTATCTTACGGCAAGTGTAAAAATCCGGGCACAGAGAAGATATAAAGAGCTTGTTGAAAAGGGAGTACAGTGTGATCTGAAAGAGATAGAGAAAGATATCGAGGAAAGAGATTACCGTGATATGACAAGAAAGATCGCGCCACTGAAAAAAGCAGAGGATGCGATACTTGTTGACAGTTCTGACATGACACTGAAAGAAGTTGTAAACACGATTTCCAGATATTGTCATAGATAAATTTGCAGGAGTTGGATAGAATGAAAGTAATAAAGGCGAAATCAGCTGGATTTTGTTTCGGCGTCAAGCGTGCAGTGGATACAGTCTATGAACAGGTGGAAGAGAATCAGAATCTTCCGATCTATACGTATGGTCCGATTATCCATAATGAAGAAGTGGTGAAAGATCTGGAGCAGAAAGGTGTGATCGTCCTTCGCAGCGAAGAAGAGCTGGATACACTGGAAAGGGGAACTGTTATTATCCGCTCTCACGGGGTGGCAAAAGATGTGTATGACAGATTGGAAAGTAAGAAAATCCAGATTGTAGATGCTACGTGTCCATTTGTTAAGAAAATCCATAATATCGTGCAGAAACACAGTGAGATGGGCGAGAATATTATTATCATTGGAAATCCGGAACATCCGGAGGTTCAGGGAATTAAGGGCTGGGCAGGAGACCATGTAGAGGTCTTTCAGACAAAGGAAGAAGCAGAAAATTATTCTTGTGAGCAGGGAAAAAAGATTTGTATCGTTGCCCAGACGACATTTAATTACAATAAATTTAAAGAATTAGTTGAAATTCTTGAAAAAAAGAGTTATGATGTAAGTGTTTTAAATACAATCTGTAATGCTACGAAGGAGCGCCAGACAGAAGCGCAGAGCATAGCAGAGACGGTGGATGCTATGATCGTTATTGGTGACAAACATAGTTCCAATACCCAGAAGTTATTTGAAATATGCCGCAAAGCATGTAACAATACGTACTATATACAGACACTTGGCGATTTGGATTTGAATCAATTAGGGTCAGTGGAAACGGTAGGTATTACAGCAGGGGCATCCACGCCCAACAATATAATTGAGGAGGTTCAAAATAATGTCAGAATTATCTTTTGAACAGATGTTAGAAGAGTCATTTAAAACAATTCACAATGGAGAGGTTGTCGAAGGTACAGTAATCGACGTGAAACCGGATGAGATTATCCTGAACATTGGATATAAAGCAGACGGTATCATCACAAAGAGCGAATATTCCAACGATCAGTCTCTTGACCTTACAACAGTTGTATCCGTAGGTGATACAATGACAGTTAAGGTACTGAAGGTAAATGACGGAGAGGGTCAGGTTCTTCTTACATATAAGAGACTGGCTGCAGAAAAAGGAAATGAGAGACTGCGCGAAGCATATGAAAACCACGAAGTGCTGAAAGCTACAGTTACACAGATTCTTGGCGGCGGTATTTGTACAACAGTTGATGAAGTAAGAGTATTTATCCCGGCAAGCCTTGTTTCCGATTCTTATGAGAAAGATCTCAGCAAGTATGAAGGACAGGAAATCGAATTCGTAATCAGCGAGTTCAACCCGAGAAGAAACCGTGTGATCGGTGATAGAAGACAGCTTCTTGTAGCAGAGCGTGCTGAGAAGCAGAAAGAGCTGTTCGCGAAACTCAATGTTGGTGATACAGTAGAAGGAACTGTTAAGAATGTAACAGATTTCGGAGCATTCGTTGACCTTGGTGGTGTTGACGGACTTCTTCACATCTCAGAGATGTCATGGGGAAGAGTTGACAATCCGAAGAAAGTATTCCATGTAGGAGATACACTGAAAGTTCTTGTAAAAGACATTCATGATACAAAGATTGCGCTCAGCCTGAAATTCCCAGAGACAAATCCATGGGTAAATGCAGCAGAAGATTTCGCTGTAGGTACAGTAGTTACAGGAAAAGTTGCACGTATGACAGACTTTGGTGCATTCGTAGAACTTGCACCGGGAGTTGACGCACTTCTTCATGTATCCCAGATTTCAAGAGCTCATGTTGAGAAACCATCTGATGTTCTTGCAATCGGACAGGAAATCACAGCTAAGATCGTTGATCTTAACGAAGCAGAGAAGAAGATCAGCCTGAGCATGAAAGCTCTTGAGGCTGACAACGCTGAAGAGACAGAGGAATAAGATATAGATTATTTTTTAGAAGAACCTGCCATTGGCAGGTTCTTTTTCTGTTAAAAATTCGACAAGATGTATAGCGAAAGATACAAGAATTATTACATATTTGCTAGATTTTCAGAGCGCATTCTAGTAAAATAAGTATTACAAAATTAAAATATTATTGTTGTAATGACAATGATAAAAGAAAGGAAGGAAATGAGATGGGGCTTTTGACATTTAAAGGCGGAATCCATCCAGATGATGGAAAACGTTTTTCAAAGGATCAGCCGATCAGACCTGTAGTACCTCAGGGTGAACTGGTCTATCCACTTTCACAGCATATAGGAGCACCGGCTAAACCGGTAGTTAAGAAAGGCGATTGTGTGCTGAAAGGACAGTTGATTGCTGAAGCGGGAGGATTTGTATCTTCTCCGATCTATTCATCTGTCTCCGGTAAAGTGAAAGGATTGGAACAACGTTTTAATCCAACTGGATCCCAGGTGGAGTGCATTGTTGTAGAAAACGATGGAGAGTATAAGGAAGTTGAATATGAACCGGTAAAGCCTTTGGAAGAGATGACAAGGGAAGAAATCATTAATAAGATTGGAGATGCCGGAATCGTAGGAATGGGTGGTGCAGGATTCCCTACAAAGGTAAAGCTTTCTCCAAAGGAACCGGATAAGATAGAATATATTATTGCAAACTGTGCTGAGTGTGAACCTTATATCACTGCAGATTACAGAAGAATGCTCGAGTATACAGAAGATCTTGTCAGCGGAATGAAGGTCATCCTTTCTTTATTCCCAAATGCAAGAGGTGTTTTTGCTGTAGAGGATAACAAGAAAGATTGTATTGAAAAGTTACAGAAAGCAGTTGCCGGCGAATCAAGAATTGATGTGAAAGCATTGATGACAAAATATCCACAGGGGGCAGAACGTCAGTTGATCTATGCAGTGACAAAACGAGCAATCAATTCTACCATGCTTCCGGCAGATGCAGGATGTATTGTTGATAACGTGGAGACTTTGATTGGAATCCACAATGCGGTAATCAAAGGAAAACCGTTGATGGAACGTGTTGTTACAGTGAGCGGCGATGCAGTCGAAAAACCAGGAAACTTTATGGCTCCTTTTGGAATAAACCACAGAGAGCTGGTTGAGGCAGCAGGAGGTTTGAAAGCGGAACCGCAGAAACTGATCTCCGGAGGACCGATGATGGGATTTGCCATGGTGACAATGGATGCACCGGTTACAAAGACTTCTTCCTCTATTCTGCTTTTTAAAGAAGACGTTGTGGCAAAGAGTCTTGAGACTGCATGTATTAACTGTGGAAGATGTGTGGAGATCTGTCCAAGCAGAATTATTCCATCCAGACTTGCAGACTTTTCAAAGAGAAAAGATGAGGCATCTTTTGTTGCATGGAATGGATTGGAATGTGTGGAATGTGGTTCCTGCAGTTATGTCTGTCCGGCGAAACGTCAGCTGAAACAGGCAATTGGTTCAATGCGTAAGACAGCATTGGCAAATAGAAAGAAGAAATAAGAGAGGTTGAAGTAAAGTGAACGAGAAATATAACGTATCTTCTTCGCCGCATATCCGTGATAAAGTGACAAGCAGCAACATTATGCTTTATGTTGTGATCGCACTTCTTCCGGCTACATTTTTCGGAATCTGGAATTTCCGTCATGAGAATGCCTGGATTCTTGTAGTTGTTACAACGGCAGCGGCTGTTTTATCTGAGTATCTTTATGAAAAATTAATGCATAAGCCAATTACAATCAATGATTTCAGTGCGGTTGTAACAGGACTTCTGCTCGCATTGAATCTTCCTCCGACACTCCCGTGGTGGATGGGTGTGCTTGGTGCAGTATTTGCCATCATTGTTGTGAAACAGTTATTTGGAGGACTTGGACAGAACTTCATGAACCCTGCATTGGGAGCACGTTGTTTTCTGCTGATCTGTTTTGCAGGAAAGATGACTTATTTTGTTTACGACGGAGTGACAGGACCGACTCCTCTGGCAGAACTGAAAGCAGGAGAAACAGTGAATACATTGTCTATGCTTCTCGGAAATATCAGAGGAACAATCGGAGAGACTTCTGTAGTTGCAATTATGATCGGTGCAATGTTCCTGATTCTTATGGGTGTAATTGATCTTAGAATTCCTGGAACTTACATTGTGACATTTGTGATTTTTATCACATTGTTTGGAGGACATGGATTCGATCCTCAGTACATCACAGCGCATCTTTGTGGTGGTGGTCTGATGCTTGGAGCATGGTTTATGGCAACAGATTATGTAACATCTCCGATCACGAGCAAAGGAAAGATCCTTTTTGGAATCTGTCTTGGATGTCTGACAGGTCTGTTCCGTCTTTTTGGTGGATCAGCAGAAGGAGTTTCCTATGCGATCATCATCAGTAACCTTTTAGTTCCGTTGATCGAGAAGGTTACTCTTCCAAAACCATTTGGTAAAGGAGGAGAAAAGTAATGAATAAAATTGTTAAAAACACGTTGATTCTGACAGCGATCACTGTTGTTGCAGGTCTCCTTCTCGGAGTTGTATATGGTGTGACAAAAGATCCAATCGCGAAAGCACAGGAGGAGGCAAAACAGGAAGCATTTCGTTCTGTTCTTTCAGATGCAGAGACATTTGACTCGGATACAGAATTTGATGCTGATGCAGCTTCAGCCCTTCTGAAAGAAAATGGATACACTTCAGATGATATTTCTGAGGTGGCTGAGGGAAAAGACTCTTCCGGTGAGACGGTTGGTTATGTCGTAAATGTTACATCACATGAAGGATACGGCGGAGATATTGATATTTCTGTAGGTATCAGGGAAGATGGAACAGTAACAGGTATTGAAATGCTCAGTATCAGCGAGACAGCAGGTCTTGGAATGAAAGCTAAGGAAGCAGATTTCAAAGATCAGTTTAAAGATAAGAATGTAGAAAAGTTTACATATACAAAGACAGGAGAGTCAGGAGATGACATGATCGACGCCATCAGTGGTGCTACGATCACAACCAATGCTGTGACAAATGCAGTAGACTCTGCACTTGTATATTTTCAAAATGAGTTAGGAGGCGGAAGTAATGAATAAATGTACAGAACGGCTGTATAACGGTCTTGTAAAAGAAAATCCGACCTTCGTCCTTATGCTTGGTATGTGTCCGACACTTGCGGTTACAACATCTGCGATCAACGGTGTTGGTATGGGACTTTCTACAACAGTTGTATTGATCATGTCTAACATGTTGATTTCTATGTTGAGAAAGATTATTCCGGATTCTGTCAGAATGCCGGCATTTATCGTTATTGTTGCTTCTTTCGTAACAATTGTACAGTTCCTGATGGAAGGATTTGTTCCAAGCCTTTATGATTCACTTGGACTTTATATTCCTCTGATCGTTGTAAACTGCATCATCCTCGGAAGAGCAGAGAGCTATGCTTCAAAGAATCCGGTTCTTCCTTCTATCTTTGATGGAATCGGTATGGGACTTGGATTTACTGTGGGTCTTACAGCAATCGGTATTGTCAGAGAACTGATCGGTGCAGGTAAGATCTTTGATATCCGTGTTATGCCGGAATCTTACGAGCCACTGACAATCTTCATCCTTGCACCGGGAGCATTCTTTGTCCTTGCAGGTCTTGTTGCTTTACAGAATAAAGTAAAGAACAATATGGCAAAGAAAGGAAAGAAGGTTCCGGAGACAGTCGGATGCGGAGAAGGCTGTGCAAGCTGCGGGAATGCTTCATCCTGCAGTGGAAAGATCTTCCCGACAGGCGAAGAAGACGCAAAGAACGAATAAAGGAGGGGACAGAAAGTGAAAGAATTATTATTAATTGCAGTTGGTTCAGCATTTGTAAATAATGTTGTCCTGAGCCAGTTTCTTGGTATATGTCCGTTCCTTGGTGTATCCAAGAATGTGAAGACTGCTGCCGGAATGGGCGGAGCGGTTGTATTCGTTATTACGATCGCATCTTTTGTAACTGGATTGATCTATAAGTTTATTCTCGGAAATCCAAATATCATGGGAGGAGAATTATCTTACCTGAATACGATTGTATTTATTCTTGTTATCGCAGCACTTGTACAGTTTGTAGAGATGTTCTTAAAGAAAGCGATGCCATCATTATACAATGCGCTCGGTGTATATCTTCCGCTGATCACAACGAACTGTGCAGTTCTCGGAGTAGCACTGACAAACGTACAGAATGGCTACTATGATGACATGAGTGCAGGTATGGGGCTTCTCACAGGTGTCGTAAATGGATTTGCTACAGCTGTCGGATTCCTTGTATCAATTGTGCTGATGGCCGGAATTCGCGAGAAGATTGAATACAATGATATCAGTGAGTCATTTCAGGGGACTCCGATCGTGCTTGTTACAGCAGGACTGATGGCAATTGCATTTTTCGGATTCTCGGGATTAATTTAGGAGGAAGAGCAAATGAGTATGACAGGAATTATTTTGGCGGCAGTAGTCGTCGGTGGAACCGGTTTATTCATCGGTGTTTTCCTCGGAATCGCAGGTAAGAAGTTTGCTGTAAAAGTAGATGAACGTGAAGAAGCGATTTTGGGCGTTCTCCCGGGAAATAACTGTGGTGGATGCGGTTATGCAGGCTGTTCAGGACTTGCAGCTGCAATCGTAAAAGGTGAAGCAGAAGTCAGTGGATGTCCGGTTGGTGGGGCACCTGTTGCTGCAAAGATCGGTGATATCATGGGTGTTGTAGCAGGCACACAGGAGAGACAGACCGCTTTTGTAAAATGTGCCGGAACCTGCGAAAAAGCAATTTTAGATTATGATTACACAGGTATTCAGGATTGTACGATGGCAAGCATGATGCAGAATGGAGGAGCAAAGGGATGTAATTCAGGATGTCTTGGATTCGGTTCTTGTGTTGCTGCCTGTCCGTTTGATGCAATTCATGTAGTAGATGGAATTGCTGTTGTTGACAAAGAAGCATGTAAAGCATGTGGAAAATGTATTGCAGCATGTCCAAAACACCTGATCGAGCTGATTCCATATGAGCAGAAGACATTTGTACGCTGTAATTCCAATGCAAAAGGAAAAGTACAGTTGACAATCTGTCAGGCCGGATGTATCGGATGTCGTCTCTGTGAGAAGAACTGTGAAGCAGGAGCGATCACTGTAACGAATTTCCTTGCACATATCGATGCAGATAAATGTACAGAGTGTGGTGTTTGTGTAGAAAAATGCCCGAGAAAGATTATTACATTACGTTAATAATACGACAGGATTTTATTGAAAAAAGAGATCAGAAAAGGAAGCTGAAGATTTAAAATGATCAGCTTCCTTTTCTTTAGTTATCAATATCAGTGATTAAATTGACAGAGTCACTGCTTTTGTGAATCGTATTGTCATCAGTAATAAATACAGCCTCTATATTATCCATACTTCGGATAAGTTTTAATCCTTCATCCAGTCCAAGTGCATAACAGGTTGTGCTTAAGGCGTCCCCGTCAACCGATTTGTCAGAGATGATCGTGACCTGGTTTAAGTTATTTTCTATTGGATATCCTGTAGAAGGGTCAAGGATATGATGGTAAATCTTTCCGTCTTTCTTAAAGTACCGTTCGTAATTTCCGGAAGATACGATGGACTTATCAGATACCGGAAGAACAGCCATCACTGTTCCGTCTTCTGCAAATGGTTTCTGGATACCGATCCGGAAGTTGGAACCATCCGTTTTTCCACCGAGTGTCAGTATGTTACCACCGAGATTGATATAGGCATGTTCTATTCCTTCTTCTACAAGATAATTCTTTACCTGATCTGCAATATAGCCTTTGGCGATACCACCCAGATCAATCTTTGCATAAGGATCTGACATGGTTACCGTTGTTCCGTTGACCTCTATAGTTTTATAATTGATATGAGTAACTGCTTCGGACAGCTGCTCTGCGTCAGGGATGCTATGATCCGCATTATCGTGAAAATTCCAAAGATCACTGGCAGAAGCGATTGTGATATCAAATTTTCCGCCGGAAAGATCCCCATAATACTTTCCCAGTTCAATTAAATCAGCAGTTTCTTTCGATACAGAAACGGAGGCACCGTGTGCCTGATTGATCTGACTGATTTCACTGGAATCGATCGTAGGACTTAAGAGTTGTTCATATTTCTCACAGATATCTTTGCAGCCATCCATGATCTTAGAATCTGCTCCCCAGACTTCAATCTTAACAACGGTGTCGAAATAGGTTCCTGTCATAGAAAGCGACTGTGACTGATCTTTTGTGGAACATCCGGTCAGCAGAAAAGAAAATGTAAGGAAACAAGCCAGTATTTTTTTGTGTTTCATAAAATCTCCGTTCTTAATATAAATGAATGATGTGTTTATTATAACGAGGTTTGAATAAAAATACAATCGAACATGTGGTTGCATTCAAAATATGGTTGTGCTATGATGAATTAGCAAAACCATTATGGAAGAAAGATGGTGCGGAATGAAGAAGAATGACTGGATACTTGCAGCAGCTATTTTTTTTGTAGCTGTTTTAACGTTTGGTTTACAGCTCTTAAAAACTACAGATGAATACAGTGAAGTAGAGATTCAGGTAAATGGCGAGTTGTATGGAAGATACCGCTTGGAACAGGATCAGGAAATTGATGTAAATGATAAGAATAAAGTACTCATAAAGGACGGAAAGGTTCGTATGGAAGATGCTGACTGTCCGGATCAGATTTGTGTAAACCACAGAGCAATTTCAAGAGACGGGGAAAGTATAATCTGTCTGCCGAATCAGACTATAGTAACGATCCGTGGCGGAGAGGAACCGGAGGTGGATGAGATTGCACGGTAGAAAAGTAGCGATATTTGGCGTATTTACAGCATTGGCATTGATTTTTAGCTATGTGGAACTTTTGATTCCGATTAATTTCGGAATACCGGGAGCAAAACTTGGTCTGGCGAACCTTATGACAGTTCTTGTTCTGTACAAGATGGGGATAAAAGAGGCACTGGCACTTTCCGTGACAAGGATTATTTTATCGGGCTTCATGTTCGGAAATCTGTTTGGTATTCTATATAGTTTATCAGGAGGACTTTTGAGTTTCCTTGTTATGGTTCTCCTTAAGAAATCAGACAGGTTCAGTGTTGCCGGAGTCAGTATTGGTGGGGGTACAGCACATAATATCGGGCAGCTTCTTGTTGCAATGGTTGTTGTACAGACGTATCAGGTGGGGTATTATCTGCCGGTCTTGTTAGTGGCAGGAGAAGTGACCGGGCTGCTGATCGGACTTGTGGCAAAAGAAGTTTTAAAAAGGATCCAGGGAATTTCTCTGGTATAACTATTATGGAAGCGTTGCGGTTTTGGTGCAGCGGGAAAAGGATAGAGGAAGATGATATCATATATTAGAGGTGAACTGGCAGCAGTCCAGGAGCAGAAAGCGATTGTGGAAGCGGGTGGAATCGGATACGGAATTTATATGTCGCAGCAGACATTATCCATGCTTCCGGCAGTTGGGGAAGAAGTGAAAATTCATACATATCTCAACGTGCGTGAGGATGCAATGCAATTATATGGATTTCTAACAGGCGAAGATCTTCAGGTTTTCAGACTGTTGATCGGTGTCAGCGGGATCGGACCGAAAGCCGGGTTGAATATTCTTTCCTGCCTTTCTCCGGATGAACTTCGTTTTGCCGTGCTGGCCGGAGATGTAAAAACAATTTCATCAGCTCCTGGAATTGGGAAGAAGACCGCGGAAAAGCTGATTCTGGAGTTGAAAGATAAGATGAGCATTGAGGATGTTCTGGAACAGGCAGCACATGGCAGTGAACAGTCAAAAGAAATTGAGGCGACAGATACCGGAATGCAGGCGGAAGCGGTACAGGCACTGACAGCACTTGGTTATGGAAGTGCAGAGAGTTTACGTGCAGTGAAGAAGGTATCTGTTGATTGTGCGAGTGTAGAAGATCTTTTGAGAGAAGCGTTAAAGAATCTGCTCTGATCAGTTACAAAATTTGAAGTAAAGAGTTATGAAATGAGAGGTCGGTTATGGCGAAGAGAATTATAACGACAGAGAATCTGGAAGAAGACAGTAAGATAGAGGGACAGTTAAGGCCGCAGCTTTTATCAGAATATATCGGACAGGAGAAAGCAAAGAAGACGCTTAGTATTTATATAGAAGCAGCGAAAGCAAGGGGCGAAGCACTGGACCATGTGCTGTTTTACGGACCGCCGGGGCTTGGTAAGACAACACTGGCAGGAATCATAGCGAATGAGATGGGTGTAAATATGAAGATTACTTCCGGACCGGCAATAGAGAAACCAGGCGAGATGGCTGCAATTCTGAATGGTCTGCAGGAACATGACGTATTATTCGTGGATGAGATTCACAGACTTAACCGTCAGGTGGAAGAAGTGCTTTACCCGGCAATGGAAGATTATGCGATCGACATTATGATCGGAAAGGGACCGGGAGCAAGGTCTGTTCGTCTGAATCTTCCTAAATTTACACTGGTTGGGGCAACAACAAGAGCAGGAATGCTTACAGCACCGCTCAGAGACCGTTTTGGTGTAGTGCATCATTTGGAGTTATATAATGAAGAAGAGTTGAAGACGATCATTCTGCGTTCTGCACATGTTCTAGGTGTAGAGATTGAAGAAGAAGGTGCTATGGAACTTGCCAGAAGATCAAGGGGAACACCGCGACTTGCGAACCGTCTGCTGAAAAGAGTGCGTGACTTTGCACAGGTTAAATATGATGGTGTGATCACAAAAGAAGTAGCAAATTATGCATTGGATCTTCTTGATGTGGATAAATTCGGATTAGATCATATTGATCGTAACATTCTGATCACAATGATTGAGAAGTTCCAGGGAGGACCGGTAGGACTTGAGACACTTGCCGCATCGATTTCAGAAGATGCAGGCACATTAGAAGATGTTTACGAACCGTATTTGTTGAAAAATGGATTCATTCAGAGGACTCCAAGAGGTCGTGTTGTAACAGAATTAGCTTACCAACATCTTGGAATTCCGGGAGAAGTATAGAAATTCTGAAAAAATAGTTGGTTTTTGAGGATAAATAGTCTATAATAGAAGAATAGAAACTCGAGGAGGAAGCTATGAGTTCAGCAAAACATTTTACAGAAGTATTAATCGGAGGAAAAGTCTATACTCTCAGTGGCTTTGAAGGAGAAGAGTATCTGCAGAAAGTATCTTCCTATCTTAATCATAAAATCACAGAATGTACGAACAGTGAAGGATACAGAAAACAAAGTGCAGACACAAGGAATGTCCTTCTTGCACTTAATATTGCAGATGATTATTTTAAAGCAAAGAAACAGGGAGATTCCCTGGAAAGCGATATCGAGCTCAAAGATAAAGAGATGTATGATTTGAAGCATGAATTGATTTCAGCCCAGATCAAACTTGAGAATGCTGAGAAAGAGCTTGCAAAGATGAAAGAAGAGAATAATGACCTTCAGATGCAGATTGTTAAGCTCGAGACAGAGATGAAAAACCGAAGAAGGTAAATGAGAAAAGCTGTCACTTTGGCAGCCTTTTTCATTTACGCGAACAACGAGCCAAAGTCCGTGCTTGCACGAGACCTTGGCGACTGTCGCGATAACTTGAGAAACTCGCGGAGCGTGTTTCTCATAGATTATGTGAATATAACAATAAAGAGAAGGATAATGACAGAAGAATGAGAAAAGACCGACAGGTGGAGATTCTGGCTCCGGCGGGATCCTTTGCATGTTTTCAGGCAGCAATGAATGCAGGTGCAGATGCCGTTTATGCGGCAGGAGCACGTTTTGGAGCAAGAGCATATGCAAACAATTTTACACAGGATGAGCTGATCGAAGCAATTGAGCGTGCTCATATTTATGGGAAGAAGTTTTATCTTACAGTAAATACATTATTAAAAGATCATGAGATTGCAGAACTGTATGATTATCTGGCACCATTATATGAGAAAGGTTTGGATGCGGTGATCGTTCAGGATACGGGTGTATTCCAATTTATCAGAAGCAATTTTCCGGATCTTGATATCCATGCGAGTACACAGATGACAATCACTGGTGCGGCAGGAGCGAAGTTTTTAGAGAGTCAGGGGGCGGCAAGAGTTGTCCCGGCAAGAGAGCTTTCGTTGGAAGAAGTTCGACAGATTCATGAAACAACGGACCTTGAAGTAGAGTGTTTTGTTCATGGAGCACTTTGCTATTGTTACTCCGGACAGTGTCTGATGAGTAGTGTGATCGGCGGCCGAAGTGGAAATCGTGGTCAATGTGCACAGCCATGCAGACTTCCTTATACAGTAGATGGTCAGAAGAAATATTTTCTTAGCCTGAAGGATATCTGTACGTTGGAATTAATTCCGGAACTGGTTGAAGCCGGGATTGACTCATTTAAGATAGAAGGACGCATGAAGAAACCGGAATATGTGGCAGCAGTAACAGCTATGTATCGGAAATACGTGGATTTATATTTGAAAAAAGGGAAAAGTGGTTATGCGGTGAAACCGGAAGACCGCGAAAACCTGATGGATCTTTATAATCGCGGTGATTCAGATACCGGATATTATAAGCAGCATAATGGAAGAGAAATGCTGGCACTGGATCGTCCGAATCATGCCGGAGTAGCAGCAGCCAGATGTTTGTCGCAAAATGGACGTGAGGTTACAGCTCAGGCTTTGACAGATCTGCATGCACATGATGTTCTTGAAATCGGTAGCGGGAAAGATAATTATACACTTGGCAAGAAGATCACAAAGGGAGAAAAGTTACGTTTTCTTGTGCCGAAGGGGATGCGTTTTAAAGAAGGCTTTGTTTTTAGAAGAATCCGAAATGAAGAACTGATTGAGAGTCTGGATCAGAAATACAGGAAAGAAGACCGGCAGGAGGAGATTTATGGATTTTTGAGCCTTCAGGTTGGATATCCGGCATCTTTTACGGTCTGCTGCAGGGAATTTTCTTATACAGCATATACAGAACATGCAGTTGAACGTGCACAGAAGCGCCCATTGGAGGAAGAGAGAATTCGCACACAGCTTGCGAAGACAGGCGGTACGCTGTTTTTCCTGAAAGATCTGGAAATATCTATGGATCAGGATGCATTTCTTCCGATGCAGCAGCTGAATAGTTTAAGAAGAGCAGCACTGGATGGATTGAGAAGAGAGATCGCAACTGCTTTTTACAGGGAATGCAATCCTTCAACGACACAGGTAGAAACATTTAAAGAAGAGACAGGAAATGGAAATCTGAACAGATATTCTGTGTTTATTGAAACAGAGGAACAGTTAGAGGCCGTGTTCAGCTTTTTGAATCAGAAAGATGAACCTTATAGACAGAACATTCACAAAATTGGCCGGATTGCATTAGATTTCCGGTTGTTTGGCACAGATTTTTCAGACACACATGTCAGAGGTCGGATTGATTTTTGGAGAAAAAGCGGAGTTGAATTGTATCTGGTATTTCCACATATTTTCAGAGAGAATGCGCAGGAATGGTTTGGAAGACAATTTGAAAACTTTAATCAATTGCCAATTGACGGCGTTGTTATTCGAAATTTTGAAGCTTTCTTTTTCTTAAAAGAAAGAGGATTTGACAAAAAGATTATATTAGACCATAATCTATATATCTTTAATCAGTATGGCAAAGAATTTTGGAAACAGCAAAAAGTTGAGGATTTTACAGCTCCGTTGGAGCTTAACAGCAGAGAACTAAGAGAACTTGATATCAGAGACGGTGAACTTCTTGTTTACGGAAGAATTCCGGTTATGGTATCTGCACAGTGTATTGAGAGAACAACTTCAGGCTGTTCTAAGAAACCGGGAGTACGAGTGCTTCAAGACAGAAGAGACGAAAAATTCTTTGCGCGTAACTATTGTGATCTCTGTTATAATGTGATTTATACGGAAAATCCGATCAATCTAAGACAGGAATGGGACAGAGTGAATGAATTGTATCCAAAGATGTGCCGTATCCAGTTTACTCTGGAGGATAAAGAACAGACAGAAACAGTTCTGAATACATTTTTCGTAACAGATGAAAAAACTGTTGCCAGAGGAAAAGAAGATACAGATTTTACAACAGGACATTTCAACAGAGGAATTATTTGAAGCAGGTGAAATATGGCTAATATTATTATTCAGGTATCCAAATACCTTATCATCATCTTGATGGCGGCATATACTTTTTCCTGTTTTTCAATCTTTACGAGAAGTTATGAAGATGAGGAAAACAAAGTATTGATCCGTCAGGATGTACTTCTATTTATGATACAGATCACTGCATTTATTGCAATGTATTTTGCAACGCAGGATCTGAGGATGATGTTCATATATGGTGCACTGGCAGTGATTGTGATGGCAGTCATCTTATTATACAATCTGATCTACCCGAATGTTTCGAGACTGGTTGTCAATAATATGTGTATGTTGATCACAGCGGGAATGATCATGATCACAAGGCTTTCCACACAGAGTAAGTCTCCTTATGGAATTGCAATCCGTCAGCTGGTATTTGTTGTTGTTGGTATTGTTTTTGGTCTTATTGTTCCGGTTCTGATCCGGAAGATGACTTTCCTGGAGAACTGGACTTATATCTATGCAGCAGTTGGAGGAGCAGCACTTCTTATCGTTGCATTGTTTGCAGCAACACTTGGAGGAGCAAAGCTGAGTTTCAATATTGGACCTGTGAGTCTGCAGCCTTCTGAGTTTGTTAAGATTCTGTTCGTATTTTTTGTGGCAGCAAGCCTGAATAAATCGACAGAATTTAAGAATGTTGTTGTTACGACTGCGATAGCGGCAGCACATGTTCTGATCCTTGTATTGTCAACAGATCTGGGAGCTGCATTAATCTACTTTATTGTGTATCTGGTTATGCTATATGTTGCGACAAGACAGCCGTTATATGCGATTGCAGGTGTGGCAGCAGGGTGTGGAGCTGCAGTGGTTGGATATCATCTGTTTTCCCACATTAAGGTCAGAGTTGCGGCATGGCAGGATCCGTTTGCAGCTTATAGCGAAGGGGGGTATCAGATTGCCCAGTCGTTGTTTGCGATTGGAAGTGGCGGCTGGTTTGGAACAGGATTATTCCGTGGTCAGCCGGATACGATTCCAGTGGCAGAGACGGATCTGATCTTCTCTGCAATGACAGAAGAAATGGGACTGATTTTTACACTGTGTCTGATCCTTGTATGCGTCAGCTGTTATGTGATGTTTTTGAATATTGCGATGGAATTGCGTAATTTCTTTTATAAATTAGTATCCCTTGGTCTGGGAACCTGCTATATTTTTCAGGTATTTCTGCAGATCGGAGGAGTGACAAAGTTCATTCCGTTAACCGGAGTAACACTTCCATTCGTCAGTTATGGTGGAAGTTCTCTGTTAAGTACGATGATCATGTTTGGGATTATTCAGGGGCTCTACATTGTCAGAGAAGATGAAGAAGCAGAAGAAGAGCATCAGATTGAGATGCAGCGCGCAAGACAGAGAAACCGCAGCAGGCAGAATGAAAGACGCCGCCAGAGCAGTTCGAATGCAAAATCAGGAAGATCCCGTCAGGATGGACGTGACAGACGAAGAGAATATGATGGAGATAACAGAGACAGAGCAAGACAAAGAGAAAGGGATTTAAGAAATGAATCGGGAAGAACGACCGGTAAGAAAACAACAAAAAGCAGACCGAGATTCGAGGATGTCCCGGAACAGCGGCAGCAAAGACAGCGGAGAACGCGTTCGGAACAAAGAGTTCGCTAGAGTCACTTACTTTTTCGTGATTCTCTTTATCGCGTTGATGGGATATCTTGTATATTTTATGGTCGTGCGGGCAAAACTTGTAGTGAACAGTCCATATAATCAAAGACAGGATGCTTATGCAGATACGATTATACGAGGAAGCATTGTTGATAAGAATGGAAATGTGCTTGCACAGACAGTCGTTGGGGATGATGGATCAGAGACGAGAGAGTATCCTTATGGAGAAGTGTTTGCTCATGTGATCGGATACAGTAATTCCAAACTTGGAACTACGGGCCTGGAATCGGTAGAGAATTTTGAGCTTCTGACATCAAATGCATTCTTTCTTGAAAAACTGCAGAATGAATTCAGTGAAAAGAAGAATCGAGGAGATACAGTTGTAACAACATTGGATGCAAATCTGCAGCAGGCGGCTTATGATGCGCTTGGATCAAACAAAGGTGCGGCAATCGTAATGGAGGCGAGTACGGGAAAGATTCTCGCCATGGTTTCCAAACCGGCATATGATCCGAACAATATTTTAAGTGACTGGTCAGAATTGAATTCAGATGAAGAAAACAGTCCGCTGTTGAATCGTGTGACACAAGGATCTTATGCTCCGGGATCGACGTTTAAAGTAGTTACAACACTTGCTTTTATGCGTCAGAACAGTGATTATCCGAATTATACATATGATTGTAATGGAGAGATTTCACAGGGAGATATTACAATTCACTGCTTTAATGGAAATGCACATGGCTCAGAGGATCTGAGAAGTTCCTTTGCAAATTCCTGTAATTCATCTTTTGCCAATATTGGTCTTGGCCTGGATCTGACGCAATACCGTCAGACGGCGGAAGATTTATTGTTCAATAAATCTCTTCCGGGTGTACTGAATACAGCGAAGAGCTCCTTTGCACTGGATCAGAATTCCAGTGAGGGAGAAGTAATGATGACGGCAATGGGACAGGGAAAGACAACCGTAAGTCCATATCATATGGCACTGATTGCCGAGGCAGTGGCGAACGGTGGAACCATGATGCAACCATATCTTGTGGAAAGTGTGACGAATTATACGGGCTCCCAGATACGAAAGAATGTTCCGAAAAGTTATAAGAAGGTCATGACATCGGATGAAGCTGCACAATTGAAAGAGTATATGACAGCTGTTGTAGAGGAAGGAACAGGATCCGTCTTAAAAGGAAGATCCTATACTGCTGCAGGAAAAACGGGAACAGCAGAGTACAGTATGTCAGATGGAGAAAAGACACATTCCTGGTTTATGGGATTTACAAATGTGGATAATCCGGATCTGGTAATCAGTGTGATCACAGAAGGTTCGGATGGAAGTTCCAGCGGAAAAGCAGTGGCAATCGCCGGGGATATTTTAGACGCCTATTACAACTAATGGGAGGAGAAAAGATGCAGACAAAATTTTTCTGTGATTTATATGTCAGCGAAGGCTGGGAAAAGAAAAAACTGAAATTAATAAAAAAATTGCAGAAAAATAAACTGCAGCCTTCTGTCTATGTAATTACGCTTTCACAGGGAAAGCAGAACCATTTAGAATATTATTCGTCGCTTCTTTTAAAGCAACATATATTTGACAATGCATCTTTATTTATTGTTGGAATTGCGAATGGGTATGATGGCGCATTGAGTCTGATCGAAAGGATTACGGAAGAAGCATATGAGAAGACGGGAGAGGTAAACTTGAGAAAGTTTCTTTTGGATCGTCAGGAAGAGTTTGAGAAAAAGGAGATTCGAAGCGTATGATACATATCCTGTTTCTTATACTGAAAATAATCGGATGGATTCTTCTCTTTTTGCTTGCGATTCTGCTCTTACTGATTTTAACAATCTTGTTTTATCCGGTGAAATACAGATTTTCTGCCAAAGGGGAGAATACACTTGATACCCTTGTGGCAGATGGAAAGGTCAGCTGGCTGTTTCATCTGATTTCCGGATCGGCATCTTATGAGCATGGAGAATTAAAATGGAAGCTTCGTCTTGCCTGGAAGAAATTTGACAGTTCAAAAGAGGAACAAAAGGAAACGTCAGAGAAGTCAGTGGTTCCTGAGCCGTTGGAGAAAGAACCTTTGGAAGATGAGAAGAAGTCGGAAATAAAGGATAATCCACCGGAAAAAGATGTGAAAATTGAGAAAACATCAGAAAAAGAGCCAAAGATAGAAAAAGGGTCAAAGATAGAAAAGGGGTCAAAGATAGAAAAAGAGCCAGGGATAGAAAAAGAATCAGGGACAGAAAAGACGAAAGTTCGAGAAGAGCGAAGATCCGAAAACGTACAGACAGAATCTAAATTGAAAAAAATCAAATATACATTTCAGAAACTCTGTGGTACTATAAAAAAAGCAGGAGAGAAAAAGGAATTTCTGACCGCTTTTTTAACTTATGAGAAACATCAACGGGCATTCGAGGCAGTGAAGAAAGAACTATGCCATCTGTTACATGTTCTGAAGCCTAAAAAGCTTCAGGCGAATGTTACATTTGGATTCAGTGATCCTTCCTGGACAGGATATATGTTAGCTTTTCTGGGGAGCATCTATGGACTGATTGGCGAGTATGTTCAGATCCAGCCGGATTTTGAAGAACGAAAGCTGGAGGGAAATGCATCTGCAGAAGGGAAGATCCGGGTTATTTACTTTGCTATTCCTGCCTGGAAGCTATTTTGGAATAAAGATGTGAAGATCACCTATAAACACATTAGAAAATATATAAAATGAGAGGAGTCAGGATTATGGCAGATGGAAACAAATTTAAAGAAACAGTAGAATCACTCTTTCAGGGAATGGACAGCGTTGTTTCATCAAAAACAGTTGTCGGAGATGCAATCCATATCAATGGAACAATCATTCTTCCGTTGGTAGATGTCTCTTTTGGTATCGGAGCAGGTTCTTTTAATGCAGAAAAGAAAGAAAGGGCAGGCGGTGGAATCGGTGGAAAGATCACGCCGAGTGCTGTGATCGTTATTCAGGATGGAAAGACGAAACTTGTGAATATCAAGAATCAGGATACAATTACAAAATTACTGGATATGGTACCTGATGTGGTAGACCGTTTTACATCAAAAGATGAAAAATTAACAGAAGAAGATGTAGCAGATATTCTGGATGCAGAATAAAATAGAATATAGAAATCATTGGGAGCAGTATTGTGAAGAAAGTTTTTGGGTTTGCATTGTTTTGGTTTGCAGCAGGAATGATCGTCATGATGCTGCTTTCTGATGTCTTATGGGGAACTGTGATTGCAATTACCGGTATTGTACTGGCATATTGTCTGTTCTGCAGATAAAAAAAGAACTTTATCCGAATAAACAGATAAAGTTCTTTATACCGTGTCATATTGAATCATCAAACGAGAATTAAGCACGCTCAACGAGTCCTGATCTCAGGCAAGAAGTACAAACGTACATTTTCTGAGAACCGCCCTCTGTCTTAACTCTTACAGACTTCACATTTGATTTCCACATTTTTGGTGATCTTCTATGAGAGTGGCTTACATTGTTTCCAAAATGAGCACCCTTTTCACAAATAGCACATTTAGCCATGACTGCACCTCCTAACAATCTAAACTGGTCTTTTAGACTCATAACAATGATATTCTATCAGAAACTTTCGAGTAATGCAAGTGTTATTTTAAAAAAATCAAAACTGTATTGTAAAAAACAAAAAGTAATAGTATAATAGTCATGTTATATATGGAAAGAACCTATAGAATTGGAGGGAATATATGATGAAGGGAAGTATGAGTACAGATCTTGGAATCATTACAATCAATCCTGAAGTCATTGCAAAATATGCAGGCTCAATGGCAATTGAGTGTTTTGGCATAGTAGGAATGGCAGCAGTTAATATGAAGGATGGCCTTGTGCATCTTTTGAAAAGAGAAAGCCTGACAAGGGGAATTCATGTTGAGATCACAGAAGATAATGTAATTACTCTTGATTTTCATGTGATCGTTTCCTATGGAGTGAATATTCTTTCAGTTTCTGACAACCTTATGAATAATGTAAAATATAAGGTAGAAGAATTTACTGGTATGAAAGTAGATAAGATCAACATCTTCGTTGAAGGTGTCAGAGTGATAGATTAAGGAGGAACAATTGTGGCTGTTAAAACGATAAACACCGAATTGCTTCAGAAGATGTTTCTTGCAGGAGCAGCGAATCTTGAGGCAAAGAAGGAGTTCATTAATGAATTGAACGTATTTCCGGTGCCGGATGGTGATACAGGAACAAATATGACACTGACGATCCTGTCAGCGGCAAAAGAAGTAAAGGCGCTGGAGAATCCTGACATGGTGGCGATTGCAAAAGCAATTTCTTCCGGATCTCTTCGTGGAGCAAGAGGTAACTCCGGAGTTATCCTGTCCCAGCTTCTTCGTGGCTTTACAAAGGAGATCAGGGAACATAAAGAGATTGACACAATTACACTTGCGAAGGCATGTGAACGTGCAACTGCAACTGCTTACAAGGCTGTTATGAAGCCGAAGGAAGGAACAATTCTTACTGTGGCGAAGGGAGCATCCCAGAAGGCAGCAGAGCTTGCAGAGACAACAGAAGATCTGGATACATTTATTTCAGAAGTGATCAACTATGCGCAGGAAGTTCTTGAAAAGACACCGGAGATGCTTCCGGTATTAAAAGAGGCGGGTGTAGTAGATTCCGGTGGACAGGGACTTCTGGAAGTGATGCGTGGTGCATACGATGCATTCCAGGGAAAAGAGATTGATTATTCTGCAATCGAGGCAAGTGCCGGCACAAAGATGGTGAAACCATCTGAACAGGCAGAAACAGAGATTAAATTCGGATATTGTACAGAGTTTATCATCATGCTGGAAAAAGAATTTACAGCGAAAGATGAGACAGAGTTCAAAGCATATCTGGAGTCTATCGGAGATTCTATCGTATGTGTAGCGGATGATGATATTGTTAAGATCCACGTACACACGAATGATCCGGGACTTGCAATCCAGAAAGCGCTGACATACGGACAGCTCTCACGTATGAAGATTGATAATATGAGAGAAGAGCATCAGGAGAGACTGATCAAAGACGCGGAGAAGCTGGCTGCACAGCAGGCTGAAGCAAAGAAAGCAGAACCGCGCAAAGAAGTCGGATTTATTGCAGTTTCTATCGGAGAAGGAATGAATGAGATTTTCCGTGAACTTGGAGCTGATTACATTATCGAAGGCGGTCAGACAATGAATCCAAGTACAGAAGACATGCTCAATGCGATCGATCAGGTGAATGCAGAGCATATCTTTATCCTTCCGAATAACAAGAACATTATTCTTGCTGCCAATCAGGCGCAGGCACTGACAGAGGATAAGGATATCATTGTAGTGCCTTCCAAGACAGTTCCGCAGGGAATTACTGCGATCATTAACTATATGCCGGATGCAGACGCACAGACAAATCTGGAAGCAATGATCGAAGGAATTGGAAATGTGAAGACAGGACAGGTTACTTATGCAGTCCGTGATACACATATTGATGATAAAGAGATCCATGAGGGAGATATCATGGGAATCGGAGACAGTGGAATTCTTGCTGTCGGACAGTCTGTGGAAGAGACAACAAAAGAGATGCTTGCACAGCTGGTAGATGAAGACACAGAGCTGATCAGTCTGTATTATGGTCAGGATGTACAGGGAGAGAGCGCAGAGAACTTTGCACAGGAGATTGAAGACTTATATCCGGATGTAGATGTTGATGTACACTCCGGAGGACAGCCAATCTACTATTATGTACTTTCTGTTGAATAAGGAGAACTGTCAGTAGAGAGACAGAACAGCAGCACTGTATTAAAATCAGGAACAGACCGGGACATTTGGGAAAAGTGTTCCGGTTATTTTGTTTAGGAGACAGATATAAATGAGTAAGAAAGCAGGAGTTGGAACAATCAAAGGTGTAGGCGAGAAAACGGAGAAGCTCTTCGAAAAAATTGGAGTTTACACAGTGGATGACCTGATCCATTATTATCCGAGAGGGTATGAGATTTTTGGAGAACCGGTTCCGATCAGTGAAGTGGAGGAAGGAAAAGTCTGCACGATCTGCGGCAGTGTTTTTGGGCGTGTGCAGGTTTCTCCGGGAAAAGGAAGACAGATCACGACTGCATATTTAAAGGATCTGACAGGAACAATAAAGGTGATCTGGTTTCGAATGCCGTTTTTAAGAAATACACTTGGGCGAAAAGGAGCAGTTGTTCTCCGCGGCAGAGTTGTGAAGAAAAGAGATTCCCTTGTGATGGAACATCCGGAGATTTACGATCCGGCAGTCCGTTATCAGGAAAAGATCAATACCATGCAGCCTGTCTACGGACTGACAGCAGGATTGACAAACAATGCAGTAATCAAAGCACTTCGTCAGGCATTAGAACAGGTGCGGGAACAGGATGACTTTCTTCCTGATGAATTTACGAAGAAATATCATTTCCGGCCTTATGAACAGTCTGTGCGGGAGATGCATTTCCCAGAGAATAAAGAAGCATTTCTTGCGGCAAGACAACGATTCGTTTTTGAGGAATTTCTTGTCTTTATTCTTTCTCTGCGTCAGATAAAAAATACACAGGACAGGATGAAGAATGGCTTTCAATTTGAAGATCAGCCCCGAATCAGCGAATTCCTGAAACAACTGCCGTATGAACTGACAGCTGCACAGCTGCGGGTATGGGATGATATGCAGAAAGACATGAAAAGTCAATATGTCATGTCCAGACTTGTTCAGGGGGATGTTGGATCAGGAAAAACAATCGTGGCAGTTCTTGGATTACTGTTTGCAGGATTGAACGGCTATCAGGGAGCGCTGATGGCACCGACAGAGGTACTTGCAAGACAACATTTTGAAAATATCAAAGGCATGTTGGAACAGTATCAGATTCCACTGCAGGCAGAACTTTTGACCGGATCTATGAAAGCAAAAGAAAAGAGAGAAGCTTATGCCCGAATTGAGAGTGGGGAATCATCAATTATTATAGGAACACATGCGTTGATCCAGGAGAAAGCAATCTATCACAATCTGGCACTTGTGGTGACAGATGAACAGCATCGTTTTGGCGTAAAACAAAGAGAAATGCTTGCAGGTAAAGGAAACCTGCCACACATCCTCGTAATGAGTGCGACACCGATCCCGAGAACACTTGGAATTATTCTTTATGGTGATCTGGATATTTCTGTGATCGATGAGCTTCCGAAGAACCGCCTTCCGATCAAAAACTGTGTTGTGGATACAGGATACCGTCCGAAGGCCTATGAATTCATAAGAAAACAGGTGGCACAAGGACGTCAGTGCTATGTGATCTGTCCGATGGTTGAAGAAAGTGAAGCGATGGAAGCGGAAAATGTTATCGATTATTGCGAGATGCTTTCAGAAACGTTGGGAGATTCAATCAATGTCAGCTTTCTGCATGGAAAGATGAAGGAAAAAGAGAAAGATGAAGTGATGAATGCATTTGGAAGAAATGAGATCCAGGTGCTTGTCTCAACAACAGTTGTTGAAGTGGGAATTGATGTGCCGAATGCGACAGTAATCATGATTGAAAATGCAGAACGCTTCGGGCTGGCACAGCTTCATCAGTTGAGAGGACGTGTTGGTCGTGGAAAGTATCAGTCCTACTGTATTTTCATGACAGCATCGAAATCAAAAGAAACGAAGGAACGGTTAGATATCCTGAATCATTCAAATGACGGTTTCTTTATTGCAAGTGAAGATCTCCGACTGCGTGGCCCGGGGGACCTTTTTGGAATCCGGCAGAGCGGTGTGCTTGATTTTAAAGTTGCCGATGTATTTCAAGATGCAAAACTGCTTCAAAACGCAAGCGAAGAGGCAGACAGACTTCTTGCGGATGATCCGGAACTGGAAGCCCCTGAACATCGCAAGTTGAAAGAACATTTACGGATAAAACTGGATGAGATTATGCTGGAAACAACATTATGATGTCTGAAGATTATGGCAGAAGTTACCAGTTTAAAATTAGTTTTCCTCCACATACTAACAGCGTAACAAAGCTAAACAGTAAAGTTACAAAATGCAAAAGGAGGAAAAAGATCATGGCAAGTCGTTCATCTAACAAAACAGCAGTACCTGAGGCGAAAGGAGCTATGAACAAGTTCAAGTACGAAGTAGCATCCGAGTTGGGAGTTCCGTTAACAGACGGCTACAATGGAGACCTCACATCAAAACAGAATGGTTCTGTCGGCGGTTATATGGTTAAAAAGATGATTGAGCAGCAGGAGAAGCAGATGGCAGAAAAGTAACAGGCGAAGACAAATCGTCTGCAGAAGCGGTCTGCATCAGACAGAAAAGCGGTTCAAAAACTGTCATGTACAGTAAAAAGAACACAAGAAATGAAAAAGAGAAAAGCACTCGGCATTGACCCGGGTGCTTTTTTCTGCTAAAATCCCATTTTTGACAGTTGGAAAGATAAAAAATGGCTACAACCCCAGTAAACATGGGATCTGTAGCCGTTTTTCTT
>CAKRDD010000006.1 GCA_934309345.1 uncultured Mediterraneibacter sp. | reverse complement strand
AAGTAGGATTAGCAGCGGCAACTCGATTCTTTGCTATTTTTCTTTTTCTCCTGATGAATTCTTTTCGTTTCTCAAAACTATGTTCCTATAGGGATTCATTCCTTGTTTTAGCTTAGGATACCGGTTGATGAATCCCAGTTCCATCTGCAAACGCACATTTTCGGCATCTGCCTTACGGATTTCTGCTTCAAACTCTTTTGCTGCATCTTCTCTTTCCTTGGCCTGCTCCAATGCAGCCTGTTTTTCTTCAATCGCTTGATTAAGTTTTTCTTTCAGATCCTCGATCCTTGTATCCTGTCCGGCAACCACACCATTGATCTGTTTGATCAATGTTCCGATCGTTGCATCCACTATTCTCAAAGATTCTTCCAGTTCCGGATGAGTCCCTCTTACAGATTCGGACTCTGCCAGGTCAAAAATTCGATTCAGGATATCTTCCTCTTTTCTCCTCCTTTTGAGAGAAGTTTTATTTACGATACGGCAGGATTCACTTTATGTTGCGGTCTGCATGATTGTTAGCACTTCTTATGAAGCTACATTACCCATCCGCTTAGTACCCTGTATTACTACAACGCACCGGATTTGACTATATGGCTCACTGGTGATTACCATAATCGGACTTACACCGATTGGTGTGCCCCAGCTTTGCTGGGCACGCTCCTAATATATAAAAACAGCCGCCTCACGGTCAAATAATCGTGAAGCGGCTGAACTTATTACCACAAATGCTGAGAAACTCATAGAACGTGTTTCTCAGCATTTTACTTTATTATTTTGTCAGAAGCATCATAATATCATTGCTTCTCTTAACGAATGCTGTCATCTCTTCCGGACTTAATGGCTTGTGAGCGAGCATTGCAAGATCATACAGCTGTTTGCAGATGATTGATACGTTCTCACTGTCCTTATTCGCTACAAGGAACTGAACAAGTGGATGGTTAGCATTGAGTACCAGTGTTGCCTGGCTTCCGAACATGGATGCATCCATGCCGCCCATACCATACATCTTCATCATCTCCTGCATTCTTCTGTTTTCCTCAGAAAGAACTGCCATAGATGCTACATTCTCATCTTTGAGTTTTTCAACTTTGACATCAAGATTCTCATTGCCAAGCTCTTTGCGGAAGATTTCAACAAGGCTGTCTGTTGTCTTCTGGAATTCTTCCTTCTCATCCTCTGCAACTTCATCCTTCAGGGAATCATGTACATCTGCATCAATTCGCAGGAACTGAACTTCCTGGTGTTTCTGCTCCAGGTATGTGATAAATGCAGAATCAATGTTATGTGTCAGAATGATCGCATCCTGTCCCTGGGCCTTGAACATGTTGATGTACTGGCTCTGCTGTACTTCATCTGTTACATAGAAGATTCTTGTCTTCTCTTCTTCCTTCGCATCCGCGTCTTTTGACTCTTCTGCATCTGTTTTTGTTTCTTCTGTCTTAGCTTCCTCTGTCTTGGCAGCTTCTGCTTCCTCACCTTTGGCTTCTTTGATGATATCTTCGAGAGTCATGTATTTATGATCAAGATTCTTGTAAAGCATAGAATTCTTCATCTTCTCGCCGAATTTCTCATCTTTCAGGCAACCGAACTTGATGAATGGACTGATGTCATCCCAGTATTTCTCATAGTTCTCACGGTCTGTCTTGAACATTCCATTCAGCTTGTCAGCAACTTTCTTGGAAATGTAATCAGCAACCTTATTTACAAATCCGTCGTTCTGCAATGCACTACGTGATACGTTCAACGGCAGATCCGGACAATCAATCACTCCCTTAAGTACCATCAGGAACTCTGGGATTACTTCTTTAATATTGTCTGCGATAAATACCTGGTTATTGTAAAGTTTGATCTTTCCTTCAATAGAATCATACTCTGTATTGATTTTCGGGAAGTAAAGGATTCCCTTTAAGTTAAATGGATAATCCATGTTCAGATGAATCCAGAACAATGGTTCTTTATAATCCATAAATACCTTGCGGTAGAAATCAATATAGTCATCCTTTGTACACTCACTCGGATTCTTTGTCCAAAGCGGATGTGTATCACTGATAGATACCGGACGTCTTACAATCTTCGCTTTCTTCTTCGGCTCGCCTTCTTCGCCTTCCTTTGGTTCCTCTGTGATGTGCTCTACAACAGTATCTGTATCGAGAACATCATTCTCATCGATTGTGTCATACTCAGGCTCTGCATTTGCCTTGGAAAGGAAGATATCTGTCGGCATGAAAGAACAGTATCTCTCAAGCACTTCTCTTGCACGGTATTCATTTGCAAACTCAAGACTGTCCTCGTTCAGATACAGTGTGATCTCTGTTCCGACTGTTGTCTTATTTCCTTCCTGCATCTCATACTCTGTACCGCCTTCACTTGCCCAGTGTACCGGTTTCGCACCTTCTTTATAGGAAAGAGTATCAATCTGAACTTCATCAGCTACCATGAATGCTGAGTAGAATCCAAGACCGAAGTGTCCGATCATCTCATCATCCGTTGTCTTATCTTTGTATTTCTCAAGGAACTGTGTCGCACCTGAAAATGCAATCTGAGTGATGTACTCCTCTACTTCTTCAGCTGTCATACCAAGTCCGTTATCGATAAACTTCATTGTCTTCTCTTCTGGATTGACAATTACTTCAATCTTCGGTTTGTATCCTTCCGGAAGTTCATATTCTCCCATCATATCCAGCTTTTTCAACTTTGTGATCGCATCACATCCGTTGGATACGAGCTCACGGACAAAAATGTCATGGTCTGAATAAACCCATTTCTTGATAATAGGAAAAATGTTTTCGCTGTCAATTGATAAAGTACCTTTTTTAACTGCCATTTCACTGCACTCCTTCTTATTTATAATCTATCTGTAACTGCTCAGTTACGTTTCTTTTAATATCGGCTGTCGATCAGCTTTTCCGCTGATATCGATAGTATATTTGCTTGCCTAATGGACATTCTAGTACAGCAAAATTTAAAAGTCAATAGAAAATTAGCACTCCTTTCAAAAGAGTGCTAATAATTCCGTTAAAAGTATAAAGTTTTTATGAACTATACTGTCTCTGGTTCCGGATAATCCTCTCCAAATGTCTCAACAGTAACTTTCTTCATCACCTGTTTCTCAAGCGGACGATCACTGTAATCTGTTGCTGTCTCAGCAATCTTATTCACTACATCCATTCCTTCTGTGATCTTACCAAATGCAGCGTAAGCTCCATCAAGATGTGGCGCTTTCTTATGCATGATGAAGAACTGGCTTCCTGCTGAATCCGGGTGCATTGCACGTGCCATAGAAAGAACTCCTGCATCATGTACAAGATTGTTCTCTACACCGTTCTGTGCGAACTCACCTTTGATCGAATATCCCGGGCCACCCATTCCTGTTCCGTTCGGATCTCCACCCTGGATCATGAATCCGCTGATCACGCGATGGAAGATCACTCCGTCATAGAAACCTTTCTTTACGAGTGATACAAAATTGTTCACTGTGTTCGGTGCTACTTCTGGATACAGTTCTGCTTTCATGATATCGCCATTTTCCATTTCAAATGTAACTACTGGATTTGCCATGTTTAATTCCTCTTTTCCATAGATTTAATGACTCTATTGTAGCGGATTTATCTAAGAACTTCAAGATACATCTATTATTTCAAACGTTCTCGGTAAAAATACAATACTGTTCAAAGATTTCCGTGAACAGTAATCCCTATCAATCCGCCTTTTTCCTTATACCCGGTATTCCACAGTTCCTTCAGTGAAAATGTTGTTGCTTCCCCATAAGTCGCCACTTTGATCAGAAGATCATCTGCTGTCTCTTCATATCCGATACATAGAAACCAGTGCCATATAAAATCAGCAAATTTCTTATCTTTATGACGCAGCATCAGATATGGAACCGGCGTTCCTTCATTGATTTTCTTCTTAATGAATACTGCTGCTTCTCTTGCTGTATGTTCACCGGAAAATTCTTTGAATTCCACCTTTTCTCCCATATCTTCCAGATACTTTCCAAAGCCTTCTGTGTACATCCACAACTTGTTCACCCCACTCATTCTTGGGCGGAGATATGGTTTCATTTTCATGGAAAACTGAATATAATCTTCTTTACTCAGATTCTCTGCATCAAAAGGATACAGGTTCTTCTTTCCTTTATATTTTGCAAAATAGATACAGCAGTCACACGCTGTTGCCGCAGCGCATCCGCCGATGTGCATCACCACATTGCGGAACCAGTCCTGATTGCCGCCTACTTCTCCGTCTATCATAAAATAATCCAGCATCTGTTTCATTTCTGTTGTTCTTCCTCTCTGCAAAAAATCTTGTTTTATCTCTTATCATTCGGTCCGTTATTATTTTACAAGCTGCATTTCTACTGTCATTTCCTACTGATTTGTACATATTAACTGTAATTATAACCTCATATGGTTGAAATGTACACTTTCCCCTCCATTTTTTAGTCACTCGTGACATTGTTGATTTTCCTTCCCAACGCTATACTAAGTACATAAGTTAAACAAACCAAAATCAACTACCAATTAAAAATCAAAAACAAAACCAAATTTAGTCAAACAAGTAAAAAGTAATCATTTAAGGAGGCACTTATAATGGCAAGTTTATCTCTTCAGGGAATTCAGAAAATTTATCCTAACGGATTTCACGCAGTAAAGGATTTCAATCTTGAAATCGCTGACAAAGAGTTCATCATCTTCGTAGGACCATCAGGATGTGGTAAATCTACAACACTTCGTATGATCGCTGGTCTGGAGGATATCTCTGGCGGTACATTTAAGATCGACGGAAAAGTAATGAACGATGTAGAGCCAAAGGATCGTGATATCGCAATGGTATTCCAGAACTACGCTCTGTATCCACATATGACAGTATATGATAACATGGCTTTCGGACTGAAACTTCGTAAAGTTCCGAAGGATGAAATTGATAAGAAGGTTCGCGAGGCTGCCAAGATCCTTGACCTTGACAAACTGCTTGATCGTAAACCGAAGGCTCTTTCCGGTGGACAGAGACAGCGTGTTGCTATGGGACGTGCTATCGTTCGTAATCCTAAGGTATTCCTTATGGATGAGCCACTTTCCAACCTGGATGCTAAACTGAGAGTTCAGATGCGTATCGAGATTTCCAAACTTCATGAAAACCTTGGTGCTACAATCATCTACGTAACACATGACCAGACAGAGGCTATGACACTTGGAACAAGAATCGTTGTTATGAAAGACGGAGTTGTTCAGCAGGTAGATACACCACAGGCTCTTTACAATACACCATGCAACCTGTTCGTAGCAGGATTCATCGGATCACCTCAGATGAACTTTATGGATGCAAAATGTACAATTAAGGGAAATGATGTTACTCTTACAGTTGGAAAACATGTTCTTAAAGTACCAGCTTCTAAGAAGCAGGCACTGATCGATGGCGGATATGATGGAAAGACAGTTGTTCTTGGTATTCGTCCGGAAGATGTACATGATTCACAGGCATTTATCAGCAACTCTCCTGACAGCGTAATTGAGTCTACAATCAAAGTTTACGAGCTGCTCGGAGCAGAAGTATTCCTGTACTTTGACTTAGAGGGAACTCAGATGACAGCACGTGTTAACCCACGTACAACACTCAGAACTGGAGATCACGCAGTATTTGCACTTGATATGGAAAAGATTCATCTCTTTGACAAAGACACAGAGTTGACTATTACAAACTAATCCTTTACAATTAAACTAAACACGGAGGGGGCTGTACTTTTCTCGGAAGGTGCAGCCTTTCTTCCATCTATTACTATTTTGTTGTATTTACGGAGAAGTACTATGGCTAATACATCCGAACTTGAAAAAGGACTCAATGAATTAAAACGTTTGACCGGAATCACACTTGCAGTGACTGCCGAAGATTCTGAACAGGAGCAGATGGCTCTGGAACAGATCCGCTGTCTCTGCCTTGCCTACCGGGAAAAATATAATAAAAATGATTTTCTTATGGGACTGATGACCGGCGGCGTTCCTTCTTATGATGTACAGCAGCGTGCCGCACGGCTTCACATTGCGCCGGAAGAAAATCGAATTCTCTTTTTGATCGAAATGAAGGAACCTGATGAGATTATTGGAGAGGTCCTTAAAAATCTGTTTCCTTCTCAGACAAAAGCCTATATCATTCCTGTTTCAAAGGAGCGACTGGCTGTATTATATCCATTTCATGAGACAAAGGATTTCAAAGATTCTGCTGATGAACATGCAAGATATCTGGCTCATGCGATTGTTGACACGCTGAATGCGGAAGCTCTTGCACATGTTCAGGTTTCTTTTAGTCAGATGATCCCTTCTCTTTTGGAATTATCCGGGGCTTTTCGTGAGGCAAGCCTTGCACTGAAGGTTGGAAAACTCTTCTATCCGGAACAGACTGTCTTTCCATACAATGAACTGGGGATTGGCCGTCTGATTTATCAGCTTCCTGTTTCTCTGTGTGAAAGCTTTCTCCAGGAAGTTTTCTTAGATGAGATTCCGGACAAGCTGGACGATGAGACACTCCTGACGATCAATCGTTTCCTTCAGAATAATCTGAACATTGCCGAGACTTCACGCCAGCTCCATATGCACCGCAATACGCTGATCTATCGTCTGGAACAGATTGAAAAGCGTACCGGACTTGACTTAAGGCAATTCGAAGATGCAATGACATTTAAGATTGCAACAATGGTCATGAACTATCTTCATGCTGAAAAAGAAAAAAATTGCACTACGGTGTAATTGATATATACATTAAATACTATATAGGAAAGGATTTATAACTTATGAATGACGCATTATGTGAACATATTGTAGCCAGAAAATCAAAACCAATGGATTTTGTTATCCGTGTTCTTATTATTGTTGTGATCGTTGCAATCGCAATCGGAGGAATGCCGTTTCTTGGATTCTTTGCTTTTGCTCTTGCCGCTATCTTAGCTTTACTTGCTTATTATTTTGCATTTCCACTTCTGAATGTGGAGTATGAATATTCACTTCTGAACCACGATCTGGAGATTGATGCAATTTACAGCAAGGAGAAAAGAAAATCCAAAATGAATCTGGATATTCAGAATGCCGAGATTATTGCACCAAAAGGATCTCACCGACTGGATTCTTATCATCCGGAAACAACTTGCGATTTTTCATCTGGAAATGCAGATGCAAAGGTTTTCGCAATCATGATTCCAATCAATCAGAAAATGACTTGTGTTTATATTGAACCTGATGAAAAGATGATTGAACATATGAAACAATGGATGGGAATGAAGATGTTCGTAGATTAATATTGAATGTTTGTTTCTAACTCAGACAAGTACCACAATCAGAAACTACTAATTGTGGTACTTGTTTTTTCTTTTCTGTCTGGTTGTAGATTACGAATTGCAATTACACACCTAAGACATCATAATCTTATTTTTCAGCATCATCTGCTATATATTTACATGCGGCAAGTGCAGCTACTGCACCATCCGCTGCCGCTGTTGTAAGCTGACGTACTTCTTTTGTCCGGCAGTCTCCTGCTGCATAGATTCCCGCTTCTGATGTCTTGCAATCTTCTCCGGCAACAATAAATCCACCCTCATCTAACTGAACAATATCAGCAAACTTTTCATTCTGTGCAATCTGTCCGACAGCTACAAAAATTCCGGAAACAGCAAGTTCTGATTCTTCTCCTGTTACTTTATTCAAAACCCGCAGACTTTCCACCATCTGCTCTCCACAGATTTCCTGAACAGTTGTATTTAAGATAAACTCTACATTTTCTTTCTCTTGCAGACGTTTTACAATCTGATCTTCTCCCCGGAATTCGTCTCTTCTATGAATCAGATAAACTTTGCTACAGTAATTTGACAGAAATTCTGCATCCTGGAGTGCTGTACTTCCACCTCCGACAACTGCAACTTCTCTTCCCCGGAAAAACATTCCATCACAAGTCGCACAGTATGAAACACCTGCACCTGTCAGACGTTCCTCTCCCGGAACTCCAAGATGGCGGTGTGTCACACCAGTGGCAAGAATAATGCTTTTGCATTCATATTCTTTTTCCGTTGTTACAATCACTTTATAATCTGCTTCTTCACGGATACCTGTCACTTGCTCCATCATAGTCTGTGTTCCAAGCTTCACTGCCTGATCCATCAGGTTCATAGAGAATTCACTGCCGCTCACACTTGCAATTCCCGGATAATTTTCCACATTTGGAGAAGATGTGATCTGTCCGCCGAAGGTTGTTCCCTCGAAGAGTATGGTCTGCTTTCCTGCACGCTGGCCATAGATAGCCGCAGTCATCCCTGCAGTTCCGCCACCGATGATTCCAATATCATAAATCCCCATATTTCTCCTTTCCCAACAAACTGTTTCTACATTTTCTGATTGCTGTAATTCATTTTTTTCATTTACTCTAAACTATAATACGTTTCGATCACTTCTTACATATTTCTGGACATATCTGCACAGACTTTCTCTGCCTCGATCACTGCACTTCTAAATCCAAGTTTCTCGAGTACACGTACAGCCTCGATGGTTGTTCCGGCCGGTGAGCATACCATATCTTTCAACTCTCCTGGATGCTTTCCTGTCTCAAGTACCATCTTTGCACTGCCAAGAACTGCCTGTGCCGCGAACTGATATGCCTGTGGTCTAGGCATTCCCTCTGCTACCGCTCCGTCTGCCATTGCCTCGATCATCATGAAGATATACGCCGGTGAACTTCCGCTGACTGCAACAACTGCGTCGATCAAATGTTCCGGCACAATCTCCACTTTACCAAAAGAGCTAAGAAGCTCCAGTGCATAATTCTTCTCTTCTTCTGTAACCGCATCATTCGGGCATGCTGCTGTCATTCCCTCTCCTACTAATGCGGGTGTATTCGGCATTGTTCTTACAATCTTAACTTTCTTTCCAAACTGCTCTTCGAGCCATGTGAGAGTCTTGCCCGGTGCGATTGTAATAATCAGCTGGTCTTCTCTTACTGTATCTTTAATCTCAGCAATTGTCTGTGCATAGAACTGTGGTTTTACAGAAAGAACTAATACTTCTGCCTTCTGTGTTACTTCTATATTATCTGCTGTTACATGAATTCCATGCTCTTTTTTCGCACGTTCACGTCCTGCTTCCATAATATCTGAACCGATAATCTCTTCTGGAGCGATAATTCCCTTTTTGATGATTCCACCCATGATTGCTCCTGCCATATTTCCTGTTCCGATAAATCCTAATTTCATAATCTTAAGTCTCCTTTTCTTTTATCGTTACTGTTCTAAGAACCGTGTCCGGTAACCTTTTCTCTACATGTATCCGTCTCTTACCCAGAATTTTTTCTCATCTTCTAACGGAATTTCTTCCGTATCCATCCAGTCAATTGTAATAAACTGATTTCTGTTCAGCCCTTTTAGCAGTTCGTTGATCAGCCATTCGCGTCCCTGAACTTCCATTGTAACAGTTCCATCCCATTCATTCTGAACCCAGCCGACCAGGTTTAGTGAATTTGCCAGATATTTCGCTGTATAGCGGAATCCAACTCCCTGTACCCTGCCGTGAAAAACAATGTGTTTTCTAACTTCTGCCATATCTGATCACTCCCTTGAAGCAATTTGTGTTGTACACTACCGTTATTCTAACACATTTTTTTACCTTGTACAGTTCTTTTCGCTAAACACTTCCTGCTTCCTGTGTTATAATGGGAATAACTTTTCTGAAGGAGGACTTCAAGAACAAATGAGTAATTATGAAACATCACAGATTTCTGATCTGAAAGAATTGATAAATAAATTACGAGATACACAGACTCTCTCTAAAAATGAATGGATCCGGCTAATTGACGGAAGAACACCTGAACTTGCCGACTATTTATTTGAAAATACGCGCGAAGTACGAATCACTCACTATGGACACGATGTTTATGTCCGCGGACTGATTGAATTCACAAATTATTGTCGCAACGATTGTTATTACTGCGGTATTCGCAGAAGCAATCCAAACGTGCACCGCTATCGTCTCACTAAAGATGAGATTCTTGACTGCTGCAAAACCGGCTATGAACTTGGCTTCCGCACCTTCGTTCTTCAAGGTGGTGAAGATGGCTGGTTCACGCTTCCACGTCTGGCTGACATTGTCTCTGATATCCATAAGAACTGGCCAGACTGCGCGATCACGCTTTCCGTTGGAGAGATGGAACATGATGCGTATCAGACACTGTTCGATGCCGGTGCTGACCGCTATTTACTTCGTCATGAAACTTATGATGAAGCACATTACCGCATGCTTCATCCTGCTTCCTTAAATGCACTTCACCGTCAGAACTGCTTATGGGATCTGAAGTCTATCGGCTATCAGATTGGAACCGGATTCATGGTAGGTGCACCTTTCCAGACAACTGAGAATCTTGCTGATGACATGCTTTTCTTAAAAGATCTGAATCCACAGATGGTCGGAATTGGTCCATTTATTCCTCACCACGACACACAATTCGCTGATGAGCCTGCCGGAACACTGGAATTGACACTTTACCTGCTTGGGCTGATCCGACTTATGTTGCCGAAAGTTCTTCTTCCGGCAACAACTGCACTCGGTACGATTTCTCCAACCGGAAGGGAACAGGGAATTCTTGCCGGAGCTAATGTCGTTATGCCAAACCTTTCTCCTACAGAGGTTCGCAAAGATTATCTGCTTTATGATAACAAGATCTGCACCGGTGATGAATCGGCACAATGCAAGAACTGCCTGGCCCAAAGAATGGAGTCTGTCGGATATCGCGTTGTTGTAGATCGAGGAGATTCCTTGAATAAGTAAAAAGGAGGTTACTGTTCACTCCCGTGTCAATCACTTCGCTGATTGACACGGAGGATGCATGTTTTGGCTTGAATGCATCTCGCCCCATCGCCAAAGGCGATTTAAAATGGCGAGATGCGTTGCTGGTCGCACATTGTGTGAACAGTAACAAAAGGAGTCCATGGTATGCGACATATCGCATTTCCATGGACTCCTTTTCTATTCACACCTCGCCTCACAGCGCAGTGTCATTTTTTCATTTTCTCTACTAGCTATAAGAATTACTCTACAACAGCTAAGATCTCGATCTCAACGAGAACAGCCTTCGGAAGATCCTTAACTGCTACGCATGAACGAGCTGGTTTGCTTGTGAAGTATTTCTCGTATACTCCGTTGAATGCTCCGAAATCAGCGATATCTGCAAGGAAGCATGTTGTCTTTACGACATTGTCAAAGCTTGATCCAGCTTCTTCAAGAACAGCAGCGATGTTAGCGATAACCTGCTCTGTCTGTCCTTCGATTGTTGTGGCATCTACATCACCTGTAGCCGGGTTGATCGGGATCTGTCCTGAAGCGTATAACATTCCATTAACTACCTTTGCCTGAGAATATGGTCCGATTGCAGCTGGTGCCTTTGGTGTTGAAATTGTTTTCATTGAATTCTACCTCCTGATTTATTGAAATTATAAGTTCTTAATGAAATTATATAACGTTAAAATCGTTTAGTCAATAAAATTTCATTCACTTAACTATTTTTCATTGACTTCTTTTTCACACAAACCAGCATATCCATGATAAAATAAAACCATCAATATACTATTTGTCTGTTTTGACCGAACAAAACTGGATATCTTTCACACAGACAGAAAGGACGCATGATTATGCCAACCGGAAATTTAAAATTAACTTCACTTGACAAAAAGATTCTGCACTCATACTGTCAGACACTCGATGGACTTTCCAATTATCTTGGAAATGGATACGAGATTGTCCTTCACAGTCTGGAAGATTATGAACACTCTGCAATCAAGGTCATCAACGGATATCACACAGGACGTACCGAAGGTGCACCGATTACCGACCTTGCGTTGAAGATGCTCGAGCAGATCCGTCGAAATGAAGAAAATGACCATGGTGTTATTTATTTTTCCACAAATGTAAAAGGAGAACCGCTGAAGTCAACTACAATTCCTGTCAAAGGAGAGAAGGACAGAATTATCGGACTGCTCTGTATCAACTTTTATATGAATACAACAATGGCAGATTTCTTCTGCAACTTTGCTGTTCCGATTCCATCTGATTCTGACGGTCTCACAGTCTCCGGTCAGATTCATGAGACTTTTTCACAGAGCAGTTCTGATCTTCTTGAGCAGACCATTCAAACCGTTCGTCAAGAAGTGTTGATGGATTCAGCAATATCGAGCACAAATAAGAATAAAGAAATCATTTTCCGACTTTACCAGCAGGGGATCTTTAATCTAAAGGATGCCGTTGTCACGATTGCCGAAGCGCTGGGAATCAGTAAGAATACCGTATATCTGCATCTGCGCAATCTTGAGAAAGTAAATAATTAGCACTATCTGATATGCAAAACATTACTGTTTACGCAGTGAAAAGGACAAGACACTTTCATTTTATCTAACATTTCATTCGAAAGTATCCTGTCCTTTTTTCATCCTTTATTTCCCAGCCGGCATATATCTTAAAAGTTCTCCCGCCACGCTGGATATCGGCATTGTCTGAAGCCATACATGTCCAGGTCCGGTGACAACTGTATTGAACACGCCTTCACCGCCGAATACCATATTCTTAAGTCCCGGTACTGTCTGGATCTCCATGTTACAAGTTGCATCCATTGCTGCAAGGTATCCTGTATCTACTACAATCTGCTGACCCGGTCTCAGTTCATACTCTACCACATGCCCATCAAATTCAAGAAATGCTATTCCATTTCCCGAAAGTCTCTGCATGATAAATCCTTCTCCACCGAAGAACCCTGCTCCGAATTTCTTTTGGAAGAAAATAGAAAGATCAACACCTTCTTCTGAAGCGAGAAATCCTGACTTCTGTACGATCAGCTCCTGTCCCGGTGCAATCTGGCGTGCTACAATCTGCCCTGGAAAGCTGGATGCGAATGCGATCATCCCATTACCTCCCGTTGCTGTATAACGGTTCTGGAACAGTGCCTCGCCTGAAAACATTCTGCCAAATGCCTTTCCGATTCCTCCATTGGAAGTGGTCTCCATTTTCATATTCGGAGACATCCAACTCATAGAACCGCGTTCTGTAATCATTCTTTCTCCATTCTCCAGATAGCAGACTACTACCGGAAGTGTATCACCTTTGATTTCATATCTCATGGTTTTTCCTCCTGAATCATTCTTCCTAACTTGTTCTGTAAAATTCCATCTACCCTAACAATACTATTCTTTTACACCATTTTCCAGTCCCAAATCTTCTTTTTTCTCACTCATTTCTAATTTAGGAAGTATGATCTCCGCCTTGAACAGATCTGCTTCTGTTGTAATATTCAAGTTTCCATGCTGCAGTTGTGCAAAGCTCTTCGCAATTGCAAGGCCAAGTCCTGAGCCTTCTGTATTTCTTGACGAGTCTCCTCTCACAAAACGATCCGTGATCTCCTCTGTATTGAAATTCAACTCCACAGCGGAGACATTTTTCATAAAGATCTGCACGTCATCCGGCCGCTCATTCATTTCGATATAAACTCTTGTGTGCGGCATTGCGTATTTTGTGATATTAACGATCAGATTCTCAAAGATTCGATATGTTTTTTCACTATCCAGCCAGAGAACCACTTTATTCTCCGGAAGTTTCCAACGAAATTCCAGATGTGCTTCTCTAATCTTTTCCTCATTCTCAAGCTCCGCCTGACGGATCAGTCCTACGAGATCCACTTTCATGTAATTCATCTGGATTGTCTTACTTGCTGCCTTACTCATCTCAAAGAGATCCTCGATCAGGGCTTTCAGGCGAAGAGATTTTCTCTCAAGTACTTCTGTATATTCTTTTCTCTTTTCTTCGTCTTTTTCATTCTTTAAAAGATCAATGTAAGTAATGATTGCTGTCAGCGGCGTACGGAGATCATGAGAGACATTCGTCACAAGCTCTGTCTTCATACGCTCATTTTTCACTTCTTCATCTACCGCCTTCTTGAATCCGCTCTGAATCTTCTTTAATTCATCCTGAATCGGACGGAAGATTCCGACATCACCTTCGATTGGAAGATCAAGCTGACCCTCTGCCAGCTGATTCGTTGATTTAAGCAGCAACTGGTATTTCTTCTTGATTCCATTTAACACAGTCCGCATCACAAAGAATAAAATGATGGAATAAACAATTAATGGTATCAGTCCTATGCTGTAAGAAAATAATTTCACTACTAAGAGCAGAAGGAAGTTCAGGATCACGATTCTGAGGATTCCTTTATTTCCTTTATCCCGCAGATCCATCTGAAGAATTGCTTCATATTGATGATGTAAAAATGCTTTAACATCTTTCCATGCTTTCTTTAATAAATGTCTCTTTTCATGTACTTCTCCACGATTTTCCTTTCCCCAGCGGATCAGCATTCCTACTATTGTGTGTTCTTTCCAGTAATCTTTTCCGGAAGTAAATATGAGGCGGAGACTCTCTGCCACACAGAAGAAAACTCCCAACAGGCAGAACCAGATGATCCAGTTGATTCCATGCATACTGATCGTATTCCACATAATATTTACAGACGGGTGATAGTTCTCAAATGACCAGTATACTAACTCTGCAAATACCACATAGCCTATACCCAATGCAGAAATCCCCAGAATCACTGCAAGTTCGAATGGCATGCGGAATATTTTTCCTTCATATCTTCCAACTTTTGGAATACATGGAAGAAATAACGCTATAAGAAGAGCTCCTAAAAAGAAGAGTGCGGCGGAACTCCAGAACATGGAATAATTATAATCCACATACTCGTCTTCCTCCCGGTTTGCAGAAATGAATTCGTCATAATTTGCATCTGTCATTCCATAGACGATACTGATTCCATCTGTCTGATCTTCCTCTTCAATCTGATCCTCAAGATCTGCATCCATACAATAATAGGACAAATCTTTCTCCACATTGTACGCTTCTTCCGGTGACAGTTTCGTACCGTTAACTGTTACATTTGACATTGTTCCGGCTGTACCATACTTATATTCGATTTTGAGCGCATAAGAATCCTTTGACTTCAAAGCCTCGTTTGTCTGATCGTCACTTCCTTCAAGCAAGGGATTCCCTTCTTTGTCAAAGATCTGATAATCCATATATTTTTTAAAAAGAGAAAATGCACTGTCTGACATTAACTCCCTTTGTTCCGACGCATCCAGCGCATCTGTGACCTCGCTATAGAGAAGGCGATTTCCTGTCGCAAGGGAATAATCCATTAATTCAATGCATTCTTCAACATCATCTTCTACTGTAAATGTTGATGCGATATCTTTTCTTACCACATAATAACTTCCTACGATACCTGCTGCAAGTAAGCTGAGAATCATGATTGTTACTATTGCCCTTATCTTACGACTGCTTTTCAAGTTTGTATCCAACTCCCCACACCACCTTTAAATATTTTGGTTTCTTCGGATCGATTTCAATCTTCTCCCGAATATTTCTTACGTGTACCATGATCGTATCTGTATTAATTGCCTTTTCCTGCCATACTCTTTCGTAAATCTCTTCGGATGAAAAGACTCTTCCCGGATTTTTCGCCAAAAGAAGTAGAATCTTGTACTCGATCGGAGTTAATTTCACCGGATTGCCATCCATTGTGACTTCTACCGTATCCTCATTGATCTCAAGTCCTCCGATCACATGTACGTTCTCCTGCGGTGCCAGTTTCTCCAGAAATCTGCGGTAACGTCTCAGCTGAGAGTTCACACGCGCCATCAGTTCCATTGGTGTAAACGGCTTCGTTACATAATCATCAGCTCCAATATTAAGTCCGGTAATCTTATCAACCTCTTCTGATTTTGCAGACAACATGATTACAGGAAAATCATATTTCTCCCGCAGTTTCATTGTCATACGGATTCCATCCATACGTGGCATCATGATATCAATGATCGCCAGATGAATCTCTTCCTTCTCTAAAACTTCCAGTCCTTCAATTCCGTCCGCTGCCTGAAACACCTTATATCCCTGGCTCTGCAGATAGATCTGTACACCTTCCCTGATTTCTTTATCATCCTCTACAATTAATACGTGATTAATTTCCATTTTGTCTCCTCCCAAAAAAAGAACCTCCTTTATCTATCTACAGAATACTCTGTAAATCTAAAGGAGGCTTTTATATGTTTCAAAAGATTTTCTTAAGCTTACTATAGCTTTTTAAAAAATATTGGTCTCTTAGTTCTCTGCGTTCTGCTCTCTGAAGAAAATCTGACCCGTAGAAGCGTCCATTCCATCTACAATCGCCAGTGACTCTAACTGGAATCCAAGGTTACGGATGATTCTTCCGCCTGACTGGAATCCTTTCTCAATTGCAATTCCGATCCCCTCTACTGTAGCTCCTGAAGACTGAACAATCTGGATCAGTCCCTGCAGTGCACATCCGTTTGCAAGAAAATCATCAATAATAAGTACATGATCATCCTCTGAAAGGAACTTCTGTGAAACGATCACATTATTCTTACACTTATGTGTGAAAGACTCAACCTCTGCTACATACATCTCGCCGTCTAAATTGATGCTCTGAGACTTCTTCGCAAATACGACCGGTACATCAAAGTGTTCTGCTACGATACAGGCGATTCCTATACCAGAAGCTTCGATAGTAAGAATCTTATTGATATTCTTGTCAGCAAATCTCTTCTTGAATTCTGCACCCATCTGATTCAAAAGTTTAATGTCCATCTGATGATTCAGGAAACTGTCAACCTTGAGAACATTGCCCTCTTTTACAATACCGTCTTTTACAATTCTTTCTTCCAAAAAATTCATCTTTCTACCTCTTCCTCTGTGATTTCCCCAAAATGTGTTACTGCTCAGCGTAACCCCAAAAATATTTCTTAAAGTATAGCACAACTCCATATAAGAAACAACGTTAACAAGGCGAAAAAATAGTACAAAAATATTTTAAAAAAAGCACTTTCCTTATCCGGTTTATCAAAACCGAATCTACGGAAAATGCTTTGCGCTATTTCAATATAACCACAATTTTCGCCCACCGAAATTTGGGCAGCAAAAAAGCGGGTGATGGGAATCGAACCCACGTATCCAGCTTGGAAGGCTGGTGTTCTACCATTGAACTACACCCGCATTTCGTGTCTTATCTCTGACACGAATAGTATCTTATCATACTCTTTTTAAATATGCAAGTACTTTTTTCATTTTTTTACATTTTTTATTTTCCCATCTCCTGCAGTGCACGGATAAATTCCAGATCCTCTGCACGAAGCTTCAGATTCGTCTCGTAATGAGCTCCGTTCGGTGCTGTCACATTGATCTCGATGATCGTGCCTTCCTCAACTGCATTCTGAGCTACTGCTCCTAAGAACATTGGAAACTTCGGATGATTTCTGCGAAATGTATCCATATGTCCTTTTAATTCCTGTATCTTTCCAAGCTGTGAAAATTTCATATCAACTTTCCTTTCTGCCCTGACGACTTTTTACTCTATCCTATGATATACGAATTTAATAAAAAATACAACTTTTTTGACTTATTTTCCACTTCGTTATATAATAGGAGAAGTGACCGATGTCCCCTTTTTACTAAATTATTTCAACCAGCAAGGACAGACATCCCGGACTTCGGTTTTCAGATTAGAGAAAAGAGGTAACATCCATGAGCAAGAGAACAGATAAGAAAAGACAGAAAAGATTTAATGAGGTACATCCGACTACCGCAACACCAGCTGCTCAGCCTGTAGTAGAGACAGCTGCACCAACAGCTGAAGCTGTTCCGGAAGTAACTGTAGCAGAGACAACTGCACCGGTAAATGCTGCTCCGGCATATGATTTTTTCATCCAGTATCAGAACGGCGAATATGACGCTGCTGTACTTGCAGAGAAGATTCTTGATAAATGCAAAGCTGAAGGTATGGACAGCTCCGACCTTAAGATCTATGTAAAACCTGAGGATAAGAAAGCTTACTATGCTTGTGCCGGCGGAACAGGCGCTATTGAATTAGCTTAGTCTGATAGAAAGAAAGTCTGTGAAAGAATCTGTCTATTCTTAAGATTCTTTTCACAGACTTTTTATTTTGGCTGTTATACCCTGATTTTTTTACTATACTCCGACCTTTTTACAGATATCAGCAAGACAGCATCTGTCGCAATACGGTTTCGTTCTCGCAGTACACACATCTCTTCCGTGATAAACAAGACGATGGCAAAGGTCACTTCCTTCTTCCGGCGGAATGATCTTCCACAATGCCATCTCTACTTTCTTCGGCTCCTTGATGCCATCTACCAGACCAATCCTGTTTGTCAGGCGGATACAATGTGTATCTGTCACAATTGCCGGCTTTCCAAACACATCTCCCATGATCAGATTTGCGCTCTTTCTTCCGACTCCCGGAAGTTTTAATAACGCATCAAAATCATCCGGAACATTTCCACCATATTCATCCCGAAGCATCTTCATACAGGCACTGATATCTCTCGCCTTGCTCTTTCCAAGACCACACGGTCGTACAATCTCTTCAATATCTTCCACCGGAGCATCTGCCAGTGCTTCCACTGTCGGATATTTCTCATAAAGGCCTTCCACGACTACATTTACTCTTGCATCTGTACACTGTGCTGCCAGCCTTACACTGACAAGCAATTTCCATGCCAGATCATAATCAAGCGTGCATCCGGCATCCGGATACTCTTTCTTCAGCCTTTCAATCACTTCAAGCGCACGCTGTTTCTTTGTCATTTATTTCACCTCGGCATTTTTCTTTAATTCTTCCATTGCATTCTTGAACTTGTCTGATACCGCTGTAGGGTTTCTTCTCAGCTGTCTCATGGCATTCACATAATTTCTGTTCGTACGTGAACCCAGTTTCTGTCTCTCACTTACTATATTTGCACGCATCTGGGCAAGTTCTTTTCTCCAGTTTCCTTTCGATTCAGACTCTTGTGCTTCATTCTCCAGACGGGCAGTACGAAGCAGTGTCTCAACCTTTTCTGAAAGCTGTGCAAGCTGTTCTTTTCGTTCTCTACGCTGTTCTTCTATCTTCGCAAGATACAGTTCTTTTCTTGTCTGCTTCTCCGCTGCTTTCATCTCTTTACGCTCTTCATACAACAGATAGCTGTCCTCGAGCTTCTCCTGTACCCCTTCGGATGCACGTTTCAGACGTTCCTGAACGCCCTCTGATGCACCTTTCAGTTTATCCTGCATTTCCTCGGATGCATCTTTCAATCTGTCCTGCATTTCCTCAGAAGCATCTTTCAGGCGCTCCTGCATCTTCTGGATCTGTTCTTTGCTGGCCTCAAGCTGTACAAGAATACGTTTCATATCCATAGCCTCGTTGAAGGACTGTGTGAAGTCAACTGCCGCTGCGATCGTCAGAACAAATGCAAGGATATCGGCTATTGTAACCGGAATCAACAATACCATATGTTCAAATGGAACATGCACGACTTTTACCATAAGAATAGAGAATACGCCCCAGCACAAACTTGCTATCGGGCAAATATATCCTCTGACATTAAATTTCAGATTTCTATAATCCCAGTATCTTACATGGAACAGACGCTCCATCGTAATGCCTGTAAAATACTCCAAAATTGTCGCACCGATCATTCCCATAAGAAATACGAGTGGGATGTTATCTCTGACCGGAATCGTCACGATCAGGACAACCATTGCGCCCGATCCATAAAGTGGAAGCATCGGTCCATGCATAAATCCGCGGTTTACCCAGCGGTGCTTTCTGACAGAAACATAACAGCTTTCCCATACCCATCCGAGAAAACTGTAGAGAAAAAAGAATAAAATCCATTGCGATAAATCATATTCCTGCATTTTTCTTCCCCTTTTGCAAAAGACTTCCACGCTCTGATAAAATGTAACGCAGAAGTCTCTTTCTTAAAATCTTTGTAACTGTTTAGTTTTTCTCCTCGATCTCCATCAGCATATCTACCCTGCGCTGATGACGACCACCTTCGAATTCTGTATTGATCCATGTATCTACGATCATCTTGGCAAGTTCTCCACCTACCACACGAGCTCCGAATGCGAGTACATTACAATCATTATGTGCTCTTGACATCTTTGCTGTAAATGGCTCGCTGCAGACACATGCACGGATTCCTTTTACTTTATTCGCTGCAAGAGAGATTCCAAGTCCTGTTCCACAGATCAGGATTCCCTTCTCCACTTCTCCTGCTACAACTGCACGGGCTACTTTCTCTCCATATACCGGATAGTCACAACTTTCGGATGTATATGTTCCATAGTCTACAACCTCATGACCTTTCTCTTTCAGAAATTCTATAATTTCTGCTTTCAGCTCCAGTGCGGAGTGATCGTTACCAATACCAATTTTCATTTTAACGTTCCATCCTTTCTAAATTTCAAAAAAATATACCGTTTCTATCTTACCAAATCCACATCTTCTTGTAAACTCACATGTAATTTAATTGTAAATATATTTTTACTTTTATTATGATAATTTCTTGAAATAATTGTGAAATATCCGTGAACAAATCGACGCTTTGTCCTTTACTTTAAAAATTTATAGTGCTATAATTAATAAGGCTTATTATCTAAAATTAAATTAAAGGGAGGAAATAATCATGAGTAAGAGCCTGTTTAAAAGAATTGGAACCTCTGTTGTTGCTCTGTCACTTGTCATTTCAAGCCTTTCAGCTGTGACTGCTTCAGCAGAAGATAGTTCTGATTTTCAGCCTTCTGTTACTTACACAAAAGGTGATTATACTTTTGGAAAGCTCTCACATCCTGAAAAGCCTGTTTCTACTCCTGACGGTATTGTTGATTACCTGGGTGGTGGAAATGTTGCCGTAACTGGTGAGAATGGTGCTACAGGTCAGGGCGATCAGGGACAAAGTTATGCCTGGTCTGCTGCTTCTTACGGTGACTGGATGTATGTAGGTACCTGCTATGCAGCAATGGGGAACACACTGGAGCTGATGGACACTGTCCTTGGTGACAATTTTGATCCGGAGATCATGAGAGCTGCACTGAAAGCAATGTTCAATGGTACTTTTTTCTATGGACATGAAAAAGCGGACGGAACGCTTGATGAAGATTCCGGCGGTATTCTCGTTAAGGTAAATGTCAAAACCGGAGAGACAAAGCTTTTAATGTCTGAATCTACAACTGGTAAGGGACCGCTTTTCAGAAATGCGATCCGCTTCAATGACAAACTTTATTTCTGCGGTTCTGTCCGCGCGAAAGGACAAAGAAGCGGACTTCCTAGTATCTACTGTATCGATCCTGAAACAGATGAGATCAACTGTGTGTATACAGGAATCACTCCAGCAGAAGCCGGAGCTGCATACAAAGAAGGTATCAGCACAGGTATTCGTGGAATGGCAGTTTTCAACGGTGAATTCATCGCAAGCTGTGTTGGTGTAGATGGACCTTATATTCTGAAATCCTCTGATCCATCAGCAGGTCAGTCTTCTTTCAAAAAGATTGCAACAAAGAGTGACTTATTCAATTATCCAGCTTACCATTATACGGATAGTATCTATGGTGGATCTATCTGGGAGATGATCGAATTCAATGGTAGCCTGTACGTAGCTCTTTGTACCGGAACACAGGATAACAAACCTGACGAACATACAATGCAGTCCTTTGCTATTGTCCGCGGTGACGAGAATTCTGATGGTTCCTGGACATGGACGCCTGTTGTAGGCGATAAAGCTGATGGTGCCAAATACACCTTTGGTATCGACCCGGAACGCACACGTGCCGGTGCATGTAACATGCTTGTTTACAACGATCATCTCTACATTGGAGAGTACGAAGATATTGAAATTGCTCTTGAAGATGTTGTCTTTAATAAAAATGTAGAGTTCCTTGCTAAGAACCTTGAACAGTCTGTCAGTCTCTACCGTATGGACAAGAATGAAAATATGGAACTGGTAGTCGGAGATGCAACAGAAATGTTCCCTGATGGAGGTAGTTCAGGACTTTGTTCAGGATTCGGACATCATGAGAATCAGTATATCTGGCAGTCTACTGTATATGATGGCAAGATGTACTTTGGAACTTTCGACAGCAGTAGTTTACTTGAGCCTATCGGACAGTTTACAAACGGTGATCTTCTGAATATGACTCCTGAGGAATGGGAATCCCAGATCAACTATCTCAAAGTATTCGTTGAGTTATTATTGAACAAGTATCTTCCAGAATATCCTACTCAGCCACTCACTGCTGATAACACAGATTCTGATGATACAGTTCAACCAGACAGCAGCTCTGTTGAAGATGAAGCTGACAACACTGCAGTTAACAATAATACATCTGAAAGCAACTTGTCTTCTTATGAAATGGTACAGAATGCAATTGCATCTGCAACTAAGAGATACAACACTGCTCAGGCTGCAACATATTCATCTGAAAAGGATGAAGACAATGCCATCACACTTTCTGATGAACAGTTAGACTCTCTGATGAACGGACTTGAGAACGGTTCCATCAAACCAAATAGTTTGACTCGTAAGCTTTCAACAGACTTAGTTGAATTGCTCTTCAACATGGATCCTTTATCTTCTTCTATAGATGAGCAGGGATCACAGGACTTTATCGATGAATATTCTGCAATATATGACTACTATACAGAATTTGATTCCGAACTTCCTGACGAATTAAAAGAACTGTTAGATATTCTGATCACAATTACAAAAAAGGATAACCTGATTGCATTTGGTGAAATTTTATGCTATCTCGGAAGTGCTGAACGTGGATTTGACCTGTATACTTCAGAAGATGGAGCATCATTTACCTCCATTACAACAAACGGATTCGGTGATCCTTATAATCACGGACTTCGTACTTTTGCAACTGGAGATGACTGGATGGTTATCGGTACTGCGAATCCTTTCTATGGAACACAGTTATGGAAAATGACTTCTCCAGCAAAAACTGTTGATCCGGTGGATCCATCTGAACCTGATAAGCCAGTCGATCCGGTAAAACCGTCTGATCCAGTAAAACCGTCTAATCCGGTTGCACCTGTAAAACCAACACCTTCGATTACACCGATTACTTCAGGAACTTCTTCATCCACTACTCTTACCGGAAAGAAAGTTGCTCCGGTTAAGACAGGAGATATGACCAACCCGATCGTACCACTCGCAATTGCCGGCGGTTCTCTTATCGTAATTATCGGTGCTGTGTTTGTACTTCGTAAGAAAAAGTATTAATAAAAAACATTGTATTTTAAAAGAGAAGCTGTTTTCAGCTTCTCTTTTTCCTTCTGTAAACCATCACTATGATAACTTTCTTCTGTTATGCACGTAATCCGTTCACTTTATATTTTAGAATAATGAATTGAAACGCTCCATCGCTTCTTTTGTCTTCTCATGTTTTCCAAAAGATGTCAGACGGAAATAGTTCTTTCCATTTTCTCCGAATCCTGCTCCCGGTGTTCCGACAACCTGAGCGTTTTCAAGGAGGTAATCAAAGAACTCCCAGGACTCCATTCCCTTCGGGCACTCGAACCAGATGTATGGTGAGTTTACACCACCTGTAAATGAGATTCCTTTCTTCTCAAGTGTTTCAGCGATCATACGTGCATTTTCACGGTAATATCCGATATTCTCCTGACACTCTTTCATGCCCTCTTCTGTAAATACCTTAGCTCCCGCATACTGGATGATATACGGTGTTCCGTTGAACTTTGTACACTGTCTTCTGTTCCACATATTGTGCAGGCTCAATGTTCCGCCATTTGATGTCTCGAACACAAGCTCTTCCGGAACAACTGTGTAAGAGAAACGTGTACCTGTGAATCCTGCTGTCTTAGAAAGGGAACAGAACTCGATCGCACATTTCTTTGCGCCCTCGATCGCATAGATGCTTCTAGGAAGTGTAGGATCTGTGATAAATGCTTCATAAGCAGAATCATAGAGGATTACAGCATCATTTTTCAATGCGTATGCAACCCATGCCTCTAACTGCTCTTTGTTGTAGCATGCACCTGTCGGGTTGTTTGGAGAACACAGGTAAATGATATCTGCCTTTACATTTTCATCCGGCATTGGAAGGAAATCGTTTTCTTTTGTTCCGTTCATATAGATGATATTCTTTCCATCCATTGTATTTGTATCTACATAAACAGGGTAAACCGGATCCGGAACGAGAACCACGTTATCCTGTGCAAAAAGTTCAGTAATATTTCCTGTATCACTCTTTGCGCCATCTGAAATAAAGATATCTGTAGCTTTTACTTCTACGCCATTGCGTGCGTAATAATCTGCGATTGCTTCCTGTGCAAATGCATATCCCTGCTCCGGTCCGTATCCTTTGAATGTCTCAGATACTGCCTGAGAATCTACTGCTTCATGAAGTGCCTCAATCACACTCTTTGTCAATGGCAATGTTACATCACCGATTCCGAGACGGATAATATCCGCCGCTTTCTCCGGATGTGTTTCCTCATATACTTTTACTCTTCTTGCAATCTCCGCAAAAAGATAACTGTCTTTTACATTCTGATAATTTTCATTTAACTTTGGCATCTTGTCAAACTCCTTTCCCAGCTGCTTTCATGCTGTTCACAGTATTCTGCAGCCAATAACTCTAGTATTCCTATGTGTTATATTAACAGATTTTTTTTCATTCGAAAAGAAGTTGAAAAAAAGAAACAAGATTTTGTAAAATCTTGTTTCTTTGGTAGCGTTTTCAGCACTTTAACTGTGCAAATTGATGATGCGATAAAGAATATTTTTCTTTTTTCTTTCTTACAAAAGCCAGATGATCAGCAAGATTACCTCCACAACAAAGATCACAGGCACTGTAATCATAAATTTTGCTTTCCGTGTCTTATGCCGGAAACACATCATACCTGCGATTGCTCCTGCACTTCCACCGATCAATGCAAGGATTAACAGCGTTTTCTCCGGAACTCTCCATGCACCTTTCTTCGCTTTCCATTTATCAATCCCATAGGTACAAAATGCAAATAAATTGATAAATATCAGGTAATACCAGAAATATTTCATAAGATGATCTCCTCCTTCAAGGCAAAGGAATAGATAATCTTCTCCTTCACCGGCTTCTCTAACAGCTGCTCCAGCGCCTGGGCATAGTAATCAAGCTGTGCATGGTACAGTTCTTTCAATTGAGATGCATTTCTGACTCTATCCGTCTTATAGTCGAGTAGTACAAGTCCATCTTCCTCCTCAAACCAGACATCGATAATTCCCTGGACGAGAATGGTCTCTTCCTTTCGATTTTCATCCGCTCCCTGACTTCTCTTCTGAATATCCTGATAGATTTCCGGATAGATCTCAGATGCAGCTATTCCGAGAACAAACGGCTGTTCCTTCCGAAGCTTTCCATTTCCTGCTGCTTGTGTCATTCGTCTTCCACTCTCGCTATTTAAAAATGCAAGAATATCTTTCATGCGGATACAGTCTGCCATCTCTTTCGACAGTCTCCCTGCCTGATAGAACTGTTCGATTTCTTCTTTCAGAAGTTCCTCTGTATATTCTTTTGAAAAATCATGAAGCTCCAGAAGTTTATGATAAGCACTTCCTCTTGAGGCTCCGGTCAGTCCTTCTTCCTGTTCTTCCATAAAATGCGGAAGCAGTGGCACGATCTCCGGCTCCTGAATCAATTCTTCTCCTGCTTCTTCCTGCAAAGACTCACGCTTCTTCAACTCTGAAACTGTAAATTTCAGCTTCATTTTTCCTTCTTCTTCATATGGATAAAGGAAATTCATCTGCTGTTCCAGCTTTTCTTCTGCTCCCGGAAGATAAACCTTCGATGTATCCCAGTGTTCAAGCACTTCTCTTGCAATTATTTCCGCCTCTCGCTGTGCATCTTCTGTAAAATCCATCTCTCCTGCATCAAAAATCCGGACTTTAACCGGCAATTGCTGCACCTCTTCACTTTCTGTTTTGAGAATTCCACATAAACCATCTTCTCTTTTGAGATCTTCTTCCTGAAGAAGTGCCGGAAGAATCCAGTCCAGATAACGGTTTGCGCCTTCTAACTGATAAAGGCTCAATGGAGATTCCCTGTCTGTCATATGATTCACATAAGGCTCCAGACCGTCTTCGCCCATTTTCAGACTTCCTGTCAGAATCAACTTTTCCTTTGCTCTTGTCATCGCTACATAAAGCACACGAAGTTCTTCTGCAAGATTCTCAAGCTTTGTCTTCTCCTGGATCATTTTCTTCAAAAAGGTCGGTGCCTTCGTCCTCATCTCAAGGTCTACAACGTCAATTCCAACTCCGTTTCTCGGATGGATCACAATACTTCCTTTCAGATCCTGTGTATTGAATTGCTTTCCTGTTCCGGCTACAAAAACGATTGGGAATTCCAGACCTTTACTTTTATGAATACTCATAATACGGACCGTGTCATCCTGCTCGTCTATGATACTTGCTTCACCATAATCAACATCATATTTTTTCAACTGCTCGATATAACGCACAAAATTAAAAAGTCCTTTATAACTCGTTCCTTCAAAAGCTCTCGCTTTCTCAACAAGCATTTCTATATTTGCCTGTCTCTGTGCGCCTCCCGGCATCGCACTGATAAATAACCCATAGCCGGTTTTATCAATTATTTCCGCAAGAAGGTCATGGATTGCCGTATACGGAAGAATTTCCCTGAAATGATCCAATACCTCGAAAAACTTCCTCAATTTTCCCTGTACCTGTATTACCTGCTTTTTGTCCACAGTTTCCGGAATTTCTTCCGGACTCAGGTTGCAAAATCCTTCCACCGCCTCGTAAAATAACTGATTCGGATACGAAAGACGAATCACAGACAGTTCTGCTGCCGTCAGACCAGCAAACGGTGAAGTCAAAACTGCTGTCAATGGCAGATCCTGTCTTGCATTATCAAGAACTTTCAGATAATCCAGAAGAACACTGACCTCATACGTCTCAAAATATCCTTCTCTGCTCACAGAGTATGCCGGAATTCCCTCCTCGGCCAGTATGGACGCGAAAACTTCTGCCCATCCCTGTAAACTTCTCGTCAGAATCACCATATCCCGATAATGAACCGGACGGTATTCTCCTGTTTCCTTATCAAGCACAACCCCCGTGCTTAAAAGTTCTTTCATTCTCTGTGCGATCATCCGCGCCTCTTCTTCTCTCGCTTCACTGCTCCGAAGCCCCGTCTGATCGTAAAGAAGCAGTTCCGTCTGATCTGTAAACACAGTTTCATCCGGTAATTCAGGAAAAGAGGCTCCCAAATGTAATGCTGCCTTATCATCATAGATGATTTCCCCAAATTCCTTCCGCATCAGTTTCCTGAAAATATAATTCGTGCTGTCAAGCACTTCGCCCCTGCTTCGGAAGTTCCTGTCGAGATCAATTCTCTGCCTGCTGCTCTCCTGCGTACTGTAGCTGTTATATTTCCCCATGAAGAGTTCCGGGCGCGACAGGCGGAATCTGTAAATACTCTGCTTTACATCTCCAACCATGAAAAGATTGTTCTCTCCTGCCGACTCCCTTGACACACTCGTCAGAATTGTCTCCTGCACCAGGTTACTATCCTGATACTCATCGATCATAACTTCTTCAAAACGTTCCTGATACTCCTGTGCCACCGCCGACGGAATCAGTTCCCCTTCCTTTTCTTCCGTCAGAATCCGAAGCGCAAACTGTTCCATATCACTGAAGTCCAACAGATTTCTCTGTCTCTTTTTCTCCGAAAATGCCTCTGCAAAAGCCTGTACCAGCATAACTAACATCTTCATTGCTGTCTGCGCCTCTTGCATATCCTTGATCCACTCATCAACAGGCGCGTAGAAATAGTTTGCTTTCAGATCTTCTATCAGCTTCTTCGCCTGTTTTCTAAGCCCCTGTGCTTTCTCTTTCAGCTCCGGATCAACCGTCGGATCTTTCTTTCCTGACAGACGTTTCCATATGAAATTACTGACAATCTGCTCTTGCTGACAAAATGTCTCTGCTTTTTCCAATTGCTCAATCTGTACCAGATCGGAATCTAACATTTCACCATACATATACGGACCGGCCGGAAGTTCGCATACTTCTATTGCCTGTTGAACAAACCCTTTCACATCTGTGAGATTCTGCCTTACTCTTGCCTTTGCCTCCTGCACGACATCTGCTTCTTCCATCTTCTCCGGCTCAATATCATAATTATCCACACATTCCTTCAACCACTTTTCCGGTTGTGGATAACTTCTGGAATATTCGTAAAGCTGGAGGATAAGTTCCTCGATCTTCTGATCATTTCTTCCTGTCCCATACTGGTCAACAAAGTTTAAAAATGCCTCGGATCCCTCTGCATAGAAATTCTCAATCAGCTCTTCTAAGACATCCTGCATCAGAAGACGCAATTCTCCTTCTTCTGCAATGCGAAAGGCCGGATCGATCCCAATCACATGAAAATGGTCCCGGATCACCGACAGGCAAAAGCTGTGGATCGTCATGATCGACGCATTATGGATCAATGTGGACTGCTGCTCCAGATTCACATTTCCAGGCTGTTCTTCCAGCTTCTTCTCAATTGCTGCACCGATTCGCTCTTTCATCTCTGCTGCCGCTGCTTCCGTATAAGTTACAACCAAGAGACGGTCTACATCCGCGGGATCATTTTCATCCGTAATTCTTGAAATGATTCGTTCAACAAGTACGGCTGTCTTTCCTGAACCTGCTGCTGCAGACACGAGAATGTTGCGGTCACGCAAGTCGATTACTTTCTGTTGTTCTTCTGTCCATTTTACGCTCATTCTCCTGCCTCTCCTTTCTCTTCCCAAATGCCAAGACGCTCTTTCATAGAATTCAACGCTTCTTCCAAGGTATATTTTCTTAATCTTCTGTACTCACAGCCTTCAATCCTCTGGTCAAATCCGCAGATATCCCTGCACCCACAGTAATCACAGCCTGTCATCTCATCAAGAACATACGGAAGTGCCGCGACCTCTCCTTGGTACATTACGTCCTTCAGCTCTTTTTCTTTCTCCTTTGTGTACGCGAGAACCGTATCAAAGTTCTCCTTAGATAAAGCTTTTGATGCTGAACCCAGCGTTCTGTTCTTATTCATCCGCAGCGGATAGAAAGTTGAAGTTCCACTCAGATTCCGCTCCAGATGTTCAACTACATTTTCATCTGCATTGATCAGTCCATCCAGCTTCAGCTCTTTTAGAATACTTTGCTCAACTTCTGCTTTTGTCTCTTCTTTCTTCACAATCGGATCTTGGATCCGGTAATAAAAGATGCCGGCCGGGAGTACCTCTTTTTCCGGATGCTTCTGCCGTTCAATCTCCAACGCCGCGTTCAGATAAACCGGAAGCTGCATCTGCAGACCGTGATAGAATGCTGTGATATCAAATGCTTTCCTTCCGGTTTTATAATCTGTCACTTTCACATAAATTGCATTTTCATCTTCACAAGTGTCGATTCGGTCAATCTTTCCGCTTCCAAACTTAAATTCACACCCACTCGGAACAAAATCACCTGCCGCCATCTGCTGTGTCAGTGCCCAGACGGACCGGTTGATCAATTGCTTGATTCTGTGGATCATATATTCATTACGTGCGGATGAGAATAAAACTGTATTTCCATAATCCAGAATACTTTCTTCTACACTCTCATCGATCAGCAGTTCCCGCTTCTCTTCTGGAATCGTAACCCAGTCCAGACCTTCCTCTTCTACCTTATGTGCAAATTGCTCCAGTGCCTGATGTGCAATGTTTCCCAGATCCATTGCTTCAAACCCATATTTTTCCCGTTCTGACAGACGGAGTCCGTAATTCAGGAAATGTGCATATGCACAGGAAGCAAAACGCTCCAGTCTTGTTACACTGACACGCTTCGGATCCAGAAAGAGTTCTTTTGCCACTTTGCTTCCAAGGCTCGGCTCATCCTTCCGGTAGAAACCGGCTTCTATAATCTGTTTCAAAGTTTCCTGACTCTGTTCATCTTTTACAAACCATCTGTACAGTTCTTTCCAGGAATCATCCAGTCCATGCTCCCTCTCTCTTAATCCTTCTGCAATCTGCAAAAGGCCGCTCCTTCTCATCATCTCATGATCAAGCAGTCCTTTTCTGTCTTCCTCTACCGGAACAAGTACCGGGAACAGACGCATCAGATCCTGGATCAGATAAGCCGGGCGCAGTGCTTTTCCTTCCCCGGATACTTTCGCCCAGGACAGATACAGAAGTTCTGACGGTTTCGTCAGATTCATATAGAGATAAAATTTCTGAATATATAACTTCTCTTTTGGTCCGGGAGAAAGATTCATCTTCTTCTCCTGGAACTGTTTTCTGTCTCGTTCAGAGAGCAGACCTCTTGCCCCTGCATTTCCCGGAAGAAGCGTATCATTTGCTCCGACAAAAAATAATGCGCGGATATTTTTGATACGTGTTCTCTCCACATCACCGATCATAACCTGATCGAGACTTGGAGGGATCACACCTACTTTCGCCTCTTCAAGTCCTGCATCAAGAAGCTCACAGTATTCCTTCAGCGGAATCTCTTCCTCCCCCAGAAGTTCAACGAATTTATCGAATAACTCCAGAACGATACGATAAATCTGTGCATATTCCTTCGCCAGCGCCAGTTCTCCATCTTCCTGGAATTTCTGCTCCAATTCTGCAAGCTGCTCCTGGATTTTCTCCTGAACCAGATATTCATAAACTGCGAGTGTGATCTCTTTTACCGTCTTTTTTCTCTTCTTCAGGACTGTATGCAGCGGTGTCAGTTTTTCCACAAAACGCACGCGCAGCCGATTCAGTTCTTCCAGCTCTTCCTTTGTCGTCATCGGTGTCTTTCTCACCCAGACCTGATCCCATTTCTTGAATCCTTTCAGATCCAACGCAAGACAATAATTTTCCAGTCTGTCTACTTCATCTCTTGTGAACCCACACAGTCCGGTCCGCAGATAACGAAAAACACTTTCGTAAGTATAGTTCTGTTCTACCATCACAAGCAGACTTCTTAAATACTCTACAAAAGAATTTAACAGGATACTCTTCTTATGATCCATAAAAACCGGAATTTCATAATGTTCGCATGCCTTCTCCAGCGAATCGGCATATGCATTCAGATCAGAAGCAATCACTGCGATTTCCCGATATCTGTATCCTTCTTCTCTCACCAGACGCCGAATCTCCTCTGCCACATACTGAGCCTCTTCCTGTGGTGTATGAACTTCATGAAGAGAGATTGACTGCATTTTCTCCCCATCGTATTTTCTTCTCGAATAACGGAACAATTCTTCTTCCAAAAATGCCATCTCCGGATTCTCTTTGAACCGGTACGGTGGATTCTTGCATAGCCAGACAGGCTCATCAATCTTTGCTTTCACTTCCTGCGCCACTTCTGTCAGAGATGTCACCATCTGTTTACTCAGCGCAAAGAGCTGATACGGATGCTTATAGACAAACGGATCTTCCCTCTGATCGATCTCAACCGTCAGCATGATCTTATCGCACACTTTCAGAAGTTCCCCAATCAGCCGGTTCTGTACCGGTGTAAATCCGGTAAACCCATCCATAGCAATCACACTGTCTTTGAGCATTCCCGCTTCTGGAACTGTCTGACTTAAGACATCAAGCAGTTCTTCCTTTGTGATATATTTATCACGCAGATAATCCTCAAATCCTTCATATACTTTACGGATATCCTTTAATTTATAATACAGATAACATTCCGGATTCAGTCCTTCCATGAAAGAATCAAGCTGTTCAAAATCAATTCCATACTGCGTAAATTCTGATATCACGGACTTTACTTCGCTGATATATCCCTGCTTCTTAAGATTTCCCTTAAGAACAGTCAGCTCCTCTTCATAATTTCCTGCAATCTTGCGGAGTACCAGATTCTTTCCTTCATCATCAAGGATCGGCTGTCTTTCCTTTCCTGTCTCTTCAAAGACACGGTGAGCCAGACGTCCAAAGCTTAAGACATCAATATTCATAATGCCGCCGCGCGGATGTGCCATACACAGATCTTTCTGCGTCTGCATTGTAAACTGCTCCGGCACAAGAACAAGATAATTCTTCTCCGGATGACGGATCGACTCCTCGACAATGTGCTGATATAAGTAATGGGACTTTCCGCTTCCGGAATTCCCGAAAATAAACTGTAATGACATGCTCTGACTCCCGCCTTTCTTCGTAATATCCAAGCAAAAGACAGGCTGTCGTTCACAGGAATGAGCCATATTTCTCAGCCTTCTCTGTGCCCGGCAGCCCGTCTGGGTTTTTCCTTTCTTCTATTATCGCAAATTTATTTCACAAGGTCAACCAGTGCTGTCTTCGGAATTGCACCGATCTGTCTTCCGCTCTCTTCTCCACCTTTGAATACGATGAAAGTCGGAATGCTCATGACTCTGTATTTCTGTGCAATGTCGATATTTTCATCGATATTGATGTGGCATACCTTTACATCGCTGAGTTCTTCTGAAAGAGCCTCCACGATCGGAGCCATCATCTTACATGGTCCGCACCAGTCTGCATAGAAATCAACGAGTACCGGCTGCTGTGCCTGAAGTACTTCCTGATCAAAATTGTCTGTTGTAAGTTTTACTACTGCCATCTTTATATCCTCCTTATAAATGTTATATCTTTTGTATTCTTTATTTTTCTTTGTTACAACCTTAGTATAGCACATATTTTTTATTTTTCTGTGATAAAATCACAAAGAAACCGACAGTTTGGATTTCTCCTCCCTGCCGGTTTCATTTCTTACTTCTTTTCTTGTTTTATCTTATCACAACCAGATCTGCGACCCTTTATTTATGCTTCATCGATTGCTTTACCGATGTCACGTCTCATGTATTTATTCTTAAAGCTTACCCACTCTGTCGCTGCATATGCATTTGCACGGGCTTCTTTCAGATCTTTTCCCTTCGCTGTCACGCCAAGAACACGTCCGCCATTTGTTACGATCTGATCTCCGTCGAATTTTGTTCCTGCATGGAAGCAGTAATATCCTTCGTGCTTCTTGAACTCTTCCAGTCCTGTGATCGGGAAACCTTTCTCATAGCTTACCGGATATCCTTCAGATGCGAGTACAACGCAGACTGCTGCATTGTCTTCAAACTGAAGATCAACCTGATCCAGTGTTCCGTCGATACATGCTTCCATAACTTCAAGGATATCATTCTTCATACGAGGAAGTACAACCTGAGCTTCCGGATCTCCGAAACGAGCGTTGTATTCAAGAACCTTCGGTCCGTCTTCTGTCAGCATAAGTCCGAAGAAGATAACTCCCTTGAACGGACGTCCTTCTGCTGCCATTGCGTCTACCGTTGCCTGGTAAACATATTTCTCACAGAATTCTTCTACTTCTTTTGTATAGAACGGGCTTGGGGAAAATGTTCCCATACCGCCTGTATTAAGTCCTGTATCTCCGTCTCCGGCACGCTTGTGATCCTGCGCACTTGTCATTGTCTTGATTGTCTTTCCGTCAACAAATGAAAGTACGGAAACCTCACGGCCTGTCATGAACTCTTCGATAACCATCTCATTTCCGGCTGTACCGAACTTCTTGTCCAGCATGATTTCCTTCACGCCTGCTTTTGCTTCTTCAAGATCCTTACAGATCAGAACACCTTTTCCAAGTGCAAGTCCGTCTGCTTTCAGAACGATCGGGAACTTCGCTTTCTCGAGATAAGCCATTGCGGCTTCCGGATCAGTAAAGTTCTCATAAGCTGCTGTCGGAATGTTGTATTTCTTCATCAGATCCTTGGAAAATGCTTTCGATCCCTCAAGAATCGCTGCATTCTTCTTCGGTCCGAATGTGCGGATTCCTGCTTCTTCAAGAACATCTACAAGACCGCCTACCAACGGATCATCCATTCCTACGATGCAAAGATCAATCGCATTCTCTTTTGCGAAATCTCTTAATTTATCAAATTCCATAGCGCCGATCGGTACACACTGCGCATACTCAGCGATTCCGGCATTTCCCGGAGCACAATAGATCTTGTCTGCTCTTGGGCTCTTTGCCACGCTTGCTGCGATTGCATGTTCTCTTCCGCCGCTTCCTACGATCAATACGTTCATAGTCTCTGCCTCCTTACTCGGTAACGATTGTACGATGTCCTTCTACTTCAACCTTTCCGTTTGCGATCAAATCGATTGCATGTGGAAGGATCTTCCATTCAGCCTGTTCCATCACTCTGCGCTGAAGCACTTCCGGGGTATCTCCATTGTGTACTTCTACAGCCTTCTGCAAGATGATCGGGCCTGTATCAGTTCCTTCATCTACGAAATGTACTGTTGCACCAACTACTTTCACACCGCGCTCCAAAGCTGCCTCGTGTACTTTCAGTCCATAATAACCTGTTCCACAGAAAGACGGGATCAGAGATGGATGAATGTTGATGATCCGGTTCTTATACTTCTTGATCATCTCCGGTGGGATTACCACAAGGTAACCTGCCAGCACGATCAGATCCGGTTCATATGCATCCACGGCCTTTAAAAGTTCCTGGTTAAACACTTCTCTTGACTCATAGTCCTTTGGAGAAATGCATTTCGCATCGATTCCATTTTCTTCTGCACGTGTCAGTGCATAGGCATTTTTATTATTACTGATCACACCCACAAGTTCTGTGTTCGTGATCGTACCATTCTTTACGCTGTCGATGATTGCCTGAAGGTTTGTTCCTCCTCCGGACACCATGCTTAAGACTCTTAACATAAAGTCACTCCCTTTTCGCCAGCCTCGATCTTGCCGACTACATATGGCTGATCTCCTGCTTCACGAATTGCATCCATTGTCTTATCAACGTCTGCCGGATCAACAGCGAGAACCATTCCAAGTCCCATGTTGAATGTGTTGTACATCATCTGCTCTTCGATTTCGCCCTCTTTTGCAAGTTTTGCAAAGATTGGTGGAATCGGGTAGCTGTCTTTTTCTACAACTGCATGAGTTCCTTCTTTGAGCATACGCGGAATGTTCTCATAGAATCCGCCACCTGTGATATGGCTGCATGCTTTTACTGTAACACCTGCATTTTTGATGCTTTTAAGTGCTTTTACATAGATTCTTGTCGGAGCAAGAAGTGCCTCTCCAAGAGTAGTTCCAAGATCATCATAATAAGTATCTAAAGATTCTTTTGTAATATCAAATACTTTTCTTACAAGTGAAAATCCGTTGCTGTGAACACCTGTAGAAGCCATTCCGATCAGAACATCTCCGGCTGCAAGATTCTCTCCTGTGATCATTTCTTTCTTATCACAAACACCAACTGCGAATCCTGCAAGATCATAATCATCTTCCGGCATAAGCCCCGGATGCTCTGCTGTCTCTCCACCAATCAGAGCTGCATCAGACTGCTTACATCCTTCTGCAACACCTTTTACGATCTCTGCGATCTTCTCCGGATAGTTCTTTCCACATGCAATGTAATCCAGGAAGAAGAGTGGCTCTCCACCTGCACATGCGATATCGTTCACGCACATAGCAACCGCATCGATTCCGATTGTGTCATGCTTATCCATTACCATAGCAAGTTTTACCTTTGTTCCGCATCCGTCTGTACCGGAAAGAAGAACAGGCTCTTCCATCTCTTTGATCTTCGCAAGAGAGAAAGCTCCTGAGAATCCGCCAAGTCCTCCGAGAACTTCTGCGCGCATTGTCTCTTTTACATATTCTTTCATTAATTCCACTGATTTGTAACCGGCTTCAATATCTACACCTGATGTCTTGTAATCCATCGTAAATCTCCTTTTCTTTCGAATCGTAATATTTATTTATTGTTGAGATATTCCTCATAACCAACTTCTGCAAGTCTGTCTGCTTTTGCCTGTACCGTATCTTTCATCTCTGCAGAATAAGCTTTCAGTTTCTCTAAAAGCTCCGGATCTGACATTGCAAGCATCTTTGCTGCAAGAATTGCCGCATTCATACCGCCGTCGATTGCAACTGTAGCAACCGGGATTCCAGGTGGCATCTGAACGATTGAATAAAGTGCGTCCATACCCTCCAGATTCTTTCCTGACATTGGGATACCAATTACCGGCATTGGGAAAAGTGCTGCGCACATTCCCGGCAGATGTGCTGCCATACCTGCTCCTGCAATAATTACTTTGATTCCCTTTCCTTCAGCTGCCTTTGCCCAGTCAAAAAAGACATCCGGCATACGGTGTGCTGAAATGATCGTCATCTCATAATCGATTCCAAACTTCTCCAGTGTGGCTGCTGCCTTACTCATCACCTTCAGATCTGAGTCGCTGCCCATGACAATTCCTACTTTTGGCATATCATTTCCTCCTTCAGTGGTATACCGTTTTCCAATCTTTGGAAAACTTTGTTTATTTATTATCCATACTTATGAAAGATTCCATTTAATCATCTATTAACTATCCAATCGCCTACAGGATTTCCTTAAAATCCCGCTTCGTCCAAAGGCTCATTAAGTACCTCTGTTCCCGGCAATACGAATCTTCCGTCCTTTAATAGTATAATGTCTTTTCCCTCGTTTGTCACTACACTTATTTCTTCTAACTCTTTATAAGGCACGGTTATATCTGTATGACAGTTAAAGTATGCTTTTGATACATCTTCCTTACGAAGAAGAGAACAGGAATTATCTTTCGCCACAATTTCCTTTCCGTTTGGATTGTAGACTCTGATTTCCTCGCTCCAGGAATAGCATGTATCTCCTACTGCAAAATGCGGTCCTGTCTTCTCTGCGATCAGAATCGGCATCTTGTCTTCTATATTAAATTTCTTCGCTGCCACATATGCAGTTGTATTTGTTCCAATTGCGAACTCACCAAGCGGAAGAGTCTCATGATTTTTCAATACATTATCATAAATGTATTTCTTATTCTGCGCTTCATCCTCAAAGTTCGTACATGTATAGTCGGTGATCTTTCCATCCTGAAATGTCAGCTTCAGATTCTCATACTGAAGCCCGTCCAGATATACCTTGCTCACATGAAGTATGCCGTTCGTTCCTTCCAAAACCGGTGAAGTGAATACTTCTCCGACAGGAATATTCACATCTGCCACACAGTTTTCGAAAATTGTTTCTTTCTGCGCGTCTTTCAGATGATATAACTGCACTGTAATATCTGTCTGGTTTTCTCCTTTACCTCTTACATGTACACAAGTCCCCTGGTCCAGCGCATCGATCATTGTCTGCTGCACTTTTTCGTAAAGCTTTGCATCTAATGTATTGATCTTGATCACTTCATCAAAGATCTTTGCATAGTCTGCTCCAATCTCCGGTACCGGATAAGCGACAATCGTGAAGCTTCTCTCCTCGCCCTTGATATACTCATTCGTGATCTGTCCTGATCTGCTGCTAAAGAGAAGATCCAGCTCTCTCTGCGCCTCATCATATGCCGGTGCCATCGTTTTTGCTTCCGGTGAAAATGGTGTCTCACCAAAGATTTCCATAACCGCCGGTCCTGCAACTCCTGCTGCCATCTCTTTATTCTGCTCAAAGACAGTTTTCATCACCTCAAGCTTACGTTCCACATAACGTTTATCCATAAAGAGTGCCTGATCCTGTCTGTGATCATACTCATACTGCTGATTCGCGATCGCACCGTAATATCCAATCTTGTGGTGCTCTCTCTTTGTGATCACGCTGGAGGCTGCACGGTAAATAACCGGCTTTAATCCCATCTTACGGAAGTTCTCGATCGCAAGGCGGATCACCTTTTCAAACCCAAGGCTGTAACGGATATTTACAATCGATTTCTTTGACAGATCTTTTCCAGTATTAATAAAACCAATCCGATATCCTTCCGTATATACATCTGCCATCTTCTGCAATGTCTCCTGCGGCAGATTTCTCAGATGATGAGCTGTTCCAAGTTCATTCCTGGAAATGTATTCACCAAATTCATAAAGATAATCATCTTTATCAAGATCTGCATTCTCAATGATCTGTACAGCAAAATCTGCTGAAGGATCCATCTGTTCACGGATCCGGTCTGCATAGAACACATCGCAATAATCACTCGCATACCAATACAGAATTTCCTTAATCTGCTCTGGCTTTGGAACTGGATTCTCTTCCTCACTCATTCCTTCAAAACAGGTATAGACTTCAAGAAACAACTCATAGAGAATCGTCAGATAATCCTTGCGCTGTTCAAACACATACGGGATTCCTGCTCTGATTTCCGTATACAACAAACTTAAAAGCTGTCCCATCTCCTGCCCGAATTTCTCACAGACATAGTCCTGATTGGCATAACTTGTCTGATATTTCTCTCCTATAATATCACTATAAAGAATCCCATTCAGACTGCGCTTCTCCCCAAGACTTAAGCTGTCCCAGATCCCATCTTCTATCTTTCTTCGTGTATTCTCTAATTCAAGCAAAAACAAAGTGCAATCCTGAAAATAAGAAATATATGCTGCATCCACTGTTTCTTCTGTCACGATCGTCCGCAGACGCTCAACTGCCAGTTCATGACGCTGTGTGCACTGTTCATTTTTCTCCTTCTGTAACTCACTTAACTTTCCGATCATAAGCTCAGACCTCCAACAAAAATTCCAAGGAAGCACAAGATCTGCACAACACCGATCCCGATTCCACATTTACAGGAAAGATATTTTCTATCCTGCTCTTCAAATCCTTCTATCGCATTCCAGATTCCATATATATCAAGTACTAAAGAAAGGATTGCAATCCCTCCGACAATTCCGGCTGCCTTTCCTCTCGTCAGGAATGCATATCCGACACATCCCAGCAAGATAGCAAGTGACCATCCGGTCAACCAGCAGGAGATTACACCTCTTCTTGACTGCAGATAAGCTGCTTTCCCATATTTCTTTGATTGATTATTCTTTCGTTCCTTTTCTTTCTTCTGTTTTTTTTCTCTTTCATCGTTTTTCTTTTCTTTTTTTCCGTTCATTTCTTCTCCTTAGTAGATTACAAACTACAAAAACTATATATCCAAGTACACCGCCGATTGTATTCAGCAGAATATCGTCCACATCAAAGCATCCCACTTTCGTGATCAGCTGCATCAACTCTACACAAAGAGTCAGACAAAAACTCCAAAATAACGTTTTAAAAAAGCTTCTTCTTTTCCCTGCCATTGCAGAAAAGTAACCAACCGGCATGAAAATCAGAATATTTCCAAATAAATTTGAGAACACCGCAAACGTTCCCAGCTGATGTCTGTATTTAATAAATCTCTTAATCTCTTTGAATAGCTCCAGATTGTAATGGTATTCATCCATTACGCCTTCCCTGCCGTACCAGTCTGATAAGAACAGAAAGTATACAAGGAAGATAATATATAATATAAACAGGATCTTTCCAAGCGTCCTGACTCTCTTCGCTTCTTTTTTTGTCAATTTCTTACACCTTCACAGAAAAAGAAAGTCCCCTCTGCCGGTTCACTTCGGACGTAACTACTCACAATGAACAAGCTACGAGGGGACTTTCCTTTTAAAATGTTATACTATTTTTATGTTTTAACAGGCTGGCTCCATTGATAATAGAAATAATTCCTACCGTAACTCCTGTAACAAGCAGGATAATTCCAATTGCAATGCTACCTGCTCCGCTGTTTCTCATTACACGATACGCTTTTTCCAAAACACCAGGCCTCCTTATTTTGCTCCATATTTCTCATAATATGCATCGATCGCTGCTTTTAATTCATCATCGATCACTACTTTTCCGTCACATTCCTTGTTGTAAAGACACTCTACAACATCTTCCATTGTAACGATTGCTGCTGTCTCAAATCCATAGAGATCTTTCACTTCGTCAAGTGCGCACTTCTCTCCGCCTTTTCCTACTTCCATGCGGTTTAAGGATACCATAAGTCCAACGATTGTAACATCAGCAGCACCTTTTACCTTCGGAACTGTCTCTTCCATAGATTTACCGGATGTTGTAACATCCTCGATCATGATCACGCGGTCTCCGTCTTTCAGCTTGCTTCCAAGAAAACTTCCCTTATCTGCGCCATGATCTTTCTCTTCCTTACGGTCTGAGCAGTAACGTACTTCTTTTCCATATAATTCACTGTATGCGATTGCTGTTACAACTCCGAGCGGGATTCCTTTATAAGCTGGTCCAAACAGTACATCAAAGTCATCTCCATATGTCTCATGGATTGCTCTTGCATAATACTCACCAAGTTTCTTTAACTGGGATCCTGTCACATAAGCTCCTGCATTCATGAAAAATGGGGATTTTCTTCCGCTTTTCAGTGTAAAATCTCCAAACTTCAGTGCGGCACAGTCTACCATAAATTCGATAAATTCTTTCTTATAACTTTCCATTCTATCTTACCTCCGGGTTTATTTTACAATACCAACCATATCTTTTACATTCTCAAAGCCATTCTTCTTCATATAAGCTTCGATTCCGTCAATCACTTCCAGTGTCACTGCCGGATTGTGGAAGTTTGCTGTTCCTACAGACACTGCACTTGCACCTGCAAGAAGAAATTCGATTGCATCTTCTGCACAGGAAATTCCACCCATTCCGATGATTGGAATGTTAACAGCCTGTGCCACCTGATAAACCATGCGGACTGCAACCGGTTTCACGATCGGTCCGGATACTCCTCCGGTCTTATTCGCTACTGCAAATGTCTTTCTGTTGATATCAATCTTCATTCCTGTCAGTGTATTGATCAGAGACACTGCATCTGCTCCACCAGCTTCTGCTGCCTTTGCAATCTCTGTGATATCTGTTACATTCGGTGTCAGCTTCATAATGATCGGCTGTTTTGCGATCTTCTTAATCTGCGCTGTCAGCTTTTCTACATTATGTGCATCCTGTCCAAATGCAAGAAATCCTGCATTGACGTTCGGACAGGAAATATTGATTTCCATCATATCGATCGGTTCGTCTGCAAGCCGCTCTACAACCGCAAGATACTCTTCCGGAGCGTGTCCACATACATTTACGATGATCTTTGTATCAAAATTCTTCAGATATGGAATATCTCTCTCGCAGAACAGATCGATTCCAGGATTCTGAAGTCCAATGGCGTTCATCATACCGCCATAAACCTCTGCCACACGCGGAGTCGGGTTTCCAGCCCACGGTACGTTCGCCACACCTTTCGTTGTCACTGCTCCAAGACGGTTCAGGTCTACAAATTCTGAAAATTCTTCTCCCGAGCCAAATGTTCCTGATGCAACTGTTACCGGATTTTTCCATTCTACTCCGGCAATATTTACGCTCATGTTCATTAGATTTCCACCTCCGTAGACAAGAATACAGGACCATCCTTACAGATACGCTTGTTATTTACATTGCTGTGCGCGTCTTTCTCTTTGGACTTGCATACACATGCCAGACAGGCACCGATTCCGCATGCCATTCTCTCTTCCAGTGAGATATAACACTCAATTCCGTTCTCTTCTGCGTACTGTTTGATCGCACGGAGCATCGGAGTCGGTCCACAGGCATAGATCATATCTGCTTTCAGAGCATTTTCACGGATTGCGTCCATAACATTTCCCTTTGTTCCGACACTTCCATCTTCTGTGGAAATATAAAGTTCTCCGTTCTGCTCGAACTCTTCCTTAAGGAATGTCTGTGCGTCGCGGTATCCTACTACGATCTGTTTCTTCTCGCAGTCCATCTGTTTCGCCAGTTCAAGGATCGGCGGTACACCGATTCCTCCGCCCATCAGAAATACTTTCTTTCCTTCAGCCTTCTCGTATGGGAATCCATTTCCAAGAGGTCCGATCACCGGAATGATGTCTCCTGCTTTCAGCTTAGAAAATTCTTCTGTTCCTGTCTTCGGTCCTGTCACACGATAAACAACACGAAGTCTTCCGTTCTCTTTATCAATCTCACAGATACTGATCGGACGCGGAAGTAATTTACTTCCATCTGTTGTATACATGGAGATAAACTGTCCCGGCTTTGCGTCCTTTGCTGCCTCTGTATTGATCCACATGCTGTAGATTCCATCCGCCAGCTGCTCCTGGGAATATACTACAGCATTTTCTTTCTGCTTTGCCATAAACTTATGCAATTCCTTTCTTGAAATTATGAGAAACACGATCTGCGAATTTCTCAATTTCTATGGTAAATTATTTTGCCGCTGCAAGTGCTCCGCTGATATCAGCTACCATTGCTTCAACTGCTGCTCTTGATGCATCTCCGAAATTCTCCGGTCCGAACTTCGCATAAGCTTCCTGTTTGTAAGCTGCAATAATTCCACGAGAAGAGTTTACGATCGCACCAAGTCCGTCTTTGTTAAAGAAATGAACAAGGTCTTTTCCCTGTCCGCCCTGTGCACCGTATCCAGGTACAAGGATGTAGGACTTCGGCATGATTTCTCTTAATACTTTACCCATCTCCGGATAAGTAGCTCCTACAACAGCTCCGATGTAGCTGTACTCATCTCCCATGCATTCAGCTCCCCACTCTGCAACCTTCTCACCAACCCACTCGTAAAGCGGTCTTCCGTCAATGATTCTGTCCTGGAACTCTCCACTGGACGGATTGGATGTCTTAACAAGGATGAACAGACCTTTCTTCTCTTCCTTGCATACGTCAACAAATGGATTCACTCCGTCAGATCCAAGGTACGGATTCACTGTTGCAAAGTCCTCACCAAATGGTGTATATTCCTTGCTTCCAACCTTGATCTTTCCAAGATGTGCTGTTGCATAAGCAGCAGATGTAGAACCGATATCTCCACGCTTTACATCCCCGATGATCACAAGGTCTTTCGACTTACAGTAATCTACTGTCTTCTTAAATGCCATCAGTCCCGGAATTCCGAACTGCTCGTACATTGCGATCTGTGGTTTTACTGCCGGAATCAGATCATAAGTCTTGTCAACGATCTCCTTATTGAACTGCCATACTGCCTCTGCTGCTCCTTCCAGAGTCTCACCATACTCTGCATAAGCCTTATCAAGTACGTGCTGCGGGATGTAGTTCAGCATTGGATCGAGTCCAACCACGATCGGTGCACCTGTCTTTTTGATCTTCTCTACCAGTTTATTAATCATTCTTCATTCCTCCATATCCTGTTACTTTTCATCGAACTAACGATAAATGATACCCTTCTGTCTTTTCTTCAGGTTGACGCGTTACTTTTCTTTACGCACAATATATCATTTTTCATAATACCATATTCTTGAGAATTTTCCTAGTCATGCTTTTTAATAAATCAAAAAATGAAAAACGAAGTTATTTCTCTGTCACTCATTTAAACAGAATCTGAAAGAACTTCGTTTCTCTGGTTTTATTTTTTAATATCCCGCCGGCACAAGCAATGTAAATGGATAAATCGGAATATTTCTCACGATTCCGAACCCCACCACTATAACTAATACCACATATAGGACTTTCTGATTAATCTTCTGATCCACATGATTACCACCGGTCAAAACCCAGTCAATCAATCGTGCTGCAATATACACACCAAGAAACGGGAGTAATGTCACATACATCGGATTATACCGGAATGCCATATAAAATCTTCCATGTAAAATAGAATAGCTTGCCCGCCCGGCACCGCACCCCGGACAATACAGTCCGGTAATAATATGAAAGAGGCAGGGCAGCGGATACTGGTGCGGATTATGAAAAAAGAGATAACCCGCAGCGGCCACTGCAATCACTGCCCCCGTCAGAACTGCGATGATCCTGGCTGACCTTTTTGTTTGAAATGCTTCACGCATCTTTATCTTCCAAATCATCATCCGCTCACTTTTTAATAATAGTAATAAGCTGAACCGGAAACTGCTCCTGTCACGATCAGAACCATGTAGATCAACCATGTGAGAATACCAATTGCAAAGGATACGATAATCCAGATTCTTGCCATCTTCGCATTATTCTGTGCTTCTTCAAGATTTCCTGCCATCATAGCACTATTGATCTTTGCCGAGAACACGATTCCCACTACACCAAATGGAAGGCAGCAACATAACGTTGAAATAATCGATAATATAAGATATGGAACCCAGTTCACTGGCTTCTGTGTCATTCCATTGAAATTATTCTGCTGATAATATCCCTGGTTCTGCTGACCATAGTTTGGATCCTGCTGAGTATAATTCTGATTCTGCTGGTTATAATTCTGATTTTGCTGACCATACCCCTGTCCATACTCATAGTTATTTGGTTCACCATAGGAAGTATTCTGCTCCTGATTCACACTTTTGTATGGATCACTCTGATATGAACCTGCCACATCCGCTGGCTGTGTTGGTTCTGTCGGCTGCACTTTTTCTGCCGGCTGCACATCTTCTTCTGGCTGTACTTTTTCTGCCGGCTGCACATCTTCTTGCTGTACTTTTTCTTCCAGCTGCTGTTCCTCTGCTGTATCTTCTGTTATGTTATCTGTTGTCTCTTCCTTCACCTGTGATACAGGTTCCATCTTCTGTACCGGTTGCTTCGCCCCGCAATTCGGGCAGAATTTACAGCTATCCGGTATCTCCTGATAACAGTTCATACATCTCATCATCTCTACCTCGCTTTCGTAAGTCACAATTCTCACTTTCACTGAGCACTGACCAATTTGCTCACTTGTTCCTTTTGCGACCTTATTTTCTATATCATAACATTAATAGCATCAAAAAACTTGTAACTTCATTAAAAATTAACACTTTTCTTTTCCCAGGCGGATTTCTTCCATCTGTTTTGCGGTTTCCTCATCCAGATAATCCAGAAGATAATTTTTCAGATTCACCTGCCTGCCCAGATGCTCTCCCCTGAGTTCTTTTAATGCTAACTCGACCTCTTCTTTCAGACCTGGCGCAGACATTCTGTGAGCCCCCTGCCCCATGATGATCACCTGTTCAAGTCCATCTGATGTTGCTACTGTTACATCTGCATTCTTCGCAATCCTGCGGACTGTCTTCTCAATATATTGATCTGCTGTTTCTGCTTCTTTTGTATAGACGATATAAATGTTATGATATTTCATCACTTCACCCGGATTCCCCTCTACTTTATAAGCATCATAAACAAGGATCAGGGTACATTTGCGGAATCCCTGATAGTTACTCAGAATATCTGCAAGCTTTCCTCTTGCTGCACCAATATCTCTTTCTGAAAGTTCTTTCAGTTCCTCCCATGAAAAAATTATATTATAACCATCTACCAGAAGATATTCTTCTGTTCCGGCTTTTGCTCTCCGACGCGCTTCCCACTTCGGATCCTGGTAAGCACTTCCCGGCTCTCTTGTCTTCTCTTTTGACCTGACAGTCACAGGACCTGTAGAACGATTCTTCTTCGGATCCGGTGTACGGACATAGATTGCATCCAGCTCTTCCTGTGTCAGTTCAATACTGGAGTGCCTGCGTTTTGGAAGTGTCACCTCCATCACATCCATTTCATCATCATTTCCTGATTCCAGTGTATGCTCCATATGCATATATTCTTCAACTTCATCCCAATCCACAACAAATCCTGCTCCATGTGCACAGAATACAGAACCTGTCGGATTCGCCAGATCTGCCTCTGAATCATAGGTTGACGCTGCCAGAACTTCTTCCTGATTATGACAGACATCATAACCTTTCAGCGAAACTGCCATTCTTCCACGTCCACCTGTATAGACAGTGAATTCTTTCTGATATCCACGCATCAGGGACACCGGTGCACTTCCTGTCAGCACGGTTGTCTCTTCTTCAATCATCGGTGTTCCGAATTTACCGAACATATTTTGGATATCTGTCATAGCCCGTCCTACATTTTCTGATGGAAGTTCCATTCGAAATTCATAATATGGCTCCAGAAGAATGCTGTCTGCTTTCTTTAATCCCTGACGCACTGCACGATAGGTTGCCTGACGGAAATCTCCGCCTTCCGTATGTTTCTGATGTGCACGTCCGGAAGTCAACGTAATCTTCATATCCGTGATTGGTGAACCTGTCAGCACTCCCTTGTGTTCTTTCTCTTCCAGATGTGTCAGAACAAGCCTCTGCCAGTTTCTGTCCAGAATATCTTCACTGCACTCTGCTGCAAACTGCATTCCAGATCCACGTTCTCCCGGTTCCAGACGCAGATGTACTTCTGCATAATGACGAAGCGGTTCAAAGTGTCCCACACCTTCTATCGGTGCTGTGATTGTCTCTTTGTAAACAATACTTCCTTCACCGAATTCTACCAACACACCAAAACGTTCCTTTATCATACGTTGCAGAATCTCAATCTGCACATCTCCCATCAGCTGTACATGAATCTCAGAAGTCTGTTCTTCCCATACAATATGAAGTTCTGGTTCTTCTTCCTCTAAAATCTTTAGATTCAAAAGCATCTTATGTACATCACAGTCATCCGGAAGAATGATCTGGTATGTCAATACCGGTTCTAATACCGGTAAATCGGACTCTTCTTCTGCTCCGATTCCCTGCCCGGGTCTTGTGTTTTCCAATCCTGTCACTGCACATACTCTTCCGGCTTCTACTTCCTGGACAGCCTCAAATTTCTCACCGGAGTAGATCCTGATCTGATTGATCTTTTCATTCAATCCTTCCACTACATCTTTTACTTTCAGTCTGCCACCTGTCACTTTCAGATAAGTCAGACGGTTTCCCTGATTGTCCCTTGCGATCTTATAAACTTTTGCCCCAAACTCTGCCGGATAAGTCTTATCTTTCATATAAAAATCAAGTCCATCCAAAAGTTCTTCCACGCCTTGAGAATGTAGTGCCGAACCAAAATAACATGGAAATACCTGACGGTCTGCAATCGCTTTTTGTACTTTATCCAGAGAGATTCTTCCCTCTTCCAGATATTCTTCCATCATATCATCTTCACAGACAGCCAGCTCTTCCAACACATCTTCCACTGCGCCCTCTTTCGTATGTAAATATACTTTTCCCCCCGGGCAGTCGGATTCTGTCATGATATCCTCAAATGGAACGACATTTTCCCCAAAACGCTTGCGGAGTTCTTTCAGAAGTTTTTCACCATCCGTTCCTTCCTGATCCATTTTATTCACAAAAAGAAAGGTCGGAATGTGATATCTTTTTAATAATTTCCATAGTGTCTGTGTATGTCCCTGCACACCATCTGCTCCACTGACAACAAGCACTGCGCAATCCAGAACCTGCAGAACGCGTTCCATCTCCGCAGAAAAGTCCACATGTCCCGGTGTATCAAGAAGTGTAATTGTGCGATCCTTCCACCGGAATACTGCCTGCTTGGAAAAAATAGTGATCCCACGTTCTCTTTCCATCTGATCTGTATCTAAAAATGCATCTTTATGATCCACTCTGCCAAGCTTCCTGATTGCCCCGGCGTGGTAGAGCATACTTTCTGACAATGTCGTCTTTCCGGCATCCACATGCGCTACAATCCCTATATTTATATATCTGTCCGGCTTATTTTCTGAGTTATTCCCCATAAAATCTGCCCCTTTCATTGTTTTCTCGTTTTTCAATTATACCATAGGAAAGAAAAGGAGTCGACTGCTCTTCTTTACAGCCAACTCCTGCTTTTCTTTCTCTGTTATTTTCTAATTATTCACTGAATGATGCACCACCAGACTCTCCCGGTCGATCGCCTTGAAAGAATACCCCAGATTCTTATAATATTCCATCACTGTCGGAAGTGCCTGGATGGTAGACTCTTTCGCCTCTGTGTCATGGAACAGGAGCATTACCTTGGTATACTCATCCGTCTCTGACTGTGCGATGATCTGATCTGCCGTAACCGTTCCTCCGTCTCCACTGCTCACATTCCAGTCATAATACTGGTATCCCTTATCCAGTACCTGCTGTGTCAACTGTGTCATGATTCCTGCTGAGTATTTTTTTGAAATAGAATTCGATGCACCTCCCGGAAAACGGATAAAGCATGGAACAAATCCAAGCTGTTCCTTTGCCACTTCTCCAATTTTCTCAAGATCATCAAAATAGGCATCCACAGATGCATAAACCTGATCATATTCATGCGTATAGCTGTGAAGTCCAATTGTATGTCCCTCATCATAAACCTTCTTGATCATAGGGAAATAATCCGGCTGTTGAGCAGTAATGAAAAAGGTAGCTTTCGCATCATACTGATCCAGAATATCAAGCACACGCTGCGTATTTGCAGACGGACCATCATCAAATGTCAGATAAACGACTTTCTCATCATCCTGCGGGTCCATTGTTCCAACTGCAACTCCCGGCTGAAGAGACATGGACTTATCTCTTTCTGCCTTTGCTGCCTCTTCTGCTTTTTTCGCTTCTTCTTCAGCTTTTTTCTTCTCTTGTGCTTCTTTCTCTTTCTGTATTTCTACCTGTCGTAAAGCTGCTGCTTCCCGCGCATTTGCCACCATGCATACACCCGTTCCGACAATTGCAAAAAATACAAGACCTACCAGTATATTGAAATAAATATTATTCTCCTGCCGCATTCTTTTATAACTATGCCAGACACTCACCAGTACATCTTTTATCTTTATCAACATTTCCTTTATCTTTTGCTGCATTCGTTCTCCCAATCCCTCTGCGTTACTGTAAACAACGCTCTTTTTCTTACGGATATTACTGACATCACTGTTTCCAGCATCTTTCGCATACAATATCCGCATGATTATATTTATTATAAACCATACTTCTTAAATATGTAGTAATGATTCATTAAGAATTATTCGAAAAATGTTACATTTCTGTTACTCACTATCCTGCACTACGGTTCACACCACACGAGATCAACAATGAATCTCATCCAGCCGTATTTGACCATTTTCTTTACAAGTGTTAAAATAACTTTACAGATAAGCAAACACCTCATTCGTATGATCTGCCACAGAACACAGAAAGGAGAATATCCGCAATGGAAGATAAGCGTATCACCAAAACAAAACGTGCTTTAAAGTCTGCTCTTTTAAAGCTTTTGTCCACACAGGCTTTTGATGTAATTTCAATCACGGAATTATGTAAGATTGCCAGTATCAGCCGGATCACTTTCTACACACATTATAAGGATAAATTTGCCCTCCTTGACGACATTTTCAATGATATGTTGATTATTGGAAAAGAAGGATACAAGCGCAGACAAGAGGAAAACAATCCCGAAAACAATCTCACACAGGGATATCTGAACGTTTTGGACAGTATTTTGTCTCTTTACTATGAACGTTATGATTTTTTCCGGCATGTCGTACCGGAGACAAATCCTTATCTTGCTTTTCGATTTTATCGGATCCTTTTAGACACGGTAGAATCTCATACGGATAAGCTGAGAGCTTCTCATTCTTTAAAATATTCTGCAAGACAGATTGCCGGATTCATCTGCTTTGGTCTGTTCGGATTTATCAGTGAGTCTTATGCATCAAAGGTACCGTTAGAACAGGTTCAGGCCGGAGCAAGACAGCTTTTAACAGATCTTCTGCAATCTAAAATTCTTGTATAATGTTTTGCATTTGTAACTGTTCAGAGCCAAGCAAAATTTCAAAAAAGATGTAAAATGCTTGCATTTTTAGATTTGAACATGAAAAAGAACATGACCCACAGTTTCAAAACTCCTTAAACAGAAGCCTTTGTTCCCTGGTCATGTTCTTTTTTATTTTTAATAGTTACGCCTCTTTTTCTTTGTAATGATGCGCCTCTTCGAGCATCATATCTTTCACTTTCATCAGTCGGATCTGTGTACTACGTTCATTCTCATCCAGTTTCATCGTAATGTATTTGATACTTTCCTCTGTCTCCGGGATGATAACATGCTCCAGTGCATTTACACGACGTCTTGTCTTCTCAATCTCTGCCGCCATCAGCTGACATGCTTTCTCACATTCTGCAAGTCGGATCATATCCGGGAGGATGTCTGATAAAGACTTCACTGCTCCATCAAGATCGCTGGAAGTAAATGCAAATCCATAAGAATAGATATCATTTTCATCCGCTGTTCTTGTCTTGGATGTGAAGGTCGGAATCTCAACACTCATAACATTCTTCTCATCAACTATAAGTCCAACTTCCTGCTTCGGAGCCATCAGTGCAGTATTCAGTGCTGCCTCTGACATTCCGGCCCGGGCAATAACAAAATTGCGGTTCGCAGAGAGGATTCCTTCTTCTACACGAAGTCTCACTTCCATATTTTCCCGGACAAGATCCAGATACTGGCGCATCAGCTCATCACGCTTATCTTTCAAAAGCTTGTGACCACGAATGGCTGTGATCCGCTTTTTCTTCAAACGGGTCAGTTCCATACGGGTTGGATTCACTTGTTTCGCAGCCAATACCGCCACCTCCTCTTTCTATCTTCGATCATTCTGTCTGTTCTTACTCTTTATCGTAATATTCATCCAGATATTTATCGTCAATTCGTTTGAGTTCGGTACGCGGCAGCATGCGGAGCAGCTTCCAGCCGATATTCAATGTTTCCTCAATGCTTCGGTCTGTCTGATATCCCTGAGATACATATTCTTTTTCAAATGCATCTGCGAAACGTGCATATTTCAGGTCGATTTCTGTCAGTGCTGCTTCTCCTAAGATAACCATCAGCTCTTTTGCATCTTTACCACGCGCATAAGCGGCAAACAGCTGGTTCATCGTATTGGCATGATCTGCTCTTGTCTTACCTGCTCCGATTCCTTTATCTTTCAGACGGGACAGAGATGGAAGAACATCAATCGGAGGGGTTACTCCTTTTCTGTAAAGCTCACGGCTTAAGATGATCTGTCCTTCCGTGATATATCCTGTCAGGTCAGGGATTGGATGAGTTTTGTCATCCTCAGGCATTGTCAGGATCGGGATCATTGTGATACTTCCCTTCTTACCATTCTGACGTCCTGCTCTTTCATACAGTGTCGCAAGGTCTGTGTACAGATATCCCGGATATCCACGACGTCCAGGAACTTCCTTTCTGGCTGCTGAAACCTCACGCAGAGCATCTGCGTAGTTTGTGATATCTGTCAGAATAACAAGGACATGCATATCCTTTTCAAATGCAAGATATTCCGCTGCTGTCAGTGCCATACGTGGCGTTGCGATACGCTCGATTGCCGGGTCATTTGCAAGGTTGACGAACAATACTGTTCTGTCCAGTGCTCCTGTCTCACGGAAACTTTCGATAAAGAAGTTAGACTCCTCGAACGTAATACCCATAGCGGCAAATACAACCGCAAAGTTTTCATTTGTTCCAAGTACTTTTGCCTGACGGGCAATCTGTGCTGCCAGCTGTGCATGTGGCAGACCGGATGCTGAAAAGATTGGAAGCTTCTGTCCACGAACCAGTGTATTCAGTCCGTCGATTGCAGATACTCCTGTCTGGATAAACTCCTCCGGATAGCATCTGGCCGCCGGATTCATCGGAAGACCATTGATATCCATTCTGGCATCCGGAAGGATCTGTGGACCTTCATCGATTGGATTACCAAGTCCGTCAAAGACACGTCCAAGCATATCTTCTGACACACCAAGTTCCATGCTTCGTCCAAGGAATCTCACCTTACTGTTGGAGAGGTTGATACCTGTTGAACTTTCAAACAGCTGTACAAGAACATCACTTCCGTTCACTTCCAGAACTTTACATCTTCTTGTCTCGCCACTTGCCAGCTCGATTTCTCCAAGTTCATCATATGTTACGCCTTCTACTCCATGCACCAGCATCAGAGGTCCGGCCACTTCCTGAATGGTTCTATATTCTTTTGGCATTTAACCTTCCTCCTTTACAAATGCTGCTGCGATCTGCGTACTTAACGTCTCATCAACCTGTTTAAATTCTTCATCAAGCTTATCTTCCGTCACATATTTAAAACGTCCGATCTGCTCTCTGACCGGCATTGAGATCAGCTTCTGAAGTGATGCACCATCTTTTAATGCATCGGTTGCTCTGTCAAAGAATTCATTAACGAGAACCATCATCATGTGCTGTTTCTTCAATGATGTATACGTATCTACTTCATGGAAAGAATTCTGATGTAGGAAATCCTCACGGATCGATCTTGCAGCCTCCATCTTCAGACGGTCAGACGGTGAAAGTGCATCCATACCTACCATCTTAACAATCTCTTCCAGTTCTGCTTCTTCCTGAAGCAGTGTCATCATCTTCTGACGGCCTTCCATCCAGTCTTCTGCGACCTGACCGTTAAACCATTTTTCCATATCATCCAGATACAGTGAGTAACTCTTCAGCCAGTTGATTGCCGGGAAATGTCTCTTATATGCCAGAGATGCATCCAGTCCCCAGAATACTTTGACAATACGAAGTGTAGCCTGTGATACCGGCTCGGATGTGTCACCACCCGGAGGAGATACTGCTCCGATAACGGAAAGTGCTCCTTTTCTTCCTTCTTTTCCAAGAGAAACCACATGTCCGGCACGCTCATAGAACTGAGCCAGACGGCTTCCCAGATAAGCCGGATATCCTTCTTCACCAGGCATCTCTTCCAGACGTCCTGACATCTCACGAAGTGCCTCTGCCCAACGGGATGTAGAGTCTGCCATAAGTGCTACGGAATATCCCATATCACGGAAATATTCTGCAATTGTGATTCCTGTATAAATAGATGCCTCACGCGCTGCAACCGGCATGTCTGATGTGTTTGCAATCAGAACCGTTCTCTGCATCAAAGGCTGTCCTGTCTTCGGGTCCTTCAGTTCCGGGAACTCATTCAGAACATCTGTCATCTCATTTCCACGCTCACCGCATCCGATGTATACAACGATATCTGCCTCAGCCCATTTTGCAAGCTGATGCTGGATCACTGTCTTTCCGCTTCCGAAAGGTCCCGGAACCGCTGCAACACCGCCCTTGGCAATCGGGAAAAATGTGTCGATAACACGCTGTCCTGTTACAAGCGGCATCTCCGGCGGAAGTTTCTTCTTATACGGACGACCACGACGAACCGGCCATTTCTGCATCATAGTTAATTCTTTTTCACCCTTTTCTGTCTCAACAACTGCTACAATATCTTCTACTGTAAATGTTCCGGCTTTGATTTCCTTGATTGTTCCTTTAATTCCGTAAGGAACCATGATCTTCTGCTGTACAAGAACTGTTTCCTGAACTGTACCGATCACATCTCCGGTTTCTACTTCATCTCCAACCTTTACTGTAGGAACGAACTCCCATTTCAGATTTCTCTTAAGAGATGGAACTTCAACTCCTCTTTTCAGGTTATTTCCGGAAATCTTCATAATATCATCCAGTGGTCTCTGGATTCCGTCATAAATACTTGCGATCAGACCAGGTCCTAATTCTACAGACATTGGAACATCCATAGATTCAACCGGTTCTCCAGGTCCGAGACCTGATGTCTCTTCATATACCTGAATGGATGCCTCGTCACCGTGCATCTCAATGATCTCTCCGATCAGACGCTGTTCCGATACACGGACAACGTCAAACATATTCGCATCACGCATTCCCTCTGCGATAACAAGAGGTCCTGCGACTTTTTTAATCACTCCTGTGCTCATTCGCTTACTCCTCCAAACAGAATATCTGATCCGACGGCCTGCTCGACTGTCTTCTTCACGCCTTCAACTCCGGCTCCTGTATTCCCCGACACACCCGGGATCTGAATGATCGCCGGAAATGTCTGTTCACCGTACTTGTTGATCTCTGACGGAATCTGTGCAGCCACAGCCTCTGTAATATAGATAATGCCGTAATTTCCTTCTGCAAGCTGGCGAAGCTTTGCCTTCGCCTCATCCCGGTCTTTCACAGGGCAGATGCTAAGACCGAGGGTGGCAAATCCATAGATACTGTCATAATCGCCCATTACTGCAATCTTATACATACATCTCCCTTATCCTTTCCCGGATTGCTTCATCCGGAAATTCATTCTGCTTTCCGGTCAGTATAATCCGTACTGTCTTGATCTCATTTTGTCTGGCTAACAGATACGCCAAAAGCGGTCCAACGGAAAATGATTCATATTTCTGTGACCTCATGGAATCTGTCATTTTATTATCACACCAACGTTCAAATGCAGACGGTGATATACGCAGTGCATCGGCACCTTCACGATAAGATGTTCCTTCCAGATACTGTGCGATCTCCTCCGCACCGGCCAATGCTGCCTGTGTCAGCTGATCCACATTGATCTCGGAACAATTTACCATTGCTTTCTTCATAAATTCTGCATTTTTTCCTGTCTTCTGAGATCTTACTGCAATCTTAATATCAGCGATTGCAACTGCTGTCTGTGCATACTCTTCAATAATCTTCTCACCTGATTTTTTTCCTGCTTCCAGCATAGCTTCCAGTGTTGCGCGATCAATAATAAGATCGCATAACTGTCCGTCTCTTGTGTGAAGCAGCGTATCAAATGCTTCTCTTGCTGTTGCAGGCATATTCCCCGGCAGCTTGTCAAACTCTTTGTTCTGGACAAGTGCAAACATCTCTTCTCCAGAAATCTCACAGTCATCATAGAAAATATTTTTATTCTCTACTTCCGTACACACTTCTTTGATCGCTGCTTTCAGATTGTGATAAAGTTTTGGAAGTGACAGAACATCGAATACATGCATATCCGGTGCCACCTCGCGGATTGTCTGCCACATCTTCTCTTCTTCCTTATTCAGAACTTCATCTGCGTCCAGCGTTCCTGCTGTCAGATCTCCCCAGCCCTTTTCAACCAGAAGCTGTAGAGCCTGCTCTGCACTCTTGCATGCTAGAAGCTGTTCGATCACTGCGTTCGTTAAAAGAGAGACTTCCAGTGCACGGATTCTGGCAACCGCATAGGTATATTTTGTCTTACTCAAGATTATCCCTCCTTGCGGCTACACTGCTGTAAACAGTTGCCGGTTCACTTTATCTGATAACTCTTCTCTTCTTGCATCAAACAACGCTTTGATCGTGCAATTTTCTTCGATGCCGCCATAGGTCAGGATAAATCCCCCATCCATTCCGTCCGGCACTGTCTCTGTAAATTCCAGGCTTCCGCCTTTCTTCTTTGCTGTTTCATATACTTTTTCCATATACCCTTGAGGCATACGTTTTCTGTCTTTCTCTGTAAAGCAGATTGTTCCTTCTTCCGGAAGTACATACTTCTCAAGAACCTTTTCAAGCATTGCAAAATAAGCTGCATCATCAAGTTCTCCGACTGCTTTGTAAGCATCTTCTAGAACTTCACTGATCACTTCCTGTTTCGCCTCAAGTACTGCCTTGCGCTTTCTCATATCTGATGAAGAGGCCAGGCGTTTCACAGAATCTTCTGCTCTGGCTTCTGCCTGTGCGACAATCTTCCGTGCATCTTTCTCTGCCTGTGCTTTTGCTTCCCCAATTATAGAATCCGCCTGTGCGTGTGCCTGTGCGAGTATCTCTTTTGCATTGTCCTGCGCCTCTGCGATTATCTGCGCTTTCATTTTGTCAAGTCCACTCATCTCCACGCTCTCCTTTTTATTTATTTCTTACAGCTGGATACCACTTACTGCGAGGAAGGAAATCAGAAGAGCCAGGATCGCATATGTCTCAACCATTGCCGGGAACAGCATAGCTTTACCAAACTGCTCTGGTTTCTTTGCAACGATTCCGATAGAAGCTGCTGCTGTCTTTCCCTGTGCGATACCTGAGATCAGTCCAACGATACCGATTGGAAGACAAGCTGCAAGGATCATAAGTCCTGACTGAACACTCACCTCTACTCCGCCACCGCCGAGGATACCGATCTTAGAAAGTGTAATAAATCCAACAAGCAGTCCATACAGTCCCTGTGTACCTGGGAGCAGCTGCATGATAAGTACTTTAGCGAATTTACTAGGGTCTTCTGTAACAACACCTGATGCTGCCTGTCCTGCGATACCTACACCTAACGCAGATCCTGCGCCTGCGAATAATACTGCGATTGCTGCACCTAATAATCCATATACAACTCCAAGTTCACCTGCTATATTCATAATGTTGTTTCCTCCTTAACATCAACATATTTCGTATTTTCTTTAAAAGGCTCGAATGCTTTTCCGCCGCCTTCATAAAATTTTCCGAAGAATTCCACAAACTGTAAACGGTTTGTGTGTACATAAGCTCCCAGCAGATTAATTGCCAGGTTCAATGCGTGTCCTACGATGAAGATCACAATGAAAAGAATCACACCGATCACATTGTTTGGAAGCATTGCTCCCATCTGATTGATAACTGATGCGATAACTCCTGTTGCGAGTCCCAGTGCAAGAAGTCTTGAATAAGACAATGCATCACTGAGCCATCCTGTCACGTTATACAGATCATATGCTCCAAGCGCAAGCCGAAGCGCCGGGTTTTTGTTCGCTCTTCCTGACATCAGCACAATACCGATTGCTCCGCCGGCAGCCATCACTTTTGCAGCAGTGTTCAAAGCCGCCGGGAACACGATCGTTGTCTGTGCGATTGATGCAAAGATGTCACTTGGAAGCAGCATCATGATCAATCCGACCAGCATCACAAACCAAAGTACAACGTCACAGATAAAATCTACAACCTTTCCATCTTTCAGACACAGATAACCTTTAATTCCAAGACCTACGAACAAATGAATTGTTCCAAATAACAAAGAATAAACCAGAAGTTTCATTGGATCATTCAATGGAACAAACCAAAGTGCCGGAACTGTTACCGTATGTCCGAAGAACTTTTCTGAAACAATGTCTACAATATTTCCAAAATATCCTCCAAACAGAACGCCCCATACAAGTGTAGATACTCCACAGTAGAAGAACAGTTTCAAAGATTTTGCCATGCTCTGTGACATTCTTGGATATTTCTTCACAAGAATCGCACACACAATTGCAACAACTGCTCCATACGCTGCATCTGACAACATCATTCCGAAGAAAAATACATAGAAGAATGACATGATCGTTGTCGGATCGATCTCTCCGGCATGCGGTAATCCGTAAGATTCTACAATGCCTTCCATGTTTGTAGAGAACGGGTTATTCTTTAAAATAACCGGTGCTTCTTCACCTTCTTCAATGTCTTCAACATCTACCATACAGTTATATTTCTCTGTCAAAGATTTCTCTACCGGACCTGCTTCACATGCCGGTATATATCCACTTATCACAAATGTACGCTTTGACTGAAGAAGATCTCCGAGAACTGCATACTTATCTGCTCGGACTCTGTAATAATCTGCCACGGCCTGAAGTTCTGTTCTTTTGGAAGCCAGACTCTTAAGTTCTGCCTCACACTGTGCCATCCGCTCTCTTGACGCTGCTATCTCTGTTTCCAGCACTTCCGTCTGTTCTTTTGGTGTCTTACTCCAGTTCTGGGATGGTCTTGCAAATCCTGCACTTCGAAGTGCTTCTTCCACTGTCTGGAGTTGTTCTTTCAAGCAGATGACTGCAATGCAGATCATGTTTGATTCTGCTGAAACTAAATGAACATCAACTCCTGTTTTCTCCATCACTTCCGGAGCCTTCTCAAGTAGAATAGAATAAATGTTCTCAAGAGTAAGCTCTCCCGGCATTGTTCCCAGGATCAAAGCTGTCCTTTTTGTCTTGCCTTCCTGAAGCGGAACATCTAATGCCATCCACGGCATCAGACTTTCAATCTGATTCTCGATCTTTGCTATGCCTGCTCTAAGCTCAGCATACTCTCGATCAAGATCATAAATTCTGCGGGCTGTCTTGATCAATTCCGGTCCAGATGTCTGAACCTTCTCTTCCAACTCACGATCGATCAGTTCTTTTCCTTCCAGCGAAGAAAGTAATGACTTTTTCTCCGGAGCGTAAGCATCCAGGATCCCCAGTGCCTGGTCTGCTGCCGTTGCCGCTTTTTCAAATTTCATCCGCTGTCCGGTTGTATCCATCTTTTGGAAGAATGCATCCTCTTCTTTGTCCCTGTCAACTTCAAGAACTCCGAGATGCTGTAACTGTTCCAGGATTGCTTTTCGATCTTTCTTCAGGGCACAGATGCTGATTTTCTGCATCTTAAGTACCGCCATAATCTTATCCCTCCTTTTTTGTTACGACCACATGGATCAGATTAATTCAGAAAGAACAAGCTGCACTGCTGCATTCTTTTTCTCTCTTGCAGAAACCTTCAGCTCTTCAATCACATCTTTGAGCTTCTCTGCTTCTTCATCTTCCTGATTTCTCGCCGCTTCTCTGGCTTTCTCATCCAGTCCGGCGGCAGTTCTTTTCGCCTCTTCTATGAGTTCTTCATGAATCTGTTTCGCCTGAAGAGATGCATCTTTCAGGATCTGTTCTTTCTGTTCCTGCGCTTTCACAAGAACCTCTTCTGCCTGCTGCTCTGCTTCTTTAATTGACCGGATTGTCTCATCTACCATAGTATCTACACCACCTTTCCTGTCTCCCCTTTTTTCATTGTTCTTATGTGATTTTGAACAATAAGATTCCTTCGCTGCATGTTGTTACTGCACATTAATATCTAAGGATTTCGCTGTTCGCAGCACGTATCAATATATTATTACCATACTTTTCTTTCCTATTCTCTTTCTGTTTGTAACTTTCGCACAACGATGTTATTTTAAACATAGCATATTTTGTCGTAATAATCAAACTTTTTATTAGATTTTTATAAAAAATTTTTAGATTACTAAATATTTATTCCATTTTTTGTAGTTTATTAAACGTTTTTTGTGTTTTTGTATAAATATCTGATAATTTTTTCACTCTACACTCTGTTTATAAGACATCTGATTTTGTACATCTTATCTTCTCGAATTTTGCACATCTTGTTAAGCAAATAGGCCATTCCATCTGTTACCCTAAAACTATAAAAATAGAAAACAAGCCAAAAAGAAACAGGATCAAACCTTTTATAACTGGATTTGACCCTGTTCCTTTTCACATTTTATTTCCAATGAAGTTCGTGCAGCTCACCACTTAAATTCATCCCTGCGAATCCATTCTGCCGCAATGCTTCATACAACACAATTGCCACCGAATTACCAAGATTCAATGAACGGATATCTCCATTCATTGGGATTCTCATACAGTCTTCCTCATGCTCCACAAGAATCTCTTCCGGGATTCCCGCGCTTTCTTTTCCGAACATAATATAGCAATCCGGCTCATACTCTACGTCTGTGTAGACCTTGTGCGCTTTTGTTGTCGCCATATAGATTTTTGCTCCCGGATTCTTTTCAAGGAAATCCTGATAATCGATATAAGTTGTCACGTCAAGAACTTTCCAGTAATCCATACCTGCGCGCTTTAATGATTTCTCATTCAGTTTAAATCCCAATGGCTCGATCAGATGAAGTCTTGTTCCTGTTGCCACACAGGTTCTTCCGATATTTCCGGTATTTGCCGGAATTTCTGGCTCATAAAGTACAATGTTTAACATAACTATCTCCTATCTTTGTTCTTTCCACCAGCGGCTCAGTTCATCCGGTGCCGGACGATCCAGATAACGGGTTTCTTCTCCATTTACAAGTGTTCTTGCGTTCTGTTCTTTTACAAATCCGATCCGCACTGCCGGAACGCCTGCATTCTTCAGGCTTTCCAATGTCTCTTCTCCATGTTCTGTCAACACAAGATAACTTCCGGCTGATGTGAGAAGATATGGATTCAACTGAAAGAATTCACAGATTTCCACTGTCTCCTGCTTAAGTGCAAGTTTTGGAAAATCAATCTCAAATCCTGTCTTTTCTGCCTCTGCAAGTTCCCATAATCCACAGAGTACACCGCCATCCCCACATTGTCTGCTCTTTGCTTCTTCAGGAAGCTTTAAAATCTGTTCCGGAAGTATAAGTGATTCCTTGCAACGCTTTGTTTTTTCTATGAAAGACGGTGTAAATCTTGTCCGAAGATCTGCTTCTGCCTCTTCAACCAATCGCAGCGTTCCTTCCAATCCCGTATAACCACAAAGAATGATTTCTGTTCCCGAACTCCATTTTTTCGTCTGCAGTTTTGAGTTTTCTTTCACGCCGACAGCAGTAATATGAATCACTGTCCGCAAAACATAGTCTGCGCTTTCAACCTGTACACAGGTAATGGCAAGTCCTGTCTCCTCACAGATCTCTGTCAGGATTCTCATGATATCTTTTAATTCCTGCTCGTCAGAACTTTCAGGAAACAAAATCTGTACTGAAACCGCTGTTGGTCTGACTCTCTTTGCCGCAAGATCTCCTGCTGATTTAATCACTGCGTATTTCACCTGTGCCGGTGCTTTCCCGCTTACTGAAGTGCTGCTCCAGACAAAATCCTTTTCGTCAGATATCAGTTCAGAACTGCTTTCTTCCCACGCAGTTTTTCCTATTCGATTTCTATTTCCTTTTTGGAGCTTTTTCTTTACAGAACGATTCCAGATCGTCTGCGTTACTCTTCCCGTCCGCATCGTATTCTCCTTAAACCAGATATGGAATCACCATCGTTGCAACCATTGCGACAATAACAATTAAAATAATAATTGACACTAAACGTCTTACTTTTTTATCATAAAAATTCATCTTTTCTCTCCATTTCCATTAACAAAACCGTATGCAAATATCTTTCTAATGTCTGCAACGTTCTCCTAATCTTCTTCTATTATATAAACCGCCGCATCCTGATTCAGCTTATTTCTATGTCTGTAATCAAAAAGATGCAGTTTCCCATTCAATCGCTCCAGATGCGTCATCTTTCGAAGCTGGCGGCTGTCGTATCCTTCATAATCCTTCAGATACTTGTACTCTTCTGCCTCTTTCTTATAGAATTCAGACGCCACATCCTTTTCCACTTTGTTCTCTCCAAGAAATGCCGGACGATTCTTCACATTATCTCTCAGATAAAGATCTAAAGTCATACTTTCAAGCACCTTCTCTTTAAAATCCGCTTCTTTCTTCTTCACTTCCTCCGAGCAGCTGAATTCTGCTAATTCTGATTCTACAAAGTCCCACAATATCTCATAACGAGCAAGCCTTGAATGATTCAACCCAAACAAACCTTTCTTCTCATAATAATTGCCCATTTTCTCATACATGGAAAATGCGGATGGAAATAATTCCACAAGAAACCTCATCGTATGGCTAAACTGAAAACTGTTATAGTAAACTTCCACCATCTCTTCCACTTTCTTCAGACGGATCACATCACTGTATGGAAGCCATTTTGTTGAAAGTACTTCATACGGAGGACGGTTCTGGCAAAGCAGCTCATATTCTTTCATCTTCTCATGCATCACAGAGCCATGCAGTACTTTCAGAAATCCAAGCTGAAACTGATCCGGTTCCATAGCATAAACCTCATTAAAGGAATGTGCAAAGCTGTCATAATTCTCATATGGAAGACCAGCGATCAAATCTAAATGCTGATGCACATTTCCCTTCTCGTGAATCCTTGCCACCTTATCACGTACTTTTTCCAGATTCATGGAACGGTTGATCTCTTTGATCGTCTGTTTATTCGTTGACTGAATTCCAATTTCCAGTTGAATGAGTCCTGGCCGCAAACTCCGGATCAACTCAATCTCTTCCTCATTCAGAAGATCTGCTGCCACTTCAAAATGAAAATTTGTAATCCCTTTATCATGCTCTTTGATATAATTCCAGATTGTCATTGCATGATCGTGCTTACAGTTAAATGTTCTGTCAACAAACTTAACCTGTGGCACTTCATGATTAATAAAAAACTGCAGTTCCTTCTTCACAAGCTCCAGATTACGAAAGCGAAGACATTTATCAATTGAAGAAAGACAATAACTACAGGAAAATGGACATCCTCTGCTCGTCTCATAATAAATGATACGGTTCTTGAAATTCTCAATATCCCCATAGACAAACGGCACTTTACTTAGATCCATGATCTGTCGAAACGGTGTTTCAGCAATCTGTTTTTCCTTTTCCCGGAATGTGATTCCCTGAATATTGATCAACTCAGCCGCACCACGGCCTTCATAATATGCCACAAGTTCTGCAAAAGTCTCTTCACCTTCTCCGCGCATAATACCTTCTGCCATCGGATATTTCTCCAGAACTTCTCTTGCATTATAAGAAACTTCCGGACCTCCAAGCCAGATCTTCGTATCCGGCAGAATCTTTGGAATCTCCTGTATCAGTTGTCCTACTTCTGTCACATTCCATAAATAACAGGAAAGGCAGAGAACATCTGGTGCCTGCTCATAAATATCCATCAAAATCTCATCAAATGGCTGATTGATCGTATATTCAGAAATTGTAATATCACTGGCCGGATGCTGCTCCTTCGCATATGCGCGCAGACAATAGACCGCAAGATTTGAGTGGATGTACTTTGCATTCACCGCTGCAAGCAGAACCTTCATCTTTTTATAAACCTCTTTTCCTGTTACTAATTTATATTTGTAAACATTTTTTCTTTTTAAGTCTTACCTTTCTATTTTGAATGAAGCAAGAGGAAATGTCAAGACGTGAGAATTCTTGTATGTAACGTAAAAAAGGAAAGCTATCGACTACGACAACAACACTTCTTGTGTTGGATTATCGTATGATAGCTTTCCCTTATTTTGCAGCTTTAATCAAAAGCCACCTCTTCTTTCTGCTCCCCACGGAAAATCAATCTAAATACTTTTCTGACAATCGGACCTGCGAAGCATAACTGCCAGAAGAATGCCATTGGGAAGTTGAATACGGTTGTCTGGAACCAGACAGCAATCATCTGATTTCCTGCATCTTTAAAAAGCAGTGTTGCTGCAAGGCTCATCAACGGGCACATTCCAATGATGGATAAAACGGAAATCGCCAGCACGATCATAAACGGATTATCTTTCTGTGGATTCACGATCGTAAATGCTTTCTTCTTTGCAATTGGTCCTACGAGAAAGAAATCCAGAATGAAAGCAATCGGTCCCATGATGATAAGTTCATGGAATGCTGCCAGAAAGACCTCATTACTCATTCCTCCCATATTCAGGGAGATGTTGTAGCAGATCATTGCATAAACCATGACGAAAACCATCATAATTGTAAAAATCACATCTTGAAACTTATTTTTTGGCATAAAAAAATCCTCCTATCATGATAAGCGTAACAGATTGTGTTGTTCGTTCATCATTCCGGAGGGAATGTATCGTTTCCAATATAAATACCATTCTATTCATTTTTCTTTACGTGCATTGCGCTTCGAACTTGGCCCACAAGCGTTACCCCGGTAGTTAACTCAGCCCAGGCACCCTCACGGCACCCGAGAGGTTCTGCTTAGTGCTGCTCCGTTCCCGACCTGACACGGTTCACAGAGTCCCGTCGCGTGAGACCCAGACGTCAACGTCACTTTCCGGGGGCAGCCCTGCAGACTGTCGCCCTCTGCGCAATATCACCCCTGCTATAGCGGATTGCAGGTTCCAAGGTACCGCTACCACCCCAGCTGCACGGATTATTATTTTACATGATAAATGAATACTTGTCAAGTAGGCTGCTCTTCCTTTTACACAAGATTTTATTCTTCTATGTTACAGACTCTGTGCTTCTGCTTTTTTCTTCATCTTCCTTGCTTCCCTGAGTTCTCTGAAAAACTGCTTCATCAACTGGCTGCATTCTTCTTCCAATACACCTATTGTAAGATCTGCCTGATGATTAAATGCCTGGATATCCAGCAGATTCAGAATGGAACCTGTACATCCTGCTTTCGGATTCATACACCCGACAACCACTCTTGGTATACGGGCCTGGACAATTGCACCTGCACACATCTGACATGGCTCTAATGTCACATACAATGTACATTCTTCCAGACGCCAGTCGCCAAGCTTTTTGCTTGCTTTCCTGATTGCTGCAACCTCAGCATGTGCAAGCGGATTCTTATCTGTATTCCGTCTGTTATACCCGCGTGCAATAATCTTATCCTCATGAACGATCACGCAGCCAATCGGGGTTTCTCCCAGATTATACGCTTTCTCTGCCTGTTTTAAAGCCGCACGCATATATTTTTCATCTGTTGTCATCCTCATTTTGTTTCCTTTCGGTTATTGTATAAAAATACCATTAATATTCCTTTCCATTCTGAATAAACTATATAGAAAAATTCTTTTCGGGGGCTTATTATGAATCCGGGAAGTTATTATTTGTATGAATACGAATCCTGCTGCCGCCGCAGAAATCTTGGTTTTCTGCAAATCTCACCACATGGTTATTCTTATCTCTTAACACTTCATGTTAAAAACCTTCCAATCATCCCTGGCGAACAGTTGGAAGTCCATGCATTTATTCTAGAAAATCAGACGCTTACAGGTTCTCCGGTTGCACTTCTTCAGTGCTCTGGTCAGAACTTATCCACACAACTGGTCATTTCCGGGGAACGTTTTCCACATAAAAGAACTCTTAAACACATTGATGGGTTCATTATTTTCTCCATCACCCAGAATCGACCACAGCATTGGATCGCCTCCGCTGTACCTCTGCCGGATTTTTATTCTTTTTCTGATTGTTCTTTATCGACAGAAGAAGCTTTATCCTCTGAACCTGAGGATTCATCCCTTTCGGAAGCAGCCGTCATAACAGAAGAAATTGCATCTGAGACTGTATCCGAAGCAGCATTATCTGACGCTTCTATTGATGACACTTCTATTGATGCTGCTTCAACTGAGGAGGCACCAACTGAGGAAGCACCAACTGAGGAGACTGCAATTCAGGACGCTTCGATTCAAGCCAGAAAAATTACACACGCAGAGATTTCCACACTTCCGCGCAGATTCTGGCCACTTGCCAACAACAGTTTTCTTCTGCATGGTTGTCATAATTATCATCACCTTCTCCTGATCAAAGAAGAGGATCATCTTTGGCTTGGCGTTCCCGGCCTTTACGATCCCAGAGAAGCACATATGGCTAACTTGTTCGGCTTTCCTCAATTTACCAGTTCTTACATCTCTATTCTGGAGCTTACCGAAGATGAATGTGAAAACTCTGAATCTTTTGGTCACTGGTGTCGATATTTAATGTAATTCTCAAAAAGAAAGGAAAAAGATAGAGAAAGGAGGTGTCCGGCAACAGAAGCACTTCTTTTCTCTATCCATTTTAATTCTAATCCAGATAAATCGGCGGTTCGTAATCCTCTCCAAGAAGCACTTTCTTACGTTCCTGATATCCAAGGAATGCCCATTCTGTCATATCTGTCCATTTATGGCTTGTACGGTCATAAACCTGCACATATCCAATTCTCTTCGGATGCATACGTACGCTGTTGGATTCATATTCTTTTCCTGTGTATGGATTAATGTCTCCAACTTCCTCCTCCGGTTCTTCCTGTGCTATTTCTTCCTGTACAGGCTCTTCGTATGTAACCTCTTCCTGCACTGGCTGTGTCTCATAGGATGAAACTTCTGATTCTTCATATGGTTCTGCTTCTTCCTCTACAGGCTGAGCATAATCTTCCGTATAGGAAACTTCTGATTCCGCAGAGTTTTCTTCTTCCTGATCTGATTCCGGCTCTTCTTGAAGCTCTTCCTTATATTCCGCTTCTTCTGCCTGAAGTTCTTCTCTGACATCTTCTGTTGGCTCTGCTTCTACTGCATTCTTTTCAAGTTCAGCAAGTTCTTCATGCATATCATAAATCTCACCGATCGTCATGTCACGTTCTTCACCTGTAAGCTGCTGTTCTTCCTTCTCTGTCTCCACCGTTTCCTCTGAAAAGCTCTCTTCCGGCTGTTCCTGTTCATTCCATTTTACTTCCTGTTTTCTGACACGTCCGGCTGCGCCTTCTGTAATCTCTCCTGACATGATACTCAGCTGAAACGGACAGCCGAGAATAGATGCGATCAGTCTCATATCCTGTTCCTGAAAATTATCCCTTCCAAGGCGCTGTGTTAAATTCTGACGTGACATCTTCTTTCCTGTCTCTTTCTCGATCGTCTCCGCCAGTTCTTTGATCGTCATTCCTTTTCTTCCCAGGACGATTTTCACCTGTTCTCCAAATGTTAAATCTTCCATTTGCTTCTCCTCCTTATGTATTATTTATACTTCTCTCTTATCTGTCGATCAGAACGGTTTTTCACTTAATTTGCAGAAACATATTCTTCCAACGTAAGTCCATTCTCTGTCATCTCTTTTGCAGCATCTACTCCCACATAACGATAATGCCACGGCTCATATATAATTCCTGTGATATCAGACTTATCCTGCGGGAACCGAAGGACAAAACCATACTCTGAACAATGTTCCATCAACCACTTTTGTTCTTCTGTATCTCCCTGTTTCTCGTCAAGCTCCCCGTATTTTGTCGACATAATGTCAACAGCAAGACCGGTTGCATGCTCGCTTGTTCCAGGAATTGCAACTGATTTCTTTGTCTCATCATACGCATTTAACGGTGTGTATCCCTGATTGATCCAATCCTGCATCGTCGTATTAAAGACCTCTCTCTGTTTCTCATAAGAACGATATCCTGATGTCACATACATGCTGAGTCCTGCACTCTTCGCATCATCCAGCATCTTATTCAGACTGTCTGCTATCCTGGAATCTACCTGTTTTCCACCACTTATCTCTGTCAGCTTCGCCGGCACATAAGAAGTATCCAATGGATGCTTCTCATTCACAAGTGCAAGACACCAGCGGTCATCCTCACTTGCCAGCAACTCTGCAGTATTTTCTGTTACTTCTTCTCTGTCTAACTCTGCCTGCTGTTCTTCGTTCTTCTTTGTCTGCTCCTGTAATTTTGCATTGCTGATTTCCAGTTTCTTTTCAACCTTTTTCAGTGTAATTGAGGAGATTCCTGAAGTAATTACCACTCCTGCAATTACTCCTGCCAAAGCACCCGTAAGCATTAGTTTCTTTGCTTTGTCTCTAAACAATGCTTTATTCATCTTATTTAATTTCAACTCCATCTGTATTTTTTTATCTTATCCTCTGTAATATTTAGAATCTTTTCCGTTTCATCCCCCCGGCAGATCATCCTATTCCTTCAGATACCGCACTTCAAATGACTCCACTTTAATTGGTTTGTTAAATAATGTTCCCTGAGCATAATCACAGCCTAATTCCTGAAGAACATTCAGCTGATCCTGTGTCTCAACACTCTCCGCAAGAACAGAACATCCCAATTGATGACAAATATCAATTACGGCCTTTGCTACCACTCTGCTTCTTCTGTTTCCAACCAGATTTGTGATCAGGCTCTCATCCAGCTTCAATCCATCAAAATCCATAATTGACAGAATCGAAAAGCTGGAGTTCTTAGCTCCGAAATGATCCAATACTACACGGACATTCGCTTTTCTGATCTTACTGCATGATGCCGCCAGCATCTCCTGGTTCGTATCTGTATAAGACTCTGACACTTCTACTTCCAGATATTCACATAACACCTGATACTTCTCGATCAGAGCACTCATCTGATCCGCAATATTTTCCTGCCGCAATGTTTCACCTGCGAAGTTTACTGAAACCGGCACCATCTGAATTCCTTCTGTCTCCCACTTATGAAGGATCTGACATACCTGTTCAAATATATAAAGATCAAGATAATGTGACAATCTTGTTTCTTCCAGAAGATTAATATATCTTCCCGGATCCATAATTCCAAGATCCTTATGATGATATCTTACAATCGCCTCCGCACCTGCAATTTCTCCGGTCTGCACATCAATCTTCGGTACCAGACATACAATAAAATTCTTCTGTTCAATATCATCCAGAAGATCCTGTTTGATGATTGGCTCATGATGACCTTTTCGCAGATTCTTATAATACTTTTTTTTCTCTTCCCGCATCATATTCTCTGCACTGATCACAAGACCATTTACATCTATGTCTACTTTCCCCCATGCATACCCTACCGAAACAAGTCCCAGACTTATGTTCTCAAGCTTTGTATATGCACCATGTACCTGTTGTGTAAAATCTTCATACGAAGCATCTTCAACAAGAACCAGATACTCGTCTCCTGTCATTCTGTATACATCACCATTATGGAAATACTCTGAAAGCACTTCACCAACTCTGGTTACAACTTCATCTCCATAATCTCTGCCAAATTCTTTATTAAAATTCTTCAGTCCATTAATGTCTACAGAAAGAGCTCCCAGTGTCTTCAAATCTTCCGGTTCCACCTGATCCAGATATGCAACAAAACTATTTCTGTTAAGTACTCCTGTCAGATTATCATGATAACTGAGATACTCCTGCTGTTTCTGAAGCTTGTGAAGAGTGATTGCCTGCGGTATATACGGAATCACTGTACGAAGCAATCCAACATCGCACCCGCCCCGGTGAACTCCAACTGCTGCAAGAATTGCTACTGTATTCTCATCCAGTTGTAAGCTCACACTGTAATCGGCCTCTGTTGAATTTGTAATCTCCTGCTTCATCCACTTTGGCTGATGTTCTTCCGGAAGCATCTTTATCTTATCTCTCTGCCATGGAACATTCTCTGCACACCACTCAAAGATGGTCTCAATATCCCCATACTCTTTCTCAATATAGTACACGTATTCTGAATCATAATAATCACGTACCGCACTAAGTACATCATTTACGATTTCTGAAAGAGAACGTGGCTTTTTTCTATCACCCATATTATTTTTCCTCTGTCTTTCTATAATTTTAGACACTCAGATAAGTTTATTGTATTATACCACGAATTAAAATGCAATACAAAAAAGTTTCGCAGTTCACTTTTAAATGTAAAAAAGAGGGGAGATTCCCCGTTCTGGAAAATCTATCCCTCTTTCTATAATTAAATGATATATCCTGCAGGTACTTCTGATTTCTGCACACCTGCCTTCGGAATCTATAGATTCCACTTCTTATTCTGTGAAACACGAAGTCGGTTCATCGCCCTTGCCAGAGATGCCTGCGTATGATAATACTGCTGGATACTCTGCTGCTGACGCAACTGTTCTTCTGCACGTTCTTTCTGTTCCCGTGCATGACGCACATCGATGTCTTCCGGTTTCTCGGCTGTATCAACAATCAGTGTAACACGATTGTTTACGATTTCAATAAATCCTACACCAACTGCAATGTCCTTCCATTCTTCTCCGTCCAGACTCATATGTGCAACTCCGACATTAACAGCGATCACCATATTCTCATGATTTGCAAGAATTCCCTTTTCTCCATCCGGAGCCGGGATGATCAGCTTCTTACAACGACCTTCGTAGAATACACCATCACTTGCTATGATTTTCAGACCAAATGTATCCATATGCACATTCTCCTATTTCAACAATTACTCTTCTTCCATCTCTTTTGCCTTGGCAATTACATCATCAATTGTTCCGACATTGAAGAAAGCGTTCTCCGGATATGCATCCATCTCTCCGTCGATGATCATCTTGAATCCACGGATTGTCTCTTTCAGCGGCACATATTTTCCAGGGATTCCTGTAAATGTCTCTGCTACGAAAAACGGCTGAGACAGGAATTTCTGAATCTTTCTTGCACGCATAACGGTTGCCTTATCCTCATCAGAAAGTTCTTCCATACCAAGGATCGCAATGATATCCTGCAGTTCTTTATATTTCTGAAGGATTGCGATTACCTTGTTGGCTACTTCGTAATGTTCTTCTCCTACAACGTCTGCTTCCAGGATACGGGAGCTTGACTCCAGCGGATCTACGGCCGGATAAATACCCTGCTCAACGATCTTTCTGGAAAGTACTGTTGTTGCATCAAGGTGGGCAAATGTTGTTGCCGGAGCCGGGTCTGTCAGGTCATCGGCCGGCACATATACTGCCTGGACTGATGTTACAGAACCGTTCTTTGTAGAAGCGATACGCTCCTGAAGTTCACCCATCTCTGTTGCCAGTGTCGGCTGATAACCTACGGCTGAAGGCATACGTCCAAGAAGGGCAGACACCTCAGATCCAGCCTGTGTAAAACGGAAAATATTATCGATGAAGAGAAGCACATTCTGATGCTGCTCATCACGGAAATACTCTGCCATTGTAAGTCCTGTCTCAGCGACACGCATACGAGCTCCAGGTGGCTCGTTCATCTGTCCGAATACCAGAGCTGTTTTCTCCAGTACTCCGGATTCTTTCATCTCTGTCCAGAGGTCGTTACCCTCACGGGAACGCTCTCCAACTCCTGTGAAAATAGAATATCCGCCATGCTCTGTTGCGATGTTACGGATCAGTTCCTGAATCAGTACGGTCTTACCTACACCGGCACCACCGAACAGACCGATCTTACCACCTTTTGCATAAGGAGCAAGAAGGTCGATAACTTTGATACCTGTCTCAAGGATCTCAACTACCGGGCTCTGATCCTCGAATGTAGGCGGCTGTCTGTGGATGACCCATTTTTTAGAATCTGTAATCGGCTCTCCGTTATCGATCGTCTCACCGAGTACATTAAATAATCTTCCAAGTGTCTGCTCGCCGACAGGAACCTGAATACCGGCTCCTGTTGCAGTAACTTCCATATCTTTGCAAAGTCCTTCACTTGCAGCAAGCATCAGGCAGCGCACCTCATTATTTCCAAGGTGCTGTGCAACCTCCATGATGCATTTCTTTCCATTATTATCAACTTCAAGAGCATCTTTGATAAAAGGAAGATCACCGTTTTCAAACACTACGTCAACGACAGGTCCCATAACCTGTACAATTCGTCCTTTATTCATGTTCTCTCTCTCTTTCTATATTTCAGTCATTACAGACTGCAGCAATCTGCTGTCTGTAACGCATCTCGACATTTTAACTCTTCTTCTGCTGAGCTCTTGCACCGGCACAAACCTCTGTGATTTCCTGCGTGATTGCAGCCTGTCTCGCTCTGTTGTAGAGGATTGACAATTCTTTGATCAGATCCTGTGCGCTGTCTGTTGCTGACTTCATTGCCATCATACGGGCATTATGCTCACTGGCATAAGCCTCAACCAGACATCCGTAGATCATACCATTGATATAACTTGGTACGATGCTGTTCATGACATCCATAGGAGACGGATTCAGTTCAATTTCCTCACGGTACATATTCAAAGGCATTTTCATTTCGCCGAAGTCCCCTCTCTCGAGTGGAAGAAGCTTTAATACTTCTGCCTCTGACTGAACTGCATTTTCCATTCGTGTATATACTACATAAACCTCATCCAGTTCATGATTGTTAAACTGATCCAGAATAACCGCTGAAATGTCACGGGCACGATGCATGGTCGGCTTCTGAACTGTATAACGGAAGTTTGTATCAATATCTACATCCTTCTTTGCGAAATAATGACGTCCAAGCTCTCCTACAACAAAAAGTTTGTGCTGACCCGGCTTGGAAAGGATCTCTTCCTCAAGCTTCACGATATTGTGATTGTAAGCACCTGCCAGTCCCTTATCTGCAGTGATAACGATCGATCCAATCTTACGCTCCTCTGCCGGAATGTTTTCTCTCTTGTTGAAATAGCTATGATGTAATTCCGGTAAGTGACGTAAGATACGGCTGATCTCACCCTGCAGCGCATAGAAATATGGCTCTGTATCTGCCAGCTTCTTTCTTGCCTGTGTCAGTTTGGAAGAAGAGATCATATACATCGCATTGGTAATCTTCATTGTGTCTTTGACACTGTTGATTCTGCTCTGTATCTCTCTGATATTTGCCATATTAACACCTGCTCTTCTTGAATTCCTTCGCTGTCTCTACGATCTTGTCGATCAGTTCCTCTGTCAGGGCTTTCTTTTCTTCGATCTCCTGACCGATCTCCGGATGCTCTGTCTCGAACATCTGAAGCATATCATACTGGAACTGTTTGATCTTTGTCTTCTCAACACCTAAGAGTACTTTATGTGTTGCTGCACACAGTGTGATTACTTTCTCATGCAGGGAAAGTGGATGGTACAGTGGCTGTTTCAGAAGTTCCATCAGACCACTTCCATATTCCAGTTCTTCCTTCGTAGCTGCATCAAGATCTGAACTGAACTGTGTGAATACTTCCATCTCACGATACTGTGCCAGATCGATACGGATACTTCCGGATGCTTTCTTCATTGCTTTCGCCTGAGCCGCACCACCAACACGGGATACAGAAAGTCCAACGTTGACCGCCGGTCTCATTCCTGATGCGAAAAGTCCACTCTCCAGGAAGATCTGTCCGTCTGTGATGGAAATAACATTTGTCGGAATATATGCTGATACATCTCCTGCCTGTGTCTCAATGATCGGAAGTGCTGTGATAGAACCTCCGCCCATCTCATCACTTAAACGACTGGATCTCTCCAGAAGTCTTGAATGCAGATAGAATACATCTCCAGGATATGCCTCACGTCCCGGGGAACGTCCAAGCAGAAGAGAAAGTGCACGGTATGCAACCGCATGCTTGGAAAGATCATCATAAATGATCAGTGCATCTTTTCCCTTGTGCATAAAATACTCAGCCATAGCAGTTCCTGCATATGGTGCAATATACTGAAGCGGAGCACAGTCACTTGCTGTTGAGGATACGATGATCGTATAATCCATTGCTCCGTGTGTCTGTAATGTATTAACAACTTTGGCTACTGTAGATGCTTTCTGTCCGATTGCAACATAGACACAGATCACATCTTTACCTTTCTGATTCAGGATCGTATCCAGTGCGATGGATGTCTTTCCTGTCTGACGGTCTCCGATGATCAGCTCACGCTGTCCACGGCCGATTGGGAACATTGCATCAATGGAAAGGATACCTGTCTCAAGCGGAACGCTTACTGACTTACGATCAACAATTCCAGGTGCCTCATTCTCGATTGGGCGATAGTCATCAGATTTGATCTCACCTTTTCCGTCAATCGCCTCACCAAGGGCGTTGACAACTCTTCCTACATAAGCGTCTCCAACCGGAACGCCTGCTTTCTTTCCTGTACGGGCTACCTTTGTGCCTTCACGGATTCCTGTGTCGCTTCCAAGAAGGATACATCCGATCTCGTTCTTACGAATATCCTGTACCATTCCCTTAAGGCCGTTCTCAAAAGTAACGATTTCCCCGTACATGGCGTGATCAATCCCGTAGATTGTGGCGATACCATCGCCGACAGTAACAACAGTACCTACTTCACTGTCCTTACTCATTGTATCAAAATTCTCTATTTCTTCTTTCAGGATAGAAATAATTTCATCTGAATTGATTGAACTCACCTTGTTCACCTCCAGGTCAATCTTTGTTCTAATCTGTTCAGGCGTCCTTTCATACTCCAGTCATACTCATCACTGCCAACGCGGAGAATGAATCCTCCAAGCAGTGCTTTGTCCTGGCGAACTTCGATTTTAGCACGTTTTGCGCCATATTTCTTGCAAAGGAACGCCTCCATTCCTTTTTTCTGTTCCTCCGTCGGAGGCTGAATACATGTCAGAACTGCGTTCAGAACCTGATTCTGTTCATCACAGTATCTGTCATATGCTGTGAAGATATCTTCGATCAGATTCATTCTCTGATATCTGCACGCTACTTTAAGGAAATTTCTAATCTCCTTTGGAAATACTCTGTCTACCACATTCATTTTTTTCTGAAGTTCAATGGTAGGATTCGCGAAAATCTCGTGAAGCTGCGGTACTTCCTCAAAAATCTCACGTGTTTTCTGTACAGCTTCTTTTGGGACACCTACTTCATACAGAACACGTGCATATCTGATTGCTGCCATCGGGCAGTAAATCTGACTTTTACTTGTCTGTGTCTTCATCTGTCCCACCTACTTCTCCCAAAAACTGGTCATATATGTTCTGCTCTTTGTCGCCCACGATCTTCTCAGCGGATGCCATAGCCAGTCCTGCAATCTGAGTCTGAAGATCTTTCATTGTCTTCTCACGTTCAATACGTACATTCTCTTTTGCAGCTTCCAGAAGATCTCCGGCCTTGCTTCCTGCTTCACTTACGATGCGGTCATACTCTGTCTTAGCCTCTGAGCGTGCCTTATCAACAATCGCTGCTGATTCAAGCTTCGCTCCCTTTAAAGCATCTTCATATTCCTGTTTCATCTTCTGCGCATCATTCTGTGCATCCTGTGCACTCTGAAGACCATCTGCGATCATCTGTCTGCGCTTCTCCATGATATCACTCACCGGTTTGATCAGAAAATGTCTCAACAGGAGGAAGAGAACAATAAGGTTGATAATGGTATAGACAAGGTTCATATTTAACTGAAGCACCTTTTACACCTGCCTTTCCTGTTATCTGCTTCCATCATTTTCATAAGATTCTTTTTATCTCTTATTTCAGGAAGAAGATGATCAGGATACCAATGATGAAACCGTAGATCGCTGTTGCCTCGGCAAGAGCACATCCAAGGATAAGGTTTTTACTGATCTTGCTTTCTGCTTCTGGCTGTCTTGCGATAGCTTCTACTGCTTTACCTGTTGCATGTCCGATACCGATACCTGCTCCAATACCTGTGAATACTGCGATAGCTGCTCCAATAGCAATAAGTGTTGACATAATTTTAATCTCCTTTTCTTTTCAATAGAATGTGTTAAGTTCTTACTCCATCTCTTCATTCATAAACAGAGATGTCAGGAATACAAATACGTATGCCTGAAGTAGACCGTCGAAAATATCAAAGTAAAAACTGATTGGAATCGGAATGATCAGTGGAACGATTGCTTTCAAAAGTTCCATGACTACGAATCCTGCCAGCATGTTACCAAAGAGTCGCATACAAAGCGACAACGGCCGGATGACGATTTCCAGAATCATGATCGGCGCTACAATTGGAATCGGCTGTGCGAAATGCTTCGCCCAATGTCCAAATCCATTCTTGCGGATACCTGAAAATTCAATGAGACACATACTCATGATTGCCAGGGCAGCCGTCACGTTCAGATCTTTCGTCGGAGGCTTAAAGCCAAACAATGGTGCAATTGTGTTTGAACAAGCGAGATATAACAAAACCGTAATCAGATACGGTACATAGCCCTTGTTCTCTTTGCCAAGCACTCCAACAAAGAAGTCCTCAGCAGCGCCGATACCGGCTTCGAGAGCCAACTGCACTTTTCCGGGATTCTCAACCTTTAAGTTTCTTACCAGGATAATGGATGCTATCACAAGCACTGCCATGATGATCCAGGTAACTACTACAGATTCATTGATCCCGCCAAGAACCGGAAGTGTGAACACTGTCTCACAATTCAGTTCTTCCATAAGATTGTCTGCCAGATTTCCCGTATTGCTCCCTCCCTTTCTACCTAATGTATATTGCTGTATTTTGTCACTTTTCGTATACAGCATGGCATATGTTACTGCTTACAATCGCATTAAAACGTCATGTTCTCCGAAAAGTTGACTAAATATTACTCCCATGATTTCTCTTTGTCAACGTTCCACTTCAATAAGTTAAATTCATAAAAAATCCGCTTTTTTTATTTCAATTTGCTCTTTTTTTATTCTACATTTTGTCTATTTTTTATCACTTTTTCAATCGTTTTTCTTACTCATTTTAGAATCCGCTCTATTTTCATGCGCATTTTTCACAAAGAAATTGTTTTTATTTCTATACATTTGTACGATTCAAAAATTTTTTCCTAGACATTTCGTCTTATTTTGTATATTAATAATAAGTTTTTCTCATTTTTGCGCCAGCTTTTCATAATAATAGCAAATCAGATGTTACAGTTTTGTTACGATTTTGTTTTCCAAAAGAAAACACTCACTTTTGAGCAACAATTAGATGTGATAAATAAAATTTTATTTTTCAACATATACTTGTTTAAGCTACGATTATGTGCTATAGTGATTGTAGCTAAGGAAAGAGATGAATATGACATATTCACACAAAAATGACCCCTCATGAGCCGCCAACTCATGAGGGGTCTTCTCTTTTTTGATGGTTGAGCATCCATTCAGGCTAATTGTCGCTGTTATCTCCGTCTAGCCATTTGCAAACATAGTAGCCAACTACACTTGCTGCGACGGAAACAAGAAAAGAGATAAATACCGACATATTCACACCCCCTTTCTGTTGCCAGATTAGGAGCGACAACGTATGTATTATACCATATGATTACAAATGTAACAATATATGTTTAGCATTTTTTCAATTGCTGGTACACATATGATACCGGCAGTCCGACCACATTATAGTAGTCTCCTTCGATTCCATCTATATACGCCGCAAAGCTTCCCTGGATTCCATAAGCTCCCGCCTTATCCATCGGATCTCCGGTTGCGATATACGCACGGATTTCTTCTTCGCTCATCTCATTCACATGAACCTTTGTCTCTACCGCATGGTTAATGACTTCTTTCTCTCCCGCATTATTATAGGAAAGAATTGCAACACCTGTATAAACTTCATGGGCTCTCCCCTGAAGACTTAGAAGTATCTCATATGCATGATCTTCATCCTTTGGCTTGCCAAGGATTTCATCGTCACGTACAACGATTGTATCTGCTCCGATCACAATTGTATTTTCCAATTCTACACCCTCTGCCTGAAGATCAGATGCAACATTTTCTGCTTTCATCAATGCAAGTTCTTCTACAATCTTCTGTGGTTTTGTACTTGTATAGACTTCCTCTTTGTTACTTACCTTTACCTCAAATTCTAAACCGATTTGCGCAAGCAACTCTCGTCTGCGCGGAGATGCTGATGCAAGAATGATTTTCTTATTCATTATCAATATCCTTTCCTATTATAAAATAGTTGTAACTGTCATTTCTTTCCTATAATAGCATAAAAAGAGTGGACAGCAAAACTAATTTCTGTTGTCCACTCTCTTCATATTATGAAAGACTTTGAATTTTTATGAAATTTATAAGTCTTGTTCTCTTCAATCATCCATCACATTCGATGAAACTCCCAGTGTCAAATCTTCTTCCATATAAATCGTAGCTTCTGTTCCATCAGTAATTCTTCCACTGAAATATCCGGCGAATTTTCCGGACAGATCAGATGTTCCGCTCACCTGGACTGTAACTGCCGGTTTTGCTTCTTCCGGAATCTCAATCACTCTTTTCTCTCCGGACTGCATTGCCCCGATTGTTACTGTCTCTGCTCCGTTGAACTTCACCTGAACATTTTCCAGTTCAAGTGGTGATGTGTTATGAAGTGTTATGTTGCTTGTATACTGTCCGCTTGCCTCTACATATTCTGATTTATTATATAAAACCATACCCGTAAACAAAAATATAACTGTAAATGCGATGATCAGATTCTGTAAAATTCTTCTCATTCCCCTGCCTCCTATAGACTCTCTTTAAAAATTCTATTCTTATTTTCTTTTTTTACACTAACAGAATAGCATTCAAAGATTTCTTTTTCTAGAGACAGATTCACTCAATTTTTTCTGATTTTTATTGTTTTGTCATTGATTTCGTTTACAAACATTGTTTATTTCATAACAATGTAATCGTTTCCATACGTTTTTGTTACATTTTCACAATAGTACATATCTTATTTAGAGAGTTCCGCTCTTGCCACACTTACCACACAGTGCTAAAATAAGCGCAGAATAACATTGTTACTGCCATGGCAGTATCTCAGACATATACAACAGGTTCAGACTTTCAGAGGTGATATAAATGGAATCAAAGACAGAAAACAGAATCAACGAATGCATTTCACATCTAGACATTGCTTACTCTTATCAGCTGGCAAAACAGATGGAGACTCACAAAACCAATCCGGTACTCGGTTTCCGAACTGCCGGTTCTGATGCGGAACATAAGACAGGGGATTTTTTATATGAAGAAATGAAACGCATCGGACTTCAGAATGTAACGAAAGATGAATTCTGGCTAGATTCCTGGACTTTTGAACGTGCTGTACTTCGTTTCCAGGATCAGCACGGAGAACTGCATACCTGTCAGATGGGAGCTTATCAGACGAATTTTGAAACGGATGGATTCGAGACTTATGATCTTGTCTATGTCGGTCGCGGAACCGCATCTGACTATGAAGGACTCAATGTCCGTGGTAAGCTTGTTCTTGCTGATATCAACCAGCGTGATGAATGGTGGATCAACTATCCGGTCTATCAGGCATATTTGAAAGGGGCTGTCGGACTGATTGCTGTCCAGACACAGGGCTATGCTGAGATTGATCCGCGGGCACTCAATGCTCAGGATATTGCCGGACCGGAATATGCTCCTGCATTTTCCTTATCAAGACAAGATGCTTCTTATTTAAAAGAACTTCTCTGTCCCGAAGATCCTGCAGTATCTCATCCGTCCTCTGTTGCAGTTGAACTTGATGCCTCTTCCTGGGTTGAGCGCAACCGCCCGGCTTATAACATTACCGGATATCTTCCGGGAACTGCCGCTTCTGAAGGGGACGACCGGATGATTCTGCTTTCCGCACACTACGATTCCTATTTTGACGGATTCCAGGATGACAATTGTGCAGTCTCCATGACTTTTGGAATCGTAAAAGCTTTGATTGACAGTGGCTATCAGCCTCGCTATACAATTGCTGTATGTGCCCTTGCTGCTGAAGAATGGGGTGTCTGCGATTCTAAATTCGACTGGTCTACCGGAGCCTGGAACCAGGTATTCCGTGTTCACCCGGAATGGCAGGGCCGCGTGATCGCCGATCTCAACTTTGAACTCCCGGCTCACGCCCATAATACACAGGATGCAATCCGCTCTACTTATGAGTATGCTGATTTTCTGAAACATTTTTGCGAAAATATAATTGTTCCGAAGGAGGCTTACCCTGATGGGCTGACAGTACTTGCTCCGATCGAGACATGGTCGGATGATTTTTCCATTGCTATCTCCGGTATTCCCTCTACCGTAAATGATTTCAGCGCAGGACCGTTTATGGAAACGCATTACCATTCCCAGTATGATAATGAAGAGTTCTATCAGGAAGCAGTTTACCGTTTCCATCACGAGCTCTATACAAGACTTTTAGTTACACTGGATCAGCTGACACTTCCGCCACTTGACTTTTCCAGACATTTTCTGGCAATGAAAAGTTCTGTTGCGGACTGTCTTGCCGCACAGTCCAATGCCCCGGCTGAATTATTAGAAGAAATTCCGGCGCTTCTGGAAAGTATTTCAAAGGTATGTGAATCTGCCGATTTATTATATGAAAAGATTCAGGAGATCAACAACCATACTGTCTCTGCTGATTTCCCGTCAATACCTGCGCTCTCTTCTAAGCTGTTGCACATTTTCCGGAAGATGCAGGACTACTTCGTCCGCCTTGACTGGCAGGACGCAGTCTGCTTCCCTCATGTTGCTGCCAGTCAGAATCTCTGTCATCTGGAGCAGGCAGTCCATGCACTGGAAAGTCAGAACATTACAGCTGCGCTGGAAGCACTCTATGAAGTTGATAATAACTGTTACGCATTTTTATTCGATGAAGAAGTCTATTATCACTTTACGGAATATATTTTACATCAGCCAAAGGATCGTCTGATGTGGGGTGCCGAACGCATTCTTCACCATGAGAACCTCTACGGCCTTGTCCAGCGTCTGAAAGAACTGGATCAGATGGCAATCCCAGGTTCTCTTGATCTTGAGATCAGAAGACTTGAAGCCGCTATCCGCCGCCAGCAGGCCTACTTAAAAGATGATTTACATTATATGAAACAATCTGTTGATAAAGTTCAGGCTTTGATAAATGATTGCCTTGAAACATTATAAAAAGAAAAGAATGGAGAAAACCAATGAATAGCGATAAGCTCTACAAAGTGCAGGAACAGGATCTTGACCGACTCAAAGAAATACTGACCGTCTGCTTTCAGAACGACCCGCTCTACAGCACTCTGATCGAAGATGAAGCAACAAAGGAACGTCTGCTGCCACATCTTCTTGAGTGCGACGTAACTGAATTATTTGAAACCTGTGAAGTTTTTGCCGACAGTCCCGAGTTGAAAGGAGTCCTGATCCTCTCTGATGAATCCGATCACCGGCATGCATTTTATAATTATTTTGTCAGCCTGAGAGAAAGTCTCATCACAGATGGCTGGCTGCTCCACGAAGATCCGACCATGAAGACATTTTTCAACTTCGTCCTCGGAAAAGATTACCTCAACTCCGCATGGACGGCACAGCTTCATGAGACACGAAGACTTCATGTCATCTACCTCGCCGTTGATCCAAAATTCCAGCATCACGGTCTCGCAGAAATGATGATGAATGAAGTCATTGCCTGCGCTGACCGCAATGATATGATGATTTCTCTTGAGACACATAATCCAAAAAATGTGCCATTTTATGAGCATCTTGGATTCAAGACATTCGGAATCGTGGAGAAACCTTATTTTCAGTTAAAACAATATTGTATGATTAAAGAATTGTAAATGTTCGGTACACCTGTTCTGCAGTATCTGCCAGGTTTCTCTTTGCATTTTCATTCTTCATTGCCTCTTCCAGCGTAACTACACCGCGCAGGATAGGGAAAAATGCATCGATGCCATGTTCATTACATTTTCTGGCATCTCTTTCGACTGCACCTGCAAATGCAAATACCGGCTTGCCGTATTTCTTTGCGAGTGCAGCCACTCCAACCGGAGCTTTTCCCATCGCTGTCTGGCCATCCATCCGGCCTTCCCCCGTGATGACAAGGTCTGCATCTTTCACGTACTCTTCTAACTGTGTCTCTTCCAGCACGATTTTAATTCCCGATTCCAGAACAGCATCTGTAAATGTAAGAAATGCAAATCCAAGTCCGCCTGCTGCTCCTGTTCCTTCCTTCTTTGCATCTGCCTTTGGAAATTTTTCTTTCGCCAATGCTGCATAATATCCCAGCCACTGATCCATCTGACGGACCATTTCCGGTGTTGCACCTTTCTGAGGACCAAACACTGCACTACATCCCTGCTCTCCGCAAAGAGCATTTGTTACGTCACATGCAATCTTAAACTTGCATTCTTTTAATTCCGGAAGCACATATGTATCTGTGATTTCCTCCAGAACCTTCAGCCCCTTTGCACCAAATGGAACCTGATTTCCATCTTTGTCAAGAAAACCATAACCTAATGCCTGAAGCATTCCAACACCACCATCATTTGTCGCACTTCCGCCGATTCCGACGAGAAAACGTCTGCACCCCTTGTCGATTGCATCACGGATCACTTCTCCCACGCCGTATGTTGTCGTATTCAGCGGATTTCTCTCTTCATCAGAAACCAGTGTAATTCCTGCTGCCCCCGCCATCTCGATCACAGCTGTCTTCGTGCTTTCAATAATACCGTATTCACAGATCACCGGCTCACCGAGCGGTCCTGTCACCTGTACTTTCTGTAATGTTCCGTTCATCCCTGATACAAGAGCCTCTACTGTACCTTCCCCGCCATCAGCCAGTGGTCTTACAATTACTTCTGCATCCGCATCCACTCTGTGGATTCCCTCTGCTGCTGCCTGTCCTGCTTCCATAGAAGTCATACTTCCTTTAAAAGAATCAATCGCTGTTACTATTTTCATAATGAACTCCTTTCCATGTCTGTTCCGTGTTTTATTAATATTAGGATACCAAATTTCCCGTTTTACAAATATGTTACATTTAACATTATTTTATATTTATTTTATTATTATTTGTTATATATAACATTTTGTAGTAAAATGGTAACTGTTCAGAGCCAAGCAAAATTTCATAAAACAGATGTAAAATGCTTGCATTTTTAAGACTGTTTTTGAAATTTTATTTGGCGGATACGCCACACCGACGAAATGCGTAGCATTTTGGAGGTTGGCTCTGAACAGTTATGTCAAAAGAAAGAAGGATATAATAAAAAATCTATGATAACTAAAATCGACCGCGAACTCGCAGAACAAATTGTAAATACGATTAAAGACGTCTGTAATCATGACATCAACTTTATTGCTCCATCTGGCATCATTCTCGCCAGCACAGATTCATCCCGTGTCGGAACCTTTCACGAGATTGGACAGCAGGTCGCCGTTTCCGGTTCTGTACTGGAAGTAACAGAAGACAACAATTTTTCCGGCACAAAACAGGGAATCAATCTTCCGCTTTATCATAATGAACATCTGCTTGCTGTCATCGGAATTACCGGCGCACCTGATAAAGTCCGCAGCTATGCCTATCTCGCTGAACGCATCACCAATCTCCTGATCCGGGAACAGGAACTGAATCAGTACAGCCGCAGACAGGCCGATAAAAAGCATTTTGTCATTCAGTCTTTGATCAAAAATGAAACTGACAATCAGGAATACCTCACCTCTTGTCTGCATGAATTTAAGATTGATCTCAATACAAAGAAAAGAGTTGTTCTCATTCGTACAAACAAGCAAAATACACTTACAAACCGTTCTATTTTAGAACAGAAAATTCAACAAATGTTTGCACAGGCACATGTCTGCCTTCACACATTTAATTATCCGGGGGATTTTATTGCTTTGATCGAAGAAAATGAATTTGAAAAGCAGAATTATATTTTCAAACTCTTTGCAAAAGAACATTTTGATATTTTAGATATTGCAGTTGGAAAGCCGGCATCGCTCTTCCAACTCCATACTTCCTATCAATCCGCTGAGACTGCTTTACGCAGTCTTGCACTTTCCGCGGAACACTACGTTGTTTTCGATGATCTGACACTTGAGTTGATTCTTTCTACGATCACACCAGAAAATCAGAAAGAATTTTTAGCCAAGACAATCGGTACACTCAACGAACAGGAAAAGGAACTTCTGGAAGTTTATTTTTCCGAAGAAATGTCTCTCGCCGCCACAAGCGAACGACTCTTTCTCCATAAAAATACATTGCAGTATAAATTGAACGCGATTCAGAAGAAATGTTCACTGAATCCGAGGAAATTTCAGGAGGCGGTGCTGCTTTATCTGGCTGGGAAGATTCAAGAAAATTAAAAATTTAGCGTAGGGATTCTTTTTCGAGTGCGGACGAAATCAGATAGCGCTTATAAAGCTTATTCTAATAGACAAACATTGAGGGATTGATTCAGGCTCCGGGTTCTGTATACAGGAAAGACTAAGAAAAACGAAAGATTACTAAAAACAAAGCAATGTTCGGCAAACTCGCTGCCGCTTCAGACAGTAGCCTCGCATTGCTTTAACGTAACCTTCCGTTTTTTAAGTCTTTCCAAGCACACAGAACAGTCACCTGAATCGATCCCTCAATGTCTGTCTATCGGTAAGTTTTCCGTCGCTATCTGATTTCTGCTTTCTCGAAAGAAGAACTCTACTTGAAAAGCAGACTATTTATTTAGAGGATTTTCTCCATTGGAGTATTCTGCATTATATTCTTTTAGTGACAAAAAATTATTATCTGTTGGGTGTGCAGAGTATGTTTTGTTATAACTTGAAATTGATAGGTAATCTTGAGAGTTTGTTTTTAGAGGATTTTCTCCATTGGAGTATTCTGTATTATATTCTTTTAGTGACAAAAAATTATTATCTGTTGGGTGTGTAGAGTATGTTTCGTTATAACTTGGAATTGATAGGTACTCTTGAGAGTCTGTTTCGTGTACATATATTGCCATGGCAGATAATAAAAGTAATAAAAATGCGGAAAATAAACATATAACCTTTTTCATATAATTTCCCCTTTCAATAAAAAATTTGATTTGATTTTTTATGACTTCCAGTGGATTTACCTCTCTTTTAATAATAAAATGTTTATTTAAACAATTAAAAACTGTTTATATATATAATAATAGCAATATTTTCTGTTAATTGTCAATGGGATTTAATACATTGAATATATCATCAAAAGTATACTCGTTGAAGTAGGAATGAAACATAGAAGTTTATAACTTTTTATGAGTTTTCAGCAACGTCCCTGTACCATTCTTCTAACAATCGACTTTCCAAAATAATATTTTCAGTTTTCTGTTTATTGAAAAAGATAGACCTCTACGCTAAATCTTTATTAAATATAAACACGTTTGAGATATGGATATCATTCTACAGAACATCCGTTTCCTTTCCGTCTCAAGTAGAATTCTTCTTTCGAGAAAGCAGAAATCAGATAGTGCGGAAAAACTTTACCGATAGACAGATATTGAGGGATTGATTCAGGTGACTATTCTGTGTACTTGGAAAGACTTAAAAAACGAAAGATTACGTTAAAGTAATGCGAGGCTACTGTCTGAAGCGGCAGCGAGTTTGCCGAGCATTGCTTTATTTTTAGTAATCTTTCGTTTTTCCTAGTCTTTCCTGTATACAGAACCCGGAGCATGAAACCACACCTTGATGCCTGTCTATAGAATAACCTTTATAAGCACTATTTAATTTCGTCCGCACTCGAAGAAGAATCTCTACGATAAATCTTTATTTAGCGGAATCAGTATCCTCAGTTCAAACCAGTTATCCCTAATCCCTGCTGTTACAGACCCTCCATATTTCTTTACTGTACTCTGAATGCTTTTCATTCCGAATCCATGAAATTTTTTGTCTTTTTTGGTTGTCTGCGGAATTCCTTTTTTAAACACAATTTTTTCTTCGCAATAATTTTCTATACGAATTCTTAGAAATTTTTTCTGTTGTGATACCGACAAGTGAATCAGGCGCTTTTCCTTTTCTCGTATTTTTTCTGTACTTTCAATAGCATTATCCAGAATATTACCAAACAATGCACTAATATCCATTTCTGCCATAAAATCAAGAAGTGTTCCATCTGCCACACAAGTAAATCCGATGCATTTATTCTGGCAGTACAGACTTTTGCTTGTAAGCACCGCATCAAGAACCTTATTTCCTGTCTTGTTCTGAGCTTCGTAAGACTTGATTTCTTTCTCCATCTCTTCCAAATATTGCGTTGACTTCTCATTATTAGCTTCTGCTTTAAGAAGCGTAATCTGATGCTTGAGATCGTGATACTTCTGATTCACGATCTCTATACTCTCCTGAGATAATTGATAATTTTTATACTGCATTTCCAAAATATTTTGGAGCGTATCCACTTCAAATTTCATCTGAAGTTCTCTGACTTGGACATGATAAGCATACAACACTGCCAATCCACTCAAATCTACAAGCGTACGTATAGTGAACATTTCTCCCGCAAAACGACTGCTAAACAGAGTATCTTGATCAAGATAGCTGATATTACTTACAGCAAAAACAGCAGCTGTAATAATAATTACAGTAAGAAGTTCTCTTTTATTGATACTAATTTCTTCAACATCTTCCTGCAAGTGCCTTTCCAGCAAATATAGTATCCCAAAAACAACCAGATAGATACCCAGTAATCCTATCCATTTCCACCCACTCCATGCAGAAAGACCATTCTTAACAGTAATACAATAAAAATAGATCTGCCAACTAAGTGATGCAGCAAATTCTCCGCTAATAAATGCCCTTGCACAATAATAACCTGCTTCTTTCCATTCAAATTCGCAACAGAAATGTATATAGAGCAGAAGAAGAAAAACCGTTACCATCATACTCGGAAGAAACAGACTTTGCCTGATTCCATCTGTTGCTTCCATAAATCCAACGATTGCAGCCAAAAATCCAAAATGTACAAACCACTGTTTCCAGCCTTTCATCTGTCCCCTCTGCCGGTTTGTTCTAATCACAAGAAATGCTGCTAAAAAATAAGCAATGGAATAGTAATATCCAGGTGTATTAATAAATGTTATTTCATTCATTATCTTCCCACCTCATTCATATAATCATTCAGAGCATCCAAAAAAGCTTTTTTCCTTGAACGGCTCACTTGGATCACATCTGAATCAACTGTTACATCACTTCCGTGAAAATCTTCTACATATTCCAGATTCACAAGATAACAACGATTACAGCGGAAAAATTTTGTTTCATCAAGTGCATCTTCTACCTCTTTCATGCTTCCTTTTGTTACCACATTTTCATCTGTCATATGAAAAATCAACTCATGATCTACGACCTCTATATAACATATCTTATCAACATCTAATTTCTTCTTTCCACGTTTTTGTGCTACTGCAATATAATTTGTCTCTTTTTTCTTCACACGTGTCAGGGCACGATCAATTCTCTGCGAAAAAGCAAAGTATGAAATTGGCTTAAGAACATAATCTAATGCATCTACCTTATACCCCTGAATTGCATACTGCGGCATATTCGTAATAAATATAATCACTACTTCACTGTCTTTTTCTCGTATCCTCTCTGCTGCAGTCATACCGTCCATAAATGTCATCTCTACATCCATTAAAATAATGTCAAAATCAGCCGAATAATCAGTAACTATATCCTCTCCATCTGGAAATAAAGTAACCTTTAATTTTCGATTTGTCTCTGTTCCATAACGTCCAAGATATTCTTTCAACTGTGCTGCATATGCTTTATCATCCTCCACTACTGCAATACGAAGCATACAATCCCCCTCCTGATTTCATCCTTTTTTACTTTTTTCGCACTTACTATCTACTATTTTTTAGAATAATTAATCTTATCTTTTCTGTCAAGTTCTGCATTTTTGCATGTTACGATTCACGCTTTGTTTAATTGTTTAATGATCTATGCCAATATTATTTTCTCTTCATATGCGAATAGCAACATAGACGGTTCCTGTTTTCCAAGAACCGCCATGTCGCATAATGTATAGTTTTTCAAATCCATCTGAATATCTTTTATTCTTCTGTTTTCACTACCTTGAAGAAAGAACCGATGATATTGAGCAAAATTGCTACAAAACAACAAATCATACCAACGATCGCACTGGACAGATCGCTCATTGTCTGTGCATTTCTCTCAAAAGAAAGGATTGTTGCAATGCTGTTGACACGAGCTGTGATAAACTGTGCAAATGCCACCATCAGAAGTGCTCCGCTCACAACTGGAAGCACATCCACAACAAGGCTTGCACCTGCTTTATTATATCCAATGATATAAACCAATTCCAGAAGGATTGCCACAACCATACATCCTACAATCACTGCATTTACGCCAAGATTACTGAAATAAGCCGTATTACAGTTAATCAGATAAAAGACGGTTGCTGCAACTGCGGCAATGACTGCCAGCGCTGCGAAATAAAAACCAACGGATTGTTTCTTAATAAAACTCATCTTCTCTGCCCCCTTATTTATTCTTCTTTGTACTCTTAAGATACATTGCAATTGCTGCAAGTGTCAGCAGTGCAAAAACTACCTCTGCTGCTGTCAGTGCGTTATCATACCATGTTCTTACATGCTCAATGCGGGATGTGGAATTCAGTCCATCCATTGCATTGGAATTTGCAAGTGCATAGTTCTGCCACATCATATCGTTCTTCAGATCCTGCATCAGTTCTGCATCTTTACTTACATTTTCCAATGTCCAGTAGTCCCATTTTGCACTGACTGCCTCCATTGTGCTGTCGCCTGTATTACATGTCATTGTCACACCACAGTGTGCTGCTTCTTTCAGTACAGCATAGTTTGCGTCCTGGATAAAGTCCTCACTGATCAGTCCCTGGAATCCCCATTCTTTACGAAGGATATTCATGAGAAGTCCATAATGGGCATTTCCAGCTGTACATCCAATACGGTTGAATGTTGTCATGACTGCAAGTGTCTGTGCATCTTCTACAGAAGCCTGTACTCCACGAAGTTCGTTCTCACGCGCTTTCTGCTCTGTCATGAAAGTTGCAATACCGGAACGATTGATTTCTGTATCGTTGAATGCAAAATGCTTCGGTGCAATCAGGACGCCGTATTTCTGTGCTGCTGCAATATAGTTGGATGCCTGATAAGCTGTCAGTACTGCATCCTCTGAATAATACTCGTGGTTACGTGCATTGTATGGTGTACGGTGAAGGTTTGTTCCGGCTCCCCAGAAGATTGTCAGGTTTGACCACAGGGAATAATTTCCAATTACTTCTCCATACTCTGTTGCCAGCTGTTTGCTGAATGTCTGGGCGATTATCGGCTCACATGCCATTGTTCCAAACTTGTAGTTTAAGTTCTTGTCATCCGGATCAATTGCACACGGATCTGCTGAGCTTGTGTCCGTATTCGCATATTGTCCAAGTGTATAAGAGTTAATTCCATTCGGTCCATCATTCTGTACTGCTTCCGGTGAAGAGATCGACTCAATCGGTTTTGTGCTTGTTCCACCGAATCCTACACGGATCATGCAGTCTTCCAAAGTGATCTGATCCATAAGCTGTGACCATTTTTCATCTGTAATATCTGTTACACCTTTCAGGTCCGCAAGTGTCAGCCCATTGTCTGCACCAAATGTTACAGAATCCAGATCTCCCTGCTCTTTGATTTCATAAGTATCGTTCTGCATGATCTGAACCATCTCATCTGTTGCGGTCAGATCTTTGTATGTCTTCGGGAATGTTCCGCTCCAGTCATTTCTTGTAAGATATGTAACGGTATCTGGCATATAAGTATTCAGATCCATATCCTGAAGCTGATTCTCTACTGCTGTTCCATTCTCTGTCTTGGCAAATGTTGTTGTATCCATTGCTGCAAGATTCCAGGATTTTACATTTGTAGCATTTCCTGCAGATGTCATTCCGTTGGACTCGCTGTATCCCTGTGCTGCAAGCACGTTATTCACTGCTTCATGTGCACCATTTCCAATCGTGAAATAATAATCGCCTGCATCCAGAATGTAATTTCCTGTTGTTCCGGCTTCATTTGCTGCTGTGCTGTCCCAGCTTGCTATATCCTGTGCATCTGCTGTGATCGTTACTGTTGTGGATTCACCTGGTGCAAGTTCGTCTGTCTTCTCATAGTCAAGAAGCTGAACTGCTGCCTTCTCTACCAGATGTTCTTTATCATAATCGGTATAAGGAGTAGAAGCATAAAGCTGTACTACATCTTTACCTGCTACATCACCTGTGTTTGTTACTGTTACTTCTGCCGTTACTTTCTTGTTCTCAAGGTCTACATTCAGACTATTCAATGTCTGTGTAAATGTTGTATAAGAAAGTCCATAGCCGAATGGGTAAGAAACTTCACTATTGTAGGTCCATGCGCCGCCTGTGGAGCTTCCAACACTGTCAGATGCATTTCCCTGACCAAGGACTGTATCCGCATAACGGGTTTCATAATATTTGTATCCTGTATAAATGCCCTCTGCCTCTACAATCTCAGAATTGATTGAATAATCAGAATCCGCGTTCGTCCACTCATAGTCACCATAGTTCTGTGCTGCCGGTGATGCGGAATTATCTACTGCATATGTATCAGCAAGATGTCCGGACGGATTGGCCTCTCCGCTGAGAACATCCGCAACTCCGTAGAATCCGTATCCACCCGGAATTCCTATTTCAAGCATTGCGTCAATTCCATCGTTGTTCTTAAGTTCATCAATCTCCATCGCACTTGCATTGTTCAGAAGAACGATGACTTTACCACCATTCTCTTCCTTCGCCTTTACTGCCGCGTCAATTGTTGCACGCTCTGTATCAGAAAGTCCGAGAGGATCTGCCTGATTGAGATCCTGATCCGGATTCACACCATCTTCTCCCGGTGTGTAGTTTGTATTCTCACCTGCTGCACGGGCAATTGTAACTACCATAACATTATAGTCATTCATGCTTTCTTTCCATGCTGGCTCTGCCTTATCTAACTTCTCCTGTGAAGGCTCAAGACTTGTAAATGTTCCCCCAACTGCCGGTGATGTGGCGCGATAGTAGGTAACAACACCCCACGGAAGAACCGCCTCAGACTTGAAGTCTTCTTTCATACTCTCATACATGTTCTGAACCGTCGGGTTTAAGCTGTATCCCTTTGCTTCAAATGCCTGTACCATGTCTACAGTATCTGCATCTGTTCCTTTGTTCTCGACAAGTGAGCTTCCGAAATCTCCACCCTGAATTGGAAAATAACTGGAGAATCCAAGAAATGTTACTTTCTGTGTCTCATCCTTTGTCAACGGAAGTGCCCCATTATTCTTCAGAAGAACGGTTCCTTCCTCACTCATGCGCTCTCCTAGATCTTCGATTGAATCCAGAAGTTCAGTTGTACTGCTGTAATCAGACTTATAAGTATAATCGTCCTCTGTCTGATTGTCTGTCACCATCTGTGTGCTCTGTGTTCCAAGGAACTTGTCAATATCCGTACGGAATGTGTCGATCACCATCGATGCGGATAACGACAGTGCAAGAAGTGATGTTCCTGTTGTCGCAACACCACGCCATACGCGGCGCTTTGTCTTTTTCTCTTTCATGATTGCCCTCCTGTAGATAAATATCTATAACAAGTGTCCCTTTTGCCGTTTCCCACATCAACAGTCCTGTCTCTGCTGGTATTGCGTTTCGAGCAGGACACATTGTCATCCATTTTCTTTACTTCTTCGCTTTTGCAGCCTTCGCCGCTGCTTTTGCTTCTGCTTTCGCTTTCTTCTCTGCAAGTTTCTTCTGATACTTCGCCTCTTCTTCCTCGAAGCTTAATCCTTTCTTCTTACAATAAGCTTTCAGCTCTTCTTTTCTTGCCTTTTCTGCCTGACGTTCTGCTTCTTCCTGTTCCAGACGCAGACGCTCCGCCGGCTCGATCCACTCTCCTCCGGCCGCAAGCACTGCTGCCTTCTGGTTCTTAAGAATGGTTGCCTGATCTTCTTTGATGTGCTTCTCTACTTTCAGGAAGCTCATCAGTACAACGATCCCTGCATAACAGATCAGCTCGATTCCAAGATAACAAAGTGTAAGCATACTCTGCACACTACCGTTCTGTGCGGCTGCTGTCGCATCGTATCCGCTTGCAGTCAGAAGTGCATTAATGATTCCATTTCCAAGTCCGGTCATACCAACCATGATGGCTCCATACACAGACATCGTAAATCCGTCACTCCGGAATCCATTCTTCGCTTCCAGGTGATCCAGCACATCCGAAAGAAGTGCAAGTGTTACATACATAGCCGGAATGGATCCGATTCCTTTCAGTATAACTCCGATACACACGATCACGAAACTGTGAACGTTCAGAAAGCTTATGAGTCCACCGACTACGGAAACTGCAAGCCCAAGTGTTACAGCTCTCTGTTTTCCAAGTTTGTCTGCGATCGGCCATGCTACGACCATACCGACAGCTGTCGGAAGTCCGCCGATCAATCCCAGTGTTCCCATCGCTGTTCCGGCTGCCGCCTCCGTATTGATTCCTTCAAACATCCATCTTGCGTAGTAGCTCATGGAACCATTTTTCACCAGTCCTCCAAACTGGAAGAGCAGAAAGTAAAGAATAATGATCCACCAGTATTTATTGGAAACACAGGCCTTGATCTGCTGACTCATCGGAAGCTTCTCTTCTTTAATATTCAGTTTCATGTTCTCTTCTGTGATACGTTCTCTTGTAAAGAAGTACTCCAGAAGAATTGCCAGAAATGTTACAATACACAGAACAACCATAACGATTCTCCAGTGGTTGTAACTTGCTGTTGTATCAATCACTCCGTCATGATCCACAAAGAGAAAGCTCTGCAGAAGGATCGGTACAAGAATACTTGCTCCCACACCGACTGCCGCAACACCTGATGCATTGGAAAATGTAGCCAACATTCCTCTGTGATTGGAATTTCTCGTTGACAATGATACAAGTGAACTGTGCGCTGTATAATAGAACGGATACGCTACGGCATAATAAATATTGTAGGAAATAGCGATCCATGCCATCTGTACTGACGTACCTGCACTCTCCGGTGTCAGGAACAAAAGAGCGATTGCAACCGTAACCAAAGGTGCTGACACCAGCATGTACGGTCTTGCCTTTCCCTGTGAGGTTCTTGTGTTATCCATCAGATGTCCTACCACAAGATTCCCGATAATAACAAAGATCACGGAAATCATCGGAAGGACAGCTGAGAAGATACCGAACTTTGCCGTGTCCGTCCATCCAAGTACATCGGAGTAATACCTGTTCAGGTAGGATCCGAAGATAGCATTGGAGATCAGTGCACAGAACGGTGCAATAAAATATCCGAGGAGCATCTCCTTTGGTTTTACATTCGCGGATGTGATCTTCGTCCGGAACAACGGATTATCGAAAAATGTCTTCTTCTCCATCTCTCTTTCCTTTCTTGTTTCTTTTCATATAATAGTTCATGTTACCTTTTTCTCAGATATTCTCTGAATATGTATAGCTTCCGCTTCCAAGTTTCTTCTCTTCTCCACCCGGAAGTTTCACATAAGCAGTTGTAGAACAAGGGATATCCACATAAAGTGTGAATTTTCCATCTTTTATCCACCATTCACTGGTGACTTTTCCATAAGCTGTGTGGACAACTCCTCTTGCCTGTGTCAATCCACCGCCGACCATCGGTGCAATCTGTACTTCTTTTCCACCGCCGCTTAAATTCTCGATTCCGGCAATTCTTCTATATAGGAAGTCTCCAACTGCTCCATAAGAGAAGTGGTTGAAGGATACCATTCCGCCGGTTCCGTCATCCTCTCCAGTGTTACAGGTTCCATCTTCCCTAAGTGCGTCCCATCTCTCCCAGATTGTCGTTCCACCGACCTTCATCTCATACAGCCAGGACGGACAGGTGTCTGTCATCAACATCTTGAAAGCGTCTTCCTCATACCCATTGTCTGCCAGAGCAAAGAGGATATACGGTGTTCCCGGAAATCCTGTTGCGATATGGTAATCATTTTCCCTGACAATTCTTGCCAGATGAGCTGCCGTTTTCTTCTTATCTTCCTCTGAAAGCATTCCGTAATAAAGTGGAAGTACATAGGCTGTCTGGAATTCTTTCTTCACCGTGCAGTCTTTTTCCATCAGGATCTCTCTGTATGCTTCTGCTGTCTTCTCACTCAACTCTTTATAGTAAGCTGCATCTTCTCTCTCTCCAAGAAGTTCTGCAATCTGGGATAAGATCTTGCTGGAATGGGACATACATGCAGTTGCTGTCCATTTTCCACGTCCCATCCAGGCCCACAATCCGATTCCCGGTGCACACCAGTCTCCATAATGATGCAGAAGTTTCCAGATATATTTGTGTTTTCCGACCGATCCAAGACCTGCCCAGAACTTACATGCTTTCATGTAACGTTTCATGGTCGGGTACATGGTCTTCAACAGTCCAAGATCTCCACGCATCTTATACTCTGCCCACGGTGCCAGAATACAGGCATCACCCCAGTGATCCACTGCCATCGGAATCATGATTTCCCACTGTCCCGGAACAACTACCAGCGGAACCGTCACCGGAATTCCTCCGCCTTTATTCTGCTCGCTTCTCACATCCTTAAACCACTTTTCAAGGAAACGGCTCATATCGAAGTTATAAGCTGCAGTTGGAGAAAACAGTGCAATATCTCCTGTCCATCCCATTCGCTCATCTCTCTGTGGACAGTCCGTTGGAATATCAACAAAGTTGGACTTTGCACCCCAACGGATACTGCTCTGCAGCTTATTCACCAGCTCGTTCGAACAGGAGAATTCTCCGTTGTCTTCTACGTCGGAATACAGTGCAATGGCACTCAGTTCCACATCCTGCTCCTCCGCGCCTTCCATGCTCACATAGCGAAATCCCATGTAAGTCATTCTCGGTGACCAGCTCTGTTCACCGTCCCTGCAAATATATACGGCTTCCTGTTTTGCACTTCTCAAAGGTTTCGTGAACAGTTCTCCATCCATCAGGATTTCTGCATGACGGAAAGTAATTTTCTGCCCCTTCTTTCCCTTGATCTTTGCTGAAATTACTCCTGCAAAGTTCTGTCCAAAATCATAGATCAGGACACCACTCGGTGCTCTTGTCACCGAAATCGGATGGAATACCTCATGTGCCTTTACCGGTGCTCCATATTGTGCCAGAATCTCCGGATGAAGTTTTATCTGCTCCCTGGAAGCCTTGTGCCAGGAGATTTTCTCCATATCAACCGTCGCATCATAGACCTCTCCGTTGTAGAACTCTGTCTCTTTCACAGCTCCGTCCAGTGTCACATCCCAGCTCTCATCTGTTCCGATAATTTCTTCTGTATCATCTTCATAAGTGATCCTAAGCTCACACAGCAGCGCCTGCCGGTCTGCGTAGTTCCGGTTGACTCTCTTATAAGTAAAGGATCCAACTGCCCAGCCGCCTCCAACAACTGCGACTAATTCATTTTCACCTGCTTCTTTACTTCTCAACTGCTCTGTCACATCATAAGTCTGGTATTGAAGCTGATGCTTATAAGAAGTAAATCCCGGTGCAAAGTAAATGTCTCCCACTTTCTCACCATTTAATGCCAGTTCATAAATTCCAAGTGCTGTCGCATACAGTCTTGCCTTTTTGATTTTTCCATTGCATGCAATCTTTTTCCGAAAAGTCATTGTCTTCGGAGATATTTTCTTCTCCGTGAAATGATATTCCCCATCTGTGATCCACTGTGCTTTCCACGGTGTTCCCATGCGTCCTGTCTCAAATGCCATCGCAGCCTCTGCTGCTTCTCCTGTATCATCAATCGCCTTCACCACAACCGGATATTCCGTAAAAGGTTTCAGCTTCTTTCCTTTATATGGAACAAGAATCTGAGAATCTGTCTCCGTGCTCCAGTCACCGATCCAGATCTTCGCCTTCTTTAATGAAACATTCTGCCGGTCACTTTCCAGCTGAAAAGATACCCTCGGCTGCGCACTGTCTGTCACACATTTCTGGCTTAAATGCTCCACGGTCAGCTTGCTGATCTTCAGCATGTAATATTCCTCCTCCCATTTCCTTTTCTGCTGGCATTACTGCTTCCATATCCTTTCGGATAGCAGTCTCACCAACTTTCTCTCGGTGAAATCATGATAGCACTTTACTCCTTGTATGGTTAAAAAAGCACGCGAACGGTTCGGTTTTTAACGCAATTGGAAAGCCTTTGTTTTTGTGCATTTTGTATGTTTTTATTTCATTTTTTAGCCCTTTAAAATTTCTATTTGATATTATTTTATAGTCTTTTTATGCATTATGTATAATTTTGTGTTTTATTTCCGTTTTAATTCGAGCTTGTTTTGTGCATTATTACTTTTGCTTTTCCTCTTGCCGATTAAGTAGTTTTTACCAATTTGAACATTTTAAATTTGTCGAGATTATGGGATCTTATTTTTCTTATTGACACTCTTATTTCATTTTGCTATAGTTAATCCACATCAAAATCTCAGACACGATATTTTTCTAATAGTTTCATTTGTCTGAATGTGTTATCATAACTGATAACTTATCTCATATTCAAGGCTATATCAGCATGAGATTCCATTTTGATGAGTTGTAAAATCACAAAAGAACAAAAACATATGTAGGAGGTACTGTCTATGGGAAAAGCTGATGTAAACATCAACATCTGGCTCAGCGAGAAAAAACGTTTTGCTGATTTATTTAACGGAGTGATCTACAAAGGAAAACAAGTAATACAGCCAGAGGATTTAGAAGAGATAAGTCCTGTCACATCTGTCAGTCTGAAGAACAAATCCGAAATCAATGGAAACACCGAATGGAACATCAAAAACAGGCAAGAAGAATAGGCGCACCCATAGAACATTTAACTGCTGCAGAATACTTATCTCGTTTTCGCAAAAAAGATCGTTTGATACCAATTATTTCTCTCGTCTTTTATTACGGTTCTACTCCATGGGACGGTCCTCGGGATCTGTATGATATGTTCCAATTTGGAGGAAATGAAGAAGATAAAGCTATTTTAAAAAAATACTTGCCCAATTACAAAATTAATCTAATTGATGCAGAACGTATAAATAATCACGAAATCAAATGTTTCACAGAAGATTTACAAGTGATACTAACCATGCTAAAATATAGACATGCAAAAAAGGAGCTAAATGGATATATTAACGATCATAAACAATATTTTCAAAACGTGGATTACGAAACAAGCCAGGCAATAAAAGTATTTTTAAATATGAAATCTATCCCCGGCGAAACTTCTGAACGAAAGGAGACAATCAATATGTGTGAAGCACTTCAGGAAATGTATGATGACGCATTAAAGGATGGTAGTGAAAAGCATCTCATTGAACAGGTGATTAAAAAATATAAGAAAGACAATTCCATAGACGAAATTGCTGATATGCTGGAAGAAAATATTAAAACAATACAACAGATTTATCATGCAATCCAGGCATGTACAGATCCATATACAGTTGACGATGTGTATAAAGTTCTGCATAAGTAAAGATCTACATGGAAGATGAGGAATGCGAAGTATACTTGATTCTATAAAAAAACATTAGATTGCGTTAAAAGGATTGGAAACCGTGAACGTCAGTTTCCAATCCTTTTTGTTTAACATTTCACTATTTTTCTAATGGAACTCTTACTTTTGTTCCCAGCTTCCCTCCATCTTTTTCACAGACTTCCAGTACCACATCCCCACTTCCGTCAGCCTGTACGACGGCGAGCGCCTCGCCCCAGTACGTATCTGTTTCATCTGTACAATATCCAATCTTGTTATACGGACACGCATTTCCAAGACCTACAAGCTTTCCGCCTCTTACTTTTACTTTCAGGATGCCTCGTTTCAGAGGTTTGACAATACCTGTCCTGTCTGTGTACTGGAGACGGATAAAGGCCAGGTGTCCTTTCCGAACACATTTTTCTTCTGCAGTAGCGCGCAGTTCTGTTTCTTTTCCTGCTGTATAAAGTGTGCTTCTTGAAAGTTCTCTGCCTTGTACATCATACGCAATCGCTTCAACCATGCCAGACTGGTACTCTGTCCTGAATTTTGTATTACATGAATTCTTCATCGAATTGCTTCCGACTTTCTTTCCATTTACAAAGAGATCTACCCTGGCTGCCCTTGCATATACTTCAACTTCTGCCCTCTTTCCTTCACACCCCTCCCAGGTCCAGGACTCGATTGCATTTGTCATCTTCCATGCAGATGGAGAATGCTTTTCTCCTGTGTGATTCACCGGACGCACTGCAATGACCGGACGGTCTGTCAATTCAAATGCAGTCCTGGTGTATCCTGCTTCCGCCAACGGTTTTCCAGTCAGATCGATTCTTCCACTTCCTGCTGTAATCCACCCTGAACCATGATCAAATTCAGGTGCATAATCTTTATATTCCCATGAACCAACTCCGACCTCTCCGAGATAATCCATTCCAGCCCAGACAAAATCACCTACAATTCTCGGATTCTTCTTGGCCATCTCCCAAAATGTATAGGCATCATCGCAGAAAGTCTCACTTCCAAGAATCAAACGATCCGGATATTTCTTCAGATCGTGCTTGTAGCGGTTAATTCCATAGTTATATCCTGCAATGTCCATATTATCAAATGCGCCTCTCGTCTTCACATCACAGCCATAGAACGTTGCTCCCGTCTTCATGAACCCACTCCCCATCAGACCTGCAAGGTCATTAAAGAACTGGCTTCCCACTGCCTTCTTTTTCTTCTTTCCCTTTGACTTCTCAGCCTGTTCTGCTTCTTTCTTTGCCTTTTTGTCACTGTAGACACCAAATCCAATAGAACTTAAAAAATTAAAGAAAATGTTAATTCCGCAGGAAACTGGTCTGGAATCATCCAGGCTGTGCAGGTACTCTGTCATCTCTCCCGTCAGACGGATTCCTTTTTCCTGTGCTGTCTCAGATACTTCGTTTCCAGTAGAATACATAATAACCGATGGATGGTTAAAATCTTTCTCCACCATATCTTTCAGATCCTGTTTCCACCAGTCCTTAAAATAGTTCACATAATCGTACTCTGTCTTGTGGATATACCACACATCTACAAATTCATCCATTACAAGCATCCCATGACGATCACACGCTTCGAGAAGTGCTTTAGAACAAGGGTTGTGTGCAGAACGGATCGCATTGTAGCCATTTTCTTTGAGAATACGGATTTTCCGGTCCTCCGCATCAGGATAGCAACACGCTCCCAGAACTCCATTGTCATGATGAATGCAGGCTCCTCGAAGAATCTCACGTTTTCCATTGATTGAGATTCCTTTCTTTTTGTCCCATTTCAGTGTACGGATTCCAAATGTTACTTTTTCAACATCTGTTTCTCCTGCAGACCTAAATGTCACATACAGGTGATACAGATTCGGTGTATCTACATTCCAGAGTTTTGCATCAGGAATAGTAAGCTGAGTCTTTACGATTCCCTCCGTATGGATCTCACACTGTACTTTTTTTCCTTTCTCATTTTCCTCAACTTCAAGTTGTACTTCTCCTGTAGCGTTTGTTTCAACTTCCACTTCAATCACTGCTGGTTCGGTAGTCAATGTGTGGACTCGGATTCCATTCCTCTTAATATGCCGTTCTGATCCTACATACATCCATACCGGACGGTAAATTCCAGCACCGGAATACCAGCGGCTGTTCGGCTGATCTGCATTATGCGCAATCACCTGAATCTTATTTGTTTTTCCAAAGTTCAAGTATTCCTTTGCATCTACATAAAAATTAGTATATCCATAAGGACGATATGCCGCCTTTTTTTCATTCAAATAGACTTCTGCATTATGATAAACACCTTCAAACTCAAAGTAGATTTCTTTCTCTGCATATTCTTCCGGCACTTCGAATTCTTTTTCATAAATGTAATCATATCCTTCGAACCATCCAGTATTGATTCCACCTGCGCTATCTTGTGTTCTCTTCTCAGAAATCATAGCATCATGTGGAATTGTTACTACTTTTTTTGTCGTTTCTTCCCCTATACGGCAATATGTCCAACCATCATTAAAATCGATCTTTTTCATTTTTCTTTCCTTTCCCTTTTTTACATCTTATCTTCCCATAATGGATTTGTCTGATTTTTAATCGGTCAATTCTTTCTCTGATTTTACAGACATATCATATCATTGATTAAATTGTACTACCAAAAATACACGTAAACCGTCTTTTTTCTATCGCGAAATGTATTTCTTATTCTTTCCCCCTGTTTTACTTTCTGCCAACATGTGCTATAATCGTAAAAGCATGAATGTTGCTTATCATTATCTATACGTAGCAGGCAAATAAGAAAAAGAACTAGAACAGAATAAATCATTTAAGGAGTATAAAATTATGAAAATCATTGTATTAGCAGGAGGCTTAAGCACAGAACGTGACGTATCACTTTCTTCTGCTGCCGGAATCTGTCGTACATTAGTTGAAAAAGGACATGATGCATTTCTTCTGGATGTATTCATGGGATTAGAGAATGCACCGGAGAATCTTGAGGATGTCTTTACTCTTCCGGATCACGGGCTTGAGATTGTGAAGAATATCAGCACGGAGGAACCGGATCTTGAAGCTGTTAAGGCTTCCCGTCCGGATCAGTCTGACTGTTTCTTCGGACCGAATGTAATCGAGCTTTGCCGTCTGGCTGACATTACTTTCCTTGGTCTTCACGGTGGAGAGGGTGAGAATGGAAAGCTGCAGGCATCTTTCGATCTGCTTGGTATCAAATATACTGGCCCTGACTCTCTTGGATGTGCGGTTGCAATGCACAAAGGTGTTGCAAAACAGATCTTCCTTGAGTCTGGCGTAGACACTCCGGGAGGAGGAACGATTTATAAGAACTCTGAAGATCAGTCCTACCAGTCACTTGGTCTGACACTTCCTGTTGTTGTAAAGCCATGCTCCGGCGGTTCCAGTATCGGAGTTTATATTGTAAATACAGATGAGGAATATGCAGAAGCACTGAAGAAATCTTTCCATTACGAAGATGAACTTGTTGTTGAGCCATACATCAAAGGCCGTGAGTTTGCATGCGGTATCATTGACGGAACAGCACTTCCACCGATCGAGATTATCCCGAAGACAGGATTCTTTGATTATGCAAATAAATATCAGGACGGAGCTACTTCTGAAGTATGCCCAGCTGATATTCCGGAAGAAGTTGCAGAACGTATGAAGGAACTCACTGTAAAGGCATTCAATGCACTGAAGCTTAATGTTTACAGCCGTGCAGACTTCCTGCTTGACGCTGAGGGGAATCTGTTCTGCCTGGAGATGAACACCCTTCCTGGAATGACTTCCGCAAGCCTTCTCCCGAAGGAAGCTAAGGTTTATGGAATCGAATACGGCGATCTTTGCGAACTGATCATTAAGAAGTCCATGGAGGCAAGATATTAATGAAACATATGACATTATCTGAAATCGCAGATGCCTGCTGCGGAATTTATTACGGTGATCCTGCATTCTTAGACCGCGAGGTCTCAAGTGTTGCAATTGACAGCCGTAAAGTAGTAAAAGATACACTTTTCGTTGCGATCAAAGGTGCACGTGTTGACGGACATAGTTTCATCCCGCAGGTTATGGAAGCCGGTGCACTCTGCTCTCTTTCTGAACAGGATCTTGGAGATGTAGACTATCCTTATATCCGCGTTTCATCCTGTACAGAAGCACTGAAAGACTTAGCTGAACATTACCGCCGTTCCCTTGATATCAAGGTTGTCGGTATCACCGGAAGTGTCGGAAAGACAAGCACAAAGGAAATGATCGCATCTGTACTTTCTGAGAAATATAATGTACTGAAAACAGAAGGAAACTTCAATAATGAGATTGGACTTCCATTGACTGTATTCAACATCCGCGAAGAACATGAAGTTGCAGTTCTTGAGATGGGAATCAGCCACTTTGGAGATATGAAACCACTGGCTAAGATTGCCCGTCCGGATGTATGTGTGATCACTAATATTGGATATGCGCATCTTGAGAATCTTGGAACAAGAGACGGCATCCTGAAGGAAAAGAGTTCCATGACAGACTACATGAACCCGGAAGGTTCTGTTATCTTCAACGGTGATGATGATAAGCTGAAAAGCTACACTTCCCGTGATGGACGAACACCGGTTTATTTCGGTCTTACAGCTTCATGTCCGTTCCATGTAGAAAATATTGAGCGGAAAGGATTAAAAGGAACATACGCTGAATTTGTTACTCCGACATCACGTTTCCATGCACATATCTCAATCCCGGGAGATCATATGATCTATAACGCCTTAGCCGGAGTTGCTGTTGGATATGCGCTTGGCATGAATAATGATGAGATTGCACACGGAATTGAAAAGCTCGTTCCAATTGCAGGACGTAACAACCTGATCGAAGCAAAACACTACACGATCATTGACGACTGCTACAATGCCAATCCGGCATCTATGAAATCCTCTCTTGACGTACTTGCATATGCAGACACAAGAAAGGTCGCTATCCTTGGCGATATGGGTGAACTTGGTGCCGATGAGCTTGCGATGCACCGCGAAGTCGGAGCATATGCAGCATTTAAAAACACTGATGTTTTAGTCTGCATCGGAGCACTTTCCAAAGATATGGCAGAAGCTGCAAAGGAAACTGTTCTTGCAACAGAAAAGAACATGAAGGTTTTCCATTTTGACACAAAAGAAGACTTTTACCAGAACATGGGGCAGATTCTCAAAGAAAATGATACGATTCTGATCAAAGCTTCTCATTTTATGGAATTCCCTGAGATTGTGAAGAAACTGTCAGAAGAGGCATAAGCTGAAGCTGCATTAAAAACTATATTTTGACTTTAAAGAGAGTGTAAAATAGAAGAGAGTTGAACCTTGCTTGTCTGGACCATTCTACTGTTCCGGACAAGCAGGGGTCAACTCTTTTTCTCACGCTTGTTCTATCTTCTATTCCGTTTTCTTACTCTATCCCGAGTGCTTTTCCTACCATCTGAAATTCTCCTGCATAAATGCAGTTTGGCAGTGTTCCATCTACAATGCCTTTCTTACATTTTTCAAAATCCATCCAGATCACTTCTTCTACTTCCGATTTCTGCAAATCTAATTCATTAACATCCACCGGTTCTCTATAAAGATATACGGTACTGCGCTCATTGTCACGAAATGGTTTTCCATGAAATTCTGCTTCAAACTGTCCTCTGTGTGTTCCGATAAACTGAAGCTGATCTTCTCTCGCATGAATTCCAAGTTCCTCTTCCATCTCACGCAATGCACTTTCCATCAGCTCATCCCCTGCACTGACATGCCCTGCAGAAGAAATATCATACGCTCCCGGGTTCGAATCTTTACATTCGCTTCGTTTCTGAAGGAGTACATCATAGCCACTCTCCTGATTCGGACGTACGATCCAAATGTGTACTGTTGAATGCAATGTTCCATCTCTATGTGCAACACCGCGTTCTTTCACCTGACCGGTTTTATTTCCATCTTCATCAATCACATCAAACAGTTCCATCGGCTTTCCGTTGAGTGCCACATATTCCAGCACATCTGACTTATTGTACACAAGTTTTAAAGAGAAAAATTCCTCTTCTTCGTCCATCAGACGGAAGAAAATCTTGTCCCCCTCCCATAGATTCAGATCCTTTATCTTTTCTTTCTCCACCCACTCAAGAATCCCCTCGTCGCATTCAATCGGCTCACCTGTAAATCCGTCCGCTGTATATAGCGACATATATTCCACCACATTTTCACCATATACAAATGTCACGATTCCTCTGTATTTCCAGGAAGTCAACGTATAACCAGTCTCCTCTTTCACTTCACGCAGAAGGCATTCCTCCGGACTCTCTGCATATTCAAAATGTCCGCCGACGCCGATCCATTTATCTTTATTCACATCATTTTTCTTCACTACTCTGTGAAGCATCAGATATTTTCCATCTTTTTCAATATAACATAATGTGCTTTGTTTATTCATCGTATTCCTCTTTTCACTATCTCTATGTCTGATACAGGTACACAATCGCTTAACCTGCAGCTTTTATCCGCTTGAATGCAACAACTATAGTATAACATATGTTACTGTTCACAGGTAATATCCCGCGAGGTGTTTTGCCATGAATATGGCAAAATCCCGAGACATACAGGGCAAAATTCCATCACCGAAGGTGATTTGGAATGAATTTTGACCAGGTTGCTGTGAACGGAGTGAACAGTAACTAACATATTTCTTTATGAGCTGAACCTTAACTTGTAAACTGTACGCAACTAAATTATAATAATGTTATCTATGGAAACGATGCGTTGCTGATTGCACGCATGTGAACTGCAGCAACAATTCAATGGGGGGATATTATTTATGTGGTCAAGAAAAGAGCTTAAGAAAAAGGCGCGTATTTTAATAAAATCAAACTATTGGCGAAGTGTATCTGTCTGCTTTCTGATTGCAATGCTCACAGCTTCGTATCCGATTTCCCGCTCTTTATTTTTGAACTATTTTCCTGATAAGCTTCAGACGAAAGCAGAGCTTATTTTACCTGCTTTTATTTCTGCCGAAAGCTTCAGCAGTGCATTTCTGGATTTTATTCCTGATAATTTTGTAGTTGCATCCTTTTTACATACGATTCAGAATTCCCTGAAACGTCCTGACTTAATTGTCACTTCGTTTCTCACACTTGGAGTCATTTTTTCACTTTTATATAAGTTTTTTATCAGCAATCTTTTGATTGTCGGTGAAAAACGTTTTTTCGTTGAATCTTATAACTATGAGGATACAAATATTTCTAAAATATTCTTTTTATATAAGTTGCGTTACCTGGCAAATCCTTCCTGGGTGATGTTCTGCTGCACGCTTTTTCAGAAACTTTGGGATTTAACAATTATTGGTGGAATTATTAAACACTATGAATACAGTATGATTCCGTATATCCTCGCAGAGAATCCGAAGATCAGTCAGAAGAATGCATTCTTCCTCTCAAAGCAGCTCACAAAGGGAAATAAATGGAAGCTCTTTTTGTTAGACCTTTCTTTCCTCGGCTGGGAACTCTTATCTCTCTGTACACTTGGTCTTCTGGACATTCTTTATGTCCGCCCGTATAAAATGAACTGTAAAGCATCCTTATATCTGTTTTTACGAAGAAACTATGTGCTTTCAAGAGCTCCTAAATACGAGCAGCTCAATGATTCTTATCTTGAGCATGTTCCTTCTGAAGATGAACTTTTGATCAGTAAAGCTCTTTATGACGATTCTGAAGGACCTTACACAAAGATTTCTTATTTTGCGCCTCGTCAGTATCCGGTATTCCTTTTTTCTGTCCAGCCTCCTATCGCTGCAGTAAAATCACCGGTCAATCCGGCGCAGCATTATGATTTTCTGTCCTGTGTATTTTTATTCCATGCCTTTTCTATTTTCGGATGGCTTCTGGAAATCATTTCCGAACTGCTCAGTTGCGGCACACTGGAAAATGTAACCCTTCGTACGCTTCCATGGCTCCCGTTGTACGGAATCTGTGGTCTGCTCATACTATTGCTGTTAAAGAAATATATCAAAAAGCCGGCAACTATGTTTATCATCAACTTTGTTGTATACACGGCTCTTGACTATCTCGTTCAGTTGCTTCTTGATCTTGGTTTTGGAATTGAACTTCCGGAATATCATTCTTACCTTACTTTCATGAATGGAGAAGCATATCTTGGTGATGGGGCAGTATTTGCACTTCTTGGCTGTGCGTTTTTCTATTACTTTGCTCCACGCTGGAACAGTCTCTTCCTGAAATTAAAGAAATGGATGAGAATTTTGATCTGTATCCTTCTGACAGCAGTTTTTCTATTTGATCTGCTGTCCGGCATAATCCAATATTGATTTTACTGATGAAAAATAGTAAAATCTTAATTATCAGTAAGGTTGGTTTTACTGTTTCGATTTTTTCTAATACAGTATGAACCTGTTCCCCCTGACAAACTATTACAGCTTAGAAGAAAGGGAAATATTATGAAAAAAAGAGTCGTTGTTGCACTGGGACACCGTGCACTTGGAACTACACTTCCAGAACAGAAAGTAGCCGTTAAAAGCACTGCCAAATGTATCGCTGATCTGATCGAAGCCGGATATCAGGTTGCTATCACACACAGTAATGCTCCGCAGGTTGGTATGATCCACACTGCAATGAATGAATTTGCAAAGAACCATCCGGACTATACAACATCCCCAATGTCTGTATGTACTGCCATGAGCCAGGGATACATCGGATATGACCTTCAGAACGGAATCCGTGAAGAACTTCTCAACCGCGGTATCTACCGTACAGTCAGCACAGTCCTCACTCAGGTGATCGTAGATCCTTATGATGATGCTTTCTATACACCAACAAAAGTTCTTGGCCGTTACATGAACGCCGAGGAAGCGAATGAGGAACGTAAGAAAGGAAACTTCGTAGTAGAAGAACCTGGTAAAGGTTTCCGCCGTGCTGTTTCCGCTCCGAATCCGGTCAAGATCGTTGAACTCGACGCAGTAAAAGCTCTTCTTGATGCAGATCAGGTTGTTATCGCTGCCGGTGGCGGTGGTATCCCGGTGCTTGAGCAGGATAATCATTTACGCGGTGCAAGTGCTGTTATTGAGAAAGACCTCGCAGCCGGAAAGCTTGCAGAAGGGATCAACGCTGATCTTCTCATCATTCTTACTAATGTTGAGAAAGTATGTATCAACCTTGGCAAACCGAATGAAGAACCTCTGGATACAATTACTGTTGATCAGGCAAAAACTTACATGGAAGAGGGACATTTTGGAATTTACAACATGCTTCCAAAATTCCGTGCAGCAGTTGAATTCGTAGAAGGACACGAAGGCCGCAAAGCTTACATCACTTCCTTTGATAAAGTTGCTGATGCCCTGAATGGTAAGACTGGAACAGTAATCGAATAGATTGATAGATTGAACTTATCAGAAACATAACCTGAAACAGGCTGTGATCTCACATTTTAATTTTGTGAGATCACAGCCTGTTTTTTACTTTGCCTGTAACTGTAAACATTTTATACCTGTTTTGGAAATTTTGCTTGGCTCTGAACAGTTACAAATACTTTTAATTTCAAAATATCTCTTGATTTTTTGCAAATATGTGCTATAGTATATACATGTTTGAGATGTAGTATTAAAAACTACGTGTTATTATATAGATGTATTGGAGGTATATATTATGGAAAAAAGACTTCATATCAAGGAACCAGGAAGTGCAATCACACATTTTATCGGAATGGTCATGGCAATTATTGCTGCAATACCACTTTTATACAGAGCAGCTCGTGAACCGAGCAAACTTTATATTGTATCACTTACAATTTACGCAGCCAGCCTTATCTTGCTTTATGCGGCAAGTACCACTTATCACACATTTGATATTTCCGAGAAAGTGAATACGGTTTTAAAGAAGATCGATCACATGATGATCTCCGTTCTGATTGCCGGAAGCTACACTCCTGTTTGCCTGCTGGTGATCGGTGGACGCAAAGGTATCACACTGTTATGCATTGTATGGGCTTTCGCCATTGTTGGTATTCTGATCAAGGCTTTCTGGGTCTTCTGTCCGAAATGGGTATCATCTGTCTTATACATTGGCATGGGATGGACTTGTGTGCTGGCATTCTCTACAATCCTGGATAATCTGTCAGCTGCTGCTTTCGGATGGCTTCTGGCCGGCGGTATCATCTATACAGTTGGCGGTGTCATCTACGCACTGAAGCTCCCGATCTTCAATAGCAAGCATAAGAATTTCGGAAGCCATGAAATCTTTCACCTGTTCGTAATGGGCGGAAGCATCTGTCACTTTGTGGTAATGTATACATTCCTTCTGCCGTAAATATAATTTATTGGAACGAAAAGAAGAAGGCTATCAACTACGCTTTGAACTGTTATCGTAGTTAATAGCCTTCCTTTTTCATTTCGTTACTATTTACATTTCATGCGACCTGCAACGTATCTCACTATCTCGCATCATACCTTATCCTACATTGAAAACTGGCTCTCATACAGATGATGATAGAAGCCTTCCTTCTTCATCAGTACTTCATGATTTCCCTGTTCAATGATCTTTCCATCTTTCATTACGAGAATCACATCAGCCTCACGAATCGTTGATAAACGATGCGCAACGATAAAGGTTGTTCTTCCTTCCATCAGTTTTGCAAATGCCTGCTGGATCTTGATTTCAGTTCTTGTATCAATTGATGAAGTAGCCTCATCCAGAATCAGCATCGGTGGTCTGCATAACATAACTCTCGCAATACAAAGCAGCTGCTTCTGCCCCTGTGAAAGCCCGCCACCATCTTCTGTGATCCATGTATCATAGCCTTTTGGCAGACGCCGGATGTAATTATGGATATGAGATGCTTTTGCTGCCTCGATAATCTCTTCTTCCGTTGCATCTGGTCTTCCCATGGCAATATTTTCACGAATCGTACCCGTTTTTAACCAGGTCTCCTGAAGCACCATTCCGTACCCTGCGCGCAGACTTTTTCTTGTCACTTCACGAATATCTATATCTTCTACTTTAATACTTCCTGCGTTCACATCATAGAAACGCATCAGCAGATTGATCAAGGTTGTCTTTCCACATCCGGTCGGTCCGACAATCGCAATACGCTGTCCTGGCTTTACTTCCAGATTAAAATCTTCAATCAGATGCTGCTCCGGCAGATATGAGAAAGAAACATCCTCTACTTTCACATTTCCATCAATATCCGTCAGATGAACGGCATTTTCCGGTTCCGGTATCTGTGGCTCTTCATCGATCAAAGTAAATACTCTCTGTGCACATGCAATCGCATTCTGAAATTCCGTCACGACTCCTGAGATTTCATTAAATGGTTTTGTATACTGATTTGCATAGCTCAAGAAACTGGACAATTGTCCCACTGTCATTGCACCGCGTACAACTGCAAATGCTCCGGTAATTCCAACTCCTGTGTAAACCAGACTGTTAACAAATCTTGTCGCCGGATTTGTGATAGATGAGAAAAATGTCGCCCGCAAGGATGCATCCTGCAGTCTTTTATTCACTTCATCAAAGCGCTCTGTCACATCTTCTCCGCGTCCAAATGCCTGAACCACTTTCTGGTTTCCGATCATTTCATCAATCAATCCTGTCTGCTCTCCACGTATTTCGGATTGCAGGCGGAACATACGAAATGTTCTTTTTGCAATAAAATTTGCTACAAAGAATGATACCGGTGTAATAAGAACCACAACAAATGTAATCGATACATTTACGGATAGCATAAAGCAAAATGTTCCGACAATCGTAGCAATTCCTGTAAAAAGCTGTGTGAAACCCATCAGAAGTCCATCGGAAAACTGATCGACATCCGCGATCACACGGCTTACAACCTCTCCGTATGGATGGCCGTCAATATATTTTAGCGGCAGCTGCTCTATTTTATGAAACGCTTCATTTCTGATATCCTGAACCATCTGATAGGTCATTTTGTTATTACACACATTCATCAGCCACTGTGCCAATGCCGTAATCAGTGTGCACACACCAATCTGAATCATCACCCGGATTACTCCCGGGAAATTCACTTCACCTTTTCCAATCACATAATCAACTGCATGTCCTGTCAGCTTTGGAATATAAAGTGTAAGCGCAACAGACACAGTCGCAAGCAGAATTGAAAATACAAGAAAAATTCTGTATCTTCCAAGTCGGCGGATTACTTCTTTCAATGTTGCTGCCTGACTTTTCTGTGTCTTATCATTATTTGTCTTTATTTTATCAGCCATTAACTACCGCCTCCTTTGGAAATTGTGAATAATAGATTTCCTGATAGATTGGACAATCCTTCAGCAATTCTTCATGTGTTCCGATTCCTGCCATTTCCCCGTCATCCAACACAATGATCTGATCTGCATACTGGATCGATGCTGCTCTCTGCGATACGATAAATACGGTCGGCTGGTTTTTCATCTCTTTGATTGACTTGCGAAGTGCCGCATCTGTGGCAAAATCAAGTGCAGATGCACTGTCATCAAGAATCAGAATTTCCGGTTTTCGAACCAGCGCGCGCGCAATCGTCATTCTCTGTTTCTGACCTCCGGAAAGGTTCCTTCCTCCCTGTTCAATCTGAAATTCTAATCCACCTTGTTTCGTATCAACAAATTCTCTTGCCTGAGAAATATCCAACGCATCATACATATCCTGCTCTGTTGCATCTTCCTTTCCCCAGCGGAGATTGTCCGCAATACTCCCTTTAAAAAGCACTGCTTTCTGAAGAACAACACCGATATGTTCTCTCAGATTCTCTGTCTGATATTCCTTGATATCACGTCCATTGATCTTCACTGTACCTTCTGTTGCATCATAAAATCTCGGGATCAGATTCACAAGGGACGATTTTCCTGAACCTGTTCCTCCAATGATTCCTATCGTCTGTCCTTTCTCGGCACAGAAATTTATATCCGATAAGGATGTATCTGAAGTACCTTTATAGGTCAAAGATACGTGAGAAAATTCTACGACCGGAACTTTATTTTTCAACTCCAGCCCTTCTTCGGAAGAATTGCTCTCCCATCTTACCTCTCCCTCGTTCATATCCGGTTTCACAGCAAGCACACTCTCCACACGGTTCAGACATGCTGCTGCCTTCGTCACGGAAATGATCAGGTTCGCTAACTTCACAAGCTCGACGAGAATCTGTGACATATAGTTAATAAGTGCCACAACCTGTCCCTGCGTCAGATCTCCGATATCAACACGGACCGCACCGACATAGATCAATGCTATGATTGCTCCGTTTACAATAATATAAGTCAGCGGATTCATCATTCCGGAAATGCGGCCGACATATTTCTGTGCATCGGTAAGAATCTGGTTCGCATTTTCAAACCGCTTCGTCTCATCCTCTTCTTTATTAAATGCACGGATAACTCTTGCTCCTGTCAGATTCTCCCTCGTTGCAAGAAGTACCTGATCAAGATCTGCCTGCACTTTCTTATACATCGGCATCGTCACAAGCATGATTCCAAACACGATAAGTGAAAGAAGCGGAATCGTCACAACAAATACAAGTGCTGCTTTCACATCTACTGTAAATGCCATGATCATTGCGCCAAATACAATAAACGGCGAACGTAAAAACAATCGTAAAACAAGGTTCACACCTGACTGGATCTGATTGATATCACTTGTCATTCGTGTGATCAATGTAGAGGTTCCTAATTGGTCCATTTCCGTAAATGTAAATTTCTGGATATGTTCAAACAATCCATGTCTTATTCCCGTTCCAACTCCTGTTGCTGCCTTCGCTGCAAAATACTGTGCTGTAATGGAACAGACAAGTCCGATGATTCCAAGCGCGATCAGTACAAAACACATTTTCACAATATATGGCTTATCCTGATTCGCAATTCCCACATCTATGATCGCTGCCATTACCAATGGCACAAACAGCTCAAAAGATGCCTCCAGCATTTTGAACAGCGGAGCAAGTATTGATTCTTTCTTATATCCTTTCAGATATGCAAGCAATGTCTTCATAATACGCTCTCTTTCCTTCCTGTTGTTCTAATTGATTTGTTTTAATCTTACTCGATTATTATTTTTTAACTGTTTTTCCAATTGTTATTTTTTTAACTCTTGATAACAATCTATCTCTTATATTATCATAGAATAAAGCATACGAAAAATCTTATTTTTATATAGAAAGCATATATTTTTCATATACTTTTTCATCCTCACGAATCAATATATATTATTTCGTGCATTGCACCCTATATTCCTACATGATATCAAATATATAATTGGAGGTTTCACATGGATTTAAAACAATTGGAATATTTTGTCACAGTAATAAATGAAGGAACTATTTCCTCAGCCGCGCGAAAATTAAATCTCTCCCAGCCGCCATTGAGTGCACAAATGAAATCTCTTGAACAGGAAATCGGTTCTCAACTCTTTTTCCGCGGACCTCGTCAGATTGAATTAACAGAAGCCGGGCGTATTCTTTATGAGCGTTCCAAGGATATTTTAGATCTTTCATCGCGTACTTTACAGGAGCTTTCCGACTATCGTGAAGGAAAATCCGGCGTACTTCGAATCGGTATTGTTTCCTCTGCTCATGATCTGATGGCGCAGCGCGCTTTTCGTCCGTTTCATGAACAATTTCCTGAAATTCGTTTTGAATTATATGAAAATGACACTTATCGTGTCATCGAACAACTACAATCCAAAGTTCTGGATCTTGCAATTGTACGTACCCCTTTCCAATCAGATAATTTAACCTGTTACACTTTGGTTAAAGAACGCTTGCTTGCTGTCGGAAATAAAAAATATTTTTCTTCCGATACTTCTTATAATACAAAACATACGCTTTCCACGGATAGAAAAATAGCTACCGCTGATCCTGACCCAAGTGTAACACTCTCTCTTAAAGAGTTAGCAGAACATCCCCTGATTGTCTACCATCGCTGGCTTCCTGTTTTAGAGCAACATTTTGAAACACTTAAACTGCAGCCAAACTATTTATGTATCAACCATGATTCCCGTACAGGAACTGCATGGGCGAAAGCCGGAATGGGGGTTGCAATTCTCCCTGCGTCAGCTGCTGAATCACTCACATCCAAAAATATCATTAAAAAAGTGATCACCGATCCGGTCATCACCTCTGATATCTGTATTCTCCATCATCCTGACGGTTATCTTTCAAAAATCGGAACATCTTTTCTTATGCACATGATGAATTATTTTGGAATTTCTCACTGATTGCTACGCACAAAAAGAGTCTGGCAAATACCAGACTCTCTTAAATCATTCTTATTATAAACTATCTATCCAATCCGATTCTTTCTACCTGTCTTCCGATACGCATTGCTTTTGCATATGCCATGAGACGTTCTTCATTCTTCTTATCGTACTTTCTGTAGTTCTCAATAACAAGTTCAAAGATATCTTTATCAATGTCTTCACGGAAACGGATGCAATCGCACACGCTTCTGTCAATTCCATATACATTGTAAGAACCGTACTTTGTATCAAACACATGCTTCTCATCCTCAAAAGCCTGCTCTGAGAAGTAATGTCTGCTGACTTCAAAATTCATCTTCATCTTGTGACGGTCGCTTCTTCTTGTTGCAATTGAAAGGATCTCCGGCTCTTTATCGATCAGGCCCATGTAATAGCATGCACTGTCTGCGCAGATTACCGCTTTTCTATTTACTCGTGCCACTTCCACTGCCTTATAATCTTCCGGTTTGGAAAACTCTGGACTAATGATCCAATAATGTCCATGTGCTACCTTCTCAAGCTTTCCTTCTGCTGTCAACAGACCGATCTGACGATTTGTAAGTCCTTCCTTCATCAAATCTTCCGTATCAATGTATCCTTTGTATTTGTCTGCAATGTATTTCACTTTATCATAGATAATCTGACGCATAATTCTTTTCCTCGCTTAACTCGTGTATTACTAGAAACTGTAAGAAATGTTTACGGGCTGCTGTGATCAGCAACACCTGTGATTCTTTTAAGTCTCTCGTATTGTATCATCTATCAAAGCGGTTGACAATAGGTAAGACGCTGATTTTTCAGTCCGATACCTCTATCTCTTTTATTAAAAATTCATTTCCACGAAGCAGATAGGTATTTTCACTTCCACAGTACGGACAGATTTTTCCGTGTTCTACCGTTGGATATTCTTTCTGGCATTCTTCACAAAATGTTACTGCTTCTATCTGCTCAATCTTCAGTTCGGCCTCTTCCATGAGCGGTTCTTTCTTCCTCGCCCAATTCCAGCAATCGGTCAGATAATCATGCAGGATTCCTGACACTTCCCCTATTTCCAGTGTCACGGAAGAAACCTTCTCCACATGATTTTCTTCCGCAACCTTCTTTACATCTTTTACAACACAAAAGACAACACCTAATTCGTGCATTTTCTTTCCTCTCAATTTATATTTTTGCAACTATATCCTGAAGTGTTCCGATCAGTTCTCTTGCATTCACAGGTTTAAAGATACACTTATTCATTCCAGCCGACTTACACTGATGTATACTTTCGGTAGACGCTTGTGCTGTCATTGCCAAAATCGGAATCTCAGCCGCATCTGCCCTTTTGTCTGCCATGGAGCGGATCTTTCGTGATGCCTCTTTTCCATCCATCTCCGGCATCATGATATCCATAAGAACAGCATCATATTCTCTCGGACCCGACTGTTCAAATAGCTCCACAGCTTCCTGTCCGTTCCATGCCTTTGTCACCTGTGCACCAGCTTCTTCCAGATAAAACTCTGCAATCTCCATATTGATCTCATTATCTTCAGCAAGAAGAATATGATATCCTCTGAGCGGTTTATCCTCTTTCAGATCCTGTTTTGTTCTCTGTATACATTCTCCACTCTGCCTTTCCTTTTCCGGCTGAACTACTGGAAAACTTAAATAAAAACAAAACTCCGTTCCAACACCGGGCGTACTGCTCACCTGGATTGTTCCACCCATCTTTTCAACCAGTCCTTTTACAATTGACATTCCCAGACCGGTTCCTCTGTACTGCGTTCTTGCATCATTTATTTCCTGTGTAAAAGGCTTAAACAATTCTTCTTTTATATATTCTCTGCTCATCCCGACACCTGTGTCCGTAATACGGAATTCGAATTCCGCACACATCCCATCAAAAGAAAGTTCTTTTACATAAGTGTCTATCCTTCCTCCACGCTTATTATATTTGATTGCGTTACTGAACAGATTCAGCATAATTCTTCTGATCTGCAGCGTATCTCCGCTCAGCATCGTATGATCCACCTTTTCCCGATGGCTCTCATAGCTGATTTCCATAGCCTCTACCTGTGCACTGACCACAACTTCTACCTGATCTATCAACGTATTCAGATCAAACGTATCATTCTGCAATTCTAAATATCCTGACTCGATTTTACTCATATCAAGTACATCATTGACCAGTTCACTCAGATGTTGGACAGACAGATCGATTTTATCAACACACTCTTCTATCTTTTCCTGATCCTTATAGTTCTTACGGATCATCTGGATCATTCCAAGAATGCCATTGATCGGTGTACGGATATCATGACTCATCCGGTTCATGAATTCTGTCTTCGCACGGCTCTCGAGATCCGCTTTTTCGTATGCAACCTGCAGACGCTCTCTTTCCCTGTCTTCCTGCTCATGGAACTCTGAAATATCCTTGAACAAAATAATTGCGCCGATCACAGTACTTGTCTGCTTCGTCTTACTTTCATAAACCATCTCCTGTGACATCAGAACTGTCTCCTGCCACCAGCATCTGCTTCCATCACTTTGCTCTACCTGATATTCCACAGTCACCTGCTTTTCGCCTGCTTTAAAGCGTTCGATCAGCTGTGCCGGATTTTCTGTAATACGATAATTTTCCCTCGTCTCTTTTGTCACGAACCGATGATAGGTCTTACAATACGTATCATAAGGACATGGAAGTTTTATGTCTGGGATCTGCCTGTTTTCCCTGTTGTGCCAAAATATCTTTTCTAATAAATTCTGTGTCAGATTTACACTTTGGATTATTTCTGCTGTATCCATCAATGCTTCTATATAGTTTCCATTTTCCAAAATGGATTGCGTCAGCTGTTCATAGAACTGTGTCAGTTGTTTTTTCTCATTTACGATCAACCTGTCCCTGTCCTGATAAACATCAAACCCAACAAGAAAATGATGCAGATTTCCATTTTCTGCAAAGTCAGGCAGTAAAAGTGTGATCCGGCCACGCAAAACTCTGTCACCATCTTTATGATAATAAAAATATTCCTCTACCTGATGTTCCTCCGTCAGTGTTTCCCGGATTTCCGACAACTGAAGTTTCTCCCAGAGTTCCCTGCGTTTCTCTTCCTCCGCCAGCTCCTGTACAATCTGCTCTACTGCACCAGAATAACTTCCATCATCTGCAAGGAAAAATTCTGAGCTTGCACGAAGAACAACATACTGATCCACAATCGCATCACAGTACAGACAATCTGTAAAATGAAATCCTTTTTCTTTTACAGATTGTAACAGCCGGCTCCTAAGTCTCCGCTTGTCAGCTGCTTCTTTCATCTTCGCCCGATTCTTGTCCACATACATGTTCTTATCCGCATATCGGAACAGGTCTTTCATATTACTTCCCGGGAAGTCTGTAGACAATGCATATCCCACTGCATAGCTAAGTGGCATATCCGGACGATTCTTTGAATAACGCTCCGTCTGTTCCCGTATCATCTGCAGACAGGCTTTCACCTGCTTATGATCCACCTGCTTTAACACTGCAATAAACTCGTCTCCACCGTCTCTTCCGACAAAATATTTCTCCGGAAGTGCTGCCCGCAGTTGTTCTGCAAATGATCTGATATATTGATCGCCTCTTTCATGTCCCTGCCGGTCATTAATGATTCTCAGATTATTTAAATCAAACACCATTACCGCTGTTGATTTCCTGTCCGTAAGCGGCTCTTCAGATGCCAGAATCTCCTCGCACTTATTCTTATTCGGAAGTCCTGTTGCCTCATCCAGATAAACCTTCTGACGAAGCACACGGTTTTGTGCTGCGTACCGCAATGCCTTGAAAAGCTCATATCCCAACAGACACACAATTCCAATAATATCCACGACAACGATTTTCTCCAGACGATTTAAGGAAGATGCCAGCTTCTGCGAATAACTTTCCGCAAGCCCTGTTGTCTCATCACAGATTGTAAAAAATGTTTCACTTTTATTTATAATCTGTGTATTCTCATATCCTTCTTCACGAGCCTTATAGATTTCTTCCTTTAGTTGTTCAAAAAATTGTTCCAGCACTTCCATCTTATCCTGAAATGCTTTATCATCCAGACGGATAAGTTTCAGTTCATCGCTGCCATGACGTAAGCCATCAATATAAGAATCAACTTCCCTGATCATTTCATCCTGTGGTTTCTGTGCATTTTCCAGTTTGATGATCTGCTGCGTCTTGCCGCGCACAAGTCCTGCATAATTCACCACACGAGCCGTCCCCTGCATATCACTGACTAATATCATGATTCCAAAGAATAATGCAATCAGGATACAGGTAAGAAGCATCATAAAAATACGCAAAATCCGTGTGATTTTCTTTTCTTTTTCTTTCATATCCCCTATAACCTTACTTTTACTTTATTTAAAGATTATAACAGAATCCCCGTTGTTTTCCCATAACAAAATAGTAATACTTGCTATCTGCTGTGGAAAATGTAATACTATAAATTATAGTCACACTTAATTTTTGTAACAAACGGAGGATCCCTCTATGATAAACCAGACAAAACAAATATTGGAAGAATCTCTGAAAAAATTAATGCTTCAAAAGCCGCTCGATAAGATAACCATCCGCGATTTAACCGAAGACTGCGGCATCAGCCGTATGGCTTTCTACTATCACTTTAAAGATATTTATGATCTGGTCGAATGGTCCTGCCTGGAAGATGCAACCCGCGCCCTTGCCGGCAAAAAAACTTACGACACCTGGTCTGAAGGGCTTGTGCAGATTTTTGATGCTGTGTACGAAAATAAGCCATTCATATTAAATGCTTATCGCTGCATCAGCCGGGATCAGATTGAAAGTTTCCTTTTTCATCTGACTTCTGATTTACTGATGAGTGTTGTAGAAGAAAAAGCGGAAGGAACCAGTATTTCTGAAGAAGACCGGCGCTTTATTGCCGATTTTTATAAATACAGCTTTGTGGGCCTTATGCTCGACTGGATCAAACAGGGAATGAAAGACGATTACGTCGATCTGGCACGTAAAATCAGTATTACCATCCGCGGAAGTCTTACGCATTCTATTGAAAACTTCTCATCACTTTCAGAAAAAGAGAATTCATAATCTCCATATATGATATTTCCGATAATTATCACATAAACAGATGTTGAGGGCAAAATTTCCCAACTATAACACTTTACAAAAATGGGCAAATGATAAGTTTTTTATCACTTGCCTCTTTTTGTAAATTGAAAATCTTCAAAAATGACCATACTATAGCTATAACAACTATATTTCATGTCTCGTTATTTACAATAATTATGATGAGATGATCTCAAAACAAAACAGGAATCCGTTTTTTCAGAAAGGTGGTTTTATTATGTCAAATAAGAAATCAAAACTCGGTGTAATCTCTGCAGTAGCAGCCGGAACCGGAACTGCAATTTATCTCGCACAGAAGGCAAAAAAAGAATCCGGTAATTCTATTTTCAAGAAGAATACAGCTTCTGATTCTTCTGTTCCGGATAACTACCGTAACACAGAACGTGGAAAATATGACCGAAACAGCAAAGGCATCTATTATTCAAACGGAAACTACGAAGCATTCGCACATCCGGAGAAACCGGAAGGTGTCGATCAGAAAAATGCTTACATCGTAGGAAGCGGACTTGCCTCTCTGGCAGCGGCATGTTTCCTTGTCCGTGATGCACAGATGCCTGGATGCCAGATCCACATTTTAGAAGCAATGGATATTGCCGGCGGCGCATGTGACGGAATCTATGATGCTTCCCGCGGTTATGTAATGCGTGGCGGACGTGAGATGGAAAATCATTTTGAATGTCTGTGGGATCTCTTCCGCAGCATTCCATCCATCGAGACACCTGGCGTTTCTGTACTTGACGAATATTACTGGCTGAATAAACACGACCCGAACTATTCCCTTTGCCGTGCAACTGTAAACCGTGGTAAAGATGCACATACAGACGGAAAGTTCAACCTCAGCCAGAAAGGCTGCATGGAGATCATGAAACTCTTCATGACAAAAGATGAAGATCTCTACGATAAGACAATCGAAGATGTTTTTGATGAGGAAGTATTTGATTCTACTTTCTGGCTTTATTGGAGAACCATGTTTGCATTTGAAAACTGGCACAGTGCTTTGGAAATGAAATTATATTTCCAGAGGTTTATCCACCACATCGCCGGACTGCCTGATTTCAGTGCATTGAAATTCACAAAATATAATCAGTATGAATCCCTCATTCTTCCGATGCAGAGATACCTCGAAGACGCCGGTGTGGACTTCCAGTTCAATACAGAAGTCACAAATGTTGTATTCAAATTCGAAGGAGACAAAAAGATTGCATCTGCAATTGAATGTAAAGTAAACGGACAGGAAAGAGGTATCGTCCTGACAGAAAATGACCTCGTATTTGTCACAAACGGAAGCTGTACAGAGGGAACCATTTACGGAGATCAGAACCATGCACCAAACGGGGATGCCGAAGTCCGTACAAGCGGTGTATGGAACCTTTGGAAAAACATTGCCCGTCAGGATCCATCCTTCGGACATCCGGAAAAATTCTGTTCCGACATTGCCAAAACAAACTGGGAATCTGCAACAGTTACAACTCTGGATGACAAGATCATTCCTTATATCACAGACATTTGCAAACGTGACCCTCGCACCGGAAATGTTGTAACCGGCGGTATCGTCAGCTGCCAGGATTCCAGCTGGCTGTTAAGCTGGACGATCAATCGTCAGGGACAGTTCAAAGACCAGGATAAAGATAAGGTATGTGTCTGGGTTTACGGATTATTTACTGCTGTGCCTGGTGACTATATCAAGAAGCCTATGAAAGACTGTACCGGAAAAGAAATCACAGCAGAATGGCTCTATCACCTTGGTGTTCCGGAAGATCAGATCATGGATCTGGCAGAAAACAGTGCAATCTGTGTACCAACAATGATGCCTTACATCACAGCATTCTTCATGCCACGTACAAAAGGTGACCGCCCGGATGTTATCCCGGATGGATGTGTCAACTTCGCTTTCCTCGGACAGTTTGCTGAAACTCCAAGAGATACTGTTTTCACAACAGAGTATTCTGTACGTACTGCTATGGAAGCTGTTTATGGACTTCTCAAAGTAGACCGTGGTGTGCCTGAAGTATGGGGAAGTGTTTATGACATCCGCGAGCTTCTCGACAGCTCTGTAAAACTTATGGACGGGAAATCTCCACTCGAGATCCAGCTGCCTGGACCGCTGAATGCACTGAAGAAGCCTCTTCTGAAACTTGTAAAAGGAAATGTAATTGAAAAAGTACTGCGTGATCACAACGTACTAAAGGACGGAATGTAAAAAGAACACTTGTTCTTTCTTCTGAAATATGCTATTCTATTTCTACCTGATCACGTAAGAAGAGTGCCGGAAGGCATTCTTCTTACGTAAATGATTTCAGACAGTATATAGGAGAAGCAGCAACACATGGATGGATATCAGTTCGAAGAACAGTGTGCGATCATACTAAAACGAAAACATTTTTCAAAAATAGAAGTTACTAAAAGTTCCGGCGATCAAGGCGTTGACATCATCGCCTTTAAACACAGAAAAAAATACGGGATACAGTGTAAATACTACACGTATCCCGTTGGTAACAAAGCAGTCCAGGAAGCTTATGCCGGTGCGAATTTTTATGACTGTGACAAGGTCATCGTAATGACAAACACAACATTCACCCGCTCTGCGATCGAACTTGCCGAAAAACTTGATGTGGAATTGTGGCCGGATTGTCCGGTCACACCTTTTTACAGTTTATTGTTCAAGATCATGGAATTATTGAACCTGCTTCTTTTCCTTTACGCGATCCTGACACTTTTTTCTGCAAAGTATGATTTTATTCATTTGCCGGTTTCACTTGATACGATATCGCTGGTAGCACTCCTGACAGCCTCTGCTTTAGGAATCTTTGGCTGGAAATATCTCCTTTGTAATCTGATCACCGCCGGAGCTTTCCTCTTTCTTACATTCCATGTGGTGCTTTCACCTGTATCTCTGGCAACAGATTATACATACACACAACTGCTCTCCTTAATTCCTGCAGTTGTATACATGCTTCATGCCGGGTGGCTGAAATTAAAGAAGATGAAAAAGTAAATGCTTTAACTACTCCACCACAACTTTACATACTTTTTTAAAGCACGCAATTCCATATCTGATGAAATTCTTCATGCCATCCTGCTTTAGCTTTGCCACATAATCTTTTTCCTCGATTTGTTGCAAAGCTTTCTCACATGCCGCATCCAGATCTCCATCCTCAGCATATTTAAGTTCTATCACAATTCCTGTTCTGTCTACCGGAACCTCTACCAAAATATCACTATAACCAATTCCAGACTCTGCATTCGACTTAATAAGCCAGCTTGACTTATATCCCAAAAGTCCAAGCAGGATACCGTGATAAAAGTTTTCCTTCTTTTCTTTAGCAACTGCTGTATCACGTATACTGATGGTATTCCACAGATAATCACCAAATATCTGCTCGATTTTTTCCGTATCCTTGTTCACAAAAGCACTGCTGAACTCTTCCAGTGTCTTTCCATCATTTTTAGATACATCTGAGAACCATTCTTTTATCTTTTTTACAAATAGATTTCTAACCTCTCTGTTAGGGATTACCAGACGATATTTTCCACTTTCTGTACGTCCCTTATGTGTCAGATAACCTGTTGTAAAAAGCACACTCCACAAATTTTCTATATTTTTATCAATTTCATCATAGGTAAGCTCCGGGGATACATCTTTCTCAATACTCTCCCCTGCGATCAGACGCTCTATCTCATTTTTTGTCGATACATCGGCCTTGTCTATGAATCGGCGAACGATTGCATTTCCGCTTGAATTAGACCAGAAATCCTGTGGAACGGCAGTTGCATCTACACATAAACTTTTACAATATTGAATCACATCCCACGGACAATAAATATCTGTATTGCCAAACTGATATCCATCATACCATTCTTTCATTTCCAAATAGTGGTCTTTAAAATTGTAATCATTTAAAATCCTTTCAACCTCGGCATCAGTAAATCCAAAGCTCTCATCATATTGAGCATTCAAAATCGACAGAACCTCAAAATTGTTAAGTCCTGTAAAAATACTTTCCTTGGAAATTCTCATGCATCCTGTCAGAACAGCAAACTGTAAACAATTATTCGTCTTTAAAGCCATTCCAAAAAGACCTCTGAGCAGTGAAACCATCTCGCGATAGTAACCATTCTGAAATGCCTTGTCCAGTGGAACATCGTACTCATCGATAAGGATGACTGTCTTTTGTCCGAAATGCTTATACAATAATTGCGATAAAACCTGCAGACTTGATATCAGTGTTTTTTCATCCATTGCATTCATCCCATTATGCAATGCGATAATCGCCTTATATCGTTCCCTCTCATTTTCTGACAAAAATTCACTCTCTGCTAAAAAGCCAAACCGTTCTGCCTCGATACCGATCAGTTCTGTAATCCGGTATCGCGCAGCCTCAAAATCTAACCCTTCCACGCTCTTTAACGATAGGAATATAACTGGATATCTTCCCATATATTCTTCACAGATTGCCTTATTTTTCGTAATATATAATCCTTCAAATAAGGACGCATCTGCACCTATCTCAAAGAAAGCACGCAACATACTCATATTTAAAGTCTTACCAAAGCGACGCGGCCGCGTAAAAAGAGTGACCTCTCCTCCTGTTTCCACCAACTGCTCGATCAACTTTGTCTTATCAACATAATAAAATCCATTCTTTCTGATTTTTTCAAAATTATCAATTCCTACCGGCAATTTTAAAGTATTTACCATATGAGAACCTCCACAAAATATTAAGAAAATCCGCTATACTTTATCTTAAAGTATAGCGGATTTCAAACCAGAATACAACGGTATTAAAAGCTTACTCAAACCAGATTTCCGGATTCGTAGACGATACACTGGTCACTCCTGCCTTAAGAAGTGCCATTACATCTTCCTTCTCCCGGATCATTCCTCCGGCAATCACAGGTACCGGAAGATCTTTGCAGATATTTCCAATCACCTTCGGCATCATTCCCGGAAGAACCTCTACCACATCCGGCTTTGCTACCGTCACCTGTGTTTTCAGATTCTCATAAGCCATAGAATCAATCAAAAATACGCGCAATACCGTGAGCATTCCAAGTTCTTTCGCTCGATGGATGATCGTCGGTTTTGTGGAGATCACACCGTCGGCTTCCGTATATTTTTTGATAAAATCTGCAGCGATATTCTTCGATGCCAGTCCATGGATCAGGTCTAAATGTACTACTGCCAGTTTTCCTGCAGCTTTCACTTTAGAAACAATCTCCGGAATTGTACAGATGTCTCCATATAAAATAAATACAACCTGGCTTTCACTTTTCAGACAGGCATCTACTCCTTCATCATCTTTTACCGCTGCAATCACAGGGGATACCTCCAACGCATCCAGAAATTTATAATTCATTTCAATTCTCCTTTGTTCCGCCAAAAAACTATGAGAAACACGCTCCGCGAGTTTCGTAAGTTATCATAAATTATACTATATCCCCTTCACATTCGTCTAGTATACGGCATCCACATTTCCGGCAGCTACAATATTTACACCTGTACCTGCCACATTTTCCAGCACAACATCTCCAATGTGAATCGGAGCTTTAATCGTTACGCCGCGAAGCGATGCGATACAGTCAAAAATCTTATCTTTTGGAATATCATGCTCTGTTTTCACATTGATCATTGGTACTTTTCCGTCTGCGACACGAACTGTAGTAGTTACAATACGGGTTGGATCTGTTACTTCTTTTCTTGCATATGCATCTCCGCGTGGACAAGTATTTCCCGTAACAGATATAACTTTTCCTTCTTCCATTTTCACAACGATCGGACATCCCATCGGGCATCCGATACAGATTAATTCTCTCTCATTCATTTACTTATGCCTCCTCGATCCGAATTGTAATCTTCTTTGTCTCCGGGTATTCTTCCAGTTTCTTTTTCTTCAGGATTACCTGCTCCATCTCACCCGGCGCCATTACCTGACGTTTCTTCTTACCGATCAACCGATCATCAAAATACACTGCAATCGCTTTATTCTTGAATACATCTCCAACACGGAAACGAACAGTCAGATTTTCTTCCATTTCGGAAGGTCTTACAAAGGATGGTACTGTATAGCGAACTCCACCTTCCGGAGAAATCGGAAGCATTGCCGCCTGCACATCCTTTTCTCCTGCCTTTATATAAGCGGCTGCGTTCTTTCCTGCTGCCGCTGCCTCCTGAGATACAAAATCCACAAGGTCATGCACATGCAGAACATTTCCACATGCGAAGATTCCGTTCACACTTGTTTCCAGCGAATCGTTTACGACCGGACCTGAAGTAACCTGTGAAAGTTCTACTCCTGCGCTTTTTGAAAGCTCATTTTCCGGAAGGAGTCCACAGGAAAGAAGCAATGTATCACAAGTATATCTTTCCTCTGTTCCTGGAATCGGCTTGCGGTCCGGTCCGACTTCTGCGATTGTCACAGCTTCCACACGATGCTTTCCTTCTATATCAATCACTGTATGACTCAGCTTCAGCGGGATATCAAAGTCATCCAGACACTGTACAATATTTCTCTTCAATCCACCGGAATAAGGCATCAGCTCTGCAACCACTTTAACCTTCGCCCCTTCAAGCGTCATACGTCTCGCCATAATCAGACCGATGTCACCGGATCCAAGGATCACAACTTCTTTTCCCGGCATAAGCCCTTCCATATTTACCAGATGCTGTGCAGTTCCGGCAGAATAAATTCCGGCCGGGCGATACCCCGGAATATTCAGTGCTCCTCTGGAACGCTCTCTGCATCCCATTGCCAGGATAATTGCCTTTGCCTGAAGAAGCAAAATGCCATCTTCACGGTTTGTAGCTGTTACTACCTTTTCCGGAGAAATATCCATGACCATTGTATTTAGTTTATATTCAATACCGCGTTCTTCTACCTGCTCAATAAAACGTGCTGCATACTCCGGTCCTGTCAGCTCTTCTTTAAATGTATGCAAACCGAATCCATTATGAATACACTGCTGCAAAATTCCGCCGAGACTTTTATCTCTTTCTAAAATCAATATATTATCTATTCCATTATCTTTCGCTGCGACTGCTGCCGCAAGTCCTGCAGGACCACCGCCGATTATAATCAAATCATATGTTTTCATATTATTCATCCCCCAGTTCTTTATTTTCACCTACGATAAATTCCGATCCAACGCCATTTTTTCCAATTCGATCAACTGCCATCGGAACTTCTCTTTCCAGAATCTCCATAACCTTAGGAGAACAGAATCCAGACTGACAGCGTCCCATGCCGGCTCTTGTCCTACGCTTCACTCCATCCAGAGAGCGTGCGCCAAGTGGACGGTGGATTGCATCCAGAATCTCTCCTTCTGTGATCATCTCACAGCGGCAGATAATATTTCCATAAGTCGGATTTTCTTTGATCAGCTGATTTCTCTCTTCCAGAGAAAGGGTATCCGGATCTAATATTCCATGTCTCACAGGATTAAAATCCGACTTTTCTTTTGCATTCAAAAGGTCTCTTACAAGTCCTGCAACTGTAACACCGATTGCCGGTGCTGATGAAAGACCAGGTGATTCAATACCCGCTGCATTGATCAGCCCTTTTACATCCGCTGATTCCCCAATCACAAAATCATCCCCATCCTCGTGTGCACGAAGACCGGCAAAAGAGGTAATCACCTGACGAAGTGGAATATTCTTAACACTGTGGGAAGAAACTCTTGCAATCTGATCCAGTCCATCCATTGTCGTGTTTACAGCACCTTTATCTTCTACATTTACTGCTGTAGGTCCTACAAGCAAGTTTCCATGAACTGTCGGTGTGACCAATACTCCCTTTCCCATCTTCGATGGAAGCTGGAAAATTGTACTCTTCACATAATCTCCAACCGTCTTATCCAAAAGCATGTATTCCCCTTTACGTGCCGTAATATGAAGCTTTCTATCTGAAAGCTGATTATTGATCTCATCAGCATAAACTCCCGCTGCATTGACAACAAGCTTTGTCTCTATTGTTTCTTCAACACCGGTATCTGTATGATGAACCTGAACGCTAAATCCATCCTCTGTCTTTTCCAGTTTTTCAACTTTTGTATTCAGGAAAAACTGAACCCCGTTCTCGTATGCATTTTCCGCATATCCCATTGTCATATGGAATGGACAGACAATTCCTCCGGTTGGAGCCCACAGTGCACATGTCACATCATCTGCCAGATTCGCCTCTTTCTCGATCAGAGCCTCTCTATCTAAAATCTGAAGTCCCGGGACCCCATTTTCCTTACCTCTCTCCAGCAAAACCTGAAGTCCTTCCGGATCCTGCTCTTTCGTACATACGACCAAAGAACCATTCCTCTTAAATGGAATATCAAGCTCTTCTGCGATTCTGTCCATCATCGCATTTCCCATCACATTTAACCTTGCCTTCATCGTTCCCGGAACCGCATCAAATCCCGCATGGATGATCGCGCTGTTTGCCTTGGATGTCTCATTACAGACATCCTCTTCCTTTTCAATCACACATACATTCAGCTTATATTTGGAAATCTCTCTGGCAATCGCACTGCCTGTCACTCCTGCGCCAATAATAACAACATCAAACATATCCATTCCTCTCCTTTGGCTCGTTGCTCGCGAAAAAAGAGCAAGGCAAATAAAACGACTGCCTGTCGTTTTATCTACCTTGCTCAAATCTCTGGTATCTAATATTCGTCTTTTCTTTATTCTAGCACATTTTTCAGAAGAATCAATCCCAAATGTACTCAGATAGTTTTATTTTTTGCAGCCTGAAATTCTTCCCGAATCTGCGCCAGAAGTTCTGGCTTCACCAGCACATCACAAATGCAAAACTTAAATTATATTTCGACCAACTGATTCTCATCCTCTATCATTTTAATCTGCTCTGCAGTGTTCAGAACATTCAGCTGATATTCAGCAATTTCCTGTAGAATTTTAAATCGTTCTTCTTTTTTCTTTCCTTCTTTAATCATCTGCGCATTATGAGATTCTAGATTGGAAAGCACTGTCAATTCATTGATAGTTGCAAAATCTCTAACATTGTTCTTTTTTGCTAACTCAGGATTAGTTTCTCTCCACGCTCTTGCTGTAAATCCAAACAATGCCACATTTAATATATCCGCTTCTTCTGCATATGCTAGCCATTGTAGGTTCTCCCTATAATTCATCTGTGGAATCAAATATTTTTTTACTGCATCCGTCTGAATCAGATAATTATTTTTAGTCAAAAAGCGCTTCGCATTCCATTCACTTTTCTCCAAATTATTTTCTTCTTCCTTCAACCGCTGGAATTCTTTAATCAAATACAATTTAAAAACCGGACTGATCGCAGATGCAAATTCAAAGGCAATGTCTTTATGTGCATACGTACCTCCATATTTTCCACGCTTTACATATAATCCTATAGCATTCGTTTTATTAATCCATTCCGAAACACTTGGTGTAAAAGTCAATAATCCGACCTGCTTTTTAAAGTGTTCAGATTCGAACACTTTAAAATCAGGATTATAAATCATTTCCCACGTTCCTAAAAATTCTAATGTATTTCTATTTCGTAGCCAGTTTTTCACAACATCAGCGCTACGTGATTCTCCTGTTTTAGCTTTTGCAATATCCGTAATACAAATATAATCATCCAGTTCTTGTTGTGAAATTGAAATTGCTACAAAAAATATGCGGCTTTTTTGCCACAAAAATGGCTTAAAACCGCATATTTCTGTATAGAGGACGTTATATAATTGTCACAAAGCAGGTTTCTTTCTGTACAAATGTGAAAATATTTAGTTCACATTTGATGGATAAATCTCTGTAATGGTCGGTGCCATCCACGTCTCCAGGGCGTCCATATCAGGCGTATAGATACGCATAAACAGATGGAAACCTCCAGCACCCACAGGAAGCCAGTTTGTGGTGTCCTTTGGGGCATCTTCAGACAGAATAACATCAACGGAACCATCTTCATTTGCCTGTAAACCGGAACGGTCATTTATGCAGTAACGATCAATAGGATTATCGATCAGGAAATCATCGTCCCCATATGCAGTCACAGACCAGAATCCCCCTTCAAGAACCTGCGGATAGCTTTCGAAATGGAGAATATATGATTTTTCTCCTGTGAGAGTATTTCCATCCGCATCCTGCTCTATCTTTGGATACAGCGCAACTTCAACTGTATTGGCACCAAGCCCTGCAAGAGCTACCAGTGCACGATAAGCATATTCTGTATTGAAATCTCCGATCGGTTCACCAAAATAGTCCCACTGACCAAGCTTTTTTGAGAATTTCTGACCCTCTTTGATAAGCTTTAGCCGAACTTCTGTCAGCATTGTCTTCCAGTTTTCTGCAACATCACCGGTAAGAACAGAAATGTCAAATTCCATACCAGGACCTATATTCACAGCTGCTATTTTTTCAAGCATTTCCTTATCTGCAGCTGCCGGAGAATTCTTTACCATCAACTCATTGGCCTTATTAAAAAATGTGATCGGATCCATGGAAAGAACCTTATCAACAGGAATATAATCATTCTCTTCGCTGTAGCTTCCCCTCGGAGGTTCATAAGTGTCTCCGGATATATAATCGGAAAGCGGCATAAGTTTCATTTTTCCTTGGATGGCATACACATTTGGAAGATCCTCTTCTCCTGATAAAACGATTCTGGTAATGGACCATGCCATAGATGTAGGAACATCTATACGGGTAACTCCCTCAGGCAGTTTCCCTTCCCACGTAGAAAGAGTAATTGCATATGCACCAGCCTTATCAAGAACCGCAGCAGTATTTGTCCATCCATCCAGTACCTGAACCTTACAAAAACGATCTGTTTTTGGAAGTTCATAGACCATCGGCTCCTCGCTCAGATCATACCAGACCTGTGAATAGATCGTGTCCACATTAGGAGTCACCACAGTCCTGAATTGTGCATCTGCCAGTGCAACACTGTGTATAAACTGATTTACAGGTGCTTTTTCGGTAAAAGCTTCCTCTGTGTTCGTTGCCGAGGTCTCAGTCGCATCCATGAGCACCAGCGGAAATGCATAAACATAAGCATCTTCCACTGTCTCCCATATATTTTCATCTGTCTCACTGTCAGCAGATGCTGCAAATCTTTTCATATTCATATCCTCCTGCTTCCGCCCCAAAACTTTATGGTTCAATAATATTAAAATATTTATACTCTGACGTAACAGTAATCGCATCCATCAATCGTGTCAGGCAGGTCTCATCACCCTCCTGTTCGATCAAAGCAGCAACATTCTCTGCGTTTTTCTGAACAGCATCTGTATCACCGAAATATTCTACCAGCTTTTGGGCATAATCCGATGGTGTAAGTTCAGCAAGATGGACAGGATTAGCGTCATACCAGCCCATATTTGGTCGCATTCTCAAACTCCGCAGTATCTTCAAAATCCAGCAATGCATAAACTTCCTGATTTGCATCAATCGTATACTGGGTAGCCGGTTTGCTTTCCGCTGTTAATTCCGATACTGAAATTGCGGTTGAACTGCCACAGCCAGTCATGGTAAATGCCAATGCAGCGACGATCAAAGTAATTACTTTTTTTATTTCCATGATGTCATGCCTACTTTGTTCTGTTCTTTTTCAAACCTAAATTAGCTTTTTTTTATTTTAACATAAATACGCTTAAACAGCAATATATTTATGGATTTAAAATGAGTAAACACATGCAAATTTTAGATATTTTTCAATATATTAATTTAAGTTCAAAATAATCATCTATTATCAAGATCTTAAAGTTAATTTTGAAAAGTTTTATTGTATTTTGAAGAAATTTGTGAATATTACAAAAGGTATTCTTCTTCGAAAATCACAGATTGCAAATATTTCAGATGAATACATTTAACTTTCACATACCAGGGATGCTTTGAACAATACACAACCTCCCCGAGGATGTCAAGTCATTGCTACAAAAAATATGCGGCTTTTTTGCCACAAAATGGCTTAAAACCGCATATTTCTGTATAGAGGACGTTATATAATTGTCACAAAGTAACTGGGGAGGATGTTACGTCATTGTCACAAAATTCTTTCAGTATCATTCCCATCAATTCCTGTACAATGCTTTCTGATTTAATTCTTATCAGATTATCCCATGCGTCCACTTTGCCTAACAAATTCATTTTTTCTATCAAAATCAGATAAAAATCTGTATTCCCATAGCATCTATTTTCTGGCTTTGTTAGAATTACACTTACTTTTGCTCTCTGCAGTCTCTTTGTCCATTCCGCAACTAGAATCCCGAACTGTCACACAGACAACATTTTCTTTCACTTCCGATATAAAACATTAAACTACCTGGGAAAAATTGGAACTTCCTCTCCGTTTACATATGCCGCCATCTCATCTCTGATTAACACAATATCTCCAGACGGTTTTCATTTTTCATCTAATGCTGTAATAAACAATTTGCCATACTCCAGTCCTCTGTATATCTCTCTTTAAAGTATAGAAAATTAGTATTTAAATGTCTCTATTCTAAAACATCCCGGCATATTATATAAGACTGATACGATTTTTTCATCGCCGTTCTGTCTCTGCTCACATACCCATTTACCAACATGGAAAGTCCCTGCTTCTTTTGTGAGAAAGTCTACTCTCCTATGATCCCCGGGTTTCGTATGGAAACGGATACTGCACATCATTCCTATGATCAGAAACGTATTTTCATCCAGTTCAAAGACGACTCCTGCGGCTGCCGGTGCACCGTCTGTCCTCGGGAGATACTGTATTTCTATATCATAGTTCTTAAACTTCAGATAGCATCCCTGCTCTCCATCTGACTGTTTCAGAAAACACTTCATATGTTCTGTCCCACGGTATTTCAAGTACAGCGGTCTGATCTCTTCCAGTAGCCGGTACACCTCGCCCAATGTCTCTTTAGTCCCGCTCAGATTAAAGGAAAGCGGATCCAGTTTCAGAGCGTCTATCACTTCTGCCGAAAGATCCGAAGGCTGGTCTGCCCACAGATCTTCCACTCCAAAAGGCGCATAGCATAACGCATGAAAATGCAGGAATGCATAAAGGGCATAGGAAGCTGTAACTGCATCTTTCCGCACTTCGGGGATTAAAAGCGGATTATCCGGCCGGCTGTACGTCTTCATGATGTCAGAGACATATGGCACATAGATGTCCGGACCGATGGTAAAAAGTGAAGGCGCCGCTGCTTTCCATACCCACAGCATATCCTCTACCGGTCCTCCGGACGGATAGGAACCCGGATACCACGGAAACTGCTTCAGCCATACGTTCGTAAAGCAGGGAAGCGGACTCTGCGTTCTTCCAGAGACCGAACCAGAGCAGGATCAATTTCTTTTTATATTTGTCCGCCTGCTTTATAAGCGCATCCACAAGGGTGAAATCAAACTTTCCTTCTTCCGGCTCCAGCGTTTCCCAATACACCGGCACAATCAGCGTATTCAGATTACTCTGCTCCATCTTCTCCCAGATTTCTATTTCCATCCTTTCCGGATCATACGCAGCGGAATTATGTACCTCGCCTGCAAATGCCTGAAAGGGTTGACCGTCTACATATAATGTAGAAATTCCGTTGTCATTTCTTATCTCTGCCATGTGCTTCATTCCATTATTTTCCTTTCTTTAGAAAAGAATCTTAGTACGGGCAAGCCAAAGGCGTATTCCACTTATAAGCGCAGAAATCCCAACTGCGATCGCAAATGCTCCTGCCACGATATTCATGATTCCTGAACTTTTCACTGTATGATACATTTTTTCTTCCATATACCTACCTGTTTCATCTACATCCTATTATCACATTTACTCGTTACCCTAACCATCAATCTGCCAGCCTGATTCTCTTTATCATAATCAGCAGATGACGCACTGCCTGTTCCAATTCTTCTCTCGTCACTCTGCCTTCTTCGTATCCTTTTAATATCTGGCGGATTACCGGAGGACCGCCGGGCATTACGATATCGTTTCCTGCCGCAACAGCGTCCGCGCCGTCCACAACCATATCCATATCTCCCCAATCCGTTACAACAGCCCCTTCAAATCCCCATTCCTCACGCAGGATATGTGTGCACAGGTCATGACTGCCGCCGGAAAATGACCCGTTGATCTTATTGAAGGAGGTCATGATGCATGCGATCCCGGCATCTTTGACTAACATCTCGAACGGCTTTAAATACTGTTCTCTAAGTGCCCTTTCTGTCAGGATTGAGTCCACTGCATCTACATTTTTCCCTGCATTTCCGCGGCGGAATGTCTCCTGCTCATTTGCCGCGAAGTGCTTCGGGCACACAATAACCGGACGGCTATTCTGTACGCCTTTTGTAATCTCGCAGGCACAGACTCCCGTCAGGTACGGGTCTTCAGAAAAATATTCAAAATTTCTTCCGCACAGCGGATTCCTGTGGAGATTCACAGCAGGAGCAAGCCAGACATTCACCTGCTGTTCTTCACATTCTTTCCCTACTGCATCTCCAAACATCTGCCACAGTTTTTTGTCAAAGGAGCACGCAATGAGCATCTCTGTTGGCCATGCAACACCGCCAATCCCGGCAGGGCCGTCTTTATAGAAAATGGACTTGATTCCTTTTTCTGCAATCGCCGGAGAAACATATCCCGGATATCCTGTCGGGTGGCTGTTTGTTGTAATCGGTTTTCCTTCGTCATCGAAAATCGTAGCCGGATCACTGCGATCACCCACAGCCGCAAAAGGAGTCCCCGGTCCATAACCCACGCAGAGAGAAGCGAGTTCTTCGATGGACAGCTCCGGCAGACTTTGCTGCGCTTCTTTTTCAGCCTGTATACTCTCCCCTCCTGCAAGAATATCCTCTCCCGTTACAGAAATTACCGCCGTCTCGGTCACGCCTCCATCAGTTTTTTTCTCATATACGTCTTCCGGCTGACACTCTGTGCAGTCTTTCTGTGTCAGGAACAAAAGTTTTCCTCTGTTGCATCCCGAGATAGCCAGACGGTTCGCACACTGTTCTGTAATGACTGTATCCCGCAGGCATACCATTCCCACCGTAAAGGTGTCTCTTGATGATTTTCCCATCTTCAGGAGATAATCGCCTGACTCGATGATCCAAGCGGCTCTTTCCTCATCATAAACCGCCAGTTCTCTCCATGGGATCCAGATCTTAACCTGCTCTTTTTCACCCGGAGCGAGGTCAGACGTTTTCTCGAATCCCTTCAATTCCTGATAAGGACGCTCCACGCCCTCTGCTGGATATACCTTAGACAGATAAACCTGGATTACCTCTTTCCCCGACATTTCCCCAATATTTTTCACATCGGCTGTCACCATAATACCGCCGTTTTGCTTCTTGACCAATGCATCGCTGATTGCAAATGCAGTGTAAGATAGTCCATAACCAAAGGGGTAAAGCACCTGTTTTCCGAATGTATCGAAATAACGATATCCAGTATAAATATCTTCCCAATACACGGTTACCGGACTCTTCATAAAACCTGTACTTCCGTTTTCTTCTGGCGAAAGGCCGTAACTCTCATAGTCCAGAATATTCTCCAGATGCTCCTTATCCCACGAGAAATGATCTGCCGACGGATAATCTTCATAGTGTTCCGCTATAGTCACCGCCAGTTTCCCGGAAGGATTAATCTCCCCTGTCAAAATGCCAGCCAGCGCAGAAGCCCCTTCTTCCCCCGGGATTCCAATAAACAGAAGGCTTTTTATGCTCGCATATTTTTTCATCCACGACAGATCAATCAGTCCGTTTACATTCAGGACTATCACTACATTAGCAAAATGGGTACAAATATCCTTTAACAGGCTTTCTTCTGATCTGGTCAGGTAATAATCCTCCGGCAGATGACGGTCACACTCTTCTCCACCGGAGTTTCTGCCGATCACGAAGATTGCTGTGTCTGTTTTTTCCGCCGCCTGAAAGATAAGTGTCTCCGGCACATCATATTCATCAAGCGGAGCCTTGTATTTCCCAAATATTTCGTACATGATTCCGCTGTTTACCATTTCGCTGACCTTCGTCCAGTCAAACTCATCCTCTTCCGTTACCTGTTCTGCACTTGCTTTATACTCATAAAATTCTTTCAGCAGCGATTCAGGTTTTATCCCTCTCTTTTCACATTCTTCCAGAATTGTGCCGCACCCGGCTATATTAGCACCACCGGATCCATTTCCGGAATACAAAGTGCCTATCTGTGTCCTTCCGAAAAATGCAATCTCTTTCTTCTCTTTTAAAGGGAGTATATGATCCGCATTTTTAAGCAGAACAATCGATTCTTCTGCTATTTTTCTGGCAATCTTTTTTTTATCCATTTTTTATCCTCTCCTGTTTTCTCATTTCCTGCCGAACCTGACAGCCGGTCTGCTGTATAAATCTAACGGATTTATAGTCTTACTTCCCGTGCTTTCGCATAAAATGCCCTTTCCATTCCATTGATCCATTTATCTTCTGTGATTCGGTATGTTCCTTTTAACCGGATATCCTCAGAAGAACTTCCAATTTCTGCATCTATATCCCCTTTTTCCACCTTCCAGCGCATCTGCCTGTCAAGAAATGCTGACTGATCCGCCTGCACTGTAAATGTGACCCGCACTTTTTCTTCCGGCTCCATATGGATCCGCTTAAATCCGGCAAGCTCTTTCACCGGACGTGTCATACTTGCGAATCTGTCCCTGAGATAAAGCTGTACTACCTCATCCCCGGCACAGTTTCCTGCATTCTTTACCACACAGCTAATCTGTACCGATTCTTCTGCTCCAATCTCTGCTGCCGATATATGAATTTCTGAATACTCAAACCGTGTATAAGACAATCCATGCCCGAAGCAATATCGCGGTGTATGGGGAAGATCCACATAGTTGACAAATCCGATACTCTCCTGCTGGTGCCATGCAGAACCGTTCGGGTGATTATAATAAATTGGAATCTGTCCGGCGTGATATGCCACGGATACCGGTAGCTTACCGCCCGGGTTATATGCACCCAGCAGGACATCCGCCACAGCCTGCGCTCCCGTTTCCGCTGGGTTCCAGGCTTCTATGATGGCATCCAGATATTGGTCTGCTGTGTCACTGGAGATTGGTCTTCCATCAAAATGAACCCCAATCAAAGGCTTACCACATGCAGCGGCAGCCTGAATAAATGCATCCTGACATTCCGGCAGATTGATGTCGGCAGCGTCCACACCTTCGCCCATGGTCGCCATAGAGCATGTGCCGTGCTTTCCTCCCAGCGTCAGGATCACAGCATCTGCTTCCCTGACTGCCTGCAGCGCTTCTTCAAATCTGCCCTGATCCTTTCCGGCAACCGGATACCCGTATGCATACAGAATCTCCGTGTCTGTCATCCGCTCCTTCAGTTCTTCTAACAGGCTTCTGCAGGCCGGCTTCTGCAGGCGCAGGATATCATCAAAAAGCTCCGCTTCGTCTGACTGGATCTTTGTACCTGGGACATAATTCACCGGCTCACCATTTGGCAGCATTGCTCCGCTGATCTGCCCGGACTCCGGGCTGCCCTCTACCCCTGCGATGGAGCTTGCGACAGCGTAGACCGACTCCATCATGCACAGATGGGTATATCCGCCGAAGAACTTTCGGGCACAGTCTGCATGAGGCCCGATCAGGGCAAGCTTCTTTATCTTACCTGACAAAGGAAGTATCCCGTTGTTTTTCAGGAGTACCATGGACTCTCTTGCTGACCGGAAAGATAACTCCGCCCCCTCTTTCTCTTCAAAAATCTTTTGACAGGACTCACCATCCATGGCGAACGGATGCTCAAACAGACCCATGCGGAACTTGGCTTCCAACACCCGCAGAACGGTCCGGTCCAACAGTTCTGTATCCGCCTGCCCGCTTCGGAACATTTCTTTGAGTTCTTCTCCATATCCGGTCGCTTTCGGCATCTCTATGTCCATCCCTGCTTCCATGGCAAGAAGCCCTGTTTCTCCGATAGTCTCCCCGATTCGCTGGACCTCGTGGGCATTGTTAATGCCGCCGTAGTCGCTGACACACAGACCGTCAAACCCCATCTTTTCTCTGAGAAGTTCCGTGAGCAGCCTGTGTGAAACGGAAGCCGGCTCGCCATCGATAGAATTATAACAGGGCATGACCCCTTTCAGCTCGGATTCAGAAATCGCAGACTGGAAAGGCTTGCCGTATATTTCTTCCATGAGCCGGGACGGCGTATCACTGTTCGTTCCGTGAATACCGCCCTGTGAATTGTGAAATCCGAGAAAATGCTTGGCGACACTTTCCGGTCTTCTTCCGCCTGCCTCTGTTGTCTGGATTCCTTTCGTATATGCCGCTCCCAGAGCTGCCGCCAGAGCCGGGTCTTCCCCGTAGGTCTCTCCCTGTCTTCCCATGCGGGAATCCCTTGAAATATCCAGCACCGGAGCCAGAATGTGAGTGATGCCGCAGGCTGCTTCCTGTTTTGCCACCACTTTGGCTATCTTCTCTTCCAGCTCCGGATCCCATCCTGAACCTCTGGCGATTCCGGATGGGAAACTGGTTCCTTCCTGAATAAATGCTCCGCACAGTCCCTCCATATGAAAGATTGCCGGGATATGATGAGGGCTTTGTCTCATCACAGTCTCCTGCATCTTCCTCTGCCATCCGGCGGCCTCTTCCAGCGTGCCTATCCTGCGCATTTCCAGAGTACTCACCTGTCCAATCCCGTAAGGCATCTCCAAAGCCTGCTGTTCCATATCATCATAGCTGTCACCAAATGGGAAAATGCAGCCAAGCTGCGCCATCTTCTCGTCTAAAGTCATTTCTTCGAGAAGTGCCCGTGCCCGTTCAGCCGGGGTTCTCTCGGTGTCTGTATATTTTACCTTCTGCTGTACCATTTACTTTCTTCTCCTTTTACATCTGCGCATTCAATTCTTTTAGTACGGCTTCATAAACCGCTTTTACCTCTGGGGCAGAGCTGATTCCTTCAGCCAGAGTCATTTGCCTTGCATACTCGATCATTGGATTGTGTACAAGCTCCGGCAGCATCTCTTCCATCATCTTCATGCCAAGAGGTTCGTCCAGAATCTCTCCCAGTGTACTGTCCAGAGTGAATTTCAGCTCTTTTAAACTTGTGTTTGTGTCATATTCATACACATATGTTCCCGATCCCACCTCTCCCAAAGCGTCGTCGCGCCCTTATTCACAGCATACAGCCATGATGGCAGATCCTCTCTCATAAACAGGAGTCCGGCCGTATCATGCGCTTTTTTCTCAGACAAGACATGACATAAATACGGCGTCCCTACAAATCCTGTGGTCAAATGATTCTGATGATCTTCTATATTGCTCACCAGCATTTGTACTATATTTTCCCTATCCTTTTCATATGCCAGGTTAAAATAGAGAGACAGCGCGCATGCAGTCTGAGTCTCGCTGACGATCCTGCCTCTTGCGGTGTAATATTCTTTCCTGAAAGAGTCCAGCGTCTTTTCACGGAGCACTTCATAATATGCCGCCTCTCCATATTTTCCCAGCACATGAGCCGTCTTTGCCACAAGCTCTGTGACATATATATAGTAAGCGTTTGCCACAAAGTAAACATCTGTAGCTCCAACGCTTTTATCTCCCATTTCACGATCCAGTGCCAGCCAGTCGCCATACTGGTAATTGGTCATCCATAGCCCGTTTTCATTTACATGATTGTGAATATAATCTACCCACTCGTGCATACATTTCCATGATTCTTCTAAAATACGTGTGTCTCCATACATCTGGTAGACTACCCATGGTATGATCACTGCAGCATCGCTCCACGCCGCAGAACTGTAAGTTCCCTGTATGTCCGGTACTATATGAAGCACTCCCCGTTCCAGTGAAGACGCCGCCGATATATCCCTCATCCATTTTGTAAAAAACAGAGCCGTCTCCCGGTTGAACGCTGCTGTCCATGAGAATGCCTGCGCATCTCCCATCCATCCAAGCCGCTCATCCCTTTGAGGACAGTCGGAGGGGATATCAAAGAAATTATCACGCAGACTCCAGGAAATATTGCTCTGAAGCTGGTTCACTTTTTCATTGGAACATCGGAACTCTCCGGTCTTTCTCATGTTCGAATGCATTACGCAGGCTGTAAACATCTCAGGTTGGGGATTCTCTATTCCCTCCACGGCAGCATACCGGAAACCATGAAATGTAAAGTGGGGCATCAAAACCTGTTCTTCCCCGTTTAGGATATAGGTGTCCTCGGATTTTGCCGTCCGCAGAGTGTCCGGGTAAAATACACCGTCCTGATCCAGAGTCTCCGCATGGCGGACAGTGATTTTCTGGCCTTTTTCTCCCCGGATTCTGATTTCTACAAGACCTGTAAGGTTCTGGCCGAAATCTACAAGTATATTCCCTTTGGAATCCGTGAAAACCCTCTTTGCCTTCAAGTGCTCAGTCACCCGCACCGGTTCATTTAGCTGCGGCGTCAATACAGTCGGATGAAATACGGCTTCTGGCACGGCAGATACTTTTCCCTCTCTGATATCAGGGGCATTTGTATCAATTGTCTCTCCCATGTAAATCTCACTGTAACGAATCTGACCGGTACGCACATGCCATGTCTCGTCCGTAGTAATTACCTCTTCTGTCCCGTCTGTATAACGCACATGAAGTTCTGCCCAAACAGCAGTTCGATCCCCATACCGTTCCGGCTTACAGTCAAAGCTGAGAATCCCTTTATACCAGCCGTTGCCCACTGTCAATTCCAGGACATTTTCCTGCCCTGTCCCTATTACTATTTTCCGCCTATAACTCAAGCCGGCGCTCCGATTCCGACGGAAGCGCCGGCTCTCATAATTACAATGTTTCTTTCAGCTTTGCCTGCTTCTTGATAATATCTGTTTCTTATTTTTCAATGGTCTTTCCTGCTCTGCGCGCAGCGATTTCCTCGCGCATCTTCGGCAGCTTTTCTTCCAGATCGAATTTCAGGAAGATTACAAACATCACAAGGTTGATCACAACCGGAAGATAATTTGAGAATCCATAGATGGAATATATCATGGATGTACTTGCGACTTCCAGCGTGGCATCATATGCACCGATTGCCAGGAACGCCGACAGTATTGCTGCACCAAGGCCATTTCCAACCTTACTGCCAAAGCCGATTGCTCCGCCCGACATTGCCACCAGCTTCTTATCATATTTCCACTCATTGTAATCAATGGTCATGGATGTCAGCACGCCATACAGACTCATCATCGGAATCTGTACAAAGCTGCCTAATAGACCGGTCACCACACAAACTGTAAAGTTCGTCGGTATAAAGCAGCGAATGCCTGCGAGTATCGCCGCTCCTAAGAGCCCGATGGAGATTGTCCTCTTGATTCCAAGTCCGGCAATAATCGGCTTGGATAAGATGAATCCCACTACGGTAGCCAACATACCTGCTGCTCCGATTATTCCGACCAGATTATCATTTCCGAAAATCCATTTACAGTAGTATATACTGCCAGATGCCGCGATACCGCTCGTAACACTTGTGGTCAAGTTAAAGAGCAGGATGATCACCCAGTATTTATTCTTCAGAAGCATTGTCATTGCTTCTTTGAAAGGAACCGGCTCTTCCTCTTCTTCAGCAGCTCCCTCGGTTTCTTCTTCTTCGTAATCACATGCAAATTTGGCTTTGCGGCCGTTATGGCAGCAGATTGCAAACAGAACAAATACCAGTACACCAAGTACCACGCCGTATTTGATCCATGCGGACTGTGTGCCGCCCAGCATATTTGTCACCGGGATCGTGAGAATGGAGATCAGCATTCCAGCGCCATAATTGGCAACCGCACGGAACAGCCCGATACTTCCTCTCTCGCTCAAGCTTCTGCTTCGTACAGTCATAACTGCCGCAAACGGGGTCGCAATAAAGGTATAAAGACCTGCGGACAATACCAGATTCGTAATCAGCGCGTAGATTACGCCCGGAATCTGTCCTGCCTGAATCGGTACGGTAAACATCAGAACCATAATCAAGGCTGCCGGAATAATCTGTGGCAGGATCCATCTGAAATACTTATGGTCGCCTCCTTTTGAATGATCGATAAAATTCCCCGCAATCACATCCGTGAATGCATCAATCACCTTTGAGATTGCCAATACAATACCAACACTTCCGACAGCTAGTCCTACCTTGTCCGTGTAGAAATAATTGAGCTGTCCGACCAGATTCGCCATCAGCCCTAATGCGAGCTGTCCGCCGAGATCTGCCAAATAATCTCTTTTGCGCATTACGCGCCTTGCGCCCTGCTTGTCGTAACGGGGTGCGTTTTTGTCTTTTGCCATCTTTCCTCTCCTCCTGTATCATTGATGATAGGTTTACTATACTGTTTTTCTATAGATAATTATTGTAAATTAATTTACAAAATTGTAAATTTCATCCTCGTTTTATTAAAACGTCTATCCTATGCTGCTTAGCATCCTGATAGTCTGGTATCAGCCCGGAATCGCAGATTGAACCGTCAGCATAAACCTCGGCTTTTCCATTCTTAATATGTTCGGGATTGCGGATGATAATATGATAATCCGCACCTCTGAAGTATCTCGTCACTTCTGCCTCTTCCCATTCTTCCGGAAAGCAGGGACTGATCCTAAGCCCTTCATAATCCCGTTTTACACCCAGAATACCTTCATACAGCCCCATCATGCACCATGCGGAAGTTCCTGTTGTCCATGACTGATAGGATTTTCCGTAATATCCCGGGTTCGTGGAATAGCAGTTGGTAAATACATAAGGTTCTGCCCCGGACTTCGCCGACGGGTTCTCTTCGCTGTCAGGCATAATCTTTTTCAGCGTTTTCAGTGCCTTTTCTCCCCTGCCCGTACAGCAGTCCATGAGGATCTTAAAGCCGGTAGCATGACAGTACACTCCACCGTTCTCAAAAAGTCCCGGCAGCATACCGGACATCCTTCCCACATGGGCATCATACTCCGGGTACGGCGGCAGATTTAATGGAAAGCCGAAATCCTGCTCCATACTATCAACAGCCTCCAGCACCTGAGAAAGCCTGTCTCCATCCGCGACTCCTGCCAGCACAGCCCATGTTTGTGCGTTCAAATAGATTTTGCTTCCGGCGCTGTCCTGCGTTCCTACGTTTCCCTTGCTGCTTAAGGCTCTCGCATACCATTTCCCATCCCATGCATAGCGGTTGATATCTTCCTTAAGCTGTTCATATTCCTTCTCGATAAATCCGGCATACGCTGTATCGCCCGCATACTCCATCATTCTCTTTAATTCTCTCAGAGCCAGACAGAACTGGTGGGACAGCATCACAGACTCCGCCTCCTGATCATCCGTGATATTTAAGGCGTCATTCCAGTCGGCGAAATAAATCTTCACCAAACCATGCTCCCCTTTATCAAGAATTAAGCGATTAACCGCAGCCTTTACATGTTCCAGAACGGATGCTTTTCCGCCGTCCTGCCATTCAATCTCCGTATCAAGAATTGACAGATCCCCCGTCTCCTTAATCAGCTCGCATACCGCCCAGATGATCCAGAATGGCTGGTCTGAGTAGCGTGTGTCATCATAAGGATACCATGTAAGCACTCCGTGCCCGTCCTGAAACTGATGGCGCAGACATTCCAGGATTTCTTCTTTTGCTTTCTCCTGACGGTAATTCAACAGCGCTACAGAAATCTGCAGGTTGTCACGGACACCTTTCTTTCCTACGATACAGAAATCTGCCTGCTTTTTTACCCAGTTGTTCATCATATGATTAATCTTCTGGTCTGGTGTTTTCACAGACAAAGAGCTAATCTTCTCATAGTTATACGCCTCCGCCTCTGCGAACTCCCGTTCTGTGGATTCTGCATCTGCATACCGCTTTACTGCACTGCATGCCTCTTCACAGGAAGAGCTGATCCCGAATACCACCTGAATCTCTTTCTCCTCTCCCGGCATCAGCGTGATCTTATGCTGCAACACCCCGCCAAGAATGAACAGCGAGGCTTCCGAATTTGTACAGTCTTTTCCCTGCACGACAATATCCGGTCTTTGGAACAGGGCGCAGGCGGAAGCATCCGGTAATGTCAGCGTGCTTGTAGACCCGCAGAACTTTGTCAGGTCACCGTCCCATGCATAAACCGGCTCGGATGAGGCCAGAAACCCATGATACAGTTCATGGGGCGCGAAGGGATGGGCGGAATCACAGTAGATTCCGTTCAGTTCCCGTTTGAATTCTGTCTTCATGCATCGGTACATTTCGTAGTATCTGGGATAAGAGAAGCCTTCCAGATAAAAACTGACCGCAGAGAACATGCTTAACCTTTTCTCCTGCTCTGCTGTATTGCGAAGTTTCAGTGTCCATACCTCATGAAACCCTTTCTTCGGCACGAAAATCCTCCAGGATCCCTCAATTCCATTTTTCTTTGAACAAATCTGCGTGTGCCCGATACTATGTGTACAGCAGTAGTCTTCCACCTCTGTGTTAAGCGGCCCCTTCCCGATATTCCAGCATGTTCCGTCTGCATCATCTCTTAAATATACATATCTGGCATCATCCCGGTTGATCATACACATATCTGCTTTTTCGCTCAGATAATAACTGCGCCCGTGTCCTACCTGCGATATCTGAGCGCAGTAGCGTTCTTCATTCCACAGGTAATTATACCAATAACGCGGTGTTTCCGCATGATAGATCTGGCAGCCGTTCCCGTCCGGCGTAAACTCATACAGACCATTTTCTGCACTTTTCTTTGACTCATAATTCATCTTTCTTTCAATCTCCTGTTTTCTTATTTTGTAATCTCAAAGTACTCCCTTGGGAACTATGCTTATTCACCGACCACAAGTCTGTACTGGATGCCCGGAACAGAACCGTCCATTGCAAACCGTATTTCATCTCCTGTTTTTTCTCCATTCATTTCGGCAATTACTTCCCCGATCGGATTTAACACCTCCAGTTTCGCATTCTCCGCTTTCACACGGATGCAGCCTTCCAGTGTCTCTGCGTACAGTTTGCCTTTGAACTCCACAGCGGCAAACGGAATCCCCATCAGCTCCGGTCCTTTGCCAAATGTTGTCTCGTCCATACCGGTTGTCCCCATTGCCGTCAAAATATATTCTGACGCGCCATCCATCTTAATTTCATCTTTTGCGATCAGAGCCAGTGTAATCCTTTCGTTTTCCACCTCCACACAGATCTTGTCAGAAAGGGAAATCTCTTCTTCCGGCGCGCCGCTGAAATAGCCGCAGTAAGGTGTGTGGATAGAGAAGCGTGCGTGATCTGGGTCAAAAACGATTTCTTTTGTGTCTGAAATCAGCCTTCCTTCCACATAGCCGGTATCTTCCGGCAGAATACCCCACTCTTTCATCGCACTGTCCATGATTTCGGCAAACGTCCGGTAATCTCCGTTGCCCGATGTCTCTCTGATCCGGTCGAACACAAGTGCTTTTTCTCCAAGATGCACTCCCGGTTGAATTTCTTTCGTGTCTTTCGCAGCATTTGCCAGGCGGTTTTCCTCTTTATAACGCCGGAACGCATCCCTGTATTCAGACCATGCATAGTACACGCCATGTTCCGCATCTGAGAGATCAGCGCCGTTTAAAAATCCGGCATTTACCGCTATGTCCGCATTACCCTGATAACTGTCTCCTCCATCCAGAAATACATTGCGCATAGACGTAATATATGGGAAAAAGGTGGTCGGCATTGCATGGAAAAGGGGCAGTGTTTTCAGGTCATTCTGTGTGTATATAACATCTACGCAGTGTTTTGCTACGGAGACAAGCCCTTTCAAAAAGACAGACGCCATGAATCCCCACTGGCAGATTACCGCCGGATCGTTATATACATCGAATACATTCAATATCTCATCTGCCGGCTGGTCATCCCAGTTCTCGGAGGTATGGTGATTATAAAGAATCAGTCCGTCCCAGTCGTTTAAGCAGGCATATGCTGCCATCTGCACAAACGCCGTGGAATGGAAAGGATGCTCACCATACTCGTTCCACTCGCTGAGCATAAAAGGTTTTCCTTTCACAATCGCCAGTGATCCCAGACTTAAAAGGGTCGTTGCCGCCGATCCCACGCCGGTCTGCATAGTCAGAGGATTCGTAGAGACATATTCCATGGGGCCGGCCACCAGGTATGTATTATTCTCTACTGGAAGGAGAGGATGATTAAAATAGCTGTTATTCTCCATCAAGTCGCCGTCTGTATGCCCATACACATCCGCTGCCCCGGCAATTAAATTGCTGGTAACGACAGGAACTTTTGCCCCGAGGAAATGGATATAGTCTTTCATATCCTGATAGAACTTCCGGTTCATATAGATGCCGAACTCCATAAAGTCGGCATATCTTGCCGGTCCTTCCGGTGCATCCCACTCTCCTTCTGGGTCGCTGACCGGCTGATAGAAACTGCCTTCAATCCCCCAGACGGTTCCCCGGGCCGGATCTTCTTCCTCCCCCAGCGCGCAGCAACCGTCCTTTGTCCACGCTTCTTTCAGATGCTCCCGTGTGTGGTACTTCATCAGCAGGAAGTCGTTAAAGCGCTCCTGTACTTCTGCCCGGTAGGGTTTCATCTCTTCCCCTGCATCGCCACCCATATTCCCCTTGATAGCAGTGTCCTCGTTGTTGATTTGGATTGTCACTACCGCCGGATCATCGATAAGCGCCAGTCCCGTATAGGGATTCACATGGCAGAGCAGCTCCTTTGCATACTCTTTCTGGAGTTCAATCATCCGCTGGTTGTACAGACAGTACCGTTTGATACAGGAGGGTGCGCCGCCCGGATACTCCATGCCGTCTCCCTCTTCAAACTTTCTCGCTACAATCAGGTCTATATGGAGATAGATGCCCTTCTCTTTCAGTTTCGCCGCAAAGTAATCGAACCGTTCCAACCCATCCGGGTTGAATTTCCTGCTGGTACCGGATGCATAGTCCAGAAGAGGCGCTTCCCTGCAGCTGCTCCAGCTTCCCGGCTTCTCTCCCACTGGGGCGTCCGCCGCATGGAGACGGATGATGTTTACTCCCATGCTGGCGAACCGTTCTGCCATTCTGTCCGCCGTCTCATGATCCGGCGTATTGGAACGCGCCGCCACATTGAATCCTAAAAACCGCGCTCTCGTACCATCTTCAAAATAAAGATGCCCCTTTTTCGCTTCGACAAACCCATGTTTTCCCGCAGGCGCATCCAGCAGATGAGAGTAATTGAGGACTCCCGTATTCGGTTCTGCCTTGTGTATCCTGATTCGTTGTTTCATTCTGATCTTCCTCCTATCTCTTCCGGCTCCTGCTACCTTATCATTTTTCTTGCACAGCAACCTTTCTGATGTCAGACTATCACATGGCAATTTATAAATATTGTAATATTCATTTAATTATTGTAAAATAGAATATATAATTTTAGTTTAAGGAGAGAATGGCCTATGGAAACAGATTATCTATCTATGTGTAAGAATTTTTATGCGGCGACAAAAATCCCGGTCACATTACTGAAAGGCAAATATGCAGTCTATACTTCTTTTAATGATATCACCGGCACATCTCCTGCATACTACCGTGAGGATCTCTTTCCCATGAGCGATCATAATCCGACCTTTTGCAGTGATTCTCCGGATATCGGCTACGGACGCCTTTTAATCGAGAATACCGACTATAATCTGATTCTCGGCCCGGTATTCAACGTTCCTGTCACCGAAGAACTAATTCGCTATTCCTCCAGAGAGAGTGGAGTCTCTTTAGAAAACAGGGAACAGTACGCAGAATTGCTCTATGCAATCCCCCTGCTTGGTCAGGCACAGTTTGCCAATTATCTGGTATTTCTCCATCAGTGCTTCAACCACAAGACTGTCTCCGCAGAACGGCTCTTTCTGGAAAATGACAAGCTCACACTGGAGCGCTTTAACCAACAGACGGATCAAATGGTAGAAGATAAGGAAGAAGGAAATGTTCATAACACCTACTATTTTGAACTGGAATTGTATCAGATAATCAAGAATGGGAATACAGACGCCCTGAAGAAATTTCTCTCTGCCACCCGTGCTCCCCTCAAGGAAGGGAAGATGGCAGGCGCACCCTTGCGGCATGCCAAAAACCTCTTTATCAGCGCTGTAGTAAAAGCCGGTATCATGGGTGCAATCCCGGGCGGTGTGGATATCGAAAAAACATACCAGCTCATAGACTATTACATTCAAGAGTGTGAACAACTGCGCACAATTGAGAAAATCAATCAGCTCCAGTATGTCATGCTTCTGGATTTCTGTCAGCGTGCCGGAGAAACACGCATCCCGGAAGGTATCTCCCCGGATGTCTATCAATGTATGACCTATATCCGGAACCACACAAATGAGCCTATCTCTGTAGAAGCTGCCGCCGCTCATACAGGGCGCAGTGCCTCTTATATGATGAAACACTTTAAAGGTGAACTCGGCATCCGGATGGGCGCTTACATTATGCGCTGCAAGCTGGAAGAAGCAAAAAGTCTTCTGACCTACAGTGAAAAAAGTCTGGCTGAAATCAGCAGCTATCTCTGCTTTTCCAGCCAGTCCTATTTTCAGAATGTATTCAAAAAGCAATACGGTGTCACACCGCTCCAATACCGGAAACAGACAAAAGGCCGGTCAAACTGAAGCGCCTGCGAGTTCCACAGCCATCCGGCAGATCCTGGTGGCATTTTTTATCAATTCCTCTCTTGTAATATGACCGTTCTTGAGAGCTGCCGTAAGGTTATCAATTTCCTGCTGGCTTCCCGGCATAAAAAGATCATTTCCTGCGAGAGCCACCTTGTATGCCTCGGGTGCAGGATATTTCGCATCAGCACTTAATATATCAGAGGATGTTACCCAGTCTGTCATTACAATGCCGTCAAATTCAAATTCACAGCGGAGCACATCCTCAAGAAGTTCTCTATGCTCAGAGGTATGCTTCCCGTTTAACAGATTATAAGATGTCATCAGGGCTTTAGGCTGTGCCAGACGAACACAGATTTCAAACCCTTTTAGATAGATTTCCCTCAGCGCACGTTCACTGACTATACTGTTATTGTTATACCGATTTGTCTCCTGATTATTCGCCGCAAAATGCTTGATGGTAACCCCACATCCGGGATGGCTCTGCACCCCTTTCGTAAGTGCTGCCGCGAATACGCCGCTTATCAGCGGGTCTTCTGAAAAATATTCATAATTCCTACCGCATCGTATGGACCGATGGATGTTAAGAGCTGGAGCCAGCCACAGATGAATGCCAAACCGCTCCATTTCGCTTCCTACGATATCCCCGCAGCGTTCTGCAAGCAATGGATTCCAGCTTTGGGCGATCGCGGTGCCGATGGGAATTGCCGTCGCATACTGCTCAAAGATCTCACTGTCCTCTCCGGGCTGCGGAATCATGCTGTTCATATATGCGCGCTCATCCTCGGTCAGAAGATTCTGCATTGTCTCCGGCATTGTACTCCCCAGACTATGTATTCCATTCTCATCCCGGAAGCACTTTTGAGAAAGCCGCAGTCCTGCCGGTCCGTCTGCCATAACGATCACGGGGATTTCTCCCACTTTTGCCGTCTCGCCTGCCGCGCCTGCAACCGACATAGAAGCATTACCGATGATGCCTGTCACTCCGCCTCCTGCAACGAAAGCACCCACATTCAGGCTAATCAGTTCTTCATCGGAAAATCCCTCCATCTCCGGCATTGGCTCATCTTTATGCTCATAGACTACTTTCACTATATCCACGCTGAAAATATCTGCTTCCAAAGATTGTATCTTTTTTCCTACTCTGTCCTTTCTCTTTCTTTCCGGCTTCCAGTCTGTGAAATCCGGTTTTCCAAAACAGTTTTTTACTGATTTTATAACCAAAGTTTCCGGTACTGATATGACACCGCAGACTTCCGTATCTCTGCTGCTGTTTCCCATTCGGAGGGTATATTCCCCTTGTTCCAGAATCCATGCCGCCTGTTCTTCGTCGTAAGATGCCAGATCCGTCAGTAAGAATGAAAGTTCAACTGTCTGTTTCTCCCCCGGTTTTAATTCTTCTGTCTTTTTCCATGAAGCCAGAGTCTGATAAGGCTGATCCAGCTTTCCTTCCGGCACAGAAACGTATAACTGTACGACCTCTTTTCCACAGAAATCACCTATATTCACCACTTCTGCACCTATTTCGGCAGTCATTTTATCCAGTTTCAGACCCTTAAAACGGACTTCAAAATTTGTATAGGAGACACCGTATCCAAACGGAAACAGTACCTCTTTATCCACACTGTCAAAATATCGGTATCCCACATAAATTCCTTCCTGATACCGGGTATCATCCTGTTCTCCAAATGACGCAAAATCCGGATAATCCTTCCATTTTGTCCATGTAGTCGTCAATTTGCCGGAGGGATATGTTTTCCCAAGAACAAGATCCGCAAGAGCGCTTCCTGTCTGCACTCCAAGCTGCGACAGAATCAGGATATTCTCCACTTCCATGACAGGTGAAAGATCTACCGGACCTCCTACATTCAGAACCAGCATAAACCTTCTGTACTGCCGTTTCAGCTCAAGGATTGTCCGTCTCTCGCTTTCTGTCAGGAAAATATCGCCTTCCCTCGCTTCCCTGTCATTTCCCTCTCCTGATATCCTTGCAAGGACATAAATGGCTGTCTCACCTTTTACATTCAGTGGCAGATCATATTCCGGCTCCGGCATGACAGCTCCCATCCCTTCGATTACGGGATGTGTATGATGCTCCTGCGCCCTTCTTCGGATTTCTTCTGTAAAACCAGCCTGCGCTTTGTCATATATTTCGTCATAGGCATCAAGCCAGTCTCTGGAAACAATTTCAAACCCAGCTTTCTGAAATCCATCCTCTACTGTCTCAAAGAATCGGGAATTCACCTCTCCGGAACCGGTTCCTCCTTTTACCGTCTTACGCACACCGTTACCATACAGTGCAATCTTTCCCGGCTTGCCAAGGGGGAAATCGCCGTTCTTCTTGAGAAGTACTGTACACTCAGGAAGAAGCGGCCGCAGTATATCCAGATGCTCCTGTTCGTATTTCTGAAGTTCCATAAAGCATGCTCTCCTTTCTGCAAAAGTTCATTTACTGCAGATATTTTATCAAAAGTGCTTTGGGGAATCTTTCAAAATAGTGGATAGAATTGTAAATTAATATCTATAAAAGTCAAAATTTTACTTTTTGTGTGGAAAAGCAAATCCATGCGGAATTTTACTTTTATAAGAAATATTCTGCAATATTTTTTATATTACAGAAAATACTATTTAGTAAAAACAAGCTTTAGTGTACCCGGGACCAAAAATTCCCTGCACCTGCCTGTATTCTTTACATGAACCGTTTCCACCTGCCCATTGATCTCCACATGTGCAATAAACCGATTGGGACGGTCTATGAAACGCCCCTCTGTGATATGTTCGTACTTCATTTTTTCTGCTTGACCACGCTTTCTATTTTTTCTTTGTTCCTCTTTACACACTGTATATGCCATAGCATGTTTTCCTTATATCTACAACATTCTCACTTTGGGAAACTATTCTCCAGGCAAAGTGCTCCATACCCCA
>CAKRDD010000005.1 GCA_934309345.1 uncultured Mediterraneibacter sp. | reverse complement strand
TAATAGGTCGAGGGCATAACCAAAGCAGTGATAGGTTTGGATGATGATGTTGGTTTTGACTGTATGTAGTTTTGAAAGTACATGAGAAATAAAAATGTTGAATGACAGTTTTGATTGTTGTTCAGCATTTTTTTGTTTACTAGTGAAAAGGGAATGCATAATAATATTACACAAAGAAGGAGATTGGAATGGGTTATTTCTATTTTGCACGTCACGGACAGACAGTATGGAATGTGGCGAATAAAATATGCGGAGCAACCGATATTGAATTGACGGAAAAAGGCGTAGAACAGGCGAAGGAGCTTGGCAGAAAGATAAAAGAAGACGGCCTAAAGATTGATGAGATTATATGTTCACCGCTTATGCGTGCGGAAGCAACAGCAAAGTGTATCTCAGAAGCAGCAGGGATTCCGATGCGAGTAGAGATGCGTCTGAAAGAGCAAAACTTTGGAAAATATGAAGGAACTCCAAGAAACGGAGAGGAGTTTCAAATCGCAAAAACACATTTTGCACAGAGATATGAAGGTGGCGAATCGATGCTGGAGTTTTGTCACAGAATCTATGGTCTGTTAGAAGATATTAAGAAAGAATCAGATCATAAAGTATATTTACTGGTTGCACATAACGGTGTGGCAAGAGCAGTACAGTCCTATTTTACAGATATGTCAAATGAAGAATTTGCAAAATTCGGAATCAAAAACTGTGAATTAAAGAAATATGAATTTTAGTAGGGATTCCAAGCTAAGATGGTACACTAGAGATGATTACATTTTTATTTTTTGTTAAACAATTTGAGTTTATAATGAAAAATAAAAAGAAATGACGTAATATAGAGGTAGTAGAATAAGTAAAAGGAGTGTGTCAAAATGGCAAGAATCGATCACGCGGCAATCCGCACAAAATCATACGAAGAAGCCCAGAGATTCTTTGAGGATGTATTTGAGATGCATATGTGGAGAGAAATTGGTGAGAAACCAGGAAGAAAATGCTGGTACAAAGAAGGCATCCAGCTTTGCGAAGTAGAGGATCTGGATGCAGCATCAGAAAATGGATATGATCACATTTCCATTGCTGTAGATTCAGAAGCAGAGATTATGGAGAAAATCAAAGCATATCCGGTAAAAGCAATCAATGATCATTGGTTTTCACTTCCAAACGGAACAAAGATTGAGCTAAAACCGCTGGCAGAGTGGAAAGTGGATGCATAAAACCTCACGAGGAGATTATGAAGTATGAGATTAAGAAATATTTTGATTGTTGTAGAAGATATCGAGAAATCGAAGAAATTTTATCATGATTTATTTGGACTTGATGTAATACTTGATAATGAAGGAAATGTCATTCTGACAGAGGGACTTGTTCTTCAAGAGAAAACGATATGGAAGAAATTTCTGGAAAGAGATATCATTTCAGAGAGTAATTCCTGTGAGTTATATTTTGAGGAGAAGAATATCGAAGCTTTTGTCGAAAAACTGGATAAGCTTTATCCGGATATAAAGTATGTGAATCGTTTTATGACACATAGCTGGGGACAGAAGATTGTTCGTTTTTATGATTTGGATGGGAATTTGATAGAGGTTGGAACACCGATGTAAAAGATCAACTGAATAGTTGTAGTAAAAAGAAAGAAACCGACAGGATGAAAATGATAAGCTCATTTAGAAAACATTCTGTCGGTTTCTTATTAAATGTGTTCTATTTCAAGGTTGTTTCGTCACGCCTTCTAAGATAACTATCTGATCATCCCTAGAAATGCTTCATGAATGCGTGTGTCCTGATCTAATTCCGGATGAAATGCAAATGCCATCTGATTCTTATATTTCACTCCGACAATACGATCCTGTACGATACTGAGGATTTCAGGTGTGTTTCCGGAAGCGTCAGCATGAACGGATTCTACAAAAGGGGCACGGATGAAAGTCATAGGAATTTTACCGATTCCGACAGCCTCTTCATTCGTATGGAAGCTTCCTAGCTGGCGACCATAGGCATTTCGTTTGACGGTCATAGGAATGGTTCCAAAATAGGTTTCCTCTTGTTCAGCAATGTCAGAAGCAAGAAGAATCATTCCTGCACAAGTGGCCAGAACAGGCATACCGGATTGAATCTTTTCTTTTAAAGGTTCGAACATGTTAAGATCGTGCAAGAGTTTTCCCTGAACGGTGCTCTCACCTCCAGGAAGGATAATCCCATCAAAATCTTTTTGCAGATCAGAAGCCTGTCGAAGTTCAATGGTATGAACTCCAAGCTTTTGAAGCATCTGTTCGTGCTCTATGAATGCTCCTTGAAGGGCAAGTACTGCGATTGTCATTTTATTTTCCTCTTTCTGCCATGAGAAGTTCGATTTCCTGCTCGTTGATGCCGACCATAGCTTCACCAAGGTCAGATGAAAGTTCAGCGATCAGCTTTGCATCTGTATAGTTCGTAACGGCCTGTACGATAGCAGCAGCACGTTTCGCTGGATTTCCAGATTTGAAGATACCAGAACCGACAAAGACACCTTCTGCGCCTAACTGCATCATAAGAGCGGCATCAGCAGGAGTTGCAACACCGCCGGCAGCGAAGTTTACAACCGGAAGTTTTCCGTTTTCATGTACATAAAGGACAAGATCATAAGGAACCTGCAACTGTTTGGCTGCCTCGAAGAGTTCATCTTTACGCATACTTACTAATTTGGAAATTTCGCTGTTCATTTTACGCATATGGCGGACAGCCTGAACGATATCACCGGTTCCCGGTTCACCTTTTGTACGGATCATAGAAGCTCCTTCATTGATACGTCTGAGTGCTTCGCCAAGATCTTTCGCACCGCAGACAAATGGAACATCAAACTCTCTTTTATTAATATGGTAGACATCATCTGCAGGTGAAAGAACTTCGCTTTCATCAATATAGTCGATCTCGATTGCCTGAAGAACCTGGGCTTCTGCAAAATGTCCGATTCTGCATTTAGCCATAACAGGGATTGAAACAGCTTCCTGGATTCCTTTGATCATTTTCGGGTCACTCATACGGGAAACTCCACCAGCAGCGCGGATGTCAGCCGGAATTCTTTCCAGTGCCATAACAGCACATGCACCGGCAGCTTCTGCAATCTTTGCCTGTTCCGGAGTTGTAACATCCATGATCACTCCACCCTTTAACATCTGTGCCAGATTTTTATTCAATTCATAACGTTCATTATTTGTACTCATTTTTAAATCTCCTTTTCTTTACTAATTCGATAGGTAATAGTATAATGACAAAGTGACTATATAAAAATACTCAGTTTTAATATATTCAAAAAGGTCAGAGTGGAGAAATAAGTAGATATGCTGACATATAATTTTGAAAATATAGGGTCAGATACGCTTTATCAATATTTGTATAAATGTATCAAAAATGACATTATTCAGGGGAAAATCAAAAGTGGAGAGAAACTTCCATCAAAGCGTGCACTTGCAAGAAATCTGGCTCTAAGTGTGATCACTGTCGAGAATGCCTATGGTCAGCTTGCCGCAGAAGGATATATTTATTCTGTTCCAAAGAGTGGATTTTATGTGGCAGACCTGCGGGATGACAGAATAAAAAGTAAGAATGGTTTATCAGAAAATAAAATTTACAGCAATAAGCTTAACCTTACCGGTGGAAAGAATGCTTATATCGCAGATTTTACGAGCAATCAGACGGAACAGAGTGCATTCCCCTTTTCCATTTGGACAAAGACGATGCGAGCGGTAATGAATGACTATCAGACAGAACTGATGATTAATCCACCGTGTGGCGGAGTAATGGAATTAAGACAAAGCATTGCGGATTATCTGAAAGCATTCCGAAATATGACGGTGCGGCCGGAACAGATCATTATTGGTGCCGGAACAGAATATTTGTCCAGTCTTTTGATTCAGCTTTTGGGAAAGAAATTGAAATATTCCGTTGAAAATCCGGGGTATCATAAAATCGCAAAAATTTACCGCAGTATGGGAGTTTCTTATGAGTATATAGAAATTGAGGAAGACGGACCGAAGGTAGAAGAACTGGAGCAAAAAGAAATTAATGTAATCCATTGTTCCCCGTCACATCATTATCCTACAGGGAGAGTGATGCCAATCAGTAAACGTTATGAGTTGCTTGGATGGGTGACAAAAACGAAAGACCGATATATTATAGAAGATGAATATGACAGTGAACTTAGATTGAATGGTAAGCCAATTCCATCGCTTCAGAGCATTGATGTATCGGGAAAAGTGATTTATATGAATACATTTTCCAAGACACTGTGCTCAACAGTACGAATCAGTTACATGGTGCTGCCGGATGAACTGGCAGAGAGGTTTTACAGAGAACTTTCTTTTTATTCCTGTACCGTATCGAACTTCGAACAGTATACATTGGCGCAGTTTATGAATTCAGGAGCGTTTGAGAAACATATTAACAGGCTGCGTAATTATTATCAGCAGAAGAGAGACAGGATTCTGGAAGCATTTTTACAGGGAGCCCTGAAAACTAAAATTAAGATTTTGGAAGAAGATGCAGGAGTACATTTTTTAATGGAAGTAGATACAAACCTGAGTGAAGAAGAATTTCTGGATAAAATGAAGAGCAGGGGAATTAAGTTGGCTGCATTGTCATCCTATTATCATTCAAGTGAGAAGAAGAAAAAGTATGAAAATATTTATGTAATGAATTATTCATTTGTTGATTGTGAAAAAATGGAATATGTTGCAAAGATGATAGCACAAGTGGAATGACATGAAGAAAATTTACTCAACCATGGAAAGCACTGGCAAGCGCGTACAATTTGATTTATAATAAATAGAGAATGCATGGAGCATTAATCACCGCATCCATGGAAAGCATAGACTGCGGTAGAAGTATAACTGAAACTAAGAGAGGAGTGGAAGTATCATGAAAACACTTGTAAAAAATGGAATGATCGTATCACCGGAGGACACTTATGAAGCAGATGTCCTGATTGAGGATGGTGTGATCGAATGTATCGGAAAGAACCTGGAAGCAAAATTTGGGGATGCAGATAAGGTGATCGATGCGAAAGGAAAATATGTTCTCCCGGGAGGTATTGATGTTCATACGCATATGGATATTGATGTCGGAATCGCGAGAGCAGTAGATGATTTTTATACAGGTACTGTTGCAGCCGCATGCGGCGGAACTACAACAATCGTAGATCATATGGGATTCGGACCGGCAGGATGCCCATTGCATCATCAACTGGATGTATATCATGGACTGGCAGATGATAAAGCTGTTATCGATTATGGATTCCATGGAGTGGTTCAGCATGTAGATGAGTCTATTTTAAATGAACTTGAGACAATGATGGATGACGGAGTCCAGAGCACAAAGGTTTATATGACTTATGGTTATAAGATTGATGATGATGGTATTTTAGAAGTTCTTAAGAAGATGAAAGAACTGCATGGAATTACAGCGTTCCATTGTGAGAATCACTATGTGGTAGAGCATCTGAAGAAAGAATATGGTGATGCCGGAAAGACAGCGCCAATTTATCATGCAAAGAGCAGACCGAATCTTGCAGAAGCAGAGGCGGTAAGAAGAGTTCTTTATCTTGCGAAGCTTGCAGGTGATGCACCGGTGTATATTGTACATCTTTCCTGTAAGGAAAGTCTTGAAGCAGTTGAAGAAGCAAGAAGAAACGGACAGAAAAACATTTTTGTCGAGACATGTACACAGTATCTGACACTTACAGAAGACAGATATAAAGATCCGGATGGATTGAAATATATTATGTCCCCACCGCTTCGTACACAGCAGGATCTGGATGCACTTTGGAAAGGATTAGAGTCAGGAGAGATTCAGATCGTTGCGACAGATCATTGTCCATTCAATTATGCAAAAGAGAAACAGGATGGCAAGGATGATTTCAGAAAGTGTCCGAACGGAGCACCGGGAGTTGAAGAAAGAATGATCGTTCTTTTCTCAGAAGGTGTGATGAAAGGAAAGATCAGTATCAATAAGCTGGTAGAGGTTGCCTGTACAAATCCAGCGAAAGTATATGGAATGTATCCGAAGAAGGGAATCATCGAACCGGGAGCTGATGGAGATCTTATCATCATTGATGCAGATGCAAAACAGACTCTGACACACGAGATGATGCACGGAGCAGTTGATTATACTTCTTATGAAGGAACATCATTGAATGGAAAGATTGACCTCGTAATGCAGAGAGGAAATATCATCGCTGAAAACAACGAATTCAAAGGAAATCGTGGCGATGGAGAGTATATCTACAGAAAACCATATTTAGGACAGTTTTAATGAACTAAAAACACCTGTATAGAATAAGGGACGCAAGGTAGAGCAAGCCGTGTTTACAACAAGCTTTGCACTTCCTTGCGTCCCTATTTGTTCAGGTTTTTATTTTATATCTTATATATCTTAAATCAGATGCGTACTCTCCAGTTTCTCCATGAACGCCTCATTCATCTTTATGATCGGTTTTCTGAGCAGAAGACCAAGCAGCAGTGATGGTACAAGGAAGATTGCCAGTTTGCTAAGCTCTGTGGCATAAGTTGTTCCGTAGAATCCTGCAATACATTCACGCATCGCGTTCATGCTGTGTGTGAACGGCAGAAGTGGATATACAGCCTGGAAGAACTTCGGTGCACACTGGATCGGGAATGTTCCACCACTTCCGGCAACCTGCATTACCATCAGGACAACGGCAATGGCTTTACCGATATCTCCGAAGGAGACGGTCAGTGCATAAATCAGGTTCACATATACAAAGCTTGTGAACATACCGGTTAGTACAAACATTACCGGATGCTTACACTGAATACCAAGGAAGAAAAGATCTCCAAGACAGATGAGTGCACTTTGCATGAAACCGATTATGATCAGAAGAAGGATACGTCCGATATAGAGCTGATGCTCTTTTGGATTTGTCAATTTCTTCTTTGTGGAATCAGCTACAGTTACTTTCAACATTGCTGCCATGACAACGGCACCTACCCAAATCGCAAGGGTTGAGTAGAACGGAGTCATTGCAGAACCATAATTTTCAATCGGATATATCTTTTTCTCATCCAGTTTAACCGGAGAAGAGAGAAAAGATGAAATCGTTTCGGAGTCTTCGGATAACAGGTTTGTTACGGCAGCCATACCTTCTGAATCATCGGTGGAAAGTTTTGTAGCGACAGCTGTCAGCTTTTCAGAAGATTCTTTTAACAGAGCAGCAGAATTAGCAAGTGCTGTCTGAAGTTCTGTAAGTCCACTTGAAGCAGAACCGGTCACGTTAGCAATATTTTCAATGCTGCTGTCAAGGCTTCCAAGCATAGAGGAGACAGAATCTGTTGTAGAACTCAATGAATTGGAAAGATTATCAAGATTTCCTTTTACATTTTGTTCGTAAGTCGTCTCGACTGCTTTGACAGAGGAGGTTGCTTCGCTGATCAGATTATCAAGTTCACTTTTTAATGTAGTGGCATTTGCGGTTGCTGTAGTAATTGAAGTTGCAGCACCGTTTATTTTATCACGGAGTGCAGTCTGTCGCTCAATTGCCAGCTGAATCTGCTGATTGATTCCATTGATTGCATTCTGAATCTCAGGATAATCTGAGGAAGCGTCTGCAATAGCAGATAATGCAGCAGAAAGCTGATTATACCCGTCAATGACATTCTGTACACGACTGCTTACGGAAGACAATGCATTTGCTGCCGCCTGCGCATCTGAGTTGTAGGAACTTAAAGCTTTGTCAACTGTATCAGAGACAGCGGTATAAAAGCCTGCATTCTGTGCTAATGCGTCAGAAATTGTGCTTGTAGTTCCGGACAGGGCAGCAGTTAATGAATCAATACCAGAGTCAGAACTTTTTAAGGAATTGAGGCTGGTCTTTGTACCGGAACCGGTTTCCTGAAGAAATTCTGTTGTTGTGTTCAGCATTGTAACTGCAGAGTTTGTCATGTCTGAGAAGGACTGGACAGTTGCAGCAACAGTTCCAAGATCAGATCCCATCTGATTCAAATTACTACTCATATTGTTGATCAGAGAATCATCACCAGTTTTCTTTGCAATAGAATCTACCGTCTGAAATGCATCAAGTGCGGTCTGGGCAATTGTCTCAATGAATGTCTGATTGATCTGTTTCTGGACAGCCGTTGCGCCTTTTCCGGTAATGATCGGGGCAATTGCATTTTCTTTTTCATTTTCATAATAAGTCAGATCCGGATGCTCTGCTTCTGAAGAGAAGACACTCATCATCTTTTGGCTAAAGTCTTCCGGAATTACGATTGCTGCATAGTATTCTCCGGATTTCACACCTTTTTGTGCATCTTCTGAATCTGTGAAAACCCAGTTGAACTGAGAGTTTTTATGCAGAGAGGAGAGAATCTGATCTCCCATGTTGATCTTTACGGCAAGAAGATCACTTTCGTAACCTTTGTCATCGCTCGCAACTGCGAGTTTCAGAGCACCTGTATTTCCATAAGGGTCCCAGCTTGCAGAAATATTAAACCATGCATAGAGAGTCGGAATTACTGTGATTCCCATAATAACGATCATAGCGATGACATTTTTCTGAATCTTCATCAGATCATTTTTCAGGATTAAAAAAATATTTTTCAAATTATTCCGCCTCCTTTCCACGGAAGTTTTCAAGCATTTCTTCGTAAGACATGCCGGCAAGTTCTTTCTGTTCTTCTAATTTTGTATGAATGTATTCTACAATAATCAGCCATACAGCAATCGCAATGATGGAAATGATCCACAAAGTCAGGAATACAATCTTTGATTCCAGACTGAACATCAGAATCAGGAAGACAAGTGGAATGATCGCAATGGCGAGAAAACCGATGCGGATCATTTTTTTATAGTTATTTTCAAATCGTTGCGCTTTTTCAGCGGTTACAAGGCGAAGGTCTTCTATGGAAAGAGATGCCTGTAAGAGCATGGAAAGCTGTGTACTTCTGCTAAGTTCTGCTTCGTGCGGTTCGCACATCATGAATTCTGTCTCTGCCAGCTTCTTGTCGAACAGATGGTTCAGTCCGGAAAGAGCCGGGCGCAGTCCGAGTCCGATAATCAGAGAAATCGGTACATAGCACAGGAGCAGGATCAGGAGATCATTGCGGAAGTTTGTCCCGTAGAAACCGGCAATTGCTTCACGCATAGCATTCACACCATATGTAAATGGAAGGAGTGGATGCAGTTTCTGGAAAAATGCCGGTGTCATCTCGATCGGGTAGGTTCCGGAAGAACCAGGAATCTGCAGGATTACGAGAATAACACAGAGTGCTTTACCAATATGCTTAAATGTAAGTGACAGTGCGTAAATAATATTTACATAGACAAAGGAGCAGACCATTCCGGTCAGGATAAATTGTGCCGGGTGATTACACTGCACTCCCGGAAGGAGTGTGTCACCGAGGCAGACGATAAATCCCTGAACAAGACCAACTGCCATGTATAAGAGCCAGCGGCCAAAGTATAATGTTGTCTGTCCGTAACCGCGCATGGATTCGTCTTTGTCGACTTCCATTTTGAAGATCGCAATCAATACGATACCGCCGACCCAAATCGCAAGGTTAGAATAGAATGGTGTCATGGAAGAACCATAATTATCTACGGCATAATAAGTTTCTGTGTTAATCTCAACAGGAGAGGACATGAAAGATGAAATAGATTCTGCATCAATGCCCTCTAAGGAGAGAAGTTTCTGGTATGCTGCTGAACCTGTCAGTGCATTCAGATCCGTCTGAATTGTACTTAGTTTGTCGCTTACGGCACTTAAAGATTCCTTTGTACTGTCAAGGAGAGCAGTTGTATTTGACAATCCACTCTCTAACTGGTCGAGCATATCATTCATCTGCTTCGATGTAGCAGGTATTCCGTTTAGCATTCCTTCAACCTGACCGGTCAGTGTGGAAAACGTATCCAGAGTCTGTCCAAGCAGTGGAAGGATGTTCTGATCAAATGTAGAACGGAAAGTATGTAAATTATTGATACTTTCTTTCGTCAGAGAAGTAAGCTGTTCCTGCGTTGCAGTTGTTGTATCGATCGCATCTTTGATTCCATTATTTCCAGTCTGAAGACTATTGATCAATTCCTGATTTGACTGGTTCTGAGTTTGCAGGGTAGAAATCTGTGCATTGATCTGATCTCCGATTGTTCCCGGAAACTTATTGGCAAGATCCTGCATTTTTTTAAGAATATCTGCATTCAGTTCATTGACTGAGTTTGCATAGCCAAGCGCATCACTGACAGAAGTGTTGATCTTTCCGGCTGTGGTAGCAAGTTCTGTCAGTCCAGCAGATGCCGAACTGCTTGCCTGACCAAGTAAGAGTTCTCCGTCAGAGAGGGATTTAGAAAGTGCAGAAGAAAAATCTCCGGCAGAAGAACGTGTCGTCTTCATGACAGAATCAGCACTGGACAATGCATTTGCTCCGGATGTTGCTGCATCTCCCAGAGATGTAGAGGCATCTTTTGCATTCTCTATCAGTTTTGATGTATCGGATGAGTCTTCACTGAACTTTTCTAAAAGCTGTTCGTATTCTTTGATATTATTGTTTGCTTTTGTAAGCAGATCATTAATCTCTGCATTGGTTGAATCAACAGAGTCTGAAATGTTGAATACAGAATCCTTTAAAATCCCGGCAATTGTCTCAGATGCAACAGAGGAAAATGTGTTATTAACCTGTGTCTGGATCGTGCTTGCGCCTGAACTGGTGATCTTTGGCGCAATTGCATTGAGTTTTTCATTGGTATAATATTCAAGCTCCGGAGTTTCAATCTTTCCGGACAGGACACTTAGCAGGGATTCGCTAAAATCTTGCGGAATAATGATTGCTGCATAATATTCACCGGATTTGACACCTTCAATAGCAGCATCTTTGGAAACGAACGTCCATCCTAATTGGTCGTTTTCCTTTAATTGGTCAATAATCTGGCTGCCGGCATTAATCGTCAGATCATCATGTGTGGCATCGGTGTCCAGATTTGCTACTGCTACCTTGATGCCGGAAGTATTGGCATAAGGGTCGATATTTGCTGCAATATTAAACCATGCGTAGAGTGAGGGGAGAATAGATACTCCGATCAAAACAAGTATCGCTGCCGGATTACGGAGCAGGCGTTTCATATCGCGGCGAAAAATCCGAAATGCGTTTCTCATGGATAAAACTCCTTTTCTTAAAAATATTTCTAGTAATAGATACAATGTTGATTTTCATGTCAAAAAGTATTATATTAATGTAGAAACTAATTTACAACCATTAATCAACACTGGATATGTCTAATAATAGACGAAAGATTGAAAAATGTCTAGCAGGTGGAGAAAATCATTTATCTAAGCCATAGAAACGTTACTGTTCACTCCCGTGTCAATCACTCCGCTGATTGACACGGAGGATGCGTGTTTTGACTTGAATGCATCTCGCCCCATCGCCAAAGGCGATTTAAAATGGCGAGATGCGTTGCTGGTCGCACATCGTGTGAACAGTAACATAGAAACAGAGTAGAGAGTTATTGGTCAGTAGTACTGTAAGTTATAAAGGGGGAAGAGAAGATGCAGAAGAAGACAGATCGCAGAGTCAGAAAGACAAAGAGTCAGCTTAAAACAGGCCTCGCTCAGTTGATGAGGGAGAAGAGTATCAGAGAGATTACGGTAAAAGAATTGGTGGATGCGGTGGATATCAATCGTTCTACCTTTTATCTGCATTATTCTGATATACCGGGGCTGCTTGCAGAAGTTGAAAATGAAATGATGGAAGAGATGCAGCGTGCAATCCGTGAACATCCGATCGATCCGGGAAAAGATACCGTTTACTATTTTATTCAGGATTTATTTCATGTGCTTGATGAAAATCGTCAGATTGCAAGTGCGCTTGTAGGACCACATGGGGATATTGGTTTTGTACATAAGTTAGAGCAGCTTTTAGAGGAAAAGAGCCGGGAGTCACTTGCGGCTCTTGTACCGGAGAAATCAGGCGAAATGAAATATTTTTATTCTTATTGCCTGAACGGATGTCTTGGTTTTGTGAAAACGTGGTTGGAAACAGGCGAAAAGGAAACACCGGAATACGCGGCAAAGATGGCTTATCGAATGGTTGTAAGTTCAGTTACAGCATTTTATGACACTAAAGAAGGAAGAGAGGACAACTAAGAAATGAAACGAGAGAAATTTGGCTCACGTCTGGGATTTATCCTGATCTCAGCGGGATGTGCCATTGGCTTGGGAAATGTTTGGCGTTTTCCGTATATTACAGGAAAGTATGGAGGAGCAGCATTTGTTCTGATCTATCTGCTGTTTCTTGTTCTGCTTGGGTTGCCGATCATGGTAATGGAATTCGCAGTCGGTCGTGGAAGTCAGGCGAGTATTGCACTATCCTTTGACCGTCTGGAACCACTGGGAACAAAGTGGCACTGGTATAAATGGTTTGGAATCGGAGGAAATTACCTGCTGATGATGTTCTATACAACGATCGGCGGATGGCTTCTTCTGTATACGGGAAAGATGGCGGTCGGAGAGTTCAAAGGACTTGATGCAGATGGTGTTACAGGAGTGTTCACATCACTTCTCGGACAGCCTGTTACAATGACGATCTGTATGATTCTTGTTGTTGTGCTTTGCTTTGGAATCGTCTGCATGGGACTTCAGAAAGGTGTGGAGCAGATTACTAAGAAAATGATGATCCTCCTTTTCGTGTTGATGATCATTCTTGCAGTGCGTTCTGTGACACTTCCGGGAGCGGAGAAAGGACTGGAGTTCTATCTTCTTCCTGATTTTAAGAAAGCAGCGGAATCAGGATTGAAAGAAGTTATTTTCGCAGCGATGGGACAGGCATTCTTTACATTAAGTCTTGGAATCGGTGCGATCGCGATCTTTGGAAGTTATATCGGAAAAGAAAGAACTCTGACAGGGGAAGCAATCTGCGTTACAGTTCTGGATACATTAGTTGCATTGATCGCTGGATTTATTATTTTCCCAGCCTGCTTTGCATTCAATGTCCAGCCGGACAGCGGTCCGAGTCTGATTTTTATCACACTTCCGAATATTTTCAACGCAATGAGTGGAGGAAGAATCTGGGGAACAATTTTCTTCCTTTGTATGTTCTTCGCAGCATGTTCTACGATCATCGCTGTGTTTGAAAATATTATCGCATTTGTGATGGATCTGACAAACTGCTCCAGAACAAAGGCGGTTGTGGGAAATCTGATCGCGATCATTGTACTTTCCCTTCCATGTATTTTGGGATTCAACATATGGAGCGGCTTCATGCCTCTGGGAGCAGGAAGCAATATTCAGGATCTCGAGGACTTTATTGTAAGTAATAACCTGCTTCCAATCGGAAGCCTGATCTACCTGTTGTTCTGTACCAGCCGTTATGGATGGGGATGGGATAAGTTCCAGAAGGAAGCAAATGCAGGAACAGGAATCAAGTTCCCGGGATGGGCAAGATTCTATGTATCCTATATTCTGCCATTGATCGTATTATTTATCTTTGTGCAGGGATATTGGAGCAAATTTGTTGGATAAAATAATAACAATATTGTGAAATAAAAAACGCTATAATAACCAGAAATTCATTGCTATTCTATTCGTGATAAGTTATAATTTAACTAATGGTTTTGCAAGAGATTTACAACTGTTCCAAACGGAAAGAATACGTTTCGATCCGAATGCAGCAGAGGGAATCTCATAGCGGACAAAACATGGATTTTGAATAGAATATAGACTCTGACGGCAAGGAAGTGAGAGATACCGAGCGGGAATAGTTGTAAAGAAGCGTTTAGACAAAAAAATATTTTGTGATTTTAACAGACTCTTTTTCCGTTGTGGAGAAGAGTCTTTTTTTACGCGAACAACGAGCCAAAGTCCGTGCTTGCACGAGACCTTGGCGACTGTCGCGATAACTTGAGAAACTCGCGGAGCGTGTTTCTCATAGTTACCCGGAAAATGAAATGGGAGGATCAGTAATATGTTAAAGGTAGCAATTTACGGAAAGGGTGGGATTGGAAAGTCCACGATCACATCGAATCTGGCAGCAGCATTTGCAGCTATGGGGAAGCGCGTAATCCAGATTGGTTGTGATCCGAAAGCAGATTCAACGATCAATCTGTTAGGCGGCGAGCCACTGCGTCCGGTAATGAATTATATGAGAGAAGAAGATGAGGAACCGGAAGAATTAGATCAGATTGCAAAGGAAGGATTCGGTGGCGTGCTTTGTATCGAGACGGGTGGACCAACGCCGGGACTTGGCTGTGCAGGTCGCGGGATCATAGCGACATTTCAGTTGTTAGAAGATTTGCGGTTGTTTGAGACATACAAGCCGGATGTCGTTCTGTATGATGTGCTTGGGGATGTTGTCTGTGGCGGATTCGCAGCACCGATCCGGGAAGGATATGCGGAGAAGGTTGTGATCGTTACATCCGGGGAAAAGATGGCATTGTATGCGGCAAATAATATTTCCAGCGCAGTGCGTAACTTTGAAGACCGTAGTTATGCAAGAATCTTTGGATTGATCCTGAATCATAGAAATGTGGAAAATGAAACAGAGAAAGTACAGGCATTTGCAGAAGAAAAACAGATTCCTATTGTTGGTGAGATTCCAAGAAGTGATGAGATCATACGATGGGAGGATCAGGGGAAGACAGTGATCGAGGGGAATCCGGAATCGGAGATCAGTAAGAGGTTTTTTGAACTGGCAGAGAAATTGCTGCAGGAAGAAACAGAAGTATAAAGATATAATGTAAGTTGAGGGAAGAAGATATGGAAAAAGCTTATTTTTGTACAGCAGAAGAATTGGCGCGCAGAGGAAAGGATGATCTTCCGAAACAGTTTCAATCGGGAGAACATCTGATCTACAGCTCGCCGGCAACGCTTGCCTTTAATTCTCCGGGAGCAGAAGGATTCGGAGTGAAAAGAGCCGGACTTGCGGTACCCGGATCAATCATGCTGATTGTAGCGCCGGGATGCTGCGGAAGAAATACATCCATGATCAGTTCGATGAAAGAATATAATAACCGTTTCTTTTATCTTTGTATGGATGAGACTGATATTGTAACAGGCCGTCATTTGAAAAAAATTCCGAAAGCAGTTGCATCAATCTGTGAAAGTCTTGAGAAGAAGCCATCCGTTGTGATGATCTGTATTACCTGCGTGGATGCACTTCTTGGAACAGATATGGAGCGTGTCTGTCGAAAAGCAGAAGAAAAGGCCGGACTTCCGGTGCGCCCATGTTATATGTATGCGCTGACAAGAGAAGGAAGAAAGCCTCCGATGGTTCACGTGAGACAGTCCCTGTATTCGCTTCTTGAACCGGGACGAAAAAAAGGAAATGTAGTAAATCTGCTTGGATATTTTTCACCACTTGTAGATGACTGTGAATTATATACATTGCTTCAAGATGCGGGAGTGAAAACAATCCGTGAGATTTCAAGATGTGAAGATTTTGAAGAATACAAGAAAATGTCAGAGGCAAACTTTAATCTTGTTCTTCATCCGGAGGTACGATTTGCGGCAGAGGATTTTCATGACAGATTAAAGATTCCGTTTATCGAACTGCGCAGACTGTATCAGATTGATAAGATTGAAAGCCAGTATCAGGCATTCGGTGCGGCAATTGGAGCTGAATTCCATGCGGAAGATCAGAAGAAACAGGCACAGGAAGCAATTGAAAGTTTCCGTAAAGTCTGTCCAAATCCTGTATTTGCTATTGGGGAATGTGCAAATGCGGATCCGTTTGAATTATCATTAGCATTGGTGAAATATGGATTTAAAGTAGCAGAAATCTACGGAACGATCACTGGAGAGAACTTTATTTACATCAGACAGTTGAAAAAGTTAAGTCCGCAGACAAAGATTTTCTCTAATATGGAACCGACGATGCTCTATTACGATCCATCCGAAAGCGGCGTAACACTGACAATCGGAAAGGATGCCTGTTATTATCATCCGGACACAAAAGGAATCCATTGGAATGAGGAGAGACAGCCTTTCGGATATGCAGGCGTAAGAAGACTGTTTGAGGCACTTGAGCAGGTTGTGACAGAACAGGCAGAAGGTAATGTTTTGCAGAAACAGGTGGAAGTGATCGGTTCGAAATCAAAAGAAGCAATTGTAGAGCAGAGTCAGGAATCGTTGTTCAAAGAGGAAGTGGACACAAAGGAAGAAGACGTTCATGTACGTGGTCTTTGGAAAGGACTGACTCCATTTGCACCGGATCAGTCAGGCGCAGCGTCCGTTTTTTATGAACTGGGAGGAATCCTTGTTATCTGTGATGCGGGAGGCTGTACAGGAAATGTATGCGGATTCGATGAGCCACGCTGGTTTGGAGAGCGCAGTGCGATCTTCAGTGCAGGCCTGCGTGACATGGATGCAATCCTTGGAAGAGATGACAGACTTGTCGCAAAGCTTACAGATGCAGCAGAGAAGATAGATGCAAACTTTGCAGCAGTGATCGGAACACCTGTTCCAGCAGTCATTGCAACGGATTATAAAGCACTTCAGAGAATGTGTGAGAAGAAGACAAGCCTTCCGATTCTGACTGTGGATACAAACGGAATGGAACTGTATGATGCAGGAGAAGAGAAGGCATGGATGACTTTATTCAAGACATTCGCGGAAAAAGACGTAACGTCACAGAAGGAAGTTCCAGAAGAAGACGATTCTCCTAAAAAGACGAAGATCGGAGTTCTCGGTCTGACGCCACATGATGTCAGTGACCTGCATGTAGAAGAGAAGTTCCAGAAATTAGAAAATGAGAATACACATTATATTTGCTATGGAATGGGAGCAGGTATTGATGAAGTGAAGACAGCAGGCTTCGTAGATAAGAATCTGGTTGTAGCACCGGCGGCACTTGAGACAGCAAAATATCTGGAAAAAGAGTTTGGCACACCGTATGAAATGGGCTATCCATTCGTAGATGAATGGATACCTGAACTTGATTATGTAGGGAAAAAGATACTGATCATTCATCAGCAGGTGATTGCAAATGCCATCAGACAGGAAATTCGTACAAGAAGTGATGAACAGAATACAGAATTCACGGTGGCAAGCTGGTTCATGATGAAATCAGAACTTTCAGAAGAAGGAGATCTTTCACTGAAAGAAGAGGCGGATTATTGTAAGCTTGTTCAAGATGGTAACTATGACATTATCTTTGCAGATGAAAATATGAGAGCATTGATACCGGAATTCAAAGGAACTTTTGTTAATGTACGGCATTTTGCAGTCTCAGGAAAACTGCAGGAGTCATAACGGGAGGAATAGTCTATGGAGAAGGAGATAACGAAGAAAATCCGTGTCTATGGAATTGTACAGGGCGTAGGATTCCGTCCAACCGTCAGCCGACATGCAGATTCCTGTAAAATCAGAGGAAGTGTCAGTAACCGCGGACCTTATGTGGAAATCTTCGCACAGGGAAGCGAGACGGCAGTGGATCTGTTCATTGAGAAAGTCCGTACCTGTCCGCCGAAACGCGCTGCAATCCTCAAAGTCTCAGAGGAAATACTGGATACAAAGGAAAAATATCCGGACTTTTCCATCATAGAAAGCGAGAAGACAAAAGGAGAAATCTTTATTTCTCCGGATATTGCAATCTGTGAGGAATGTAAGGAAGAATTGTATGATCCAAAGGATAGGAGATATTTGCATCCATTTATTAACTGTACGTGCTGTGGTCCGCGACTTACGATTCTGGATGCTCTTCCGTATGACAGAGAGCGTACAAGTATGAAAGAATTTCCGATGTGTCCGGAATGTGAGAAGGAGTATTACAATCCGGAAAGCAGAAGATACGATGCGCAGCCGGTCTGTTGTAATGAGTGCGGGCCAGAAGTTTATTTGATAAAAACTTCGGATAGAACGATAGGCATGAAAGGTTCTGCGGCAATTACGGAGGCAAGGAAAGTGATTTCCGGTGGAGGAATCGTGGCAGTGAAGGGAATCGGAGGATTTCATCTCTGTTGTGATGCTTCGAATGAATCGGCAGTTGCGTTGTTAAGAAAGAGAAAACGCCGACCGGCGAAGCCGTTTGCAGTGATGGCACGAGATTTGGAAGCCGTACAGAGTGTCTGTGAGTTGAGTAAGGAGCAGGAAGAAATTCTTACAGGACATCAGAAGCCAATTCTTCTTTTGATGAAAAAAGAGATAGAAACGAAGCAGCTTTGTTCCTCTGTCGCACCGGGCAATCCAAAAGTAGGAGTGATGCTTCCATATGCGCCGGTGCAGTTACTTTTATTTCAATATCCGGATGGAATCAAGATGCCGGAGTTCCTCGTAATGACAAGTGGAAATGTATCCGGTGCACCAATCTGCAGATCGGATGAGGAAGCACTCGAAGAACTTTCAGAATTCTGTGACTGCATCTTGTCTCATGATCGGAAGATTCGTGTGAGAGCAGATGATTCCGTGATGGATTTCTATAAAAACAGACCATATATGATTCGCAGATCAAGGGGATATGCGCCACTTCCGGTCCAGACATCAGGAAAATGGAAAGGACAGGTATTAGCTGTCGGCGGAGAATTGAAAAATACATTCTGCATCGGTGTGGATAGCAGATTTTATCCTTCTGCCTATGTGGGAGACTTAGAAGATCTGAGAACCGTAAATGCACTGAAAGAGACAGTACAGCGAATGGAAACATTGTTAGAAGTAGAACCAGGCGTTGTTGTCTGCGACATGCATCCAAAATATAATTCGACGGTGGTTGCAGAAGAATCAGGACTTCCTGTTTTGAAAGTGCAGCATCACTATGCACATATCTTATCGTGTATGGCAGAGAATGACTGGATGGAACAGGTGATTGGAGTATCTTTTGACGGAACCGGCTATGGAATGGACGGAACAATCTGGGGCGGAGAACTACTTCTGGCAGATCTTGACGGTTTCCAAAGAATCGGAAGTATTGAACCATTTATGCAGGCTGGTGGCGACCTTTCAGCAAAAGAAGGATGGCGTATCGCAGTTTCATTAATCTGGCAAATGTCTGAATCAAAGGATGAGGCGCTGCAGATCATTCAGAAACTTGGTCTTTGCGAGGAAAAAGAAGCGAAAGTTCAGCTTGCAATGCTTGAGAGAAAGATCAATGCAGTAGAGTCAACCAGTGCAGGAAGATTATTTGACGGAATCAGTGCGATACTTGGAATTCGAAAGAAATCTTCTTTTGAAGGAGAAGCTTCCATGGCATTGGAATTTGCAGCCGAAGCTTATGAAAAAAGATCTGGTGAGAAGAAAATAAATGTCTTAGACGGGCAGAAGTGTTTAACTGAATCAGCAGACGACGGAAGAGAACTTCTTCAGACAAGTCGACTGGTGAGGGCAGCAGTCGAAGTGGTTAGCAATATTGGCGAAAATGCAGTGGCAGAAGATACATTTGATCAGGACTTAATAGAAAAGGCAGCTTATGAATTTCATAAAGGACTTGCAGAGCAGATTGTCACAGCGTGTGTCCATGCTGCAGAGAAAACCGGATGCCGGACAGTAGCACTTAGTGGCGGGGTATTTCAAAATGCATTACTCCTTCGTCTGACAGAAGAGGGATTAACTGCAAAGGGTTTTCGTGTACTGACACATCAGCTGATTCCGCCGAATGACGGAGGAATTGCGCTTGGTCAGGCATTTTATGGAATGAACCATGAGTGTGGAGAGAAGTCTTCGATTTTATGATGATTTTTAAATAAAGAAAGGAATAGGAAATATGTGTGTAGGATTATCAGCTAAAGTGGTTCGCATCAGTGACGGAACTGCAGTGGTAGATGCAGGTGGTGCGAAAAGGGAAGTGTCTTCAGAGTTATTAGAAGATCTGGAGCCGGGCGATTACGTGATGGTGCACGCCGGAGTCGCAATTGCAAAGATCACAGAAGAAGATGACGAAGAGACCGATCAGCTTATGGAAGAACTGTTATAGAGCAGTGAACAGTGGGGTGAAAAGAATAAATGATGATGCAGGATATAACAAAAAATCGAACATCTGAAAGAAATGAGAAACAAAGAAAAACAGCGAGGGAAATCATCGAGCAGTATGATGGACCACCGGTTCGCATTATGGAAGTGTGCGGAACACATACACATGAGATCTTTCGCCTTGGAATCCGCAAATTACTTCCAAAGCAGGTGGAACTGATCTCAGGACCGGGATGTCCGGTCTGTGTGACACCGGTTGGGTTTATTGATGAGGCAGTGTGGCTTGCACTTCAAGCAGGTGTGACAGTCTGTACTTTTGGCGATCTTGTCCGTGTACCGGGAACAAAGATGAGTCTTGCGGGAGCGAGAGAAAAGGGCGCAAAGATCCAGATTGTTTATTCACCGGCAGATGCAGAAAAATATGCGAGGTTACATCCGGAGGAACAAGTCGTGTTCCTGTCCGTTGGTTTTGAGACAACAACACCTTCTTCTTGCTTATCAGTGAAGAAAGCGAAAGAAGAACAACTAGAGAATTATTCTATCCTGACGGCAAATAAGACGATGCCGGGAGCTTATGAAGCATTAAAAGGAAGTGCAGATGTGTTTCTTTATCCGGGACATGTAAATGCAATTACCGGAACGGCATTGTGTGAATCTCTGACAAAGGAGGGAGTCAGTGGAGTTGTAGCAGGATTTACTGCGAAAGAACTGCTGACAGCATTGGCTGTTTCATTGAAACGCTACCAGGAAGGAAAACCATTTTTTGTAAACTGCTATCCAAGAGTAGTAACAGCAGAAGGAAGCAAAGAGGCACAGCGTCTTGTAGATGAACTGATGGAATCCTGCGACAGTGAATGGCGTGGTCTTGGAGTGATTCCAAATTCCGGAATGAAGCTTCGTAAAGAGTGGGAAACATATGATGCAAGAGTGAAATATCAGATTCCGGAAATGGAAGGAAGAGCAAATCCGGCTTGTCGTTGCGGAGATGTTTTACAGGGGAAATGTAAGCCATCAGATTGCAAAGTATTTGGAAAAGTCTGTACACCGCAGCATCCGGTAGGAGCATGCATGGTTTCAAATGAAGGTGCGTGTTCCGCTTATTTCATGTACGGAGCATAGAAGCGAATAGAAATAGCCACTGTGAATAGTGACAAGAAAAAGAGGATATGGAAAATGAGTGAAAAAATAGAAAGCCAGACAGTTACAATGGCACATGGAGCGGGAGGAAAACAGACCTCCGAATTGATAGATAAAGTGTTTGCGGCACATTTTGCAAATCCGGATCTGACAGCGGATGATGCGGCTGTATTAACTCCTCCGATTGGGAAAATGGCAGTGTCAACAGACGGATTTATCGTATCTCCAGCTTTTTTCCCGGGAGGAAATATCGGAAAACTGTCTATCTGCGGAACAGTAAATGATCTTGCCTGTATGGGGGCAAAACCATTATATCTGACTTGTGCATTTGTGATCGAAGAAGGATTCCCGATGGAGAAACTGGAGCAGATTGCGGAGGCAATGGCTAAAACAGCAAAAGAAGCCGGAGTTCGTATCGTCTCAGGAGACACCAAGGTCGCCGGAAAAGGACAGGTAGACGGAGTCTTTATCACAACAACCGGAATGGGACAGATTGAAGATGGCGTACAGGTTGGCGGAGAACTTGCAAGACCGGGAGATGCAGTTATCGTAACCGGAGATATCGGCCGACATGGATGCACAATCCTTCTCGCGAGAGAAGATTTCGGAATCGAGGCAGATGTGAAGAGCGATTGCGCCCCACTTTGGAAGACGGTGGAGGCTGTTATGGACACGACACATGAACTTCATGTGATCCGCGATGCGACAAGAGGCGGTGTCGGAACTGTATTATACGAGATTGCAGGACAGAGCCGGGTTGGAGTACAGATTGATGCTGATAAAATTCCGGTTGCTTCTGAAGTTCAGGGAGTCTGTGGAATGCTTGGTCTTGAACCACTTTATCTTGCCTGTGAAGGAACAATGGTGATCATTGCTCCGGCAGAACAGGCAGAAAAGATCGTAGAGACACTTCACAAGTGTCCATACTCTCAAAATGCAGCAATCATCGGAACAATCACAGAAGAAAACCCAGGCAAAGTTATCCGTATGACAGAAATTGGAACCCAGTCCCTCCTCCCACAGCCAGGTGGAGAATTGTTGCCACGGATCTGTTAAACCAGTTCCGAAATGCGGAGAAAGTTGTCTCTTCATGCGCTGCAAGCTAGCTTGCATAAGCAAGAAGAAACAACTTTCTCCATATGGCGAACGCCATACAGCGAAATGAAGCGTGAGCGGAATTGAGCTGTAGCATGAGGAACGGAAGAGAGCGATATAGCGAAATGAAGCGTGAGCGGAATTGAGCTGTGGCATGAGGAACGGAAGAGAGCAATATAACAAAATGCGGAAAGGAGTCAAAATGGATACAAGAGTAGCAGTAATCTCCATAATTGTGGAAAATCCGGAAGCAATCGTTACACTGAATGATCTTCTTCATGAAGCCGGAAATTATATTATCGGGCGTATGGGGATTCCATACAGGGAAAAGGGAATTAATATCATCAGTATTGCAATTGATGCACCGCAGGATATGATCAGCAGCCTTTCCGGAAAGATCGGAAGACTCAAAGGTGTATCAGCGAAGACTGCCTATTCAAACATCATTACAAAAGCGGAGGCACAGAATGATTAAAATTGCAGTATATGGAAAAGGTGGAATCGGAAAGTCGACGACAGTCTCCAATGTGGCAGCAGCACTGGCTGAGCAGGGATTAAAGGTTCTTCAGATTGGATGTGACCCAAAGGCAGATTCAACGATTCTGCTCCGACATGGAGAAGAAGTTCCAACCGTACTTCATATGTATCAGGAAAAGAAACAGAACCTGAAACTGGAAGATATTGTGAAAATTGGATACAAAGGAATTGTCTGTGTAGAAGCAGGCGGCCCGACACCGGGACTTGGGTGCGCAGGACGCGGAATCATAACTGCACTGGAAAAACTCGAAGAGACAGGTGCATATGAGAAATACCAGCCGGATGTAGTGCTTTATGATGTGCTCGGAGATGTTGTCTGTGGTGGATTTTCTATGCCAATGCGAAATGGGTATGCAGATAAGATCTTCATTGTTACATCTGGAGAAAATATGGCGATTCATGCAGGTGCGAATATTGCTATGGCGGTAGAAAACTTTAAGAATCGCGGATATGCCACACTGGGAGGGCTGATCCTGAATCGAAGAAATGTCCTGCGTGAGGAGGAGAAAGTAGAAGAACTGGCGGAAGATTTTCATACAAGTATCGTAGGAACTTTGACAAGAAGTGATCTTGTTCAGCAGGCAGAAGAACAGAAAAAGACCGTTCTTGAAGCATTTCCGGAAAGTGAAATGGCAGAAGAATATCGTATACTTGCCAAAGCAATCCTGATGAAAGTGAGAGAAAAACAAGAGGTGTCAAATGCTTAAAAAAGTTGGAGAATCAGCCTGGCCGATCAGTGAGAAAGATGCGGTTGTCAGCATAAAAGACGCATCCTATCCAATTCCGTTCACACAAGGGCTGGAATTTAATTCACCGGCACATGGCTGTTGGAATATCGTTCATACCGGAATGCTGATTCCGGAAGCACATCAGATTTATGTCTGTGCGGACAACTGTATGCGGGGCGTTGTGCTTACTGCAGCAGAGATGTGTGAAGAAGATAGATTTTCCTTTGTGATCGTGGAAGAACAGAATCTGCTGAATGGAGACCTGGAAGATCTGACAATCGAAGGGACGGCAGATATTTTAAGAAAACTAAAAGAACGCGAGGAAAAGACGGGACAGAAAATGCCGAAGGCAGTTCTTCTGTTTACAGTATGCCTTCATCATTTTCTCGGATGCGATCTGGAGCGGATTTACAGGGAACTGGAGCAACGATTTCCAGAAATCAGATTTTTGAGATGCTATATGGATCCAATTATGCAAAAACATGGACCAACACCGGATCAAAAACTTCGAAAAGCAATGTATGAACCACTGAATCCTGATCGAAATAAAATGGATACAAAACAGATTTCCATATTGGGGAGTGACTTTGCGTTAGATCTAAGCTGTGATTTAAAGGAATTGCTAGCTATAGCAGGATATAAAGTCAGAGAATTGCAAGATTGCAGCACATGGGAAGAGTATGAAGAATTGGGAAATGCGGGAACATTTCTCTGTTGTTATCCATCTGGAAAGTACGGGATTGAAACACTGGCAGAAAGATTAAGAAGAGCATTTCTTTATCTGCCACTTAGTTTTGATTATGAAGAAATCAGAAGCGAAGAAGAGACTCTGTGGAATTCTTTGGGAGTGGAAGGAAAGCAGATTCTAAGTGAATGGATGGAAAAGAAAATCGCACTTTGCGAAGAAGCGTTAAATCATGCAAAACAAATTATTGGAAATGCTCCAATTACGATTGATTATACTTTCCATCCGCGTCCACTTGGACTGGCCAGGCTTTTGCTGATACATGGATTTAACGTAAAGACTGTTTTTCTGGACAGTATAAGTCCGGAAGAAAAAGAAGTATTTGAATGGCTGAAAGTAAATGCACCAAAACTGGAACTCCGTGCGACAGTTCATGCAAAGATGCGTGTACTGCATGAAGCGCATCCTTCGGAAAAGACACTTGCAATCGGTCAGAAAGCAGCGTGGGCTACAGGAAGTCATTACTTTGTAAATCTGGTTCAGGGAGCCAGCCTGCAAGGATTTGACGGAATCCGAAGGACAGCGGAACTTATGGAAGAAGCATTTTTGAATGAAAAAGATCCGAAAACAATGATCGTAAGAAAAGGATGGGGGTGCACAAGCTGCATATGAGACAATCATATCGAATCATACCGATTTATACTTCAGATGTATCAGGTGTCTGTTCTGCACTTTATGAGTTGGGAGGCATGGTCGTGATGCACGATCCATCCGGCTGCAATTCTACCTATAATACACATGATGAAATTCGCTGGTACGATCAGGACAGTCTGATCTTTATTTCCGGATTGACAGAGATTGATGCAGTGATGGGGAATGATGAAAAATTCTTATCTGATATCAAAGAGGCGGCAGGTGAATTACATCCGAAATTTATTGCTCTTGTAAGTTCACCGATTCCATTTATGAATGGAACAGATTTTCCGGCACTGGCGAAAGTGCTGGAAATTGAAACAGGAATACCATCCTTTGCAGTGCCGACAAATGGAATGCATGATTATGTATATGGAGCAGGAATCGCATTCGAAGAAATTGCAAAAAGATTTGTTACAGAAAAGGAAGCAAGAGGAAACTATGCAAAACGGACAGTAAACCTGCTTGGAGCAACACCACTAGATTTTGGTCCATTTCCCAGAGTAGAAGAATTAAAAAATAATCTGGAGAAATGTGGATGGGAGATCCTTTCAACCTGGGCGATGGGAGACAGTTTGGAAGATCTCGCAAAAGCAGGAAATGCAGAGATCAACCTTGTTGTGTCATCAGTTGGGCTGCGGGCAGCAAAAGCGTTAAAAGAAAAGTTTGGAACCCCTTATGTAATCGGAACTCCTTATAAAGGGTATACACAAAGAATCCGTGAGGCTTTGGAAAAGAAAATACCTATGCCGGCATTGGAAGATCGAAAAGAATGGGGAAAGAATACAGCTATAGAAGATTGGAAATCACAAATAGTTACTCTGATCGGAGAACCGGTTACAGCAACATCTCTTGCAGCTTTAATTGAAAAAGAATATCACTATAAAACAAAGGTTCTTTGCCCACTAGAGGAAACGGATGGACTGATTGGAAGTCAGGATTTAAAAGTGTGTGGGGAAGAAGAGATGGAAGAGGCACTGAAGGATGCGCAAATTGTTGTGGCTGATCCATTATATCGCCCAATCTGCCCGGCTGAGTGTGAGTTTTATGAGAGAGCACACATAGCATTTTCAGGGAGAATGTTTCTAAAAAATAAATAAATAGTGAATGGCCTGGATTTTTGAATTGTTGTTTTGATTCCTATGGATCCAGGTCGATTTTTATCATTGACAGCAGCAGTTTATTTTGCTATAGTTAATCCACATCAAAATCTCAGACATATATTTCTATATTTCATTTGTCTGAACATGTTATCGAAGAGATAACAATATCTCATTTTCAAGGCTATATCAGCATGAGATTCCATTTTTGATGATTTAAAACAAAAGAATAAAAACCAGGGAGGAACTGTCTATGGGAAAAGCAGATGTTAATGTCAATATCTGGCTAAGTGAAAAAAATCGATTCGCAAATTTATTTAATGGTGTGATTTATGGTGGAGAGAATGTGATATTGCCTGAAGATTTAGAAGAGGTAAATCCAGTCTCATCTGTTAATGTGAAAAACAGAGTAGGAAAAACGAAAAGTATGAAGAAATACCGGGATATTATTATGCGATGGAAGAACCAGGCGACGCTTGTACTTCTTGCGAATGAAGCACAAGATAAGATTCATTATGCTATGCCACATAAAGTGATGCTTTATGACGGAATGGATTATGAAACACAGATTCGAAATTGCAGAACGCTTAGAGGAAACAGAGAGGTTCTCTGAGGATTTACAAGTGATACTAACTATGCTAAAATATAGAAAAGATAAGGATGGATTAAGAAACTATGTTAATGAAAATAAGCGATTCTTTCAAAAGGTTGACCATGAGACAAGTCAGGCGATGAAGGCTTTTTTAAACATGAAACATATACCAGGTGAGAACGAGAATAAGGAGGAGGCAATCAATATGTGTGAAGCAATTCAGGGAATGTATGACGATGGCGTAAGAGATGGAATGCAGCAAGGAATCCAGCAGGGAAGGGATGATCTGTTAAAGGAAAAAGTAAAGAGAAAGCTGCAGAAACAAAAATCACTTGAGCAGATTGCGGATGAATTAGAAGAAGATGTCAAGGTGATTCAGAAGATAATAAAAGAAGTACAGTGATACAGCATTTGCAGATTCTTGTTACCGGACCGACAGGAAGTTTTGAATAATGAAAAAGACGGGATGACAGATCAATACTGTCACCCCGTCTTTTTCAGATACCACTTTTCTATCAGACCGATTATTGCATACAACAGCACTGCAATGATACATAGAATGCAGATACTCATCAGAAGCCAGTCAAGTTTAAATACCTGGCTGGAATAGATGATCAGGTATCCAAGTCCGCTTCTTGCGGCTAGAAATTCACCGATGATAACTCCGACAAGACAAAGTCCAATATTGACTTTCATATTACTGATGATTGCCGGAATGGAACCAGGAAGAACAACCTTGGTCAGCGCATGCCTGCGTTTTCCATGTAGTGTGTAGATCAGACGAATTTTTTCCTGGTCGATCGTAGAAAAACTGGTGTAGAGGTTCAGGATACTTCCGAAAATTGCAACGGACATTCCGGCAACAACAATGGTTGTGGTATTGGCACCAAGCCAGACAATAAGTAAGGGAGCCAGGGCGGATTTTGGCAGGCTGTTCAGGACAACCATGTAAGGGTCAAGAATTTCGGAGAGTCCATGGAAACACCAGAGGAGGATTGCAATCAGAATGCTGGTAAGTGTGACCAGAAGAAAGCTGACAAGTGTCTCATACAGGGTAATTCCAATATGGTGAAAGACAGATCCATCCTCTGTCATTTTCAGAAAACAGGTTATGATACGGGAAGGGCTGCTGAAGATAAAGGAATCAACAACTCCGGTATCGGCACAGATTTCCCATTGTAACAGGAATAAGAAAAGAATCAGAATCCGCAGAAAGACGACCATCCGTCGGCGTCTGCGGAATTTTTTGAGAAAACGAAGATGCTCAGTTGTCATGGTTTAGCTCCTTCCAGATTTGATTAAAGTAGTGTTTGAATTCAGGTGCATTCCGCCGATTTAAAGGTGTGTCTTGTTCTAATTTAAAGAAAATCGGAATTTCGCAACGGACTTTGGCAGGACGGTTGGTGAGGACAATGACCCGGTCGGAAAGGCTGATTGCTTCCGATAGATCATGAGTGACAAGAAGTGCGGTCTTTCCACTCTGTCGGATAATCTGGCCGATGTCGTCGCTGACGGTCAGCCTGGTCTGATAATCCAGAGCGGAAAAGGGCTCATCAAGCAGTAAGAGTTGCGGATCAGGCAGCAGAGTCCGAATCAGGGCGGCACGCTGGCGCATTCCTCCGGAAAGCTGGGAGGGACGTGCAGAAGCAAATTGTTTTAAACCATATTGTTCGAGAAGCTCATACGCACGTTTTTTGGTTGCAGTATTCAGTGTGCCGCAGATTTCCGGACCGAGGGTGACATTCCGGTAAATACTGCGCCAGTCCAGTAAATGATCGTGTTGGAGCATATAGCCAATCACGGGGGAATTTTCCTTGAGAGGGATACCATTTAACAGGATTTCTCCTGCATCTGGCTTCATCAATCCACAGATCAGGGAGAGAAGTGTAGATTTGCCGCATCCGGAAGGACCGACAACTGCTGTGAAGGTTCCAGGTTGCACGGAAAAGGAAAGATCAGATAAAGCCCTTGTTTCTGCGTCCAATGTGTGATAAGAATAATATATGTTATGAAGTTCCAGAAGAGAATTCATTGAAGACTCCATTTCAGTAGTAGTTAATGTTATGATATGTAAAAATAATCCTGAGAGTGAATCAATGAACATGTCAGGCGTTTTAGAAAAAAGGAATGATTGATCTGGAACAAAGATACAGGAGAATGATGAAAATGAACTTACAGAAAATAAACTATCAGAAAGAACTAGAGAAGCTTCTGACAAGACTGGAAAAGGAAGAAAAAGTACCAACTCTTTTACTACATAGTTGCTGCGCACCGTGCAGTAGTTATGTATTAGAGTATTTATCACAGTATTTTAAAATCACTGTCTTTTATTATAATCCAAATATTTATCCGGAAAGTGAATACACAAAGCGCATCCTGGAACAACAGAAATTGATTGAAGAGATGCATTTCCGGTATCCGGTATCATTTTTAGCCGGTAAATATGACCGTGACCGGTTCTATGAGATGGCAAAAGGACTGGAAGAAGTGAGAGAGGGCGGTTCCAGATGCATGGGATGCTATGAACTTCGTCTGAAGGAATCCGCAGAAATTGCAGTAGCCGGAGGATTCGACTATTTTACAACAACACTTAGTATAAGTCCGATGAAGAACGCGCAGAAGTTGAATGAAATCGGACAACGTGTCGGTGAAGAATATGGTGTACAGTATCTGCTTTCTGATTTCAAGAAGAAGAACGGATATAAGAGATCCATCGAACTGTCTGGAATCTATGGTCTTTATCGTCAGGATTATTGTGGATGTGAGTTCTCCTATAAAGCGCGTCAGGCAGAAAAATGTGTGTGAAATGACGGAAGAAGCAATCAAAATAGCAGAAAATAAGAAAAAATCTACAGAATTCGTCGAAATCAGGTATATTTTGCAAGTTTATAGTAGACATTTGACACTTTAGTGTGATAAACTAATGGGCAAATACGATATAATAGAAAAGGGGAAAGACAGATGGCACAGTTATGGGGCGGTCGTTTTACAAAAGAGACAGATCAGCTGGTTTATAATTTTAACGCATCCATCTCTTTCGACAAGAGATTCTATGAGCAGGATATCCGAGGAAGTATTGCACATGTGACAATGCTTGCAAAGCAGGGAATTCTGACTGAGGATGAGAAGAAGCAGATCATTGACGGACTGAACGGAATCCGTGAGGATGTGGAAAACGGAACACTTGAGATTACAGATAAATATGAAGATATTCACAGCTTTGTTGAGGCAAACCTGATCGACCGGATCGGGGATGCAGGAAAGAAGCTGCATACAGGAAGAAGCAGAAATGACCAGGTTGCACTGGATATGAGACTTTATACAAGAGATGAGATTATTGAGCTTGACGGACTCTTGAAAGAGATTCTGGAAGTTCTTCTGAAACTGATGAAAGAGAATGTCGAAACTTACATGCCGGGATTTACACATCTTCAGAAAGCACAGCCGATTACTCTTGCACATCATATGGGAGCTTATTTCGAGATGTTCAAGCGTGACAGATCCAGAATGAAAGACATTTATAAGAGAATGAATTACTGTCCGTTGGGAGCCGGAGCACTTGCCGGAACAACTTATCCGCTTGATAGAGAGTACACAGCAGAGCTTCTGGATTTTGCAGGACCGACACTGAACAGTATGGATTCTGTATCTGACAGAGATTATCTGATCGAGCTTTTGTCAGCAATGTCAACTGTGATGATGCATCTGAGCAGATTCTCGGAGGAAGTGATCATCTGGAATTCCAACGAATATCAGTTTGTGGATATTGATGACGCTTACAGTACAGGAAGCAGTATCATGCCACAGAAGAAGAACCCGGATATTGCAGAGCTTGTCCGTGGTAAGACAGGAAGAGTTTACGGAGCATTGACATCTCTTCTGACAACGATGAAGGGAATTCCGCTTGCTTATAATAAAGACATGCAGGAAGACAAAGAACTTGTATTCGACGCAATTGATACAACAAAAGGATGTCTGGCACTCTTTACAGGAATGCTTAAGACAATGAAGTTTAACGATGCACGCATGGAAGAGAGTGCGAAGCATGGATTTACCAATGCGACAGATGCAGCAGATTATCTGGTGAATCATGGAGTTCCGTTCCGTGATGCACATGGAATCGTTGGACAACTCGTACTGTACTGCATTGAGCATAAGAAAGCACTGGATGATATGACAATGGAAGAATTCAAAGCCATCTCACCGGTGTTTGAAGAAGATATTTATGATGCGATCAGCATGAAGACCTGTGTAGAGATGAGAAATACGATCGGTGCACCGGGAAAAGCGGCAATGGAGAAAGTGATCGCAATCGAAGAAGCTTATCTTGTGACAGAGTAATGGATAATCACAGCGAGCAAAAATAACTGAATGTTTTCTTTCATTATATAATGGGAATTGAAAGAGAACGTTTGGATAGAAAATAGAAAATAAGAAGAAAAGGGAGAAGAAAACAATGGAGCAGAAATTAAAAGTAGGTATCCTTGGAGCAACAGGTATGGTAGGACAGAGATTCATTTCTCTGCTTGAGAACCATCCATGGTTTGAAGTAGTAACAGTAGCAGCAAGTCCGCGTTCCGCAGGCAAGACATATGAAGAAGCAGTAGGTGACCGTTGGAAAATGGATACACCGATGCCGGAAGCAGTTAAGAAGCTGGTAGTCCTGAACGTAAATGATGTAGAGCATGTAGCATCTACAGTTGATTTCGTATTCAGCGCAGTGGATATGTCAAAAGACGAGATCAAAGCAATTGAGGAAGCATATGCGAAGACAGAGACACCGGTTGTATCTAACAACAGTGCACACCGTTGGACACCGGATGTACCGATGGTAGTACCGGAGATCAATGCAGATCATTTTGAAGTGATCAAAGATCAGAAGAAACGTCTTGGAACAACACGTGGATTCATTGCAGTAAAACCAAACTGCTCAATCCAGAGCTACGCACCTTGCCTTGCAGCATGGAAAGAGTTTGGACCAAAAGAACTGGTTGTTACAACATACCAGGCAATCTCCGGAGCAGGTAAGACATTCAAAGACTGGCCGGAAATGGTTGGAAATATCATTCCATTCATTGGTGGAGAAGAAGAGAAGAGCGAGCAGGAGCCGCTTCGTGTACTTGGTAAAGTAGAAAACGGACAGATTGTGAAAGCAGAGCTTCCGAAGATCACATGCCAGTGTGTGCGTGTACCGGTTCTGAACGGACATACAGCAGCAGTATTCATCAACTTTGAGAAGAAGCCTACAAAAGAGCAGTTGATCGAGAAGCTTGTAGCATTCAAGGGATTCCCGCAGGAAGCAGAACTTCCGAGTGCTCCGAAGCAGTTTATCCAGTACCTTGAAGAGGACAACCGTCCACAGGTAACAGAGGATGTGAACTACGAGCGTGGAATGGGTGTATCTATCGGACGTCTGAGAGAAGATACAATGTTCGATTACAAGTTTATCGGACTGTCTCATAACACAGTAAGAGGTGCAGCAGGTGGAGCAGTTCTCTGTGCAGAGGCATTGACAGCAAAAGGATATATTGCAGCAAAATAAGAAAATAGAAAAGGCAGTGGCAGTACAAAAATAGTCACTGCCTTTTGTATATATACAAATCGGGAAAGCAACTGCCAGACCGATGGAAGAAAATGAGGATAAAAATAAAAAATGGTATGAGCAGGAGGATTCTATGGAGAAGGAGAAAAAAGGAAGAGCGATTGCACTACTTCCAATCGGAGTGTTTTTGATCATTTTTCTCGGTGCGGGAATTGTGTTCAAAGATTTTTATGCGATGCCGGCGATCGTTGCGTTTTTGATCGCATTGTTTGTTGCATTTTTGCAGAATAAAGAATTGAGTTTTAACAAGAAGATTGAAGTGATTGCCAAAGGTGTTGGTGAGGAAAACATCATTACGATGAGCCTGATCTTTCTCTGTGCCGGAGGTTTTTCCGGTGCAGTTACTGCAGCGGGCGGGGTAGACAGTACAGTTAATTTGGGATTGTCATTGATCCCGGCACATTTCGCAGTTGCAGGACTGTTCCTGATCGGATGCTTTATCTCGGTTTCTATGGGAACTTCCATGGGAACAATCGCAGCACTTGCACCGATCGCTGTTGGAATCAGTGAAAAGACAGGATTTGCACTCAGTATCTGTATTGGAGCAGTTGTATGCGGAGCAATGTTTGGAGATAATCTTTCTATGATCTCTGATACAACGATCGCAGCGGTTAAGACACAGGGATGTGAGATGAAAGATAAGTTTAAGGCAAACTTCTTTATTGTTCTTCCGGCAGCGATCATTACAGTTTTAATCTTCTGGTTTGCAACAAGAAATATGAATTTCCACATGGAGGAAAATTTAAGCTACAGCCTTTGGGAAGTCCTTCCGTATATGGTAGTTCTTGTCGGAGCGTTGATCGGAATCAATGTGTTCCTTGTATTGATCAGTGGGATTGTGATTTCGTTGATCGTAGGGGTGAGCATGGGACATATCGCACTTTCTGAGATGTTTCAGGTCGTAGGCAGTGGTGTGACATCAATGTATGATATCACAGTTATTTCTATCGTTGTAGCATGTATTGTATCACTTGTGAAAGAGCATGGGGGAATCCAGTTTATTCTGAATCTGATCAAGAGTAAGATCAATGGAAGAAGAGGAGCAGAGTTTGGGATCGCATTGCTTGCATTTTTTGTTGATGCATGTACAGCGAATAATACGGTTGCCATTGTTATGACAGGTCCGATCGCAAAAGAAATCAGTGAGGAATTCGATGTAGATCCAAGAAGATCCGCGTCTCTTCTGGATATGTTTACGTCTGTTGGGCAGGGAATCATTCCATACGGAGCACAGCTTCTGTCAGCGGCAACACTGACCGGACTGACACCGCTTCAGATTATTCCGAATCTGTATTATCCGCTTCTGATGGGAGTATGTGGAATTCTGGCAATTATCTTCCGTCCACAGAGTAAAAAACTACAGTAAAGTAAAGTGGTAACTTAAAAAAGCAAAAGTAATTAATTTTCTTGTGGTATAAGAAAAGTTGTGTTATACTTTCAGACAAGAGTGATTTTCACTGGAAACTAAAAGTAAGAAATCAAGATAAAAGAGGGATGTAAGGATGAATCTATTATACAAAAGCACCAGAAATTCAGATAAGACGGTTACAGCTTCACAGGCAATCTTAAAGGGACTTGCTGATGACGGAGGACTGTTTGTTCCTGTATCCGTTCCAAAACTGGATGTGACAATGGATGAACTTAAGACAATGTCATATCAGGAGACAGCTTATGCAGTTATGAAGCAGTTCTTTACAGATTTTACAGAAGAAGAACTGAGACACTGCATCAACAGTGCTTACGATTCTAAATTTGATACAGAAGTGATCGCACCGCTTGTGAAGGTGGGAGATACTTATCATCTGGAACTGTTCCACGGAGCAACGATCGCATTTAAAGATATGGCACTTTCTATCCTGCCACATCTGATGATCACTTCCGCAAGAAAGAACCAGGTGAAGAATGATATCGTGATCCTGACAGCAACTTCCGGAGATACAGGTAAGGCTGCACTTGCAGGATTCGCAGATGTTCCTGGAACAAAGATCATCGTGTTCTATCCGAAGGGAGGCGTAAGCCACGTTCAGGAATTGCAGATGGTGACACAGAAGGGAGAGAATACTTCTGTTGTAGCAATTCACGGTAACTTTGATAATGCACAGAGCGGTGTGAAGGCAATCTTCGAGGACAAGGAGCTGGCAGCAGAATTAGATGCGAAGGGATATCAGTTCTCTTCAGCAAACTCCATTAATATCGGACGTCTTGTACCGCAGGTTGTTTATTATGTATATGCTTATGCGAAGCTGCTTGAGAATGAAGAGATCCAGGCAGGTGAGGAGATCAATGTCACAGTTCCGACAGGAAACTTTGGAAATATCCTTGCTGCTTACTATGCAAAGCAGATGGGTGTGTCGATCGCAAAACTGATCTGTGCTTCCAATGACAACAAGGTTCTCTTTGATTTCTTCCAGACAGGTGTTTATGATAGAAACAGAGAATTTATCCTGACATCTTCACCGTCCATGGATATTCTGATCTCCAGCAACCTGGAGCGTCTGATCTACACGATCGCAGGACAGGATGCACAGAAAGATACAGAACTCATGACACAGCTGAAAGAAAAAGGTGTGTATGAGATCACACCGGAGATGAAAGAAGGACTGAAAGACTTTGTCGGAGGATTTGCGACAGAGGAAGAAGTGAAAGAGACGATCCATGACACATATAAGAAGACAGGATATGTGATGGATACTCATACTGCAGTTGCAGCACATGTGTGTGCACAGTATCGTAAAGATACAAAGGACGAGAAGAAATGTCTGGTTGCTTCCACAGCAAGTCCGTACAAGTTCGTACGCAACGTTATGACAGCAATTGATCCGAAGTATGATGAGATGGAAGACTTCGCACTGATCGATGAGCTTGAGAAAGTATCCGGCTTCCCGATTCCGAATGCGATCAAAGAGATCCGTGATGCAGAGGTTCGCCACACAACAGAGTGTGATGCTGATCAGATGAAAGAGACAGTAAAAAATATTCTTGGGGTGTAAAAAATGGATAATAGTATGTGGGGATTTATAGGTATCTTCGTTCTTTGCTGTGGAGTTTATGCACTGTATTCCTTTGTTATGATGAAAGTAAAAGGTGAGGTCAATGCATCAATTCTTTTAGGTAAAGATTATACTTATAAGAAATGTAAAGACAAAGAGGCTTATATTGCAAAGACCGCGCCGGCACTTTTTATCTTCGGACTGGTGTCTGTGATCTATGGAGTGATCGATGTGATTCACTGTTATGTTCATACAATGACAGTGGTAGATACAGTTGCAATGATTATTTTCCTTATTGTATTGATCTGGTTCGGTGTTTATACAAGAAATCTCAGAAACAGATATTATTAAAAATGTCAGTTCCGTTTCTTTTTGCTGACAGAAATAAAAATCCACATATTTACAGTTGTAAAAATGATGTGGATAGAGTATAATAGCAATAGGTTAAGAAAGAAGAAAAACCTGAAATGTGCGAGAACCCTGATATTTTGAACCTACATTATTTAAAAAGGGATTCCGATAAGACTGAGTAATATGCCAGGCCTCCGTTTTTGCAGTGGACGGCAGAAAAGCAGGATGAGGTTGCCCACCTAGCTGTGGCTAGGACTCAAAATACAGGGAACGGCATTTTGGGGATTAGACAAAAGATAAAGTTAAGGGACAGCTGAAGAGATTCGGCTGTCTTTCTTTTTTGCTTGAATATTGAGAATAGTTATGGTATTATCCATGAAGTAACAATTTCGTGACGGCTGAGAAGAAACATAAGCCGTCCTGAGTATTTAACCTGGGGAGTTAAAGAAAATGGAGAAGTTTAATAAGATAAAAGAGCGTGGATTGCGGATTGCAGCTACCGTGAGTTCGCATCATACGGGAGCTTTCGCAGCACAGGCTGCATATTTCTTTGTGCTTTCATTGATTCCTATTTTTATGTTGCTTTTAACAATGGTGCAATTTACACCAGTGACGAAAACGGATGTGATGGAGGCGGTACTTCCGGTATTTCCATCCACAGTCAGTCCAATGATCGAAAGTATTGTGAATCAGGTATATATGACATCCAGTACGATCATTCCTTTGACAATCCTTGTGGCTTTGTGGTCAGCGGGAAAAGGAGTACTTTCTGTAACATATGGATTGAACTGCATTTATGAAAACACAGAGACAAGAAATTATTTTTACCTTCGCGCAAGAGCGTGTCTTTACACATTTTTGTTTCTTGTGGCGATTATGTTGTCACTGGTTCTTTCTGTGTTTGGTAACAGTATTAGTGTAATTGTTTATGAGCATGCCCCATTTTTGAGCAAAGTGATTCATAAAGTTGTTCAGTTGAGAATTTATTTCTCACTTCCATTGCTGACTTTTTTCTGGGATCTGGTATATAAATTCCTTCCAAACCGTGGAGCAGAAGGAAAGACAACACTTCGGAAACAATTGCCGGGGGCTTTCTTTACAGCTTGTGGGTGGATGGTACTGTCCTTTATCTTTTCTGTTTATTTGGATATTTTTAAAGGATTCACTAATATGTATGGTAGTTTTACAACGATCATCCTTATTATGCTATGGCTTTATGGATGCATGTATATCATTCTGCTTGGTGGAGAGATTAACGCGATTTTGGAAGGATTCAAGAGCAGAAGGTCTTGACAAAAAGAGATGCTGTGTTAAAATAGACTGGTAAATTCACTTAGAATATGAAAAGTTTATTAGATTTGAAAAGCGAAGATCGTGCACAGTAGAGACCTGTTTCCTTGCAGAGAGAGAGAATCATCGGCTGAAAGTTCTCTTAAGTTCAGATAGCAATTGAAATTCACACGTGAGCTGCATTTTTGAAAGAGAGCATCTAAAGGACAGTCAGGAGAACAGATATGTCCGGATGTGAAAAGTAGAGAATGTCGTATGTTGTACGTTACACAATTTAGAGTGCCTGTAGATAGGATTACAGGAATCAGGGTGGTACCGCGAGTGATTCAGACCTCGTCCCTTTTGGGATGGGGTCTTTCTTTATGAAAACGTTCGTCCCTGATAAGTGAGTTAAGAAAGGAGAAAACGATGAAAGAAAGACTGGAACAGATTAAAGCGGAAGCAGTCGCAAGAATTCAGGAGGCTGACGTTCCGGAGAAACTCAATGACGTGCGTGTAAAGTTTCTTGGTAAAAAAGGTGAACTGACAGCCGTATTAAAAGGAATGAAAGATGTTGCACCGGAGGAGCGTCCGAAGGTTGGACAGCTTGTGAATGATACAAGAGCAGCAATTGAGGAACTCTTAGAGGAATCTAAGACAAGAATGGAGAAGGCAATCCGTGAGGAGAAGCTGAAAGCAGAAGTAATCGACGTAACACTTCCATCCAAGAAGAACAGTGTTGGACACAGACATCCGAACACAATCGCACTGGAAGAAGTAGAACGTATCTTCGTAGGTATGGGATATGAGGTTGTAGAAGGACCGGAAGTTGAGTATGATCTGTACAACTTTGAGAAACTGAACATCCCTGCAGATCACCCGGCTAAAGATGAGCAGGATACTTTCTATATTAATAAGGATATCGTACTTCGTACACAGACATCTCCGGTACAGGCCCGTGTGATGGAGCAGGGAAAACTCCCGATCCGTATGATCGCACCGGGACGCGTGTTCCGTTCTGACGAAGTAGATGCAACACATTCACCTTCTTTCCATCAGATCGAGGGTCTTGTGATCGACAAGAACATTTCCTTCGCTGACCTGAAAGGAACACTTGAAGTATTCGCAAAAGAACTTTTTGGACCGGATACAAAGACAAAATTCCGTCCACATCATTTCCCATTTACAGAGCCAAGTGCTGAGGTGGATGTAAGCTGCTTTAAGTGTGGCGGCAAGGGATGTCGTTTCTGTAAAGGATCAGGCTGGATCGAGATTCTTGGATGTGGTATGGTTCATCCACATGTTCTCGAGATGTGCGGAATTGATCCGGAAGAGTACAACGGATTTGCATTCGGTGTAGGACTTGAGCGTATCGCTCTTCTGAAATACGAAATCGACGATATGCGTTTATTATACGAGAACGACATTAGATTTTTGAAACAGTTCTAACGAGCACAAGAAAGAAGGAAGCACGAGCGAAGCGAGTATTTACTTCTTCGTGCGAGTGGTGCGATAAAATCTTCAAGCGGCGCGAATGCGGCGCGGCAACGGCGCAGAGCCGTTGGATTTTAGAGCCGCCCCTTTGATGAAATTAAACTAAATAAGGAGATATAAAATGGATACTTCATTATCATGGATCAAAGCGTATGTCCCGGATCTTGACGTGACAGCGCAGGAATATACAGATGCAATGACTCTGACAGGAACAAAGGTTGAAGGATTCGAGGAGCTGGATGCAGACCTTGACAAGATCGTTGTTGGTCAGATTGAGAAAATTGAGAAACACCCGGATGCGGACAAGCTGGTAGTTTGCCAGGTGAATATCGGTACAGAGGTAATTCAGATCGTAACAGGTGCAAAAAATGTGTTCGAGGGAGCGAAGGTTCCTGTTGTATTAGATGGCGGACGCGTTGCAGGCGGACATGAGCCGGGACAGAGAGTTGCCGGTGGAATTAAGATCAAGAAAGGAAAACTCCGTGGAGTACCGAGTTGCGGAATGATGTGTTCCATCGAGGAACTTGGTTCTACAAAGGAGATGTATCCGGAACAGCCGGAGAATGGTATTTACATTTTCCCGGAAGATACAGAGGTTGGAGCAGATGCAGTAGAGCTTCTTGGTCTTCATGATGTTGTTTTCGAGTATGAGATCACATCAAACCGTGTAGACTGCTACAGCGTGGTAGGTATCGCACGTGAGGCAGCGGCTACATTTAACAAAGAATTCAAGCCACCGGTTGTGACAGAGACAGGAAATGATGAGGATGTCAATGACTATGTAAAGGTGACTGTAGAGAATACAGATCTGTGCTCCAGATACTGCGCAAGAGTCGTTAAGAATATCAAGATCGGACCATCACCAAAGTGGTTACAGCGCAGACTTTCATCTGTTGGAATCCGTCCGATCAACAACCTGGTAGATATTACAAACTATGTAATGGAAGAGTACGGACAGCCAATGCATGCGTATGATCTGGATACACTTGCAGGACATCAGATCGTAGTTAAGAATGCACAGGATGGAGAGAAGTTCGTTACACTGGATGGTCAGGAAAGAACAATGGACAAGGATGTTCTGATGATCTGTGACGGAGAAAAGGCTGTTGGAATCGCCGGAATCATGGGTGGAGAGAATTCCATGATCACAGATAACGTGAAGACAATGCTTTTTGAGGCAGCTTGTTTTGACGGAGTAAATATCCGTAAGTCAAGTAAACGTGTCGGACTTCGTACAGATGCTTCCGGTAAGTTTGAGAAGGGACTTGACCCGAACAATGCAATGGATGCACTGAACCGTGCCTGCCAGCTTGTAGAAGAGCTTGGAGCAGGTGAAGTTGTCGGAGGAGCAATCGACGTATATAGCAAGAAGAAAGAACCTGTACGCGTTCCATTTGATGCAGAGAAGATTAACCGTATGCTTGGAACAGACATTTCTGAGGAAGATATGATCGGATACTTCAAGAAGATCGATCTTGATTACGATGCAGAGACAAAAGAAGTGATCGCACCAACATTCCGTCATGACTTGTTCAGACTTGCTGACCTTGCAGAGGAAGTTGCAAGATTCTATGGATATGACAATATCCCGACAACACTTCCGTCAGGAGAGGCTACAACAGGTAAACTCCCATTCAAGCTTCGTATTGAGCAGGTTGCAAGTGATATCGCTGAGTTCTGTGGATTCAGCCAGGGAATGTCTTATTCCTTCGAGAGCCCGAAGGTATTTGACAAGCTTCTTCTTCCAGAGGATTCAAAGCTTCGCAATGCAATCTCAATCATGAATCCGCTTGGAGAAGACTATAGTATCATGCGTACAACATCCTTAAATGGTATGCTGACTTCTCTTGCAACAAACTACAACAGAAGAAACAAGAATGTCCGTCTGTATGAATTAGGAAATATTTATGTTCCAAAGGAACTCCCACTGACAGAGCTTCCAGATGAGAGAATGCAGTTTACACTTGGAATGTATGGAGAGGGAGACTTCTTCAACATGAAAGGTGTGATTGAAGAATTCTTTGAGAAGATCGGTATGAAGGGAAGAGAAAAATACGATCCGAATGCAGGAAAGACATTCCTTCACCCGGGACGTCAGGCAAATATTATTTATGACGGAAAAGTTGTCGGATATCTCGGTGAGGTTCATCCGGAAGTTGCTGATATCTATGGAATCGGTGAGCGTGCATATGTTGCAGTTCTTGATATGCCTGAGATCATTCCATATGCTACATTTGATAGAAAATACACAGGAATTGCAAAATATCCTGCAGTGACAAGAGATATCAGTATGGTTGTTCCGAAAGAAATCCTTGTCGGACAGATTGAAGATGTGATCGAGAAGAAAGGTGGCGCTCACTTAGAGAGCTACAGCCTGTTTGATATCTATGAAGGTGCTCAGATCAAAGCCGGATTTAAGTCAGTTGCTTATTCTATCGTATTCCGTGCGAAGGATAAGACACTGGAAGAAGCTGAGATCACAGCAGCAATGAACCGTATTCTTTCCGGTCTGGAAGAGCTTGGTATTGAGCTGAGAAAGTAAGAAGAGAGGGTAAGAGCATTGAAAACAAGTGATTTTTATTATGATCTTCCGGAGGAACTGATCGCACAGGATCCTTTGGAGGACCGCTCTTCCTCCCGCCTGATGATGCTTGACAAAGAGACAGGGAAGACAGAGCATCATATATTTCGTGAAATAATTGACGAACTGAATCCGGGTGACTGCCTGGTCATCAATGATACGAAGGTTATCCCGGCCAGACTGATCGGAGCAAAGGAAGAGACCGGAGCGAAGATTGAAGTGCTGCTTCTGAAACGTGGGGCAGATGATGTCTGGGAGACACTGGTAAAACCTGGGAAAAAGGCAAGACCGGGGGCAAGAATCAGTTTTGGAGATGGTCTGCTTGTAGGCGAAGTCATGGATGTGGTGGATGAAGGGAATCGTCTGATCCATTTTGAGTATGAAGGAATTTTTGAAGAGATTCTGGATCAGTTAGGACAGATGCCGCTTCCACCGTATATTACTCATCAGCTTCAGGATAAGGACAGATATAATACTGTCTATGCAGCACATTCCGGTTCTGCGGCAGCACCGACAGCCGGACTTCATTTTACGCCGGAGCTTCTGGAAGAGATTCGTGCAAAAGGGGTAGAGATCGCACCGGTTACACTTCATGTCGGACTTGGAACGTTCCGTCCGGTGAAGGTAGATGATGTAGAAAAGCATCATATGCATTCTGAATTTTATATGATTACTGAAGAGTCTGCACAGAAGATCAACCATGCGAAAGAAGCAGGACATCGTGTCATCTGTGTCGGAACAACAAGCTGCAGAACAATCGAATCCGCTGCCGATGAGAATGGAAGATTAAAAGAATGCAGTGGTTGGACAGAAATCTTTATCTATCCGGGATATCAGTTCAAGATTCTGGATGCGTTGATCACGAACTTCCATCTGCCGGAATCTACACTGATCATGCTTGTTTCGGCATTAGCCGGAAAAGAGCATGTGATGGCAGCGTATGAGGAGGCAGTAAAAGAAAGATATCGTTTCTTCAGTTTTGGGGATGCGATGTTCATACGATAGAAAGGGACAACCTATGTCAGAAAATGATTTTATCATTGTAGATGGAGAAGAGACAAACAAGGAAGACAACAGACAGGACACTGGCAGGGAAGAAGAAAAAAAAGAAGTGACAACTTCTGACTATTCTGAAAAAGATGATGACGGATATGAGAGAATATGTTTTATTTGTCATCGCCCGGAGAGTGTGACCGGGAAGATGGTTGAGCTTCCGAATAATATCGCAGTATGTCCGGATTGTATGCAGAGAAGCTTTGATATGATGAACAATAGTTCGATGGATCTGAGCAAGATGATGAACATTCCGGGCGTACAGTTTTTGAACCTTTCGGATCTTGATAATCTGCAGCCGAAGGCACAGAAGATCAAAAAGAAGAAAAAAGAGCCGAAAGAATTCAAACAGTTGGATATAAAAAAGATTCCGGCACCACATAAGATCAAAGCACGTCTGGATGAATATATCGTTGGACAGGAGTATGCAAAGAAAGCAATCTCTGTTGCAGTTTATAATCATTATAAACGTGTAGCAACAGGAACAATGGATGAGATTGAGATAGAGAAATCAAATATGCTCATGATTGGGCCTACAGGATGTGGTAAAACATATCTGGTTAAGACACTGGCGAAGCTTTTAGATGTGCCGTTGGCGATCACAGATGCAACATCTCTTACAGAGGCAGGATATATCGGTGATGACATCGAAAGTGTTGTTTCCAAGCTTCTTGCAGCAGCAGACAACGATGTTGAGCGGGCGGAACAGGGAATTATTTTTATCGATGAGATCGATAAGATTGCCAAGAAAAAAACTTCCAGTCAGAGAGATGTGAGTGGTGAATCTGTGCAGCAGGGAATGCTCAAACTCTTAGAGGGAAGTGAAGTTGAGGTTCCGGTAGGAGCAAACAGCAAGAATGCAATGGTTCCGCTCACAACAGTGAATACAAAGAATATTCTGTTTATCTGTGGAGGTGCATTCCCGGATCTTGAAGACATTATCAAAGAGCGTCTGCAGAAGAAAACGTCGATGGGATTCAATGCAGAACTGAAAGATACAGTCGAGCATGATGAAGAGCTGCTTTCTAAGGTGACAATTGAGGATTTAAGAAAATTCGGTATGATCCCGGAGTTCTTAGGACGTCTTCCGATTGTATTTACATTAAAGGGACTCGACAAAGAGATGCTTGTCAAGATCTTAAAAGAGCCGAAAAATGCAATTTTAAAACAGTATCAGAAGCTGCTGGCATTAGACGAAGTGAAGCTTGAGTTTGATGACAGCGCATTAGAAGCAATTGCAGAAAAGGCAATGGAAAAAGATACCGGAGCCAGAGCACTGCGTGCAATCATCGAGGAGTTTATGCTGGATATTATGTATGAGATTCCGAAAGATGATAATATTGGAGAAGTAACAATTACAAGAGCTTATATAGAAGGTACCGGCGGACCGGTTATTCAGTTGAGAGGCCAGGCAGTACCGAGGTTAGATGGATAAATTGAGATTTTAGAAAGAGAAGTTTTGTTCAAAAATCTGAAAACTGATTGGGGAATTAGTTTAAAAAAATCACAAAAAGGAAGAGAGAAAAATGGACACATACAGATACTTACTGGACTTAGCAATTATTCTTATATCTACAAAATTACTTGGACTGTTAACAAGACGAGTACAGATGCCACAGGTTGTTGGTGCGCTTTTGGCAGGATTGATCCTCGGACCCGCAGGATTTGGAATTCTGGCAGAGACTTCGTTTATCCATGAAGTTGCAGAAATCGGAGTTATCGTTCTGATGTTCACTGCAGGTATGGAGACGGATATCAAAGAGCTGAAAGCAAGTGGAAAAGCTTCTTTTATTATTGCTCTTTGTGGTGTGATCGTTCCACTGATCGGAGGTTATGGTGTCGCCTGGTTCTTTAACCGGCCAAACATGGCAGGAAGTAACCTGTCATCCCCTGTAGTTCTTCAGAATGTCTTTATTGGAGTTGTACTCACAGCAACGTCTGTAAGTATTACAGTAGAGACATTGAAAGAATTAGGAGCATTGAAGAGCCGTTCAGGAAATGCAATCCTTGGTGCTGCGATCATTGATGACGTTCTCGGTATTATTGCACTGACAATCGTTACAAGTCTTGCAGATGATTCTGTAAAGCTTGGAATGGTTCTGATCAAGATTGTTGGATTCTTCGCATTTTCAGGTGTTGTCGGATTCATTTTCTATAAGGTATATAAGAAATGGGTAGACGGAGCTGAGAAGGAACTGCATCGTCATACGATCATTGCGTTTGTATTCTGCCTGCTTATGGCATTTATCGCAGAAGAAGTTTTTGGTGTTGCAGATATTACAGGTGCATATATCGCTGGATTAATTATTTCCAACGTACAGAGATCTACTTATCTGGAATCCAAGTTCGATACATTATCTTACCTGCTTCTGTCACCGGTATTTTTCGCAAGTATCGGTCTGAAGGTAAAACTTCCACAGATGTCAGTATCCATCATTATGTTTGCAGTTGTTCTTACAATTGTTGCAGTTTTGACAAAGGTAGTCGGTTGTGGGCTTGGTGCAAAGATTTGTGGTTACAAGAATTATCAGGCGAAACGAATCGGAGTCGGAATGATCTCCCGTGGTGAGGTTGCCCTGATCGTAGCAAGTAAAGGTTCCGCACTCGGACTTATGAGCTCTTCCATTCTGGGACCGGTTATCGTAGTGGTTGTTATTACAACAGTCATCACACCGATTCTTCTGAAAGTAGTGTTCGCTCCTGGAACAGGACCGTCAACACAGGTAGAAGATGCCAAGAAGGTTACAAGCTACTATGAGAATCGAGAAGATAACAGATAGAACAAAAGAGAAAAGAATCGATAAAAGATATTGTAGAAACGTTGAGGTCATGGGACAGTTAAAGCTGTCTCATGACCTCAAATGTGTTATAGAGGTTTAATTGTCCGTATCCCCACTCACGGTTAGGGTATTCCATACTGTCTGGTCGGATGGCTCCAAGAATAAGAAGGCTTTTGATCTGGAATACGTCGATGCCGGGCATTTTGCGTTCATAGAGCTGCCATTCTAACATAAGTGCGACTGCCCCGGCGGTGATAGCAGCTGCGGCGCAGGAGCCGCTGCGCACGGCAAAACGGTCTCCTGGAAGAGCTCCTTTGATATTAATCCCGGGAGCAGTGATGGAAGGATTTTCAAATCTTGTTCTTGTATAGCCGCGTCCGGATGCCTGGGCGACTGCACCATTGCTGCCGTCGTAATAGGAGACCGTCAGAGGACTAGGGGCATTGGCCGGGTTTGTAAGAGTCGTGTAAGGATCTGATTCAAGGAAATAGACTTCTCCGTCTAAAAATTCTGTGACAGGAAGCCAGATATGGAAATCACCATTAATCAGGCGGGTCGGTTCTACGATGATTTTCCAGATGCCTTCTGCCGGGGTACGGAAACGGAAGAAGATGAGTTCAGAGTTTGCTTTTTCGACCAGAAGCCGGTAGTCAACAGAGACGCGGGTCTTTTCAAAGAGAAAATCAATGTCTGCGCTTGTGCCTACATGAAATGGAATTTTGGATGTATTTTCCCCGGACGGTGAAATAATTGAAATTGAGAAGAGATTGGGGATCAGTACCCAAAGTTCCAAAGTGAAACCGGATACATTTTCACCAACCCGGATCTCTACAGTTTTACGGTCATTTTCTGACTGGATCGTATTGAAATAATGATGACGTTTGTCTGCTTCATTTCCCGTGCCGACCACAGCAATCCGGTCGGGCATCAGACTGTAGCTGCCAAGTAATGCGGGAAGCGGAAGCGTGCCGACATGACCGCCAAGATTAGAGCCTACAGTGATACATATGACAAGTGGAAGCTCCAGTTCATCTGCCAGATCATTCAGATATTTTAATCCAAGGATCAGATCTGTTTCCTGGTAGCAGACGGCTGTTTCCGTGATGCAGTAATAATCCCGCAGATATTGCTTCGCTTGTTTTAATTTGACAACAGCGAGAGTAGATTCCGGAGCGGCTCCCAGAAACTGTTCGTCAGCGTCAGCATTTCCGGCAGCGAGACTGGCAATATAAGTTCCATGTCCGTCGATATCGACAGAAGGGACCTGTGACAGTGGGGAATCAGAAGAAAGTGCCAGATCAATCTGTTCCTTACGGTATTCACTTCCGTAGAAGAAGTCTCTGGGTGGAGTTCCGCTTTGGATAGTCTGATCCCAAAGTGCCGCAATTCGCGTGGTACCGTCCAGATTGCGGAAAACTTTGTTTTGATAGTCAATCCCGCTGTCAAGAAATCCAATCAGAACGCCTTTTCCTTTTAATTGAAGTGCCGGATAGTTCTGTACGGGAAGGATGCCGGTCTGGTTCAATGTTTCCATAGCGACAGGAGCAAAACAATTCGGAATGGAATTATAAGAAAAACGCGCCAGAGAGATTGGTTCTACAAGTTCTTTGGAAAAATAAATGCACTGATATCCAAGCCCGGCATCCTGGATACATGGATCTTTTTTCAGAAGTTCATTGAACAGTGGAGTGCGCAGCGGATTACTGATGAAGTCGCGTGTATCTTCGGAGAGTATCTGTTCCCTGCAAGTTTCAAGATCATTCATAAGATGACTCCTGAGTTGAGTTGTAGAAAGGATATGCAAGAAGGATTCTATTTATGAAATTAGTCTAAAAATAATAGAAAATGACTTCAAAAACTGGAAGAATACGATATAATAAGACCAAGAGAAATTGTAGATCACCTTTCTGGTGGTTGAGATGATACAGCAATGATAAGAAGGGAGATTTCAGTATGAAAGATTTTTTTGAAGATTTAGGAAAACGTCTGAGTGAGACAGCAGAGGCAGTGACAGCAAAGGCAGGAGATGCGATTGAAATCCAGAAGTTAAAAGCGCAGATCAGAGAGCTTGCAAGAGGAAATGCAGAAGATCTGATGGAACTTGGTCAGAGTATTTATGACAGATTTGAGAATGGAGAAGAACTGGATGAGGCTTCCAAGGGACTTTGTGAGGCAATTGCAAGCCGCAAGGAAAGCATAGAAGAGTATGAGAATAAGATTGAAGGGCTCAAAGGTGCGTGTGAGTGTACACGGTGTGGCAAGATGGTTGCGAAAGATATGGCATTCTGCCCATACTGCGGATCACCTGTAACAGAGGAAGAAGACATCTTTGAACCAGATGATCTGACTCAGGAAGTAAGAGAAGAGGCAGAGGAAGCAGAAGAGATCGTTGCAGAAGCTGCGGAAGCAGCAGTTGAGGCAGTTACTGAGGCGGCAGAAGAAGCAGTGGATGCAGTAGAAGAGTCTGTGAAGGAAGAGACTGTGAAAGAAGAGACAGAAGAATAGTTTCAGGGATTTAAGGGAGAATAGAACGTGAAGGTTGTTATATTAAGTTTTACACAGGCAGGAACAAGACTTGGTGAGAGAATCGGAAGTCAGTTCCGGAACGAAGGGATTACGTGTCAGAACTATGCACCTGCTGGATATACATTCGCTGAAGTTCTTCCGTTTCCGGACAATCCAAAAGAACTGATCAGGGAAGGATGGGGAGAGACATCCTTCCTTTTTATTGGTGCAGTTGGAATCGCAGTGAGATATATTGCGCCTTATGTAAAAGATAAATTTACTGATTCAGCGGTTATAGTCATGGATGAAAAAGCAGGATATGTGATCCCACTCCTGTCTGGACATCTTGGTGGCGCGGTAGAACTTTCCAGTCAGCTTGCAACATGGACCGGCGCAGTTCCGGTACAGACAACAGCGACAGATGTTCAGGGGAAATTTGCAGTAGATGTTTTTGCAAAGAAGAATCACCTGTATCTTACAGAGCGTGAAGCAGCGAAGCAGATATCAGCAGCAGTGCTGGATGGAAAGCAGGTCGGTCTGTGGATCGGTGAAGGACTGGTATTTGAACAGAAAGATTTTCAGAAAAGCTGTTTAAAAGAACTTATACTTTGTGGTTCAAAGGAAGAATTATACTCCTTTGCAGAGGAACATCCTGTGATCGTGATCACAAAGACCGCGGGAGAAGGGAGAAAGTTCGTGGAATCCCTAGCGGGCTCCCTGTGGGGAGATGTCAGGAATAACGTATGCGGATGTGAGCGTAAGCCATGCATTCTCCTTTTGTACCCAATCAATATCACAGCAGGAGTAGGCTGCAGAAAACAGATTTCAAAAGAACTTTTTGAGAGGGGACTGAACGATGTTCTGGAAGGATATGGGCTTGAACCAACGCAGTTAAAACAGCTTGCATCGATTGATCTCAAGAAAGAAGAACCTGCGATTTTGGCCTATGCGCAGAAATATAAAGTACCGTTTGCAACTTATCCGGCAGAACAGTTAGAGAAGATTACAGAGGTATCAGCCACATCACGGTTTGTGAAACAGGTGACGGGTGTTGACAATGTATGTGAGAGAGCCGCACGGACAGCAGATGCAGACGGAGAACTGTTGTGTCCCAAGTGCATAAGAGAGCAGATGACAGTGGCATTGACAGAGACAGAAGTAACACTTCGATTTTAAAACGAAAGAAAGTTCCAGAATCTTCCGACATTCTGGAACTTTTTTCTACTAAAGTATCTGCTCTTTTGACTGGAGTGCATCATACCCTGTCTCACGGGTTCGGATCTTCATGGCACTCCGGATCTCATAGCTGAAAATCTTACCATCACCGACTTCACCAGTATAGGCAGCTTTCTGGATCGCTTCGATTGTTTTCTTCTCCCATTCTTCGGAAGAGACAACAATTTCAAACTTGATCTTCGGCTGCATGAAAATCTCGATTTCAGAACCGCGGACAATCTCCTTATAACCTCGCTGTGCACCACATCCCATGACCTGGGAGACAGTGATACCATTGACTTCTATTTCATTTAAGGCAGCCTTGACGTCTTCGAATTTCTCTTCCCGGACGATAGCCTCTACTTTAATCATCATTTTAAAAATCCTCCTGTATTAATGGATATATAAATTTTGGACAGATCATGTTAATCAAATCCGTTAAAGGACGGATATGCATTCTCACCATGCTGGGAGATATCCAGTCCAAGAGCCTCTTCCTTCTGATCTACGCGCAGTGGAGTGAAGATACGGATGATCCCGATGCAGATTAGAGTACCGACAACTGCAACAGCCGCAGTGATGATAATGCTTAATACCTGTGCAACGAAGAGATGAATATTACCGAAGACCAGTCCGTCCCATCTTGCAACAGAGTTAATAGAAGTTTTTGCAAAAAGTCCGGTGGCGATTCCACCCCACACACCGCCGATTCCATGGCAGCCAAATGCGTCCAGTGCATCATCTATTTTCAGTTTATGCTTAATGAAGTTCATTGTAAAGTAGCAGATCGGGCTGACCAGTGCGCCGATGATATAGGAAGACCAGATCGGAACAAAGCCAGCACCAGGCGTAATGGCAACAAGGCCGACAACCAGTCCGGTAGAAGCACCGACCAGAGTAGGTTTTCCATCTTTGATCACATCGATCAGCATCCAGGATACAAGAGCAGCAGCGGAAGAAATTGCACTTGTCATAAATGCATGGGCTGCAAGTCCATCTGCCGCCAGGGCACTTCCGGCATTGAATCCAAACCATCCGAACCAGAGCAGGGAAGCTCCAAGTACAACGAAAGGAATATTATGGATACGGTAAGATGTTTTCTCGTATCCTTTTCTTCTGCCAAGATAGATGGCAAGAACCAGAGCGCTGACACCGGAACTGATATGTACTACATTTCCTCCTGCGAAGTCAACAGAACCGATTGCAGCAAGAAATCCACCCTCGCCCCAGACCATATGAGCCATCGGATAGTAAACGAGGAAAGACCAAAGTGCAATAAATGCAAACAATGCTTTGAATCTCATCCTTCCGACTACAGCACCGGTGATCAGTGCAGGTGTGATCATGGCAAACATCATCTGGAATGCAGCAAATACGAGATGCGGAATGGTATCCGCATATGGGCCGGCATCCCAGCCAACGTCATTTAAAAAGGCCCAGCGGAAATCTCCGATAATTCCGGCGTGATTGCCGCCAAAAGAAAGAGAATAGCCAAACATGGTCCAAAGAAGAACAGATAGTCCCATGATCGCAACGCAGGCCATCATTGTGTTACATACATTTTTTCTCCGCACAAGACCGCCATAGAAGAAGGCAAGTCCCGGTGTCATAAAGAAGACAAGCGCAGTGCAGATCATCATAAAAGCAGTGTTTCCGGTGTTCATTTTCTAAATCCTCCCAATTTATCTGATAATGCAAAAAGACGCCTGATAGAAGGGCAATCTCTTACCTTTCTGTCAGACGTCTTTGTCTTGCATACTAAGATACCATGGCTTTTGGAAAAATGCAAGAAAAAATTTTGTGCACCGGTTACTGTTCACCGTGACTAATATTGAGGCGTTAAAAGGAACAAGTTGAAGAAAAAGAGATTTTGTTTTATAATCAGTGACAGAGTAAAAAGAAAGGTTTCGATGAGTGATTATGAAAGAACATACACATTTCCGGGAGGACGGAACAGAATATACCCATGTGCATCATAACGGAGATGGGGTGGCAGAGTCACATGTACATCATCATGATCATGGAGGCTCAGGGCATGTTCACCGTCATGTACACAGCGCAGAAGAGAAGAAGAAGGTCGTAAATCGTCTGTCCAGGGCAATTGGACATCTTGAGGCTGTGAAACGAATGGTAGAGCGTGACGAGGATTGCAGCGAAGTGCTAATCCAGCTTGCGGCAGTTCGTTCGGCGATCAATAATACAGGAAAAGTGATTCTGAAGAACCATCTGGATCACTGTATTGTTGAAGCTGTTGAGCAGAATGATATGGAGACGATACGAGCTCTTGACGAGGCAATCGATAAGTTTATTAAGTAAATGATGGTGGTTTAGATGAAGAGAAATATCCTTATTTTTGCCGGTACGACAGAGGGACGACAGCTGGCAGAATATGCCGTTAAAGAAGGAATCCCCTGTATCGTAAGTGCTGCGACAGAATATGGCGAAGAATTATTGGAACATGATCTGCAGTTGCAAAAAGAGAAGAATAAGAAGTCAGAATTTCGTGTGATCCACGGACGTATGGATCAGCAGGAGATGGAAATGTTCTTTGAAAAAGAGCAAGTAGGGCTTGTCATAGACGCGACTCATCCGTTTGCAGTTGCAGTGACGGAAAATATACAGAGGGCATGTAAAAACATCGGAATAGAGTATTTAAGATGTTTAAGGGATTTTCTGACAGAAGCAATGGCAGGCAGATCAGAAGAACATACTTGTGAAAGGATAAATGCGACCATTAAGAGTGACAGTTCTGTAGTCTGTGTGAATAGCGTGGATGAGGCCGTGGATTATCTTGAACAGACGCAGGGAAATATTCTGATAACAACAGGCAGTAAAGAACTGGATAAATATACTTGTTTGACAAATTATAAAGAACGATGCTATGCAAGAGTGCTTTCCGTGCTTCCATCAGTAATGCAGAGTATAGAACTTGGATTTTCAGGAAAGCATCTGATCGCAATGCAGGGTCCATTTTCCAGGGAAATGAATCTTGCACTTCTTCGTCAGACAGAGGCAAAATATTTCGTAACAAAAGAATCCGGAAAGAATGGCGGATTTGCAGAAAAGCTTGAAGCAGCAGAGCAGGCAGGCGCGGTTCTTCTCGTAATCGGAAGGCCGATAGAAGAAGGCTTGTCGGTAGAGGAAGCAGAACAGGAGATGAGAAAATGGAACAGGGATTGATACACATTTATTGTGGAGACGGAAAAGGGAAAACATCAGCGGCAATCGGACTTGCAGTCCGTGCTGCGGGAAGTGGACTTAAGGTTTTGTTTACCCGTTTTTTAAAAAATGAATCTTCCGGAGAACTGGCGATTCTCGATGATATTTCTCAGATTAAAGTACTTCATCTGGAAAAGTCATATGGCTTTTTTAAAAATTTATCTGAAGAAGAAAAGCAGGAAGTAAGAGAAACTTATCTGCGGCTATGGAGAGCGATTGAATTAGAGATTCTTACAGGAAGATATGATGTGCTTGTAATCGATGAGTTCATGGCAGCTTATATGTATGATCTGATTCCGAAGGAGGAAGCAATTGAATTCCTCGGAAAGAAACCAAAAGAACTGGAGATTGTACTGACAGGACGTAATCCGGATGAAAAACTTGTCGAACTTGCAGACTATGTATCAGAGATAAAGAAAGTGAAGCATCCGTTTGATCAGGGAATCTATGCGAGAAAAGGGATTGAGTACTAATGAAAGAAATCGGAAAGACCAGATCAGGTCTTCAGATGGGCTATACGACTGGAAGCTGTGCGGCGGCAGCGGCAAAAGCGGCGACAGAGATGTTGCTGTCAGGTGAAGAAATCCGTCAGGTGAGATTGCTTACACCGAAGGGGATTGAACTGTATCTTGAGCTGGAAGATATCATGCGTAAGAAGTCAGAAGTATCGTGTGCAGTGCGAAAATACAGTGGAGACGATCCGGATGTAACGAATGGAATACTTGTGTATGCAACAGTTCAAAAGGCAGAGAAGAAGAGTAAAATAAATTCGGAGAATAGTGTAGATCTTTCCGAGAGAATCAATCTGGATGGCGGTGTTGGAATCGGTCGGGTAACGAAACCGGGGCTGGAACAGAAAATCGGTCAGGCGGCGATCAATAAAGTGCCGCGGAGAATGATCTGTGAAGTGGTGGAAGAAGTTTGTAGAAAGCATGAATATACAGGAAATCTGCAAGTGCGCCTATCCGTGCCGGAAGGGGCAGAGGTTGCGAAGAAGACATTTAATCCAAGACTTGGGATCGAGGGAGGAATCTCAATCTTAGGAACAACAGGTATTGTGGAACCGATGAGTGAGAAGGCGCTGACGGATACGATTTATCTGGAAATGAAGATGCTCAAAGAAAATGGAACAGATTGGTGCTATGTTGTCCCGGGAAATTATGGGATGGACTTCTTACGGGAAAAGCTTCAGGTGGACACAGCACTTTCTGTAAAATGTAGTAATTATGTCGGTGAGACAATTGAGGATGCAAAGCTTCTTGGAATGAAAGGCATTCTCTTGATCGGACATATCGGTAAGTTTATCAAGCTGGCAGCAGGTGTGATGAATACGCATTCCAGACAGGCAGATTGTCGAATGGAAGTACTTGGCGTGCATGCGGCGATGAATGGCGCGGATGCAACAATTGTGCGGGAAATTATGGAATGTATCAACACAACTGAGGCACTGGAAATATTGCGCAGAGAAAATCTGGTTGAGCCGGTGATGAAAAGTGTGATGAAACGTATTGAATTCTTTTTAAAGAACAGAGCCGGAGACGAACTGCGAATTGGTGTGATTTTATTTTCAACAGAGGATGGCATTCTTGGAAAGTCGGAAAATGCGGATGAGTTGTTAAAGAAGATACAGGAGAATGGATGAAACAGACAGGAAAATTTTATGGAATCGGAGTGGGACCGGGAGATCCTGAATTAATGACATTGAAAGCAGTTCGAAGAATAAAAGAATGTGATATCATAGTGCTTCCGGTTTCGAATAGAGAACTGACAGAGCCGTTACTGCTAGAACAAAATGAGATGGAAAACAGGGCAGCGGGATATCTGGAAAGCTGTACAGCTTATCAGATTGCAGTGCAGACAGTCTCGGAGCTTAAGGAAAAAAAGATTCTCTTTCTCCCAATGCCAATGATCAAAGATAAGGAAAAGCTGAAAAAGATTCATGCACAGGGAGCAGAAGCAATAGAGCAGCTTCTTGAGAAAGGATGGAATCTGGCATTTCTGACGCTGGGAGATCCAACGGTTTATTCTACATGTATGTATGTGGAGCAGATGATGGAACAGGATGGCTATCAGGTTGAGACAGTTTCGGGGATTCCATCTTTTTGTGCAGCGGCTGCAAGGTTGAATCAGCCACTTGGAGAACAGGAAGAGCAGATCCATATTTTACCGGGTTCTTATGAGTCAGGAGAAGGTCTGCAGTTATCGGGAACAAAGATTCTGATGAAGACAGGAAGAAAGATGGGCAAGATAAAAGAGTTTTTACAAGAAAGCAGTCAGGATATCTGTCTTGTAGAAAACTGCGGAATGGACAAGGAGCGTATTGTCCGGTCAGTTGAAGAGATTTCAGAAGATATGGGATACTATTCCCTTCTAATCGTAAAAGACAAGAAAAAACAGTAAAGGCAGGAAGAACTATGATTACATTTGTAGGAGCGGGTCCGGGAGCAGAGGACCTGATCACAGTAAGGGGACAAAGACTATTGAAAGAAGCAGACATCGTGATCTATGCAGGTTCTCTTGTGAACCCGGGATTACTTAAGCTGTGTAAAGAAGAATGCGAGATATATAACAGTGCGAAGATGACATTGGAAGAAGTATTAGAAGTGATGGTGAAGGGCCACGGGGACGGAAAAGAAATCGTACGTCTGCATACCGGAGACCCTTGCCTTTATGGTGCCATTCGAGAGCAGATGGATGAGCTGAAGAAACTTGAGATACCATATGAAGATTGTCCGGGTGTCAGTTCATTTTGCGGAGCTGCGGCAGCGCTGGAAGCAGAGTATACACTGCCAGGGATCTCTCAGTCTGTCGTGATTACGAGAATGGCTGGAAGGACACCGGTACCGGAGAAAGAGTCCGTCAGAAGCTTTGCGGCACATCAGGCGACGATGGTTTTATTCTTGAGTACAGGACTGTTAAAAGAACTTTCAGCAGAATTGATAGAAGGTGGATACAGCGAAGATACGCCGGCAGCTATTGTTTATAAAGCGACCTGGCCGGAACAGAAAGTGCTTCGTTGCACAGTTGGAACGCTGGAGCAGACAGCGAAAGAAGCAAACGTTACAAAGACCGCTCTTATCGTAGTCGGGGAAGTACTTGATGGGACTTATGAACGGTCAAAGCTTTATGATCCAACATTTACGACAGAATTCAGACAAGCCTCCTGTTCTAAGAAAGATTCAGGACAAAACGGAGATGACCAGAGCATAGAGAAAAGATAGGAAACAGAGGAATAGACGAAATGAGTACAGTATATGTAGTAGGACTCGGACCGGGAGCAGAAGAACAGATGACCGTGCGCGCACAAAAGGTACTGGAACATTGTCCGGTATTGATTGGGTATAATGTATACATCGATCTTGTGAAAGAACAATTTCCGGAGAAGACATTCTTAAGCACACCGATGCGGAAAGAACCGGAGCGCTGCAGAATGGCATTTAAAGAGGCAGGAAAAGGACAGGATGTTGCAATGATCTGCAGCGGAGATGCCGGAGTTTATGGAATGGCAGGATTAATCTTTGAGATTGGAAAAGAATATCCTGAGATTCAGATTGAAGTTGTTCCGGGAATTACAGCAGCATCAGGTGGTGCAGCAGTTCTTGGGGCGCCGCTCATGCATGACTTTACAGTAATCAGCTTAAGTGACCTTCTGACACCATGGGAGACGATTGAGAAGCGTTTACATGCGGCAGGAATGGCTGATTTTGTCATCTGTCTTTATAATCCGTCAAGTAAGAAACGCGCAGATTATCTGCAGAAAGCCTGTGATATACTACTTCAGTACAGAGATGCGGGAAATATCTGCGGTTATGTGAAGAATATCGGACGTGAAGGAGAATCTTATCAGATTCTGTCATTGAAAGAACTTAGAGATACGAAAGTAGATATGTTTACAACAGTGTTTATTGGAAATTCAAGGACGATGGAACTGAATGGGCGGATGGTGACGCCGAGGGGGTATAAACTGTTATAAGAAAAAAAGAAACGGGCAGGCCACAACAAGAAGTGTGGTAAAAACCCGTTTCTAGATTTTATTATAGCAGATAGAAACCAAGAGAATCAAGAGAAAAATAGTTATATAGTGGGAGATGAAATGGAATCACGACAAATTATCCTTGCGGGAATAGGAATGGGATCTGGTGATGCAATCACAGAAGAAGTCAGACGATTGATAGAAGAGTCGGATTGTCTGATTGGAGCAGAACGGATGCTTACTTGTGCACAGCAGATTCGTAACATGAATGGATTAAGTATGCGTCAGTGTGAGAGAAACAACAGAAATGAAGGAGTATTTATTAAGGAATATCGTACAGAAGAGATTGTATCCTATATAAAAGAGCACAAAGAACATAGTAAAATAGGAATTCTTCTTTCGGGAGATACAGGATTTTATAGTGGAGCGAAAAAACTGAAAGAACGATTGACGGAAGTGTGTTCTGACCAAATAAAAATTTATCCTGGAATTTCCTCACTTTCTTATCTTGCATCAAAAGTCGGTGTTTCCTGGGAAGATGCAAAAATTCTGAGCCTTCATGGAAAGGACATGAATTTTGTCCAGACGATCCACAGACATCCGAAGACCTTTTTGCTTCTTGGTGGAAAAAATACGGGTCGTTATTTTTATGAGACTTTATCAGAATATGGCTTAGGAAATGTGCAGGTTCATATAGGACATCAGATGTCTTATGAGGAAGAAAAGATTCTTTCAGGTAAATTGTGCGAGATGAAGGCGGAAGATTTTGAAGGACTCTGTGCAGTTCTTGTAGAAAACCAATTTTATTGTAAGTCAGCAGGTATGCATCTGAAAGATGAAGAGTTTATCCGCGGAAAGGTGCCGATGACGAAGTCAGAAGTACGTTCTGTCAGTATAGCAGAGCTTGAGCTAACAGAGGATGCCATTGTATATGATATCGGTGCCGGAACAGGTTCTGTTTCTATAGAAATCGCACGAGCAGGGGAGCAGATCCGTGTGTATGCGATTGAGAAGAATCCGGAAGGTGTTGAACTGATCGATCAGAATCGAAAAAAATTTAAGATAGATGGAGTGCGAATCATAGAAGGGCTTGCGCCGCAGGCATTAGAGGAACTGGAAACACCGACACATGCATTTATCGGTGGAAGTTCTGGAAATTTACGAGAAATCTTGCAATTGCTCAAAAAGAAAAATCCAGATGTACGAATCGTGATTAATGCAATTTCACTTGAGACAGTCAGTGAAGTGATGGGGCTTGTGGGCGAAGGGGGTCTTCCGGATGCAGAGATTCTGCAGGTGAGTGCAGCAAGATCAAAGGTTCTTGGAAGATATCATATGATGATGGGACAGAATCCGGTTTATATTATTTCTGCCGGCGGAAATACACAGACAGGAGAATCATCAGAAAATGAAAAAGAATGATTGTAGTCGCAAAGAACAGAAAAAAAATCCAGGATTCCTGCTGTCTGCTGTTTCCAGCAACAGCGGAAAGACAGCTGCAGCATGTGGTCTGATGTCTGCGTTTAAGCAGAAGGGGAAGCGTGTATGTGCGTGTAAATGTGGCCCGGATTATATCGATCCGATGTTTCATAGAGAAGTCCTTGGCGTTGATTCTAAGAATCTGGATTTATTTTTCTCTGAGAAAGAAATTTTACAAGCAGGATATCTAAGGCATACGAAAGATGTGGATATTACTATAACCGAAGGCGTTATGGGTTTCTATGACGGAATGTCCCTTGATTCTGTAAAAGGAAGTTCTTATGATGTCGCAAAGACGCTAGGAATTCCAGTAATTCTTGTGATTAATGCGAGAGGTGCAGCAATGACACTTGTAGCTACGGTGAAAGGAATCGCTGAGTTCCGTCCGGACAGTAATATCCGTGGAATTCTTTTGAACCGTGTTTCTGCGATGTTGTATCCAAGATTAAAGGCAATGCTGGAAACAGAACTGGAACGGATTGGACATGGTGAAATCAAGGTCGTTGGTTACATGCCGGAAGATGAAGTGTTTCATCTGGAAAGCCGTCATCTGGGACTTGTGACACCGCAGGAAATGGAAAATCTGCAGGAGAAGGTAAGAAAGGCGGGAGAAATCCTGGCAAAGACAGTAGACCTTGAATTGCTGGAAGAGATTGCCGGTGAAGCAGCAGTATGGAAAGCAGACGTTTCAGAAGAATCGGAGAAGGTTGGAAATTTAAAAAGTAAGAACGATCCAGTCAAAATCGCAGTGGCGCGTGACGAAGCTTTTTGTTTTTATTACAAAGATAATCTTGAATTATTAGAGCGTCTTGGCTGTGAACTGATAGAATTCAGTCCGCTTCACGATGAGAAACTGCCGAATAATATCAGTGGATTGATACTCGGAGGAGGTTATCCTGAACTGTATGGAAAACAACTTTCTGAAAATCAGAGTATGCTTACATCCATTCGAAAAGCACTGACGCAGGAGAAGATCCAATGCCTGGCAGAGTGCGGTGGTTTCATGTATCTTCATGAAGAGATGGAAGATGCAGATGGAAATGTCTGGAAATTAGTTGGGCGAATCAAAGGGAGAACATTTCCGACAGGAAAACTGGTTCGATTTGGATATGTGGATTTGCAGAGGAATCTTGATGAGAATCCGATCTCTGAGTTTAAAGAACAGATGAGTTTAGCAGACAGCTGGATTCTTCCGGGTGAGAACATCCGTGCACACGAGTTCCATTACTGGGACAGCACGGATAGTGGCAGCGATTGTCTTGCTGTCAAGCCAGATGGAAAGAGGAGCTGGGAATGTATGCATCTGGAAGAGAATCTCGTGGCGGGATATCCACATTTGTATTATCCATCTTGTGAAAATTTTGCGGAGCGTTTTGTAGAAAAATGTAGAAACGGTTATAGAAAATAAAGTGAAAATAAGGATAATCAAAAATAAACAACAGCAGATGCCGGTATAATAGCATCTGCTGTTGTTTGTTTTGGTTCTATGAGTTCTATGAAATATCCAGATCAATCGGTTCATCCAAGTGTTCGGAAACATATTTCCCATTTTTCTTCCGCTGCCTGACGCACTCAGTCAGAAGATATTCAATCTGACCGTTTACGGAACGAAAATCATCTTCTGCCCAGGCTGCGATTGCGTCATACAGTTTAGCGGAGAGACGGAGAGGAACCTGTTTCTTTTTATTATCTTTTTCAGCCATTCCTAGTACAGGCTTCCGGAATTAATGATTGGCTGTGTGTCATGGTTTCCACACAGAACCACAAGCAGATTGGATACCATAGCAGCCTTACGTTCTTCATCCAGTTCTACGACGTTCTTCTCACTTAATTGATCCAGAGCCATTTCAACCATGCCGACTGCTCCGTCTACGATCATCTTTCTTGCATCGATGATAGCAGAAGCCTGCTGGCGCTGGAGCATGACAGCAGCGATTTCCGGGGCGTAAGCAAGATATGTAATTCTTGCTTCGATGATCTCAAGTCCTGCATCTGTCACTTTCGTCTGGATCTCTTCGCGGATCCGCTGTGCAACAATCTCACTGGAGCCACGGAGACTTCCCTCATCAGCCTTTCCGTCACCGGTTGTATCGACATCAGGAGCAGTGTCGTATGGATAGATGCGGACAATATTACGAAGAGCGCCATCACATTGAAGTGAGAGATATTCTTTGTAATTATCAACATTAAAGACAGCTTTCGCAGTGTCTACCACACGCCAGGTTACAGCAATACCAATCTCAATCGGATTTCCGAGACAATCATTGATCTTCTGACGGGAGTTGTTCAGTGTCATAACCTTGAGAGAAATCTTTTTGCTTGAAGACTCTTCAGTGGTTCCAGTTGCAGGAACTCCAAAAAGGCTGGAAAGATTTGCTCCCTTCTTGGAATTGTTATCAACATCTCCGCTCTGGCTTAGTTTTGTCTTGGAAGCAGGGTTTACGCTGGTACAGAACGGATTAACAAAATAGAATCCGGCTTCTTTCAGTGTACCGATATAGTTTCCGAAAAGTGTAAGAACCAGGGCTTCCTGTGGCTTCAGCACTTTCAGTCCAAGGAATGGAATCCATCCGATACACAGCCAAATAATGCTGACAACCAGTCCTGCGATAACCGGCGGAGCAGAGAATTCATGTTCCAGTGCAATTGCGGACAGAACGCATCCTGCTATTGCAATCAGATAGAGCAGACAAAATAGCAGAAGCATTCCCATTCCATTTTTCTTATTTGATAATATTTTTTCATTCATAGCAATTCCTCCTTTGGAAATAAAATGAAATTTATTTGATATCATTATGATATCATTTTTGGAAAAGAAGTCAATAGTTTTAGAAAAGAAAAAGCTGTGAAAGATAAGCAATTTCATCTTTCACAGCTTCTATTCACATATTTATTCTATCTCTCCCAGAATTCCGGAATACAAGAACAATCTTACAGCTGAGGACCTGCAGCAACAAGTGCTTTACCAGCTTCATTTCCTTCGTATTTAGCGAAGTTCTTGATGAATCTCTGAGCAAGGTCTTTTGCCTTAACATCCCACTCAGCAGCGTCAGCGTATGTGTCACGAGGATCAAGGATTCCTGTGTCAACACCCTCAAGCTCTGTAGGTACTTCGAAGTTGAAGTATGGGATTGTCTTTGTAGGAGCGTTGTTGATTGCTCCGTTAAGGATAGCGTCGATGATTCCACGAGTATCTTTAATGGAGATACGTTTTCCTGTTCCGTTCCATCCTGTGTTAACAAGGTAAGCCTTAGCTCCGCTAACTTCCATCTTCTTAACAAGTTCCTCTGCATATTTTGTAGGATGCAGCTCAAGGAATGCCTGTCCGAAGCAAGCTGAGAATGTTGGTGTAGGCTCTGTGATTCCACGCTCTGTACCAGCAAGTTTTGCTGTAAATCCAGACAGGAAGTAGTACTGTGTCTGATTCTCTGTCAGGATAGATACCGGAGGAAGTACTCCGAAAGCATCTGCAGACAGGAAGATTACATTCTTAGCTGCCGGTGCAGAAGATACTGGACGAACGATGTTCTTAATGTGGTTGATCGGGTAAGATACACGAGTGTTCTCTGTTACGCTCTTGTCGGCAAAGTCGATCTTTCCGTTCTCATCAAGTGTAACGTTCTCAAGAAGAGCGTCACGAACGATTGCGTTGTAGATGTCTGGCTCAGACTCTTTGTCAAGGTTGATAACCTTAGCGTAGCATCCACCCTCGAAGTTGAATACTCCGTTGTCATCCCAGCCGTGCTCGTCATCACCGATGAGGAGTCTCTTAGGATCTGTGGAAAGTGTTGTCTTACCTGTTCCTGAAAGACCGAAGAAGATTGCTGTGTTCTCTCCGTTGAGGTCTGTGTTAGCTGAGCAGTGCATGGAAGCAATTCCCTTAAGTGGAAGGAAGTAGTTCATCATAGAGAACATACCTTTCTTCATCTCTCCGCCGTACCATGTGTTAACGATAACCTGCTCTTTGCTTGTGATGTTGAAAAGTACAGCTGTCTCAGAGTTAAGTCCGAGCTCTTTGTAGTTCTCAACTTTAGCTTTGGAAGCATTGTAAACAACGAAATCTGGCTCGAAGTTCTCAAGTTCTTCCTCTGTTGGCTGAATGAACATATTTGTTACGAAATGTGCCTGCCAAGCTACTTCAACGATAAAACGGATTGCCATACGAGTATCTTTGTTAGCACCGCAGAATGCATCTACAACGAAAAGTCTCTTGTTAGAGAGCTCTTTGATTGCGATATCTTTAACAGCTGCCCAAGCTTCTTCTGTAGCTGGGTGGTTGTCGTTTTTGTATTCATCAGATGTCCACCAAACTGTATCTTTGGAGTTTTCATCCATAACGATGAATTTATCTTTAGGAGAACGTCCTGTGTAAACACCTGTCATAACATTGACAGCACCGAGTTCACTTTCCTGTCCTTTTTCAAAACCTTCAAGTTCCGGTTTTGTCTCTTCTTCGAATAATAATTCGTAGGAAGGGTTGTATACGACTTCTGTTGTTCCAGTAATGCCATACTTACTTAAATCAATTTTTGCCATCTTACATATACCTCTTTCTTTCTAATGATAGAATAAAATGCTGCTCATGCAAGCTTTTCATATCCTTTTTTAATTATACATATTATGTGAAGAAAATCAATAAAAATCCCGTAAATTTTTTAACAAAGAACTGGGAAAAATGAAAGATTTCATATTAAAAATGCAAGAAGAAAAAAGAAAAATGTCAAAAAAAGAAAAATTACAAGGAAAATATGACAGATTCCGTTGCTTTTTTATATATCAGAATGAAAAAAATTATGATAAAATAGGAGAATAATGCCAGAAAATGCGAAAAAACTGGCTTGTGAAGTTAGAAAGACAAACTATAGATCAGAAGAAAATAATAAGAAAAGCAGACATAACAATGGTAGATGATGAAAGAAAAACGACAAAAAATGAAAAGATGTCGATGAAAGAAAATGAAAGATTATTGATTGAAAAATTCAAAATGATAAAACCGGTGGAGAAATCCTATGAAGAACAGGCAAAAAGACGATGGAAAACAGTCGCAAAACCACTGTTCAGCTTAGGAAAACTGGAAGATGCTGTGATCCGGATGGCAGGAATCCGAAGAGAAGCAGATTTTGAGATTAAAAAGAAAGGCTTGCTGATCTTTTGTGCGGATAATGGAGTTGTTTCAGAGGGAGTGACCCAGACCGGACAGGAAGTGACAGCAATCGTTGCGGATAATTTTACAAAATGTGCGACGAGCGTATGTATTATGGCAGAGACCGCCGGAGCGGACTTATTTCCAATCGATATTGGAATGGTGACAGATGTTCCGTCGGTGACACATCCGGAAGACAAAGTGATGTACGGAACAAAGAATATGGCGATGGAACCTGCAATGTCAAGAGAACAGGCTGCACAAGCTGTTCTTATTGGCATACGAAAGGTCAAAGAGCTGGCAGAACAAGGGTATGATCTGATCGCAACCGGTGAGATGGGGATTGGAAATACAACGACCAGCAGTGCCATCGTGTCCGTTCTGCTTGATGAAAGTGTGGAAAATGTAACAGGAAGAGGTGCGGGACTTAGTTCTGAAGGCCTGAATAGAAAAATTTGCGCAATCCAGAGAGCAATTGAGAAACAACGACCGGATAAAGAAGACATTTTAGATGTTCTATCCAAAGTCGGAGGGCTTGATATTGCAGGAATGACAGGTGCATTTCTCGGAGGCGCAATCTATCATATCCCGGTTCTGATTGATGGATTTATCTCTTCCGCAGCAGCATTGTGTGCAGTGCGTATGGTTCCGGAGGCGGCTGATTATATCCTGGCATCACATTGCTCCGGAGAACCGGCAGGACGAATGGTCTTAGAAGAGCTGGAACTTCCATATCTGATTGATGCGAAGATGTCTCTTGGAGAAGGCAGTGGCGCGGTTGCGGCAATTCCGCTTCTTGAGATGGGTGTGAATGTTTATCGGAAGATGAGTACCTTTGAAGAGATTAAAGTAGAGCAGTATGAAGAACTTAAGTGAAGATGAGGAGTAAGAAAAATGTGGTTATTGAACGCAATGATCATTGCAATCGCAATGTATTCTAAGATTCCGATGCCGCGGGTTGACTGGAATGAAAAAAATATGAGATATGCGATGTGCTTTTTTCCTCTTGTTGGTGTTATAATCGGTGTACTGGAGGCAGTTGCAGGGAATCTGATCACACTATGGAAGGGAGAAGGAACTTTCTTTTATGCAGTTGTGCTGACTCTGATTCCGGTTTTCATAACAGGAGGAATTCATCTGGATGGATTCGCAGATACGATGGACGCAAAAAGTTCTTATGGAGACCGGGAGAAGAAGCTGGAGATCCTGAAGGATCCTCATACAGGAGCATTTGCAATCATCAGTCTATGCTGTTACTTCCTTCTGTGCACAGGGATTTTTAGCGAAATGCGAACAGAACGTTTATTTGCAGCAGCACTCGTGTTTGTGTTTTCACGTTCATTGAGTGGGATTTCTGTTGTGACATTTCCGGCGGCGAAGAACAGTGGGCTGCTTCGGACATTTCAAGACGGTGCACAGAAGAGAAATGTAAGGATTGTATTGATCATATGGCTATTGGCAGCCGGAGTTGGATTCTATCTGACAGCAGGTTTATGCGGAGTGGCAGCAGCAGTTGTCGGATTTGCTGTTTTCTTTTATTATTATCAGTTTAGCAGAAAACAGTTTGGAGGTATTACAGGTGATCTTGCCGGATACTTCCTGCAGTTATGTGAGCTGTTTATGCTTGCGGTGCTTGCATTATTCTAGAAATGTTATTGCATATAAATGTTTTATGATAGATGCTTTATTATAGAAATGAAAATGAAATAAAATAGATTTTTTGGGAGTGATTTATGGAACTTATTTTGATCCGGCATTTGAAGACACCGGGCAATGAAAAGAGACAATATATTGGAAGTACAGATGAAGAACTATCAGAACAGGAAGTACTGAACTTTAAACAGAAATATAAAATAGATAGCTATCCACAGGTACAGCAAGTGATTGTCAGCCCAATGAAGAGATGTATTCAAACGGCAGAGTTGATTTATCCGAAGAACCAGATCACGCAGGAAGTATTGTTAAAGGAATGTGATTTTGGTATTTTTGAAGGTAAGACATATGAAGAACTGAAAGATAGAAAAGAATATCAGGCATGGCTGGATTCCGGTGGAACAATTGCATTTCCGGAAGGGGAGGAACAGAAGGAATTCCGTTCACGTTGTGTAAGAGGCATGCTCTGTCAGGTTGATAGATTATGCAAAGAAAATGTAGAAAGTGCAGCTTTTGTCGTTCATGGAGGAACGATTATGGCTGTGTTGGAACAACTGGCGGAAGACCAAAAAGATTTTTATCACTGGCAGGTGGAAAATGGCGGAGGATATAGAATGCTTGTTGACGAAGAAGAGTGGAAGTCCGGCGTTCACAGATTTTATGAAATTCAAAAACTGGGAGGCGCGATAGAATGAATGGGAAGATGACGATTCTGGCATGCATTACAGGATTTCTGTTAGACTGCATTTTCGGAGATCCGGTCTGGATGTACCATCCGATACGCGTGATCGGAAACCTGATCAGTGTATTGGAAAAAGGATTGCGGAAGCTGTTGTGCAGTCGGATTCCTGCATCAGAACAAAAGAAGAAAAATAAAAGAGAAGTTCTGGCAGGAGGAATTTTATGGATTCTGACAGTTTCATTATCCTTTCTTGTACCGGCGGTACTCTTATTTGCTGCGGGAAAGGTTCATCCGGCAGTACGGTTTCTTTTGGAAACCTTCTGGTGTTACCAGATATTTGCGGCGCGGTGTCTTGTAGGAGAAAGTAGGAAGGTTTATCAGAAATTAAAAGAAGACGACTTGCCTGGTGCAAGAAGAGCTGTATCCATGATTGTCGGAAGAGACACAGAGAACCTTACAGCAGAAGGTGTGACGAAAGCTGCGGTAGAGACAGTGGCGGAGAATACTTCCGACGGCGTGACGGCTCCGCTTTTATTCCTTCTGATCGGTGGTGCACCGCTTGGATTCTTATATAAAGCAGTGAATACGATGGATTCCATGCTTGGGTACAAAAATGAAAAATATCTGTATTTCGGAAGGATTCCGGCAAAGATGGATGATGTATTTAATTACATCCCAGCCAGGTTGACGGCGTGGTTTATGGTTGCTGTAGCATTTTTGACGGGGATGGATGGAAAGAATGCATGGAAGATTTACTTACGGGATAAGAGGAAACATGCAAGTCCGAATTCCGCCCAGTCAGAGGCGGTATGCGCCGGAGCGCTTGATGTACAGTTAGCCGGGGATGCGGTTTATTTTGGGAAAATCTATAAAAAGGATTATATCGGCGATGCAATCCGTAAGATTGAACCGGAGGATATTCTTCGTGCCGGGAAATTAATGTATATGACAACGATACTGATGATGGCTGTCTTTGGAGGTTTATTGTTATGGATTTATTGATTCGATTTGCCAAAATGGAAGATGCAGAAGAACTTCTGGCGCTCTATACACCGTATGTAACTGATACAGTGATTACATTTGAATATGAAGTTCCGTCGCTGGAAGAATTCAAAGATCGAATGCGTCAGACGATGAAAAAGTATCCATATCTGGTCGCAGAACAGAATGGCGAGATTCTTGGATATAGTTGTGCAGGGGCATTTAAAGGCCGTGCAGCATATGACTGGGCAGTGGAAACAACAATTTATATAAGAAAAGACAGACAGAAAACAGGAATTGGTAAAAAGCTGTACGAGGCACTGGAAAAGGTACTGTATGCCCAGAACATTTGCAATCTATATGCATGCATTGGATATCCAGAGGTTGAAGATGAATATCTGACAAAGAACAGCGCACAGTTCCATGCACATCTTGGATACCGCATGGTAGGAGAATTCTATCATTGCGGATACAAATTTGACCGCTGGTATAATATGGTCTGGATGGAAAAGCTTCTGGATCCGGAGATTAAACATCCAAAGCCGATCAAATGGATGGAAGAGAATCGCGAGGAGCTGGAGGCAGTACTTTAAGGTTAAAAACGAAACACATAGAGAAGTAGGAGTAAGATTCATGGAATATGTACACGGAGGAGACATTTATACATATGGAGATGTGCTGGATTTTTCAGTTAATGTAAATCCTTACGGTCCGTCAGAAGAAGTTCTTGAAGCGGCAAAAAGATCGATGGATGAAGTGAGTCTTTATCCGGACAGTCAATGCAGACGGCTCAGAAAGAGACTGGCAGAGAAAAAAAGTCTGCCGGAGGAATATTTCCTTTTCGGAAATGGAGCAGCGGAGCTGTTCTTTTCTGTCGTTCTTGCAGAAAAACCAAAGAAAGCATTGCTTCCAATTCCGGCTTTCGCAGAATATGAACAGGCACTTCGGACGGTAGATTGCGAAATCATTTATTATGAGTTGAAAAGAGAGAATAACTTTGCATTGACAGAAAGCTTTTTAGAAGAACTGACAGAGGATATTGATCTTGTATTTTTATGCTCTCCATCGAATCCGTCAGGGCAGGTGATCGAACCGGTGCTGATGGAACAGATTCTTATGCGATGCGAAGAAAAGAAAATTCGTCTTGTTTTAGATGAGTGCTTTATTGAATTTCTGGAAGAAGCGCAGAAGTATACCATGGTGAAAAAGGTGACAGATTATGCGTGCCTTTTTCTTGTACAGGCATTTACAAAGATGTATGGGATTCCGGGATTGAGACTTGGATATGCAATGACATCAGATGCAAAGCTGCGAGAGAGGATGCAGCAGATCCGCCAGCCGTGGAGTGTGTCGGTTCCGGCGCAGGCAGCAGGGATAGAAGCGCTGACAGAAAGAGAAGAACAGAGAGTTCAGAAAATACGAAACAAAATCGTGGAAGAAAAAATGAGCATGGAAAAGAAAATGCGTGAGCTTGGGATTAAATTCATTCCAACAAAGGCAAATTTCTTCTTATTATATAGTGAAAGCTCATTGTTTGAACGATTGTTAGAGCAGGGGATTTTGATTCGAAATTGTGAGAACTATAGAGGGTTGAAGAAAGGCTGGTATCGGATTACAGTGCGGACAAAAGAGGAAAATGATGTTCTTTTACGGGCGCTAGAAACAATCCTGTCAAAGCAGTGAAGGAGGCGAAAAATATGGCGAAATCAATTATGATACAGGGAACGATGTCAAATGTCGGAAAGAGCGCACTGGCAGCAGGTCTTTGCCGTGTCCTGAAACAGGATGGATACAAAGTTGCACCTTTTAAATCCCAAAATATGGCACTCAATTCTTTTATCACAAAAGAAGGACTGGAGATGGGAAGAGCCCAGGTGATGCAGGCAGAAGCTGCAGGGATTGAACCGGAAGCGATAATGAATCCAATTTTACTTAAGCCGACAAACGATACAGGCTCTCAGGTGATTATCAATGGTAAACCAATCGGAGTGATGGCTGCAAGAGAGTATTACCGTCATAAGAAGGAATATATTCCGGCAATTATGGATGCATATCATGAGTTGGAAAAAAAGTATGATATCATTGTAATTGAAGGTGCCGGAAGTCCGGCAGAAATCAACCTGAAAAAAGATGATATTGTAAATATGGGAATGGCAAAGCTTGCAGATGCACCGGTGCTTCTTGTCGGAGATATTGATCGTGGTGGAGTATTTGCCCAGATTGCCGGAACCGTAATGCTTCTTGAAGAGGATGAAAAAGCACGGATCAAAGGAACGATCATTAATAAATTCCGTGGAGATGTATCCATTTTGGAGCCGGGTCTTCGGATGCTGGAAGAAAAAACCAATATTCCGGTATCGGGAGTTGTTCCATATTTTTATTTGGATTTAGATGAGGAAGACAGTCTGACGGAACGATTTCAGAAAAAAGAGAAGCCGGGACTGATCGATCTGGCAGTGATCCGATTCCCAAGGATCTCTAATTTTACTGACTTAGCACCTTTAGAAGCATTGGAAGAGGTGAGTGTGCGTTATGTTTCATCTCCGGCTGAGTTTGGAAATCCGGATGCGGTGATCCTTCCGGGAACAAAGAATACGATCAGCGATCTTCTGTGGATGCGTCAGAACGGACTGGAAGCAAGAGTTCTGAAACACAGCGCACAGAACAAACCGGTCTTTGGAATCTGTGGCGGATATCAGATGCTTGGAATGGAGATCTCAGATCCAACAGGAGAAGAGTACGGAGGAACTGTACAGGGAATGGGACTTTTGGATACAAAGACCGTGTTCCGTCCGGAAAAACACAGAACCAGAGTACATGGAACATTTGGCGAGATGAAAGGAATCCTGAAAGAGATGGAGGGACTTCCTTTCGAAGGATATGAGATCCATATGGGAGAGACGATTCTTGATGAGCACGCATCCGGGCTTGTAACAATAGAAAATGATTCTGATACGCTACAACAAGGACATCCGGATGGTTCACAGAAGGAAAATGTCTATGGCTGTTATGTGCATGGAATCTTTGATTCACCGGAAATGTCAGGTGGGTTTCTCTCCGCTTTATTGAAAGAGAAAGGCTATGATCCGGAGACGGTACAGGCAGTAGACTGGAAGTCTTATAAGGAAGAACAGTATGATAAACTTGCAGATATCGTTCGTGCCAGTCTGGATATGAAAGAAATTTATAGAATTATTGGATTGTAGAGTTTGTAATGAGAGAGGGGAAAGTATGGTTACAGATTTAACGAAAGAACATCCGAACAAGACATTATGGCGGTTCCTTCTGCCAATGTTGTTCAGTGTGATGTTCCAGCAGATTTACAATATCGCAGACAGTATGATCGCGGGAAGATTTGCAGGAGAAAATGCGTTGGCAGCAGTCGGTGCATCTTATCCGATCACAATTATTTTCATGGCATTTGCCGTGGGAATGAATCTGGGGGCATCCGTAGTCGTATCAAGACTGTTCGGAGCAGAAGACCGGGGCGGTGTGAAACGTGCGGTTACAACGGCATTTCTTAGTTCTATGGTGCTGGGAATCATGCTGACATTATTCGGGTATTTCTTTAATCATCAGATGATGAGATGGATCCGCACACCACAGAATATTATGGCAGATGGAGTTTTATATTTGAAAATTTACATTTTCGGAATTATCTTCCTGATGCTTTATAATGTGTGTACCGGAGTATTTACAGCACTCGGGGATTCTAAGACACCGTTATATTTTCTGCTTGGATCCTCAGCTGGAAATATTATTCTTGATTACATCTTCGTAGCAAAATTCCAGTGGGGTGTGAGCGGTGTTGCCTGGGCAACATTTATCGCGCAAGGTGTGTCAGCCGTGCTTGCATTAGTAACACTTCTCGGAAGATTGCAGAAATTTGCCGGGAAAGAAAAGCAGCCGTGGTTTGATAAGAAATTATTTGCACAGATCATGGCGATTGCAATTCCAAGCATTCTTCAGCAGAGCGTATTGAGTGTAGGAAATCTTTTCGTGCAAGGAATTGTAAATCAATTCGGTTCAGCAGTTGTTGCGGGATATTCGGGAGCGATCAAGCTGAATACATTTGCCATTAATATCTTTATGACACTTGGTTCCTGTCTATCCAGTTATACGGCACAGAATATCGGCGCGGGAAAGAAAGAACGAATTCCATTGGGATTCCGTACCGGAGTGAAATTGTCAGAGCTTACGGCATTGCCGTTTGTTATTCTGTATTTCATTTTCAGCCGTCAGATGATGGGGCTATTCTTAGGCGCGGAGAGTGTAGAGGCGATCAGCGCAGGAATGGCATTTTTGAAAATAGTATCGCCGTGGTATTTTATGATTGTAATTAAGCTGATGACAGATGGAATTATCCGAGGTTCCGGAGCGATGATCTATTTTGTGGTTGCAACAGTTCCGGATCTTATTTTGAGAATCGGATTTGCGTTGGTTTTGACAAAAAGCTTTGGAAGCACCGGAATCTGGATGGCATGGCCATTTGGTTGGATCGTAGCGACCACATTAACATTGATCTTTTATAGAAAGTTGGGATATAAGAATGATAAAAGCAGTGATTTTTGATATGGATGGGGTTTTGATCAATACGGAACCGCTTCATTATCAATGTTGGGTAGAAATTTTTAAAGAACGATATGGAATTGATTTGGATTATGAGGTATATAAGCCATGCATCGGATCTACAAGACTCCATTTCATGAATCTGATCAAAGAAAATTACGGAATTACATTTGAAAGCCTGGCAGTAATGAATCAGATTATGAAAGAGAAGAAAGATGAAATTATTGCAAGAGACGGATTCCCTGAGATGCCGGGAGTAGGACAGATGCTTTGCTGTCTGAAAGATACGGGATATCGTCTCGCTGTGGCATCTTCTTCTCCGAAGCCTGTAATCACAGAGACATTGGAAACGTTGGATCTGATGAAATATTTCGATGTCGTGACAAGTGGAGATGAAGTGAAGAATCCAAAGCCGGCACCGGATACATTTCTCTTTGCAGCGAAGCAGCTGGGCGTACCGGTAGAAGAGTGTATTGTGATCGAGGATTCGACGAATGGTGGGAAAGCTGCTAAGGCGGCTAAGATGCCATGTATTTGGATGCACAATCCGGATTCCGGAGACCAAGAGATACCGGATGCAGTGCTCGAGATTACGGCCTGGACACAGAAAAATATAGAAAAAATCATGAAGCTTTTACATTTTGGTCAAGAAAAAGTGTAAAAATAAATGAGCGATATAAAATTTTTTTGAGTAGAATACTTAAAAATAGTAGACCTGGAAGTATTATTAGGATGTGATTGAATGAAAAAACTGAAATTTATATTTGGCAAGCTTAGTATTCTCTATTACATTTTGTTTTTGCTCGTGACCTGTGTACTTTGCAAGTACGGAAGCATCAGACAGCTGAAGTTTGCATTTTTGGCTTTAGGTATCCTTCTGGTACTCAGTCTTTGTATCTGGATCGGCTGCCTGATCGCGGAAAAGGAAAATCCTTTAAAAATGAAAGGCGCACTCAGGAAAACAGTGTTTGGTACAGAGCTTCTGATTCTACTCGCAGTTACAGTTGGAGGGATTTCTTATATCGTATATACAGCAATTCCTTATAATGGCGCATTGCCCTGGAAGGTAGACAGCCTGTTTAAGACAAAGAAAATAGAGTATGAACATAACAATTTCTTTCGTGATGGCGCAGAAGGACTGATAAAAGATATCAATAAGAAACTGAAACTTCCGGAGGAGTTGTATATTACAGACAGTTTTGAGATGTCTTTTGATAAAGACGGAACGATAACCCGTGTGTCTGCTTATCTCTATGGACAGAATGACAAGGGAAAAGATAAGACCTATCTGATTGATTATGATATCGATAAAAGTGATAAGGTTGTTGTGCAGATCGCAGGTTACGCAAATGCGGATTATGATGATGACAAGAAATTAGATCCTATGTTTACCATTCTGGAAAAATCAGATTGTAAGATGCAGGTGACACAATGGAATCTGAATTACGCATTTGCAGATGATCCGCCGGAATATGAGATTCTGTATTATGGAAAACGCTCCTTCGCTTCTTCGGAAGGTCTTGTTTATCTTCCGGGAGATGTGGATGGTGACGGAGAAGTCAGTGGCATGACTGATTTTACAGCACTGGATAGCGGTGGGGAAGCACTTGGATATGAAGTGTCTCTGTATCTTCCGCAGGATGAATCTGTAACCCCGGTGCGTTACATGATGGAACCGGAATACATCAGTCCTGATACGATCAGTCAGAATGAGCAGGCAGAGAAAGATTCGCAGGCAAAAGAACAGGGAAAAGAGAATAATACCTGGACGATTGATACGGACGGAAGCGGTGTTGTCCGATTCTTCTTAAACGAACAGAAAGGCTGGAAACTTTCAGTTGTTGATGCGGCTCTTGGAACACGTTATTACAAACTGGAAACTACGTCAGATGGTGGATATAACTGGACAACAGTAAATGAAGATCCATTCAATGGAAATGGCGGAGCAGGAGAAGGCATACAATTCTTTGACGAGCAGTTTGGCTTCATCGGTTTAAGCGGGGCATCGCAGACACATTCATCTATTTATGTTACAAAAGATGGTGGAAAGACACTGAAAGAAATAGAACTTCCGATGGATACTGTGACAGAATATCCGCCGCATATGCAGGAATATGGCTTCACGCTTGCAGATTATCAGTATCTGGAAATGCCACAGCAGGATGGAGAGAATTACACGATCCATGTAATGACGCAGAGTGGCGAGACAGAAGGGCTTGTATTCACATCAGAAGATCAGGGTGAGAACTGGATTTTTACCGGGGTGTTTGATGAAAATAACTTATCATAAAAAAACAAAGTATTTTGAATCAATACAATCCGGGAAAAGTTAGGAGGCGAAACCATGGCATATAGCGAATTAATCAAAAATTTTAACAAGATACGTGATTACATGCGAGATTTTTATGTCTACGGTTTCAAGAGCCGGGATGATTATACGAAAAAAAGTGCCAGATCTTATGATGACGAGAAACGTCGGATAGAGAGCTGGCTTGGTAACTATATGAAGTTTCATCAGACCGCTGATGGTAAGAATGTATTTTTGTCAATTGATAGCAGAGCAACCAGACACAATCCACTTTATAAAGCATGGAAGACAAAGAGCTTTACAGATGGAGATATTACCCTTCATTTTATTGTTATGGATATTCTTTCCAATGGACAAGAACTGTCACTTGGGGATATCGCATATCAGGTGGACGAATATCTGGCAGGGTTTGAGCATGCAAGAGTATTTGACATCTCTACGATCAGAAAAAAACTCAACGAATATGTAAAAGAAGGCTTGTTGGTAAGACGGAAGAGTGGAAAGACGATGCTATACAGTCGTACAGAAGAGTTTGAAATGCCAAGTAGAGATGTTTTGGATTTTTTTTCAGAAACCGCACCATGTGGTGTGATAGGATCATTTTTGGAAGATAAAACAAATAATATTGCTGATCATTTTGTATTCAAACATCATTACATAACCAGTGCAATGGACAGTGAGGATTTGTACATGATACTGAAAGCAATTCATGAAAAAAGAAATATAACAGTTGAGATGATTAATCGTAAAAAAGATCGCATTACGGAAACGAATGTTGTTCCGCTTCGAGTGATGATCAGTGTACAGAGTGGGAGACAGTATATGATGGCCTATACCCCATATTTTAAACGAATAACAGCGTATCGTCTTGATAATATTGTCACTGTTAAAATTGGAGAGATTGCAGATCGGTTTGATGAATTAAGAGATAAACTGAGTGAAATGCAGCAACATATGTGGGGAGTTGCTATAGACAGTCGATCTGGAAATCGGATGGAACACATTGAATTTACAGTTCAATATGATGATGGAGAACAGCATATACCAAAGCGATTAGAGAGGGAGAAACGAATCGGTCAGTTGGAGTACATAGATGAGCATACATGTCGATTTTCTGCTGATGTTTATGATGCAAGTGAATTGATTCCATGGATACGTACGTTTATTTGTCGAATCACAGATATTTCAATTTCCAATAAGGTCTTGGAAAAACAGTTTAAAGAAGACTTGCAGGCGATGTATGAAATGTATGGATTGAAAGGGGAGGAATGAGTATGCTGTTTCATGAAATTTACAGTACATATTTTCAAACCGTTACGAAAATCTTGACAGAAGCAGTAGAGCATCCGCTTACAACTGGAGAAATCAACGCAATCATTCAGGATTATGCATTTGAAGAAAGCACATTGAATATTCCGGAGTCTTTGGGAATGGCACATTGGCAATTATTGAAAGAAGATGGAACAACCACTCTCAGAAAGAAGCCAACGATGCCACTCACAATTTTGCAGAAACGCTGGATTAATGCAATTGCATTAGATCCGAGAATAGGTTTGTTTACGGATCAGCCAGTCGTATTCTCCGATGTTGAACCATTATTTCTTCCAGAAGATATTTATGTATTTGACAAGTATTCAGATGGCGATCCGTATGAGAATCCAGAATATATTCGGAACTTTCGGTTGATATTGGATGCGATCAAGCATAGGTACCAGATACAAATCAGTATTATAAACCGTCATGGAAAACAAATAACAACCAGAACGATTCCAGAATATCTAGAATATTCCGAGAAAGACGATAAATTCCGGTTAATTGGAACAGGAAGCAAACTGAGAAATACGATCAATCTTGGCAGAATTATTTCTTGTGAAAAGTATGACAATCAACAAGGTGTAAAAGTTAGGAAAAGAAATCAGCCACGACAACGTAAAGTGATATTTGAACTGATTGATGAGCGTAATGCGTTGGAACGTGTTCTGATGCACTTCGCACATTTAGAAAAACAAGTCGAGAAAATAGATGAGCGAAAGTATCAGGTTACGTTGTACTATGACAAAGAGGACGAAACAGAGATTTTAATTCGTGTTCTTTCGTTTGGACCAATGCTTCATGTTGTAAAACCTGTGGCATTTATTAATTTAATAAAGGACAGATTGTCAGATCAAAAAAGTTGTGGACTGTAAAAGTTCGCAACTTTTTTTCCATGATAAAAAGAATCAGAAGAGATAAACTTGGATTATGCGAAAGGATGTGAATGATATGTTTGAAATAAAGGGAAAAGTTACAACAGCGATTTGCTATGCAAAGGTGATTGAAGATGAAGCAATCGAGCAGATTAGAAGAATGTGTGATTATGATCTGACAAGGGGAAGTAAGGTGCGGATTATGCCGGATGTCCATGCCGGAAAAGGTTGTACAATTGGGACGACCATGACAATCACAGATAAGATTTGCCCTAATATCGTAGGAGTCGATATAGGCTGTGGAATGTATACTGTAAAGCTGCTGGATCAGGTAATAGATTTTGAAAAAATAGATGAAGCATGTCATTATATCCCTTCGGGAATGAATGTATGGGAAGGAAGAATGGAGCGTTTTGATTTAACGCAGCTTAAGTGTTATCGATCTTTGAAAGATGCAAAGAGATTGGAAAGATCACTTGGAACACTGGGAGGGGGAAACCACTTTATCGAGGTTGATCGGGCAAAGGATGGTACATATTATCTGGTCATTCATTCGGGAAGCAGAAATTTAGGAAAACAGGTAGCTGAGATTTACCAACAGTTGGCAATTGATTTACATGCGGGAAAAGAAGAGTATTTTAAAGAACGAGATGAGATTATTCGTACTTACAAAGAGCAGGGGAGAAGGGCAGAAATCCAGGAGGCATTGAAGTACTTAAAAAAGAATTATGAAATCCAGGAGTTGGATGCTCCAAACGATATCTGCTGGCTTTACGGGTCATTTATGGATGATTATCTGCATGATGTTGAAATTTGCCAACGCTTTGCAAGAAGGAGTAGAGAGCGCATGGCGGAAATTATTATTGAAAGAACCAAAATGACGCGAACAGAAGCTTTTCACACCATTCATAATTATATAGATGTCAATGAGATGATTCTTAGAAAAGGCGCCATTGCCGCACATGCCGGTGAAAAAATATTGATTCCGATTAATATGAGAGATGGTTCCGTTCTTGCAGTTGGCAAAGGAAATGTGGAATGGAATAATTCAGCACCACACGGAGCTGGTAGAATCATGTCCAGAACAAAAGCAAAACAGTCCATTGATTTAGAGGAATACAAAGCATCCATGCAAGGTATTTATTCTACTTCGGTGAATGCGGATACATTAGATGAGGCACCAATGGCATATAAATCGCTTGCGGATATCATTGATGTGATCAGAGATTCTGTAGAGATTATAGATATTATGAAACCAGTATATAATTTTAAAGCATCGGACAAAAAATTTCATGCATTGTAATACAGAAAACAGGAATATTTGGTCAAAATTTGTCTAAAAATTTTTATAATCCAGATATACAAACAGTAATAAAGATTCAAAAGAGGTGCATTAATGTTTATAGATTTTGTTACATATTTGGAAATCCGTGATGATTTGTCAGAGGAAGATAAGCAATATATAAACTCAGAAATTAAAAAAAATATGGCTAAGTATCACATGGAAAAAGATGGGATTAAATATTATGTAGAGACAAAAAGACCAGGTGTTGGTCTGCATCTGGGTGTTGAGTTCTGCATCTCAATGCAACATAAAAGATATAAAAAATACATAAAAAGATGTGAATATAATAGTTATTTTGAAGGATCTATTAATGTTAAAGATTCAATCTTGGACTATTACAATGAGGTGCGAATAAAGTGGATTCCTGTTAATGAGAGATACCCGGATAATCCAGGACAGGTATTATGTACATATAGATATGATTACGAAAGCGGTCCAGAATATGAGATTGGAATAGGTGAGTATTGGGGATTTTCAGAAGTGTTGTATAAAGAGAATCCAGAAGCATGTGGATTTGGAAGCATGCATAAAAATGTGATTGCGTGGGCTGAGTTGCCAAAGCCATTTATTCCGGATGCAATGTAAATATAGAGAAAAGTAGAGTTCGCATCTTTTTTTTCAAGATAAAGAAAAGATGCGAGCATATAATTAAAACATACAAACGAGGAGAGGTAGCTCAGGTGGTAGAGCAACGTAAGTAGTCTTGATAAAGGCTCAAACAGCAATAATCTATTGATTGGTAATCCGTTTGTCGTGGGTTCGATTCCCATCCTCTCCACTTGCCGACTTAGCTCAATGGTGGAGCGCAGGAAAATATTGAATCTTGTAAAAGGTTCATACAGCTATATTTGCAGAGTGGTCCTAATGTTGCTGGTTCGATTCCAGCAGTCGGCATTATTAAATAATCTGGAGGTAAAGAAAATGGCATTTATGAATGAATTAGAAAAAAAGTTAAATAGTGAAACGCAATGTACTGAAAACGGCGCAGTCGGATATAGAACCTCTGGGAAAGAACTTTTAGATTTGAACTTTGCAGTTTCCAGTATGCGTAACTGGGATGAAAACGAAATCTGCAAGGCTTACACCAAGGCATACTATGAAAATCCACTTTTAGCTGTAAAGTGGTTATTTTATTTAAGGGATATCAGAGGAAATGGAATGGGTGAACGAAGAGCATTTAGAATCTGCTTTAAGTGGCTCGTTGAAAATCATTTTGACAATGTAAGGGCACTTGTTGAATTGATTCCGGAATATGGAAGATATGATGACTGGATGTGTTTACTTGATTCAAAGGCGAGTGAAGTAGTGTCGGTTCAGATTAAGAAGCAGCTTGAAATTGATATTTGCAATATGGAGCAAGGAAGGGAAATTTCTTTACTTGCAAAATGGTTGCCTTCGTGTAACGCAAGTTCAAGCAAGACAAAGCAGTATGCCAAGATTGTATGCAACATGCTCGGATTAAAGGAAAGTGAGTATCGAAAGACGTTATCAACTTTAAGAGCATATCTAAATGTTGTTGAAGTAAAGATGAGTGCAGGGGAGTGGGAGGACATCAATTATAGCAATCTTCCTTCTAGGGCAAATCTCTTATATGGAAATGCTTTTCTGAGAAATGATGAGGAGCGTAGACGTGCCTTTTTATCTAAGCTTTCGAGAGGTGATGTAACAATTAATGCTAGTACATTGTTTCCAAGTGATATTGTACATAAATATTATCAGGCAAGTAGCAAGAGGAGATGTGAATTAGGTAATTTTGATGATACTCTCGAAGGTCTTTGGAACTCATTACCTAATTTCATAGAAGGAGACAATTCAACACTAGTTGTAAGAGATGGGTCTGGTTCAATGGATACTACGGTTGGAAATACAAACGTTACTGCATTAGAAGTTTCTACAGCTTTAGCTATTTATTTTTCGGAGCATCTTACAGGTCATTTTTATAACAAGTTTATTACTTTTAGTAGTAGACCTGCAATGATAGATATGTCAAACGCAACATGTCTGCGTGATAAGTTAGAAATATGTGAAGCCCATAGTGATTGTAGCAACACCGATCTAAAGGCGGTATTTGATTTGATTTTGAATACAGCAGTTGAGAACAAATTAAATCAGAGTGAACTGCCAAAAAATATTTTGATTGTCTCAGATATGGAGTTTGACTCAATGATGGGCACATATTCTCGATGGGGTTCTTATAATCAAGATGATTCTTCTACAAAAACCTTATTGGAGTCAATTGCAGCTGAATATCAGGCTTATGGATATACTTTACCAAGACTGATCTTTTGGAATGTATGCTCAAGAACAAACACGATTATGCTGCAGGAAAATGAAGCTGGTGTTGCATTGGTTAGTGGATTTAATCCTGCTGTATATAATATGGTTCTTTCTAATGAATTAGATCCATACAAGTGTTTATTAAAGCAGATAAATTCTGAAAGATATGATGCTATTGAAAATATTCTATGTGCTTAGGAGAGATTATTGTGAAGATAGGTGAAATTTATTGTATGAATTTATTTGATTTTCTTGAGAATTGGCATCCTAATACACTTATTATTGTCGAGGTAGAGGACAATATTATTTTTGAAGGCACTGTAAAGGACATACCATTAGAAATCTCTTGTAAATATTGGGTACAAGAGGGGACGGTAAGGAAAGACGGAGAAAAAGTGGTTATTCCAGTAGAGTATGAAGCTGAAATTAATAGAAGGATTGAAGAACAGAACAGTATAAGTTTCTCGGATATTCTTTCCAATATTCTTAGCATTATTGATTCTAATGACTATTTAAAGGAAGCTTTTGAGTCAATGGTAAGAAGCGCCCATAGTTATACATATTATAGGAAAAACTGGAATCGATTTTCGATTGAAACATTGGGGCGTTGCAATAAAGAGCGTACTATTAATCATGATAGTTTTATCGAAGCTATTAATTCTCTATCTGGGCTAATTGAGGAAGAATCAATTAGTGGTTTAGTTCCATGGAGAGTAGCACTTGGAAATGACAGAAAGATAATAGGCGATTTTGCAGAATATATTATTGATCGTCTTGAAAAAGCAAAAGAGAGAATTGAAATATTAGAATCCATAAAGTGGGCCCAAGAACATCAAAATCAAGTCTATTATATTGTTGAACATGCTCTTGATAGTATAGATGCAAAGATTCAAATAATGCAGCAGTTTAAATTTTCTGAGAATCAGGCGCAGGCAATTATTGATATGCGAGTAAGAGCATTTTCTGTAGATGAAAGAGAGAAAATTGCAAATGAGTTGCAAGAAATCTTTGAATGGATAAAGCATTTTCCGGAACTTTAAGGAGGTAAAATGAATATTTGCGGGAGTAAAAGTAAGTCAGTGATTTGGAAGGGTGGTATGAATGAAATTGAAAATAATTCATTTAGAAGATAGCGTGATGAAGCATATAGCTATTTCCAGAGTTATAGGAAAAATGGCTCAAGTTGATTGGGTCACTGATATGGCTAGTGGAATAGAAAAAATAGATTTTTCGATAGAGAATGGTACTCCATATGATTTAGCGATAACGGATATGCATTATTCTTTATCACCAGGTACTAGAGCAGATTGGGAAGCAGGTAATCTCTTTATTGATGCAGTTAATCAGAACTATAATAACCTGCCTGTGATAATTTGTTCAACGCATAATGTGAAAAATCCTAAGGCATATGGTAGTGTTTGGTTTAGTGATTTGAATGATTGGGAGAATGAATTAAAAGCTTTATTGTACAGTATGAACAACTTCAAAGCATTGGATAAAAAAGAGCCATGGAAAAGAGGTGACATAAATGAGAAAAAAGATAAAGGAGCAGCTTCGTAGAATTGAAGATGCGGAAAATATAAAAATACTTTTGGCTGTTGAATCGGGAAGCCGCGCTTGGGGATTTGCATCTCCAGACAGTGACTATGATGTGCGATTTGTTTATATCAGAAGCCTAGAGGACTATCTGCGACTGGATGCAATTAGAGATGTGATTGAACTACCAATTGATGATGTTTTGGACATCAACGGATGGGATTTGCAAAAGACATTAAGATTACTGCATAAGTCAAACCCAACATTATTTGAGTGGTTTTCTTCACCAATTGTTTATAAGAAAACAGAATTTTCCGACAAGTTTCGTGATTTGATGATGCATTATTTTTCACCAAAGAAGACGTTGTATCATTATGTTAGTATGGCTGAAGAAAACTATCGGGAATATTTGAAAGGTGATCTCGTCAAAGCAAAAAAATATTTCTACGCTTTGCGCCCGGTACTGGCATGCCAATGGATTTTAGATCGGGGTACGCCTCCACCCATGTTGTTTTCAGAATTGCTAAAAACAGAGTTGCCAGTAGAATTAATCGATGTAGTGAATCAATTGCTGGAATTAAAAATGAACTCGCCAGAAATAAAGTTGATTAAAAGAATTACGGAAATAAATGAATACCTTGATGAAAGTATTCCGAGAATAAAAAGTGCAGTGAGATTACTGGATGATAGTTATACACCAAATTGGAGTGAGTTGAATCAATTGTTTTTGCGAGAACTAATGAAGTAGAGATAAGAGTTGGAAGGACTATGACACATTTGGTCCATTTAAATTGCTTCCTGCTATATGTTTCATGCTGATTTTAAAGAGCATCTTTAAGTGAAATAGGTTTACTAATATTTTGGAGGGCAAAATGGAAAAGAATTTTATTGATGAATTTATTCCATCAAAAGATACAAGAGCTTACTTGCATAGCATTCATCATGAATTTACGGACTTGGAGAAAGCTACGATTGTTGCAAATCACATTATGATTTCTTACGAGAAAAAAGTAAAGTGGTTAAATAGTTTTAAGGAAAAAATATCTGATGACATATTGAAAGACAGAATATCAAAGGCGTTAGTTCAGATAAAAAAGGATAAGAAGTATTACAGAAAGTGTAATACTGCATTAGGAGCATTGCCTTATAATGAATCACTTTTTGATTTTGTATTTATTCCGCATGATTTCAGAAATGGTGACATTGTAAGAAGTCTCTATGGTGGCTGGAATACAACTGAGTTTTGTGAAAAAGTAGGAATCATCCTCAGTTATTTTGGTAAGGATTATGAGTTTTATAAAAATCTAAGAGGAGATTATTCAGATGTTCAGATTTGTGTAGATATTAAATTTGATGGAGTAGCTTATCAGGGAGAGTTTGAACATGAACACATCAATCCAATATATATTGAGCGTATGACATTGAATGAAAAAGATGAAAGAATGGCGTATCTTAACTATCTAACGAATCTTTACAGTAAAAAGAATATTAAGAGTGATGCTGAAAATAAGCCTGAATATGCAGGTGGTTCAGATGACTTATTAGAACAGAAATATCTTGGTAAATATGTTCCGGTTCAAGATGATGCATCCGGTATTTGGTGTGTGCAGACAGGATACGGATTTGAAAGTGGAGATATTAATTATATTGCATCCGAGTTTTCAGGAACAGGTTTAATCTATCATTTCATGCATAATGGTGAGATGGATCATGTTCATGGCTTCGAAAGCGTGTTGGTTGAGATTTTGAAAGACCCGGAACACGTAGACATCGTGAAAGATTATGGTGAATACTCAGATCAGGAAATTCAAATGGCGAAAGGGATAAAACGAGCAGCGGAATTTGTACAAGCACATCACAGACCTATGACCAATGCAGAATTGTGCAAAAATAGAGCAGAGATAAGAAATAAAGGAGAAGATGATTATGGCAATTCAGTTCAAGGAAATCAGACAATATTTGGCAAGAAACACTAGATTATCAATATGTTTTGAAGATGGATGTTATCACGATTATTTGATGATTTCGGATATTCCGGCTGAAAAATATAAGGATTTATATGTATATGGAATAGGAATGGTCGATGTCGAATTTTCTAAGGATATATATACTTTTCCAAGAAATGCAGATGACACAACCATTTCAATAAAGGATGTCACTTTGGAGCCTGCAATTGAGATTGTTCTTTGCGAAACTCCACGTGATATAGAAAGAAAAGCAGAAGAGGTTCTTTTGTTCAAAGATATCAAACCATACTTACAGATAGGCCGTAATTTTGCTGTTGTTAACAGAGAAGACTGGTCGTACAAGTTATATGAATGGAAAAGAGAGATTCCTGATGAGTATGATGATAAATTTGTTTTCGGTATAGGTATGGAGGACAATTTTGACGAAAACGATAAGGATATTATAAAGGCTTTGGAAAAAAGAGATTATGATTCTTACATGAATAAGAGAATGGTGATTGTTTTGTCGGATACAGGGAGGACAGATATAGAAAATGTGAAATGTGAAGAAGTAGATTCTGGATCGACAGAGGTAGAGAAGTAGAACGAAAGGAGCTAGATTAGTAGTTTAGAACAGTGGAGAAAAGGAGCGGAATATGCAGAAAGTAACCTTTGTGATTGGTGCAAATGCAGCGGGGAAAACTTATTTTATAGAACATCATTTGGCTAGCGAAAAGGCTGTTGTTCTTAATATTTATGATTATCAGCAAAAGGTTTACGATGAACATGGGAATAAGGAACTGATTACATTTGAAGAACAGTTTCGTTGTCTTAAAAAAGCGAATGAGAAGCATCTTCATGACATTATAAATGAACTGAAGCAAGGTAATGATGTAATAGCTGAACAGACCTTCTTTAAAGCAAAGCGGCGGATAGCTTATATTGACGAAATACGTAAGAAAATGGATGTGAAAATAGAAGTATATGTGATGCATCCGAGTAATGAACGTTGGATTGAGAACAGCAAGAAACGAGAGGATATAGAAAACATAGAAACATACGAAAATCAAAAGAAACAGATGGAATTTCCGAATCCTGCGGAGGGATTTGATGCAATCTTTGAGGTGGTCGATGATGAAATCATACTTCGGATGGATGATATAAGGCCAGAAATTGTGAAACAGGCAAGACAGGAACTGACGGAAGAAGATACATGGATTCGTAGGGAAGATGAAAGAGAACATAAACACCGTCAGTTCATAGAGAGCATGAACACCAGACCATTTTGGCATTATTGTGAAGTGTGTGGAAAAAAAGAGTTCATCACTGCAAAGGAGGCTTTGGATGCGGGATGGGACTACCCGCCACATTTTGGAGAATTTGGACTATTGGGGCCAAGAACCTGTGGAAATTGTTCTCTAAAGGATACATTGTTTTGGAAAGTACATACAGAGCTTCCGTTACCAATTGTTATAAACGAACAGCTGACGCCGGAGGAGAAAATAATATGGCAGAGAATTAAAGCAGAGCCGGAAAGCCTTTTGGAGGAGAAATGAAAAGCTGGAGTATGCGTCAAATAATTATTCAGTAAGAAAAGAATTAGAATCCTATGGAAATTTTATACGGTGGGCGGATTTTATTGTAAAAAGTAGTTCTGAAATATAAGTATTTGTGAGGTGAACATGATAATGTTTCAATTTAATGATTTTAATGAAAAACTATTTAATCGTGTAGTTTGCTTTAGATATTCTTATCCATCGGGGTTAGGCGGACCGGGGGTCTTGCTTATGTATACAGAAGACGGAGAAGAATACTTAGCAGATCAACGAGGTTTGGTTGAGTATGACTGGTTTAAACTTGATGAAATAGTTCCGTTTCGGGATGAATCACGATTTAAAGAATACTATTGGGGAATCGGTGTGCATCTTTATATTCGAAATGATTTATATGATAAAGTGATTTTTGCCATGGAAAGTATAGAGAAACACTATCGTATGATGCCTACGGAAAACAAAATTATATGGCAGCTTTTAGATATTCCGAAAGAAAAAGTAACTCGGATTGTGTATGCCGGAACAGAAAAGATAATTGAGCGAGAGAAAAAGGAACGAGAGGAAAAAGAAAAGGCATATGAAAAAATAAGACTGACAGAGAATGATATGAAATGGAATGATTTATACATTCTGTTTGAAAGTGCTAAAGACCGATATAAACCGGAAGGATGTTACACTACTTTATATAGGCGTAATGAAAATGGAAGTATCACAGGATCTATTTGGAGTATATTATACCAGCAGGACGGACAGTTATCTTTTGATGAAGAATCCGGAAAGTGGGGAATGGGAATAGAAGCGTATAATATTTTCTATAACCAGTATAGTGATCTAAGTGAACCTCTATCGTATCCACCACCGGATGGAGGCGATGAGCCGGTAACGTTTTTTAACCCAGGTAGATTTTTCTGTTCATGCCAGACGCTGGAAGAGGCAAAGAAACGTATAGTGGATAAGAATAATGCAATTGGCTGGGGCTGTTATACGAAGAAAGATATTATAGTTCCTACAGAAAAAGACTTTTAGAGGATTAAAAAATGTATTTTTATGAAGTGTTTGGGAAATGTGATTTGGAAGTGGTTGTTCATGTGTTCTTGAAATTGGCTGTTGATTCACCGGATATAAATGTTACAGAAGAAGTATTTAGAGGTGCAATAAAAATTCTTAATGAAATGGAACCAGAGAAGTCGGATACAGAGATACTGTGTATAGAAAAAATTCAAGGAAGAATAAATCATTATTTGAGCATGAGGACGTTTGAAATAGGATTGCAGCGATAAATTTTCTGAGAGAGGACGAAATGAATTTAAAGGTTGTTAATAAAAAGGTATATGTTGTTTCTGATATACATAATGATGCTGATAGATTCAAATTGTTATTAGAAAAAATTAATTTTACGAAAGATGATATATTGCTTCTGGCGGGAGATATCTTTGATCGTGGAAATCAGCCGGTTGAATTGTATTTTGAAATCTTAAAATATCCTAATATTCAAGTGATTCAAGGAAATCATGATGTCTGGCTGGCAAGAGAAATTATGGAAAAGTATGCTAATGAAAAAGTAGGAGAATATATTTCATACAATACATTAGCAATCATGGAACAACGGATGACAGCAGTTGATTTGCTTAATCTGGCAAAATGGATAAAAGAAAAGCCTTATTATATCAATCTTGATCTTGAGGGGAGAAAATACCAGATAGCACATGCACAGACATATTTGACACCGGAGCGAATATGGAATAAAAGCAGGTTCTATATGGGGGATGGACATTACGAGTGTTTTATCAGAGGAATGGAAGAACATGACAAGTTTATCTCTGTTGTAGGACATACTGCGACAGAGGATAGAAAGATATGGGTATCGCCGTCGGGAAGGACGATTAGAATAGATTGTGGGGTAGGATATCAGAAAGATGGAAATCTTGGGGCGATTCGATTGAATGATATGGAGAGATTTTATATAAAGAAATAAGTTTGATGAGAAAAGTTTTTGTGATTTGCTGGATTTAGTAGCAATAAAGGAGTACAATGACAATAATTATACGAGGGAGTAAGAAAAATATACATAATCAAAAATTACGGTAGATATTTAAGAGAATCATTTAGATTAAAAAATAGAAACCAGACATTATAGTAAGAGGGGAATGAATATGGATATAAATAGTTTATGTGAGGTTATAAGTAAAAAATATACAAAAGCAATAGAAGTGCCAAACGAAGAATATATTCGGATTCCAATTAAATTAGAGGAAGATACGATTGAATTTGAAATTCATTTTAATCGTATTTACAAAGACTTAGATGGAAACTTGAATAAAAAGGAAAATGCGATTCAATTTATTTGTGATAGAGATGATGAATATAAAGAGTACCTTACAAGCTATAAAGGGATAAAAAAAGAGAAGATTTATGCAAATATGATGCGAGGTATATTTTATCATAATCCCATGAATGAAGAAGTGGATACAGAGGAACATGTTGTGGAAGTGTTTAATATTTTTGTAGGTACGCGAACCATGCCTAGAGTGAAAAATCATCGTGAATATGTAGATAGATTTATTATTTTATATAAACATTTATTTGAGGAGAATGATTTGGATTCAGAAACTAAGGCTGCGTTGAAAGCTGTATTAGCAATTGAAGATGGAAATTATGTGAAAGAAGATGGAAAATGTGATGAAACTAAAAAACTAATGTCTATTGTTAGAAAAAAAATGGTGAACAAAGGATATTTAGATAAAGATTGGTTCGATATAATAGGGGGAATAAACAAAGAGAAGATTGCATTTATAAGGGGTGAAATGCTTACGAAAAAATATCTTGAATTAGCGTGGAAAGATAAAGATGAAGATGAAAACACAAAAAGAGAACTGGACAAAAAAAATACAGGATACAGTGATGATGGATGGGGAGAGTATCCAGGAATAAGCAAATATTATTATGCGAATTCATTAGATCACTATTTAACGCATCTTGTGTCTGGAATAGTGAAAACACAAACTAATGGAACAAGAATAAACTTTGGCGAGGTTTTTGACGATATCAGAGATGCGATTGATGAAATATTAAAAGGAAATACAGTCAAACAATAGATGAAAAATATAGCATGGGATGATGAAAAAATATAAATCTTTCCATGGAGAATATTGGCAGACATTGGAGGAAATTTTATGCAAACATATTGGAAAGATGTAAAGGATACGCATAATATAGACCGCGGCCTTTACATAATCCTCCCATTACGTTACCAAGGCTCTTTTCAATCCATTACTGTTAATAAAAAAGACCCTGAACTTCCGGAATTAACATTTGACACCAGTGATTTCACTGAATTGCTATCGGTGAAGTGCCGGAATGGAAATTTTGTTAAAAGAGTCAGCGTTAACAGCAAATTACAGAAAACGATAGAAGCATGGAACAGGAAAGCGGAGATAAGTAAAAAATACCAGATTGACGATTTACAACTTTTCATTTTTAATAATGGAATCGCGTTCATAACGGTATACTTATCATATAAAAACAAAGATGTTAATCAAATATATAAATTTATAGATCCAGGATATGTACAAAAGAGCAATGACAAAAAGAACTCAGTTCAGGAAGTTTTATTGGAATTGTTAGAAGAGAAGGTATTTGGACTAGTTCAAAAGAAAATGAAAATTACTCTTTCATGGTTTATACAGGATAAGGAATCGAGAAAATATATCATCAAGGAAGCTTATCGACTGAATATAGCATCTCTTCCAAAGCGTTTTGAAAATAATGAAATTCCAAAGAGAATTGCTTACAATGGACATCGTTTAGTTGATGTGACAAGAGATTTTGAAGATGTATCAGAGATGGATGTGGAATATGCAACTGGGGCAAAAGATGTAGAGGATGAACATTATGGCTGGGCATGTGCTATCACCTCCCAGGAAATTTCCTATGCTTATGGACCCAAATTGGGGAAAATGGAACCCAGAGATAAGAACGATTTGTGGGGGCGGTCTGAAGTTGATTTGTTATTAACAATGATCGTTATGTACCAAAAATATACATGCATGATTTTTAATGAAAGAATTCACCAAAGGTTTATCGGTGAATCAAGTCGATTTAAAAGAGAAGAGAGTCTTAGAAATTTAAAAAGAGAAGCATTGGAATTCATATCCTATGGAACACTGGCACCATCACAGATTTCGCGTTGGAATAATGTGTGTGAAACCTATCGCTCTTTACAAAAACAAAACGGTGTGAATGAGTTGTTGGAGGAAATTAGTCAGAAGATTACGTTACTGAATGAGGAACAGGATCGAATTGATGGAGAGCGTGAATCACGAGTCAGTATGATTATAACAGTATTTGGACTCGTATCGATTATTTCAGCCACATTACAGATGTTGGATTATATTTCAACAGGAAGACCATTGATGATTATTGGTTTTCTTGCAACAAGTGTAATAATGATACTTTTTTTCCTGACAATGATATATAAGGAATTTAGGAAAAAAAAGAAGCGAAAAGACAGGTAGATTATGTATATTGTAAAAAGAAAATTTGAAAATCAAGGGACGAATTATCTTTTGAAACTGAATCGAACAGATCATAAGCTGGAAGTATATCAAAAAGCAGACAACTCAGTTCTGAATGAACATTATTCGATTCGTCCGGATTTTGATGCATCTGGTTATACTATGTATGAAAAACTGAAATCTATAGATTGTATTTTCGGAGGAGAAAAATCACCAACTCCAATGGGAATATTCAAAGTAGAGAGCAAATCTGCAGAAGAGTATCTGAGCGGATATTATCCAAAGCGTGGTCAGGTAAAGTTTTTTGGTTATCTTGTGATATTCGAAGATTATTTTATCCACAGTGATTTATATGATGCAGAGGTAACCAGAGAATCAATGAAAGATCATGAGCCAATCAGTGGTAATGATACATTTACATCAGGATGTATTAGAATTGCACAGTCAGAACTCGAATGGTTGATTGAGAATATAGAACCTGGGACTACAGTAATTATGTAGAAGCTACAGGAATAATAAAAGTTGAAATAGCTCTAAAAAAGGCAAAGGGAAGCCCTTCTTTAGGGCTATTATCATAATAAAGCAAGTTAAGTATCAGATAGCGATGGAATTCTGGATTGGAATAGACGGGAGGAAAATAGATTTTGGGGAGAAATGAAAATATAGAGATTTTTAAAGACACAGAAAAGCTGGTCAAGAATAATGAAAAAATTAAAGCTTCGGTAAAAGCTTCTACGAATAAGCAGAAATTAATATTAGAAGATGACACAATTGATTTGGAACAAAAGGGAAAACAGAGAGGGCCTGCCAGGGTTATTGTTTCACAGAAAAGAACATTTGAGGCGGCTTCTGAATATAAGGGTATGAAGACGGTAGTTCATAATTTTGCTTCAGCCACAAATCCGGGTGGAGGAGTTGTGCGGGGAGCCAATGCACAGGAGGAGTGTCTTTGCCGCTGTTCGGGGTTATATTTTAACCTGAATGAGCAAAATATGTGGGACGGATTCTACAGACCACATCGTGCCAGTCGAGATCCACTTCATAATGATGATATCATTTTTACACCGGATGTTCTGGTTTTCAAAACGGATACGGAGAATCCTGAATTATTGCCAGAAGCTGATTGGTATAAAGTTGATGTTATCACCTGTGCGGCTCCAAATTTAAGAGATAAGCCAAGTAACAGGTTTAATCAAGGTGATGGTGTTAAGAAGGCAAAAATTAGTGATAAGGAATTGTTATTAATTCATGAAAAAAGACTGCGTAGAATTTTGGATATAGCAGCCACTGAGGGAGATGAAGTTATTATCTTAGGTGCATTTGGCTGTGGTGCTTTTTTAAATAACCCTGAAATAGTAGCACTTGCGGCAAAAAATGTAGTCAAGGAATATTTGAATGTGTTTAAAGTAATCGAATTTGCTGTGTATTGTGGTCCTAAAGATAATCGTAATTTTAAGACATTTGAGAGGGTGCTCAAAGTATACGCTAAATAACAGTAAGCGCATAATCTGGGGGAAATAAGGAGTGTGAATAGATGCAGGAAAAAAGAGCATGGAATAGACTTAAAGATGAAGAGCTTATCGAAACATTAAAATCAATGAATACGTCGGAGCTATATCCGGCGAATGCACAGAAAGTATATGAAGCGCTAAAAGATAAATATGATGCCAATGATTTGCCATCTGTCCGTACCGTAGACCGGAGACTGAGAAGCTTGCTGGGAAAATCAGGTAAAGAGTTAAATGAAATAACAGATGAGAACGGAATTGGAATAATAGACAAAGGAAAATATAATTTAGGATTCAAGAAAGCGAATAAAAAAGGCACTTATATAACAGGATATTGGTATGATGAAAAAGATGGAGAGGAAGGGGGCTCATCAAAATATCTCGCGAGATTTTTGGCTGATGCCGTCATTTATTCCAAAGTGTTAAATCCTGAATACAAACCAGACTACAATTTAAGTCTTCAAAGATTGTTCGGTACTGGACAGGTGAAAGAACTGAATGAGTTTTCTAAAATGATCGTTGATTTAAAACCATATTCTGCAGAAGGCGGAATTGATGTGATGAAAAATGTATTAATCGTTCAAAAAGCGATTGATATGCAAAAAAAGATCGAATTTAAACTTGGCGTTTATAGATATACAAGTGATGGAACAATTGAGTTAGATATTGAAAATAGCAAGGTTCGTTGTGTGTCACCGCTGCAGATTATGATGAGTAATGGACGATATTATGTGATTGCAAAAAATGAGTCCACGACACAAGATTTCTTGTTTTATCGAATTGATTTGATGGATGGAATAGAGATAATAGAAACGAAAAGAAGAGATGTGCAGGGACAAATTGAGTGGAAAAATCCACAGAAATTTCTGATATCAAATCCTTTTTTCTACTCTGGTGAAAAAGAAGACATTGTAATTGGATTTGAGGAACAACAAATCACACAAGTAGTAGATTGGTTCGGAACCGAAGAGAATGGTTTATTTGAATGCTTAGGGATGTATTATATGAAAAAACCAGAAAATATGGTCAAAGTAAAAATGGTAAAGTTAAGTTTCCCAGAAGTTAATGTTATGGCCTTTTCCTTTTGGATAATGCAATATATGGATTGCGTAGACATTTTAGAGGGCGATTTATTGAAAAAAACATTAAAAGAGCGGATGAAGTGGGCTTTAGAAAACCGAATAAAGTAGAAAAAAGACAATTTAAATAAAAATTGGACTTTTAATAGAAAAAAATTGGACAAAGTTTGTCTGATTTTTTTTATAATCCGAATTAGTAAATAGCAATGAAGCTTTTACAAAAAGTAGAAAAAAGCATATGCCGAGGAGGATGTCAAATGAGGTTTGTAGTATTTCTTGATATTGATGGTGTCTTGAACACAAGAACAACCGTTAAACGAACACCTTATGGATACACAGGGATAGACGATGCAAGAGTTAAAGTCCTTGCAAATGCTATTGAAAAATGTGGAGGTGGTGACATTGTACTTTCATCTGATTGGAAAGTGCTGGATAGAAATCATGACGATTACAGATATCTTGTATCAAAACTCGAGCAGTGTGGATTGAAAATATCGGATCATACCATTGATAAAGAGCGTAAAAGAGGACAGGGCGTAAAAGAGTATCTTGAATTACATCCGGAAATTGAAGAATTTGTAATACTGGATGATCAAAAGTTTGATTTTGAACATTATAAAAAAATATGGGAAAGGTTATTGATTACCAATGGTATTGAGAGAGCTGAATTTGCATCTAGAACACCTGCGGTTGAGGCGATACTTTTCAGAGATTACATTAAAGCTTACGCATTTTGATTACATAACAGAAGAGGAGTTTATTAAAGCAGCGAAACTATTTGTAGAAATAATGGGATATTGCTGGCTATAAGGAGGTATGCGCTATGGGAATTAAGCATTATAAGTTTCAACCGAATGAGTATGTTCTGGTGATGAAGAACGGAAAGATCGTAAATCAAGGTGTGGGACTATCGTTTTTCTGTAATACGTTAAATACGGGAATGTCGGTAGTTCCCACGGTGTCATTTGACACATTCTTTGCTTTTGATGATGTGATGACTTCGGACTTTCAGGGCATCAATATTCAGGGAGATATTTCATATATTATCCGTGACTATGAAAAGGTGGCTGGAATGATCGACTTTTCGTACACGGGCGAAACAGAGCACGAGAATAAAAGGGTAGAGGCTAAGCAGGTCATGGGAAAGCGGATCACAAACCTGGCAAAGACAGCAGCATCCAAGTTTGTAAATGGCAGAGATGTAAAGGCGGTTATTCATTCCCAAGAAGAACTTGCCGCATTTCTTACGCAGGAGATGACATCAAACGAGGCTATTAAGGAACTGGGATTAGAGGTTGTCACAGTATCCATCCTGGCGGTTTCGCCTTCCTTAGATATGAAAAAGGCATTAGAGGCGGCTACAAGAGAGAAGATTTTCCAACAGCAGGATGATGCGATCTACGAGAGAAGAAATGCAGCGATAGATCAGGAACGGATCGTTAAGGAAAATGAACTAAACTCTGAGATAAAGGTTGCTGAGAAGGAACATACCAATCAGATGCTAAGACATAAAAATGCCTTGGAAGAAGTGGGGCTTGAGAGCAAGGTTACGAAAGAAAGGGCGGACGCTAAAGCCTATGCCAATGAAGTTGCACTGGGGGCGTTTAGTTCCGTTAACAAAGATGTACTATTAGCGATCCTCTTATCCGGGATGGATAGTAAAACTTTGATCGCAAAAGCCTTCAACAGCCTTGCGGAAAACTCGGATAAGATTGGCAATCTGAGTATTTCGCCGGATCTACTGGAAACGCTCACATCTGCTAGCAGCAGTAAGCGTATTTGATTATATGATTCCGGCGGATTCCATATCGAATCCGCCGGAGAAGGGGGATAAATGGATAAAAATGCAAATAAGATCGTTCTTGTGACACAGAAGAGCCGCCTTCAGGAACTTCTGTACAAATACAATACAAAGGCACAGGCTAGGTTTCATATAGAGCATATGGGGGCGGACTTTTCCGATTATGAGTTGGAAGATGAGACATATCAGAAGTCACTATCCGTGGTAAAACAGATCGCCGACAGATACGCAAGGGTTACTGTGGTTGATAGAGAGTTTGTTCCCAATATGGTATTTAGTAAAGATGACATTGTGATCACTGTCGGTAGAGACGGCTTGGTTTGCAATACAATGAAGTATTTAAGCGGACAGAAGATAATCGGTGTCAATCCCGATCCGACGAGGTGGGATGGGATACTGCTTCCTTTCGAGGCAGGAGAACTCGAAACAATAATCCCAAAGACGATAGAGGGTGACTGTGATGTGAAAACGGTTACTATGGCAAAGGCTGTGACCAATGATGGACAGGAAATGCTTGCGGTAAACGATTTCTTCATTGGACCAAAATCGCATACATCGGCACGATATGATCTAACTACGCGTCATGACAGGGGAAGAGTCGTAACAGAATCCCAGTCTTCATCCGGTATTATCATCTCGACCGGGATTGGACAGTCCGGATGGTATAAGTCCGTAATGGCACAAGCTCAGGCAGCATGTGGGCTGTTTGGATTTGATGACAGTTGTGAATACAACGCGGTTGGATGGGATGAAAAGAAGCTGAGTTTTGTCGTTAGAGAACCATTCCCGTCAAATACCACTGGTGCCTCCATCGTATTTGGAATGCTTGAGGAAGGAGATCTGTTCAAGGTACTGTCCAAAATGCCGGAAAACGGTGTGATCTTTTCAGATGGAATGGAAGCTGATGCTATAAAGTTTAATGCCGGTGTTGAAGTAAGCATTGAGGTTGCAGAAACAAAAGGATTTCTTGTGAGGAAATAATATGACCTATAAGACGTTTGACTTACAAGATTTGGATGAAGAGTTTTTTGATGAGCGAAAGGATGTTTTTATGATGAATTTGTTTGAGTTCTTTGAGAACTGGTATCCAAATACTTCAATTGTTATTGAAACAAATAAGGGTGAAATATTTAATGGTTTAGCAAAAGATACTCCTTCAGAATTACAGCGTAAATACTGGGTAAAAGCGGGACAGGTTAGAAATTCTGAAGGAAGAATGATTATACCAGTTGAGCATGAGGAGGAAATTAATCAGCGACTTGAAGAACGAAATAGCATAAGTTTTGATGCTGTTTTGCAGAATATATTAAATGATATTAAAATCAATGCTTCTATAAAAAAAGCTTTTGACGTAGTAGTGAGAAGCGCTAATGACTATTGTTATTACAGAAATTGGGATAGTTTTCCGATTGAAGCATTGGGACAAAGAAATAAAGAACGTTCTATGAGTCACGACATATTTATTGCAGATATTAATTTGCTGTCTGCTTTGATAGAAGAGGCAACAGGAAGGCGATTAGTCCAATGGAGGGTGGCACTAGGGGATGACAGAGTTGTATTAGGTGATTTTGCAGAATATATTATTGAACATTGGAAAAAATTGACTAAAAGACTTGAATTTGTGGAGGCGATAAAGTGGGCTCAGGATCATCAAGGACAGGTTTTCTATTTAATGGAACATTCAAAGGACAGTCTCAACGCTAAGATACAATTAATGAATCAGTTTTCATTTTCGAAATTTCAGGCTCAGACCATTATTGATATGCGTGTGAGATTATTTTCTGAAGATGAAAAAGAGAAAATTGAAAATGAGTTACAAGATTTACTTGAACAGATAAATTGTTTCCCAGAACTTTAAATAGAAAAAATGGATATTGTGAAGAGGCTTGTAAGGTAGTAATAAAAACAATATTTGGAGAAGGAGTGTCAGTAGAACTGTTGAAAAAGATTTATTTTTCACAGACCTTGCGTTGAATCAATGATGCACTATATAAATAATAAAGGAGAAACAAGCATGATTACAAATGAAGCATTTGCTATATCAAATAAGCCAGGAGAAGTAACATTGAAAGGCTTTAATTATATAAAAGACAGGCTTCCTGATGATTTTGAGGTTTGTTTGATTGTTGAAAAAGATGGGCATCTAAGTGCTGGTTGTTGGGATACAGGGTTATGGAGTACTGATCACGGGAAAATACCTGGAAGTTTCAGACAAAGTCGAGGAGGAGTTTTAGAATTTGATAGTGTGTTGGCATGGTTACCGATAGAGAAAACTGAGATAGATATAAAAGAATTATGGTGGAACCCGGAATATCGTCTCATATCTATTATTTATGACAGTATTATGGTATTTGCAAAGGATACAGATGACTATTTGACAATGGAGTATTATGGTGGAGACAAAGGAAAAATCATTTTTCATATGGATGTACAAACTGGTACTATTTTAGAAAGCGATAAAAATGGAAAAGACGAAATATATTATTTACAATCAACGTTGAGAGCCTGGTACAACGATATGAGGGAAAAACTGTTGGAAGGCTATCAAAATGGAAAATTCTGGCAGGAGTAGAAGCGGAAATTTAGGGCAATGATGTACAATAGTTTTAATACTAAACGTCATATAAGAAACAGAAAAGGTTTTATCTTAAAAGTATAAGTAGAAAGAATTTGGCAGCTAATCGGATTTACTTCTTTGGGAGTTTGTTGTCGTGGGTTCGACTCCCACCAGAACTTTAAAAGTTCTGTAGCTCAGTTGGTAGAGCGCAGATTTAATCCGATAATATCGCCAAAAGGATGCCGACAGCTATTGTTACTTACTTCGAATTAGGTGTATTTGAGTGGCAAGATTAGTCGGCATTGATTAAAGTATAGTAGTAGAAAGAGGTGCGGGCATGAAAGAAATATACAAAGACTATTTGTTTGAAAAGCATATTCTTGTCAGTGATGAAGAGATAGAAGAAAAGCATGTTTTTGAAACCTTGTTTGCAATGGCACATTTCTTTGGCGTAAAAATTACAAAGGGCAGGGAGCTTGTGCATTGCGGAATGGTAAAAGAACTATCAAAAAGATTTGGAGAAAATGTTCCGAAACCGTTTTATAGAGGATTCCCTCAGAGTGTCCGAAATCTTTCTACAGAGGAATTATTATTTGATCAGCTTGCACATTATTTTAATACGTACGGGCTTGGCAATTTTGAAGAGCCGGGGCAGTCTATGTTTGAAAAAGATTTTGAACGTGCGGCTTTTCAGGAAGAGACAGAAGTACAGGAATTTGTGATACAAACGGAGGAAGAAGCAGAAGAAACGGTACGAGTGATTGTGAAGGATTTATTATCAGGTTCGCGACCATTGAGTGAGAGGCAGTATACGCTTGTACTTACATTTATTCGGGACCATCTTGAAAATATTCCGGATATTGTATCAAAGAATACCTGTGTAAGACTTTTAATTGACACGAAAAATCTTTCACTGGCAGACAGTTTGAATCTGTCAGATGTTATGAAAATAGTAGATGAATTAAACTATCGGTATTATCACAATGATAATCCGAAAAAACTGAATTTAAAAAATCAGGATAGAAAATTCTTAACGGCACTATTGGACAGAATGTTTCAAGGTGACAGGTGCGATATTTGTACATGTTATGAAAAGAAGCAACTATGGAATGGGTTCTTACATCATATTCATTATCGGCCGAAAAACGAAGAGGCGGAAATATTTGTACATGCCATGAGAACGAAAGACAATGAGTCTGTATACAGTGAGTTTGAAAAGCTGATGCAGGAAAACAGATATCAGCAAGCAGCAGAGTTATTGCGGGAAAAGAAAGGAACATCTGCATTGCTTCGAAATATGGATTATATTATCAGTCGTATGGATCGAGAAGATGAGCAAACATTCCTTTCGGAATTCCCAGAGGATTGCAGTACATTGATTTTGCTGCAATTATTGTTCAGATATGAAGGAGTGCAGAGAAAGGACGGACGTATTTTCAAGTTTACACAGCATAATCTCATGAAGGTTCATTATGAAACACCAGAGGAGAGTGAGAAATGTCAAAGCAGGCTTACGGAAGAGCAGGTAAAAGAAGTTGGGAAAATGATTCGTTCAAAACTTTCTGAGAAACTTAGAAATCGACTTGGAAAGGTATATATTGAATCTTCCATGAAAAATTATACACTTCCATTAGCAGAAAATACTTCGCAAGGAGGATTGGGTGTTCTTTCTAAAGGAAGCAGGATTCCAATAGACGAGGGGAAAAAGCTAAGGGCATTTACCTATTGGGAGAAGGTGAACGATATTGATCTTTCGGTATTTGCACTTACAGAAGATGGTAATCGGAGAGAATTTTCCTGGAGAACGATGTCGAGACACCAGTCAGGAGCAATTACCTATTCTGGTGATCAAACAAGCGGTTATCTGGGAGGTTCTGAATACTTTGATATCAATCTTCCGGAATTCAAGGCACGGTATTCTGAATATCGATATTTGATTTTTTGCGATAACGTTTATTCTGGGAAAAACTTTAATGAATGCTTTTGTAAGGCGGGGTATATGCTGAGAGATTGGGATGATAGTGGACAAGTATATGAACCTAAGACAGTAAAATCGGCATATCTTGTGAATTGTGAGAGTACCTTTGCATATCTGTTTGGAATCGATCTTTTCACGAATGAATTTGTCTGGCTTAATGTAGCAAAAAATAGTAAATCAAGGATGGCTGGAGATACAAATCTTTCATTCTTGACAGATTATTTTCATCTTACAGATGTTATGAATATGTATGATTTCTTTTCTATGATGGCAGAAAAAATTGTTGAAGATCCTATGGAAGCAGATGTGGTGGTAACAGATCACGAAGTAAAATGTACTGAAGAAGCCCAGATAATAAGAGAATATGATTTCGAAAAAATCCGGATGTTAATGGAAGATGCAAAATAACTGCGGAGGACGAGTATGAAATTTGAAGATAGAATACAGTTAAAATTATCAGATTTGACAGAAGAATTATTTGAGAAAATTGTTGCCTATGGGTTTCGTGCGCCATCTGGAATGGGTGGACTAGGGGGCGTGATTATGATTGCTGAAGATGGTAGATCTTATCAATTTTACGGACCTGAGTTAAATAATCTTAACTATCATAGAGAATGGGCTTCTTTATTTCCAGTGTTAAATCCGTGAAGAATTTGAGAGTTGATATAAGATATAGTTTGCGACTTTTCCAGGTTCGGTAGAACGGGAATTGTGTATGGAGGAAGTAAGATGTTTGAGATAGTCCCATCTCAATGGATGAAAAAATGTTTTGAAGAAATTGGTTTTGCATTTACAGATTTTCAGAAGGCAACCTTAATCTGGAATGCATCAGGCAGATTCAGGCAGGAAATTTTAGATGCCTTGGAGGAGCTGTTGGAAGAAACGAAGGATGAAACTCTAAGAAGACAAATTAACGAACGGTTGAATTATGAAAAAAGGACATTTAAAACATTTATCCATAATCAGTCCGGAAAATATGTCTATGTTGTCGAAGATCTGGAATATGAAAATGGTGGATTTTTCTCTGATTATAATAGAGCTTTAAAATATGCAAAAAAACATATGCAGACATATAAGTTGAAATGTCGGATAAGTAAGCAGTTGATTGTAGCCACAGATGCAGATGAAATTGTACGCAATCCGTTGCGAGGAAATCCAAATTTGGGTTTTGAGACGGAAGAATACTGTGCATATGACGGTACTGCGGTAGCATCTGTTACTTTAAATATGAGTGGAGAAATAGAACAATTCAATTCTTACGAGCTTCCAGAAGATGAAAAAATTGTAGATAGCTATCAAGTGGAACGATTCGAATATCATTTTATAAAAATGCCTTGTCCATTACAAGCTGGTACACCGGTAAAAGATATAAGGAATGGTTCCTATTATGTTCTGGTAGAGGGAGAAGCGGATTGGAATCGGTATCTGAATCGTATAGAAGAGAAAAATTGGTATGTTGATTTTTCAGATATACAGATGATTTGTTATAAACTAACAGAATCAGGAATCTGGTCACATGAACATATTAATCCATTGTATCTTGAAGTGGAATTTCCAACATATATAGAAGATGATCCAAAAAGACAGGCTTTGAGATATGCAACGGAAGCGTTGGGAGATTATTTGAGTCATAAAAGTAACGGAAAAGAATTTTGCCCAGACTTGGTTCTGAAATATGCCAGAAAATATGCTGAAGTATGTAGAGAAAAAAGCTTATCAGAAAAGATGATGGAAGAAGCCCAAAAGCCAGAAGATATTATGCTGTAGACATCGGGATAAAAAGAAAATATGTTGAATATGGAGACTGTATATTATGAGTCGAAGCTATAAACATACACCAGTTTATAAAGGTGATAAAGATCGATTTGCTAAAAAGCTGGCAAATAGAAGAATTCGGCGAAGAACAAAAAGGAATCCTTATGATAGTCTGACTGGAAAATCGAACCATTATCGGAAAGAAAATGAATCGTGGGATATATGCGATTATCGTCATTGGGGAGAGCCTATCTGGAGAGAAGAATCTCGTCTTAATCTTAGAGACTATCCGAATCTGTGGCAAAAATGTTATAGGAGAAAATAAAAAATGCATTATGTCGTTAGTGATATTCATAATGATTATCAAAAGTTTTGTGAATTATTAAAGATGATTGAATTTTCCAAAGAGGACAAGCTGTTCATCTTAGGAGATTTGTTCGACCGTTCTGATTACAATCCGAATCCGGTAGATTTATATTTTAAAGTAATGGAACTGGGAGACAATTGCTCTATGATTAGAGGTAATCATGACGAATGGCTGGCGGCATACATTTTAAAATTTTATCAAATGCCGGAGTGGAAAAGAAGAAAAACAGAACCATATCAGTACAATACATTTCGATGTCTTACTCGAAGGTTGGTAGAGGTGGATGTTCAGAATCTTGCAAGACAAATTTTAACCTGGCCACTTCAGCTGAGCGTTCAGGTGAATAATGAAAAATATCTGCTTGCGCATGCGATGACATCAAAGCCTGAATGTACAGAGAATAAGTATTATTATTTAATTGGAAATGAGATGAACCCAGAGTATTTCTGTAATGGAGTAGAAGGTTATACTTCAATATGTGGTCATAGAAACACTGTGAATCATAAGATTTGGAGAAATGAAAAAGGGAATCTTATCATGTGTGATTGCGGAGGTGGTTTTAGAAATGGAAAATTAGGATGTCTATGCCTGGAAACAAAAGAAGAGTTTTATGTTTGAAAAAAAGGAGAGTAGATGGCTAGAGAAGAGTTGATAAAGATATTTGAAAATACAGTATGGATGTGTGAAACTAATCATAAGTTGAAGGACAAGATTAAAAATTCTATGGCATGTAATAAAGTAATTTCGGAGAAAAATGCAGATGCTATTTTGCAGAATCTTACACATGAACGCGAAACAGGAAAAGAAGCTGAGATTATCGTTTCAAAGAAAAGAAGTTTTGAGGCGGCTTCAGCGTATAGAGGAAAACATATCAGTGTACTAAACTTTGCTTCAGCAACTAATCCAGGCGGCGGAGTGACAAAAGGAGCCGGTGCTCAGGAAGAATGCTTATGTAGAATCAGTACTCTGTACAAATGTATATCAGCAAGTGAGATTACAGAAGCATTTCATAAAAAACACAGATATGCATTGAAAACAGGAAAGATGAATTCTCTTTATAATGATGATTGCATACAAACATGCGACGTGACGGTATTTAAGAGTGATACTGCCAAACCGGCTCTTTTATCGGAGAAAGACTGGTTTGATGTAGATGTAATTAGTTGTGCAGCACCAAATCTGAGATATATGTTACAGTATGATAAAAACTGGAAAAAGACTATTACGGATAAAAAGTTGTTTGATATATATAAGAAGAGAATAAATCGAGTCTTAGACATAGCAAGTAGTGCGAAATCGGACGTTATTATTTTGGGAGCTTTTGGATGTGGAGCCTTTGCAAATCCGCCGGAGTTGGTTGCGAAAGCAATGCATGCAGCAATTGACGAACATAAATATGATTTTGAAACTATCGAATTAGCCATTTACTGTTCGTCGAGAGATACATTGAATTATGAGGTGTTTGCAAAGGAATTTGCTGTTTAACAGAAAAAATTAAAAAAATAATAGCAAGTCATAAATAGGACAAAAAATGTCTTAAATATGATATAATGGCATCAACAACAAAAACAGCACAAAGTAGGAGGCGCCTATGAGAGAAGAAGAACTCAGAACATCAATTAAAACAGTTTATGGAATGCTTTGGGACGTATTGGCTTTATATGAAAAAACATCCGGCTATAATGATATTCCGAGTGAAGAGAAGAACAAAGAAATTGATATTTGGGATTATATGGGAGAAAAATTGCTGGACATCAGAAAGAAAGTAGATGTTTTATTTCTTGGAGAAACAGAAGTAAAGGAAAAACTGACACAAATCGTGGATGAAACAGAAGTGTTTGTAAGAAAGTACGAAATCCCAGGGGTGGTAACAAGATGGAAGAAAATCAATCCTAAGATCCTATATTTTGATTGTGCATTTGATCTAAAGAAAGCATGCCCGAAGGAATATAGTGAAATCGCTATGGGATTGTGTGATGCAAAACTTGCATGCTATCCGGATGAAAAGCAAATGACCGATCAGGAAAAATATTTTTCGGAAATTCAGAAAAAGAATGAAGACGGAAATCTTGGATACTCAGAGGAAAGAATCTTTCAGAATGAACTGTTGAGGACGCTGGCGTTGGTGTTCGAGGAAGATTTTGAGTGGAGTAATGAATGAAAGAGTTACCAGTAGCTATGCAGGACGAATAGAGTAAGTAGAAGTTTGTAAATTAATGAGAAACTGGGAAATATTATAGAAAGATTTTGAATCTTAAGGGCAGGTATGAAAAGAATAGGTTTTTGGCAATTAAATAATTTGTAAGTGGAGAAAATATAATGAGCAATATAAGTAAAAAACAATACGATAAGAGAAAAGCCGAGTTTGGAAATTATTCAATCGGTAATCTTTATGTGGAATCTGTAAAAGAAGAAAATAAAATTGAGGAAATGGCATATGAAAAAATATTTGATGATAAATCGTATAATTTTCATTTATATCCAGCTGATCATATATGCGAAAAGGATATTGCAGATAAAATTGTTCTTTTACGAAAAGACGTTAGGGAATTGTTAAAGAAAAGGGATAATGTTATTACTTCCGAATGTTCTATTGAGAAAGATACACTTTTTCTTGATACAAATAAGGGAAATCATGCACCAACAAGTCCCTTGTTTAAATACATATATATGAAAAAGAATAATATAGTTTATGAAATCAATTTTATGAGATTTTACATTAGCAAAGAGGAGAACTCTGTAAATTGTATTCTTGCAGCAGTTCAATTTGATTGTTGTGTAGGTGAGTATGTTAATAAAACAAAAGAGGGAGAATGTATCATTTGTTATCCAACATCATATCAGGGACAAAAATCACAGTTGAATCATATTATTGAAAAATCACAGAATCGCAATGTTTGTTATAATCCACCAATTCAATTTTCGCTTAATGATATAGAACAAGAAAAATTGAGAAATACAATTGCAAAAAAAATATGTGAAGAATTTATCTATTTTATAGAAAAGTGTGAAGAAATTAAGAGAAAAAGGTTAAAATCAACATGTCAAAATTCAAAGAACAAGAATTAATCCAGGCCCTAAAGTCCACCGGTGCAACAAAACAAAAAACGGCAACAGTGAAAGAAATACACGACAAACTGAATGCCTTGGAAGAAATTCGTGCGAAGGAAGCAAATGAGCTTCCACGTACGATAGATTCCCGAAGTGTATCCCGGAATCTGCGACAATTACTTGGTACAGACGAGGAAATCGAGCAGATAAAATTAGACGAAGAAGGAAACGGGCTGAAAGAAAAGGATGATTATTACCTTGGATTCAGAAAGAGGGAAAGGAAGATAACGGGTTACTGGTATGAGAAAAAGGTTGTGGAAGATGTACCGGGAGAATTCCCAAGATTTTTGATGGATGCGGTAATCTATTCCAAGATTTTAACACCGGAATTTAAGCCGGATTATTATAGTAATCTTCAGGATATTTTTGGTTGCGGTCAGGTGAAGAACATGACAGATTTTATGGAACAAATCGTAGAATATATGCCGTATTCAGAAAGTGATGATGGTGGCATAAATGTCATGAAGAATGTGTTGGAGATTCAGGATGCAATCGACAGAAGGAAGAAAATTAAGTTTAAATTAGAGGCGTACCGATATGAAGAGGAAGAATTTCATCTGAAGCCAACAGGTGATCAGAATCGTTGTGTGTCACCTTTTCAGATTATGATGAGTAATGGGCGTTATTATCTGATGGCAAAAAAAGTGCATGTCTCAGATTTTCTGTTTTATCGGATTGATTTGATGAGTGAAATCCAGGTACTGGATAATCTGAAAAGTGAAGAAGTGCAGAATAGTGAGTGGATGAATCCGCAGAAGTTTATGACAGCAAATCCTTATTTTTATTCTGGGATGTTAAAAGAAGATGTCATAATTGGATTTGAAGAGGAACAGGTTACGCAGATTGTAGACTGGTTTGGAGCACAGGAAAATGGATTGTACAAAATTCTGGGAACTTATTATTCGGAAAAGCAAGTGAAAAATAGAGAAACAGATCAGTTAGAAAATAAATCAGTGAAAATGGTGCGACTAAAATTCCCGAAAATAAATATTAAAGCGTTTTCTTTTTGGCTGATGCAGTATATAGATTGTCTGGAGATTCTGGAAGGCGATAAAACGAAACTGATATTGAAAGAACGGATGAAAGAGGCTTTGGAAAGACGAATCAAATAATTGGAGCGAGAGGTGTTGGTCTCTCGCTCTAATAAGATACATTTGTTTCAAAAATTAATTAGCTCATGGAAATTAAGACATAAAATGTCCTATTATTTTTATGATATCAGATATAACAAGAATAGATGATATTCAAAAAACAGGTTCTTCAGTGGGAGGAAAAAAGTATGAGATATTATGGTTTTAAGTTGGGTACAAATGTAGAGGAGATTAAGGAAAATGCAAAAATCGAACTCAGACACTATGGTTACGACAATGTACTCGAATCTATCAACTCGTATATGTATCAGAATATGAAAAATAACAGGACGTTTTTAGTGTATCGGGAAGAGGACAATCTGATTTCTGCAATCTTTTCTTTCGATGAACAGAAGCTAAGTTTTCAAAATGTATATGAAGGTATTCTTGAAATGTTGCGAGATACATTTGGAATAAAGCAGGTAAAAGTAGAGCCATTTGAGATAACGATGCATCAGTTCATGGAATGTTTTCTTGAATGTAAAAGAAGAAGATGTTTTGATTATTCTAATCGGATCATAGAATCGTCAAATTTATGGATCTATTATTATTCTTGTATGAATGATACAAGACCATTTCCTTATGATTTTAAGGAGCGTATTATTTCTGAACAGGAGTGTGAGATCTGCAGTATCTACCATCAGGATTTTGTGGAGGAACTGAGAAATATAAAGGCGCATGCAAATCTATCTGAATACAGTGGAAATTTGGTTCATTATGTGATATCCAGTCGTAGCTTTGAAGCAGCAGGTGAAATGACAGAAGTACTTGTTCAGAACTTACGCAAAGCGAATCGAATCAACAGCAGAAGAATGGAAATCGTCAGTGAAATAGAACCTAATCTGTTTAGGAAAAATAACCATCTTGAAGAAATTATCGAAAACAGTTATGGCGGAGTGATTGTCTTAGATTTATCTGAAAAGTTTGGGTGTGATCCGGTTGATTATGTAATGGCAAGTCAATATCTGGAGAAACTTATAAAGAAGTATCGGAACCAATGCCTGTTTGTATTTACATATGATATGGATCATCCGGGATTTGCCTATTATCTCTTGCCACAGTTAAAAAGATATATGATGACGATTATGTTAAGAGAAGGAACAGGGGATAGAAAAGCAGCGGTCGATTATATGCAGAGGCTGATTGAAAAATCCGAATATTCAAAATATGCAGGACAGGCACAGGAGTTCATGGCATTGTTCCCAGGACATAAGTTTTCGCAGACAGATGTATTGAGGGCTTACGAGCAGTTTGAAGCATGGTGTCTAAATAAAAATATATTGAAAGCATATGATTACAACTTTTCGGAAGATTTCTTGTTGGACAGAGATGAAAATGAAGTATCCGCTTATGAAAAGTTAAATAACATGATTGGCCTGAAAATTGTAAAAGAGCAGATTGATAAGATTATTACGGCAGATATTGTTGAAAAAGAACGAAAAAAACGAAAAGGAAATGATTATCATACCAGTTCGATGCATATGATTTTTGGCGGGAACCCGGGAAGTGCCAAAACTACAGTTGCGAAATTATTTGCAGGAATTACAAAAGAAAAAGGCATTTTAAAAAGCGGTGCATTTGTTGAGCGTGGAGGAATGGATCTGGATGGACTAGGATGCGTAAGTGCTATCAGAGAAGCATTTCTGGCAGCAAGAGGAGGTGTTCTGTTCATAGATGAAGCGTATGCTATGAAGAGTGACACAGCTATTACAGTGATGCTTCAGGAAATGGAAAATCAAAGAGAAAATGTGATTGTCATTCTTGCAGGATACAATGAAAGAATGAAAGCATTTATGAAGAGAAATGAAGGATTGAAAAGCAGAATACCATATTGGATTGATTTTCCGGATTACACAGCAGAGGAACTTACAGATATTTTTAAGCTGATGATCCATGAAAAAGGATTCTGTGTGACAGATGACGCTATAAAAGAGGCACATTACATCTTTGAAAAAGTAAGAAATGTTGATGATTTTGGGAATGGAAGATATGTCCGTAATCTGATGGAACGTGCGGTTAGACAACAGTCAGTAAGGCTGCTTTCAACAAGCGAAAGCGCGAGTGACATTCAAAAGGAAGAGCTTTTTCAGATTACGAAGTCGGATATACAGATGTTGGGAGAAGGAGAAAAGAAGGAAAGAGAATCAGGAACAGCCAGAAAAGAATTAGACGAAATGGTCGGATTAGCTTCTGTTAAAACAGTAATCCATAAAGCGATTGCCAAACATAAGATAAACAAGCTTTGTATGGAGAAAGGTCTTCAAAGGGATAAAGCTTCTTTACACATGGTCTTTACAGGAAATCCGGGAACAGCAAAGACTACGGTAGCCAGATTGTTTGCAGAGATTATGAAAGATGAGAAAATATTATCAACAGGCGTGTTTGTAGAGGCAGGGCGTGCAGATCTTGTGGGTGAACACGTAGGAGCTACGGCACCGTTAGTTAAGAAAAAGTTTAAAGAAGCACAAGGAGGAGTCCTTTTTATTGATGAGGCTTATTCACTGTGTGACGGCTATGACAATGGATTTGGCGATGAGGCAATCAATACGATCGTTCAGGAGATGGAAAATCATAGGGATAATGTGATTGTAATCTTTGCCGGTTATCCGGAACCAATGAAGGCGTTTCTTGACAGAAATCCGGGTATGCGTTCCAGAATTGTATTTAGCGTAGAATTTGATGATTACACTGTTGAGGAACTTTGTGAGATTACAAAATTGATGCTTTCAAGAAAACAAATGACAATCACAGAGGCAGGAATGAAAAAGTTAAAAAAGAATTTCGAGAGCGTAAAAGAAAGCAGAGACTATGGAAATGGAAGATTTGCTAGAAAAATGTTGGAAGAAGCAGAGATGAATCTGGCAGAAAGAATATGTCAGATGGACGAAACAAAAATTGAAACAGAAGTGCTGACTACCATTGAAGAAAGCGATATTCCAGAGATTCCGACGGAAATGAAAAGAAAGATAAAGAAGATTGGATTTGCATGTTAAGTGATACCGGAAGCGGAAAAATTTAGAGTGCGCTAGGGTGTTTTGGGAACGAAAGGGGATGATTGACATAGCTACTTATGTTGTTTCAGATATTCATGGAGAGTACGAATTGTTTATCAGATTGTTAGAAGAAATCCATTTGAAAGAGACGGATACGTTGTATGTTCTTGGAGATATTCTGGACAGAGGTCCTCATCCGATTCAGATTATTCTGAAGCTTATGGAAATGCCAAATGTGGTATGTCTGACAGGAAATCATGAGCTTATGGCGTTAGAGTGTCTGGAATTCTTAATGCAGGAAATTACAGAGATTTCTATCGAAAAAGTTGATGAAAAAATGTTAGAGAATCTTGTGACCTGGCAATACAACGGAAGCAAGTCAACCATCGATGAGTTTCGGACATTGAGCCGGGAAATGCAATATGAAGTGATTGATTTTATAAAAGACTTTATGATTTACGAAGAACTGACAGTTAATGGGAAAAACTACGTATTAGTTCACGGAGGATTGGGAAATTATTATCCGGGAAAAGATATGGAAGAATATTCCCTAAAAGAATTAATATGGGACAGGGCTGAGTATGATATCCAATATTTTGAAGATACCTATGTGGTGACAGGACATACACCGACACAAGGAATTATGGGGAATCCAAAACCGGGTTATGTATACAGGGAGAATCATCATATTGCGATTGATTGTGGCTGTAATCGAAGAAATGGACGTTTGGCTGCAGTTTGTCTAGATACAGGACGGGAATATTATGTTGAAAAATCTTGAAAATAAGGTGGGAAAACGAAATGATTGATTTACAATATGCGAAGAAAGCTTTTGAAAACTATTTGAATGATTATGACCAAAAAAATGAAAAGATAAAGTTGAAGATTGTGCATACTTATGGAGTGATGGAATGCAGTAAAAAAATTACAGAAGATATGAAACTGTCCGCAGAAGATTGTGAGCTCGCTCAGATTATTGGATTGTTACATGATATTGGAAGATTTGAACAATTGAAATGTTACAACAGTTTTGAACCGGGAACGATGGATCATGCAGCATTCGGTGTGAGAATTTTATTTGAGGAGAGACTGATTCGGCGTTTTGTCGAAGAAAATAAGTGGGATGAAATTATAAAAACAGCAATAGGACATCATAGTGATTACTGCTTAAAAGGAATTACGAATGAGCGGGAATTGATGCATGCCCAAATTATACGTGATGCAGATAAACTTGACAATTGCAGAGTAAAACTCGAAACAGCAATTGAAACTCTTCTGGGAGTTACGGCAGAACAGGTAGGAATGTCGGAAATTACGCCAGAAGTTATGCAACAATTCAAAAATCATAAATCAATTCTATTAAAGACAAGAAAGACAAAGATGGATTACTGGATATCTTATCTTGCATATTTTTATGATATAAATTTTAAAGCGACATATGAAAGTATAAGAGATAACCATTATGTGGATAAAATTATAGGAAGGATTCCGTATACAAATCCAGATACTGGAAAACAGATGGAACAAATAAGAAACGAAATGAATCTATATATTCAAAACGCTATAAATGAGAATGAAAATTACAGATAAATATAATTGAGATTTTGAAGGCGGTTTACAACTTTAAGCATAGAACAGAAGAGGAAATAATATATGTAAGGTGGTAGGAAATGGCTTATTACATAACAGGAGATTGCCATGCACATTTTGATAAGTTAATTTGGTTGGCAAGATTTAATAAAAAACTTGGAAAAGAGGATGTAATCATATTATTGGGAGATGTCGGATTGAATTACTTTGGAGCTGACAAAGATCGGGAGAACAAAAAAATACTTGCGGATTTTCCAAATTATTTCCTGTGTATTCATGGAAATCATGAGGAAAGACCTTATCATATACAAACTTACAGAACACAAATCTGGCGTGGAGGAGAGGTATATTATGAGCCGGAATATCCGAATATATTATTTGCAAAAGATGGGGAAATTTATGATTTTGATGGGAAAAAGGCGATTGCAATCGGTGGCGCATACAGTCGCGATAAAAGCTATCGACTTTTAACAGGTCTTCCATGGTTCCAGGACGAACAACCAGATGACAAAGTAAAAAGTCAAGTAGAAAATAGATTGAATGAAGTAGATTGGAAAGTGAATTATGTGTTTTCCCATACATGTCCGTTAGTATATAGACCGAATCGGCGGAATGAAGAATGTCAAGAGAAGATAGATCTGTCGACTGAGGAATGGATGGATGAAATTGCAAAGAAATTAGATTATTCGCAATGGTATTTCGGACATTATCATGACAATATTCAATATACAGACGCTCAACTACTGTATGAAGAAATCAAAGAATTAGGAGAACCAGATTCTGTTCAGAAAGTAGGAAGACCAAGGTACAGAGTAGGAGAAACGGTGTATTTTACCTATGGAAAAGAGAACGCAAGGGAAGGCTACGGAACTGTTGAATGGGTTGATGATTATGGAACATTGGGACAAGAGAAAGAAGTTTCTTATGATATTGTGGGAATTCCATGTGAACTACCGGGAGAGAAAACGTTGTTTAAGCATATAAGAGAATCTAAAATACAGAGTATTGATGAGATGGAAATTGTGAAAATTGAGAGGGAGGAAGGATAAGTGCATTTTTATATTACAGGTGATACACATCGGAGCTTTGATCGTATTGAAGATTTTTGCTATGAATATGAAACTACAACAGAGGATGTGATGATTATCTTAGGTGATGCAGGAATTAATTATTGGCTGGATCTGTCCGATAAAGAATTAAAGGGACAGTTATCAGGAATGAATATTACATTTTTCTGTGTTCACGGGAATCATGAAGCACGACCATGGGAGGCGGAAGATTACGAAGAAAAAATATGGAATGAAGGAATTGTGTATGTGGAAGAACAGTATCCCAATATTTTATTTGCTAAGGATGGAGAAATTTATAATTTCAATGGAAAAAAAGTGATGCCGATCGGTGGAGCATATAGTATCGATAAATATTATAGGATACGCAATGGTCTGCCATGGTTTGAATCAGAACAGCCGGATGAAATGATAAAAGAATATGTGGAACAGCAGTTAGATAAAGCTAAGTGGAATGTGGATATTGTACTATCGCATACAGTACCGATTAAAGCGGAACCCGTGTGGGCATTTATTCCAGGGCTTGATCAATCAGCAGTGGACAAGTCAACGGAAAAATGGCTACAGAAGATTTATGACAGGTTAGATTTTACAGAGTGGTATGCGGGACATTACCATGTAGAAAGTGAGGAGTGTGGAATACGAATTATGTATGAAAATTATGATGAAATTTGTGCTGAAGAGTAAAAGGAGACTGGCTTGCTGATTTGAAAAATATAAGTTTATAGGTGAAGGGGATTTTTTAAAATGATATATCTCAGCAGTTTTTTTGCACCAATCACCGTGTTATATGGAAATAATGGTTTTGGAAAACCTTCTGAAATAGGATTGCAGCGATAATTTTTCTTAGAGAGGACGAAATGAATTTAAAGGTCGTTAATAAAAAGGTGTTTGTTGTTTCTGATATACATAATGATGCTGATAGATTTAAATTGTTATTGGAAAAAATTGATTTTGCGGAAGATGATATATTGATTCTGGCGGGAGATATTTTTGATCGCGGGAATCAGCCGATTGAATTGTATTTTGAAATCTTAAAACATCCTAATATTCAAGTGATTCAAGGAAATCACGATGTCTGGCTGGCAAGAGAAATTATGGAAAAGAGGTCAGGGCGTAAAAGAGTACCTTGAATTACATCCGGAAATTGAAGAATTTGTAATACTGGATGATCAAAAGTTTGATTTTGAACATTATGAAAAAATATGGGAAAGAGTATTGATTACTAATGGCATTGAGAAGGCTGAATTTGCATCCAGAACACCTGCGGTTGAAGCGATACTTTTCAGGGATTACATTAAATCTTATTAAATTGGACATTGCACTGTCCAGCTATATGGGAAAAGAGTAGTAATATGTTTATTTAGGGAGGAAATCAAATGAAAAAATCAAGAATTATTAGGATGCTGTCAGAAGTGATTGAAGATAAGCAAACGGGAAAACAATTCTGGTTTGATCTTGATTTATATAAACATGAGCGAGACTGGCCAAAACCATTAAGTACGAAAGATATTTGTACAAAAATGGAATTAAATACAACGTATGAATTTAGAAGTGAAGAGGCTTTGATGAAAAGAATTAAACGATTCAATAATTATGTTGATGATTGTAAAAGTGGAGTCATGGGAGACATTAGTTTCATAAAAAGTCTGGGATTAGCATTAGCTGGTGACGAGATGAAATTTTTAATACCGATTTCAATAGAATCATTTGAGCAAATTGTGAATTCTCTAAAAATTCAAACCAATATTGAAGGTACGAATGAAATTTATAATCAATTAAACAAGGTACTCTATTTATTGGAAATTAGTTGCTACTTTAATTATATTCCTAGTACAAAAGAGGACGGAGAAGGGTATTTTAATAAGTTGATGATGGAAATTAGACAGGATGTAGATAAAACATTTGTCAATAAACCAATTATAAGAAAAAGACTTTATGAACTTGTTGATGAAGTGGATTTTATTATTAATAGCTGTGAGGTTCCGGGAGTACCAGACAATTGGCTAAAGCTGAATCCTAATATAAAGTATTTTGACAGTGTTTTTGATATCATTGAAGAAAATCCAGAATTATATAAGTCCATCAAAAACGAACATCTTAGAGGAAACCCAATTCAGTTCAACTTTTTCCCTTCAAAACAAGAAATTGCAGAAAGACAGAAGTACTTTGAAGAGAAAAGACAAAAATATCCTACAAGAACAATTGACAGATTTTATCAGGATGAATTAGTCGAAACGCTTAATAAGCGTTTTAATCAATGTCTGGAAAAGATAGCAAATACATAGAGTTTACGAAATGGAGAAACAGAGGGAGGGGTACAATGGGAGAGTTCAAATTTAAAGATACGGTAGAAAATTTGAAAACAAATTTGTTGGATAATCTTGGACTTTGGGTGCCGACTGCGATAGCAGCAAATGGCATTATTAATGGGATTATTGCATATATTTTGTTTATTACCAGAGGCGGTTATACAAAACAGATTCAATTAGTAAAGGAATATGGTCTTTTTGGAGCATATGATGAAAAGTTCACAACCGGAACGTCGCAAATGATTTTTAAAGGCGTTGCGGGAAAAATTCTTTTGATATTATTAGTGATAGATTTAATCATTTTGTTGATTCAGTATTTTGAGGAAACAGGCATAGTACGGAAAGTATTAATGATAATTGATCTTGTTGTGACAGGTGCAGTGAGTCTTTTTTTTAACAGAACAGTGGCGGAATATGTAACATTTCAATTAATAAAAAATACAGGAATAGACATTAGTGATGTAGGAATGGTTGTTGTAGGCGTTTGGATGGGAGGTGTTGCATTATTTATCATTCTAATGGTTATTACAGAAGAATGTAGAGGAATATTTGGATATACGGCAACTGCATTACTGGTAGCATTGATAGTAATGCCATTATTAATTTTATTCTTGGAAAATGTAATTCCGATTGCGACTGGGATTATTGCTATCGCGATTATAGCAATTATAGCAATTATAGCAATAGCAACGCTTGGAGAGTCAGTAGGAGGAGGTACACAAAGCACATCAAGTGGAAGTGCAGGAAGTAACACTGGTACATATTCACAAAAAAAATACGATCATGTAAAGGGGAATACTATGAGTACAATGAATAATCAGAAAGATAACAGACCAGCCTATGAAACAGACACGAATCCAAATCATCACTATATTGCAGATTATAGAAGTTTTGGAGGAATTAAGTTATTTAAGGTGCATGATTCTATGGGCGATTATATTATGTTGGATAATTCTATAACAAGTAGAAAAATTTGTAACTTGAAAGAGGCAGAAAGTGGGAAACATAAGTTTTACAGGAGAGAAAATGGAAAGGAAATAAATATAGCAGAAATTCCGTGGAAATAAAGTGTCAGGATGAGGAGAGTAGGGGAATGTAATCGGGAGGATAAGTTGTGAAGAAACGGAACAAGAGAATATTTTGGGTTGTTGTATTACTGGTTTTAGTTTCGGTTTCGACATTGTCAGTGCTGGGGTATAAGAAATCACATAATAATAAAGACAAAGATGAAAATAATGTTGTAAAGGACAATGTAAAAATTATTACAGAAGAAAGTGATAAGCAACCGATATTAGTAGAAGATGATAAAATAACTTTTGACTCGAATCCAAGATACAAAAAAGGAGATGTCATTGTTTCAGGAATTACAAGTTCAGCACCAAATGGTTTTATACGAAATGTTACTGGAGTACAGAAAACAAAAGGAAAATACATTATACAAACAGAACCTGCTGTATTGACGGATGTATTTGAAAAAGCTCATATTTATAAACGAATAGAATTAGCAGAATCTCAAAATGAATCTGAGAGCTATCATATTAAAAATATGAATGCTGTTACAAATGAATTGCAGTCATCGAATATTTTGTGCAAAACAGAAGATGAGGATAATGGCACAGATTATATGTTTGGAAAAAGTTTTGAGGAAAAGGAAGATCCAGTCAGTCTGTCTGGAGAAGCCGGAACAAGTGCATGGGTTGAAGTGAGTATAGATATAGTTCACGGGGATATAAAATGTGGAATTGCAATTCGAACAAAAGAAGGGGCTAAAGCCTCTTTAGAGTGTAGTGCCAGCTATTCAAAAGAATTAGAAAAGCAATTATTAACAAAAAAATTGCCTGATTATCAATTTATAGTTGCAGGAATACCGATTGTTGTAACGAATGAACTTGAGATTTATACAGAAGCGGAAATAAATTTGGAAGGAAATATAGGCGTTTCATATGAGTTGACAGCAGAAACAACGCAAGGATTTAATTATAATAGTAAGACAGGAAAAGTGGAAGAGATAAATCAAGTAACTTGTGAATCGGATGGATTACAGTGGAATACAATTTCTATTTCAGGAGATACATCAATGGGTTCATCGGTTCATTTGATTACAAAATTATATGATGCTTCAGGAATGGATATGTCTTTAAAAATTGCAGGAAAAGCAGAAGGTGAAGCAAAAGTTACCACTAATAAAGAATTAGATGGATATGCCGGTAGCCTGGATTTATCGATTGTTCCGGAAATAAAAGGAGAAATAGTAGTTGATACACCTGTGTTTGATAAAAATCTTCTAAAACAGCCATTATTTGAAGCAGCATTAAAACCGTTGTGGGAAAAGCACTGGGAATCAAGTGTAAATTGGCAGGATGATTTACAATGGAAAGAAAACGATAAAAATGAAGAATCACAAGAAACGACAAAAGTATCGTATTCCAATGAATACTTTGAAGTGATAGTTCCAGAAAGCTGGGAAGGTGAGTGGACGGTAACAGAGGAAGACAATACAATGAACGGAATCAAGAGTACACTTTATCGCTTTTCTCATGATCCGGCAGATGGGGAAGAGGGCGGTGCAGCGGATGTGTATGTGCTTGATATGAGTGATACAAGTAGACCTTTAAGCCATTACAGCAGAATGCTTCCTTCAGCCGGTTGCGAAGAGGTTGGTCTTACATCGTTTGGCTATAATGATGTATTTAAAATGGAAGTTGCAAATGGATTTTTCTATGAAAATGGAGCAACAATTACTTTAAAGTAAGTTTACTCATACGGATCGTTAGTCCTTATCATTATGAGTTAGAAAACAGTAAATATCTAGTTCCCCAAAAACTAAGCGCTTACGTAGAAAAAAGACACCTTAAATCGTTCGTGTTGTATAATGAAAGTGACGAAATTAAGGAAGATTTGTATTTTCGATTCAAGACGTTTTGTAAGGGAAAAAGAAGAAAAGAGGGCTGAATTAGATGAAATATTATATTAGTGATTTACATTTGTTTCATGAAAATTCGATTAAGTTTGATGAAAGACCATTTGACAGTCTGGATGAAATGCATGAGACGATCAAGAAACGATGGAATAGTAAAATAACAAATGGAGACAAGGTATTTATTCTTGGAGACATAAGTTATAGAGGTAAAAATGAAGATTTGATTGCTTATCTTTCTACATTGAAGGGGCAAAAAATACTTGTGAAGGGAAATCATGATGATATATCGGATTACAGATACCATCAGCTTTTCGCGGAAGTTTGTGATTATAAAGAAATTCATGATTCAGCTAATGGGGAAAATTATAATCTCGTTTTAAGCCATTATCCGATTTTTAGTTGGAAAAGGATGGGAAAAGGATTCATTTTATTATATGGTCATACACATGACAGTATTGAGGATGCTTACTATCAAAGCTGTTTGATGAAGATGGTGGAAAGTGATTGTCGGCATGTGTATAAAACAGAAGTTAAAGCAATAAATGTAGGATGCATGAAACTTTGGATGAATTATGAACCGCGAACATTGACAGAATTATTGTCCTATCCACAATGAATTAGATGCTAGAAGGGAGACAGTTTTATGGCTACATATGTTATTTCGGATATTCATGGACAGTACAACATGTTTATAGAATTACTCGATAAGATTGATCTAAAAGATACGGATACTTTATACATTTTGGGAGATGTACTTGATAGGGGTCCTCATCCTATTAAGACAATAAGAAAGCTTATGGAAATGCCAAATGCAATATGCCTGGTCGGTAACCATGAATTTATGGCGATGAAATGTCTGGAATTTTTGATGAAAGAAATTACAGATAAGTCCATAGAAGAGTTAGACGATGAAATGCTGGATAATCTGGAGACATGGCAATATAACGGAAGTAGATCAACGGTTGATGAGTTCACTCAGATGGATTCCGAGTCTAAAAAGGATGTGATTGATTTTATAAAGGAATTCCTGATATATGAAGAGGTGTCAGTCAATGACAAAAACTATCTTCTAGTTCATGGAGGTTTGGGGAATTATTCTCCAGAAAAGGATATAGACGATTATTCACTTCATGAATTGATATGGTCGAGAGCAGATTATAATATACAGTATTTCTCAGACAAGTATGTTATAACAGGACATACGCCGACACAAGCAATCAGAAATAATCCAAATCCAGGATATATTTACCGGCGAAACAATCATATAGCAATTGATTGTGGTGCTACTTATCCAGGTGGAAGACTTGCTGCTATATGTTTGGACACAGGCGAAGAATATTATTCTGAGCCTGATAAAATGCGAAGTGATGTTATTGGTTTATGATGAAAAAGATGTGGCTGCTAAAACGCATTACGAAAATAAGTATTTTTCTATTGATGTTCCAGAAGACTGGATTGGGTACTGGGACGTAATCGAGGAAGAGAATTCATTATATGTTGACCAGATATTGTATAGGCTAAGTTATAAACCACCAGTAGAAAATTATGGAGGCGGTGCTGAGATATACATATTGGATATGAGTGACACAAGTGTTCCGCTGTCTGTTTATAGAGCAAGTATTCCTGATTATGCAGAAGAAGTAGGGGTTGTGTCTTTTGCTGATTATGATGTTTTTGTAATGGAAGTAGGTGGCGGATTCTTCTGGGATGGAGGTGCAAAAATTACACTGAAGTAATTTGATGAATTATTATGTTGTACATTAGTGATTTATATTTGTTAAAAAGTCTGTCTACCTAGCAGAAAGAATAAATTTTTGAAAAAAGATTGATTTTTCAAAGGAATTTGCGATAATAAAAATGTGAGGTCGACAGATTTTTTAATGAGATTTAAGGGAAAAAAGAAGACAGTGCTAGAAAAACACTGTGTAATATTGGTTCTATAAGGACTGACAACAGAAGACAAAAGAAAGAATTGAAAGAAGAGATAGAAATAATATTGAATATTAATATCTGATAGTGATATATATCATTTAAATATTTAAATTAGAAAGGTGATTTATTTATGTTCTTAATATTTTTATTATTAACAATATCTTTTGATATTTTATTATTTAAAATATTAACATATAAGAAAAAAGATGAAAAAGAATATTTTTATAAAGTAAATGAAGAATTAGAAAAAAATTTTGTAGAAAATTCTACCTATGAAGGAACGGTATATTTTAATAGCGAATTCATACCAAATATTTTAATAAAAAATGGAGACGAAATAATTTGTCTAACTGGTACAAATGTAGATCAATATCAAAAAGTAGATTTCAGTAAAGAAAATATTATTAGAAGAAATAATTGTAAAATTAGTTTAAATGATGATATTATTTTTAAAGAATATAAGTATAAAATAGAATTTTATTTTATTTTAGAGAAACCCGAATATATATATGAAATTAATGCATTAGTTAAAAGTGAAAATAATGAAAATTTAGATACTTTTATTGTATGTCATTGTTTGGAAAAGGAGTATGTGAAACTTTTGGTCCGAAAACAGAGTATCAGAGATGTATTGTACATCAGGTAAGAAACATGCTAAAATATGTTCCGGATAAGGACAGAAAAGCGTTTGCTTCCGACCTAAAAACGATTTACCATGCTTCCGATGAAGAGAAAGCTAGACTGGCTCTAGATCGTGTTACTGAAAAATGGACCGCAAAATACCCGAATTCTATGAAACGCTGGTATGATAACTGGGATGCAATAACGCCGATTTTCAAGTTTTCACCGGATGTCGGAAAGGTTATTTACACGACCAATGCAATTGAAAGTCTGAATTCTACCTACCGTAAGCTCAACCGTCAGAGAAGCGTATTTCCAAGTGATACAGCACTCCTGAAAGCCCTGTATCTGGCAACTTTTGAAGCTACAAAAAATGGACTATGAGCATTAGAAACTGGGGACGGGTCTACGGTGAACTCAGCATTATGTACGAGGGAAGACTCCCGGAATAGCAGAATCTGCATGCATGATGAGAAGGACGTTTTTGACGTCCGCTCTTGACATGCCCGAAATCATGTCGTATATATAAAACAAGAGCTGGAAGCTCCAATTTAATACTTCCAGCTCAATCATTATTATAGAAGAATCATATTTACAGACTTTTCTTCATAGTCTCGAATTATTCACAGAACAATATTTAAACTGATAACTGTACCATGAACTTGAAAATTGATCCATGTAGTCGTAATACCGCGCACTCAACCGTCAAAAGGGCATAAAATTCCACTAGAAGAGTTTAGAACAGCTGCTTATGCTGTTAAGCTGTCAAGGTTCATTAATAGTTGCTATTCCAACTGTACATTTGCTTACCGATAATTGGTAACATATCTGAAAAGGTATCCCAGATATCTTTCTTTTCTATGTAAACTACAAAAGGGTCGGAAGATATTATCTCTTCCGGTCCCGTTGCCTTTCGTTGAAAGAATCTCCCTGTATCATTCGCTGAAAGAGATTCTCCACTGAAAATCTCCTCAATCAAGAAAATAATATATCATCAGTGCATTGTACAGCTCCTGACTCTGAAACCTGTTCGCAAAACTCTTTCCTGTAAGCTGTTCTACTCTCTGTAATCTGTACTTCACAGTGTTCTTATGTGAAAACAGTTTATCAGCCGTCCTCTGCAGATTGCAGTCACACTCGAAATATGCCCACATCGTCTCCATCAACTGTGTATGAGCTTTCTTCTCATACTGTATGATAGGATCAAGCACTTCATCCGCAAATCGCTGCATTGGCGCAGTATTTTCATACGACATCAGCATACGGTAAAATCCCATCTCATCATAGAAGATGATTTCATTTTTCCTGTTAATATGCTCCAATACGGAGTTTGTTTTAGACGTCTCATGAAAGCTCTTCTGCAATTTGGATATGCTTTCACATTTTTCACCTATGTTGAGAGTGTATTCAATTCCGTTCAGGTCATTTTGCAAAAACTCACTAAACTGTTCAAAAATTTTTATTATCTTCTTGCGATCATCTGTACAGTCTTTCATAAAGCCTATGATCCTGTCACCATAGCAGGAAATGATTGCAGGATAATCACATTCAGCAAAATATTCTTTTAGAGTCTGTGCATAGTTTCTTATTTTGTCATTTGTAATTCCCTGATTTAATTCATTGCATGCCTCTTTCGGACTTTTTTCGCTCAGATGAAGCACGAAAACCTGTTCTAACATCCCCGGATCATTTCCCATTTGCCTGCATTTCTGCTCGATACTGGATGTATTGATACAGTTTCCAAAAATAATCTCTGCAAGCAGACTGTCCTCTATATCTTTTCTGTCATCCAGATATGATATAGCGTGTCCAAGTTCCTCAAAAAAGTCTAAAAGTGGCACATTCCAAGGCATGGTGAAAAGCGGAAAATCATTATTTTCTGCTAAATCTATTACCTTTTCGTTAATCTGTGTTACATAATTCTCGCCCATCAATAAAAGAGCACACGACATGTTAAGTTCAATTGCCTTTTTTATCGTTTGATACAGATCAAAATTTTTTCTCTGGGTTACCGGAGCACTTACTATTAAAAGTTCGTTCCCACGTACCCATTTCTCAAAATTAATATTTTCTGCCTTATAAGACCAGCGTATGCCCTTTTCCATGCCACCTGATCCGGCTATTACATTTGCCTGTGACATTGTTGTAAGTGATAGAAGATCCTTGCACTGAAACATTGTTTTCCCACCTTTTATTTCAGCAGGTCAATAGCTCCTGTTACCTTTGCAGGAATTTTTTTGAACAAAAATTCACCGTGTCTGACAGAAGCAGTGATTCCTGCTCTCTCACATATTGCTTCAAATTCTGATTTTGCATCAAGTACGATAAAGTTTGCAGGCTTATTTTCCTCAATTCCGTAGTGATCTGTAATATTCATGGTCACAGCTCCGTTCGTTGTCACAAGATCGAGAACATTCGTAATCTCTTCAGGTGACATCATCTGTGCCAGATGGATTCCGTGATCGAGAATCATCATCATATTTCCATTTCCAAGCGGATACCAAGGATCAGACATGGAATCCTGTGCAAAACAGACATTGATTCCGTTGTCATAAAGTTCCTTTACTCTTGTGATTCCTCGTCTCTTTGGATAGGTATCCTGACGTCCTTCAAGATATACATTCTCAGTAGGACAGGAGATGAAATTGATGCCTGATTTTTTGAAAAGCTTCATCATTCTGAATGCATAACTATTATCCGCTGAACCAAAGGAACATGTGTGGCTGGCTGTAGTTCTTGTGCCTATACCTTCCATAAGTGCCAATGCATTTAACAGTTCCAAAAAGCGGCTCTGTGTATCGTCTGTCTCATCACAATGTACATCAATAAGTTTATTATATTTGACAGCCAGTTCGATTGTCTTGTGGATTGATTTTTCACCGAACTCTCGGACCAGTTCAAAATGAGGTATCGCGCCAACACAGTCAGCCCCCATCTTAAGCCCTTCCTCTACCAGTTTGTCACCGTCCTTGTATGCGTACATTCCTTCCTGAGGAAATGCAACAATCTGCAGATCAAGGATATCTTTTACTTCATCTCTTACTTCAAGTGCTGCCTTAAGACCTGTAAATGTCGGATCTGTCACATCAATATGTGTTCGGATAGCCTGAACACCATGCAGCATCTCTTTTCTTATTCCACTGTAAATACGCTCCTTCATCTGTTCAACAGTCATATTTCCTTTTGATTCACTCCATCGCTGGATTCCTTCAAAAAGAGTTCCCGATCCGTTTTCCTCACCAAGGCTTGCTGTAAATACATAATCAAGATGCAAATGCGGATCTACATATGGAGGAACTACCAGTTGTCCATTTAAATCCACTTCCTCACATCCTACAGTTTCTTCCTGTGGTATATCTGCTGAGATTTTCTTGAAAACTCCATCTTCAACTAAGATAGAAACAAGTTCTTTTTGACCCTTTAGACTTACATTCTTAAATAATTTTGAACCCTTCATGCTGTATTCCTCTTTTCTCATTACTGTTAGGTTGCTATTTGTTCTTTACGCACAAATCATAGCATCCGGTCAGAATACAGTCAATAAAATGCAAAATCAACGCTTTTATTTTATTCTTGCGTACAAAGAAAGTCAATTCAATTTGTTTGTTACGAACAAATACTGTACCTCGCTGTCTTTTTATTAAGAAATTCTTAGTTTTCATTTGCAACAGTTTTTCTATTTGAAGACTCTAGTGTATATAACCTATAATAAAGATAGCGCAAAATCATTGCCAGAGTCATTCGTAAAAACATAAGTGATTTATGAAGTATGGTTGCAGGAATCTTCAAATGAAATAGATGATCCGAGAGGAGGGAACAGATATTGGATAAAGATAATTCGAGGGAAATACAGTTCAAAGAGGAATTAGTTCGCAAGGCGAAGAATGGAGATACGAAAGCATTTTCCCTGTTATATGCCGGCGTTTGCAAGGAAATGTATAAATTCGCATTATATATGATGAAGCATACAGAAGATGCAGAAGACGCGGTAAGTGAGACCGTTATATCTGCATTTGAAAATATTGCGAAGCTCAAGAATGAGAGTAGTTTTAAAAGCTGGATTTTTACAATTTTAGGAAATCAATGCAGAAAAATGTTGGGAAAGCGTGGAAATCATGCATCAGAGGAAGAGACGCCAGAGGCTGGGCACGAACCGGACTATGAGCAGCATTTTGATGTGAAGGAAGCATTTGCAAGACTTGAGGAGGAAGAGCGTATGATACTTTCGTATTCTGTGTTCGCTGGATATGGAAGTGAGGAAATCGCGCAGATGCTTGAGATGAATGCTGCAACAGTCCGGTCAAAGAAAAGCAGGGCACTTGGAAAGATGCGTAAGATGTTGGAAGCAGGATGATCTTATAAGAGATGGATTTGAAAAAAGAATAGAAGAAGGAGGCGGAAAAGATGGAAGAAAATAGAGAAAAGAACAACAAGAAGATGGAGGATGAAAAGCGTTTAGAGCAAGATTTGAGACAGATGGCAGATGATGTGATCCTTCCGGACTCACTGGAACCGGAGGCAATTCAGAAAATGCTTCAGGCAAGACAGGAAGAAAAGCAGCAGGGATCAAAAGCAAAAAATAGAAAAAAGAACTGGAAACGTATCGTGCCGATCGCAGCAGCGGCATGTGTCTGTGTGGTAGTTGGAGCGACAGTTGGAATCAAGCAGATTAATAAAGGGAACAACAAAACATTAGATGCGGCAACAATTGCATCAGCAGCAGATCAGACAGAGACAACTCAGACACTTACAACAGCGAAAGATTACAAAGAAATTGAAAAATGTATCAAAGAATATAATAAGCAGATGGCACGGGATAACAACAGTATGGCCATTGGACTGTATGAAAGTGCGTCTTCGGCAGACACAGCAACAGCAGAAAGCAGTAATGTTAGTGACACCGGGGGTTATTCGGATACGAATGTCCGTGAAGCTGGTGTAGGGGAAGCCGATATTGTCAAAACGGATGGAAAGAATATTTATACATTATGCCGGAGTGTTGTGACGATTACAGCCATTGATAATGGGTCTATGGAAAAGCTGGCCTCGATCGAACAGGATGCAGAACGCTATGTCGAAGATATTTATGTACAGGACGATAAATTGGTTCTGTTTGGTACGTTGGGAAGACAGGTGGGAAATTCAGAGGATGCAGAAGCTTATGATGGATATTATGAGAACAATACTTATGTTCAGGTATATGACATCAGTGACCCATCCAATCCGAAAGAGATCGGTAACATGGAACAGAGCGGAGGATATAATACATCCCGGATCGTAGATGGATATGTCTATGTGCTTAGTCAGTTCCATCCTTATGAAGACAATGTTACGGCAAGAGATCTGTGGTATATTCCGGAAGTGCAGGGGAAATCTATCGAAGCGGAAAATATTTATATGCCACAGGAAGCAGAAGGAAATGAATATACGATCATTACGGCATTTTCATTAGATGATCCGTCAGAAAAAACAGACAGTAAGGCTGTCTTTGGTTATTCAGATGTGTGCTATGTAAGCGAAAATAATATTTATATTACAAGTAATTATTATGAAGATTCAGATGTGAGCAGAACACTGATCCGCAAGATTTCTTATGCAGACGGAAAGCTTGCAGGTGTTGCTCAGACGAAGATCAAGGGAATGCTGAACGATTCTTTCAGCATTGATGAGTATGAAGGAAATCTTAGATTAGTTACTACAATTGATGAGATTTATTCGAATGATGATATTATGCCGTTGAATGAGACCGCAGATGAGACCGAGGATAAGAGCGGAACAACGGATAAATCAGATGCAAGTAAGGTGACGGAGAAGGCGGCTGCTGAAAATGTGAAGGATGCGGTACCTGGTACAAATTCATTTTATGTACTGAATGACAAACTGGAGATCATTGGTTACATTCACAATCTGGCAAAGGATGAAACAATCTATTCCGCAAGATTTATGGGAGATACAGGATATTTTGTTACTTACCGGCAGGTGGATCCATTGTTCTCGGTAGACCTTTCCGACCCGGAAAATCCGACGATTCTTGGAGAGCTTAAGATTCCTGGATTTTCTGAATATCTGCATCCATATGGAGACGGAAAACTGCTTGGTATCGGGATGGATGTAAGTGAAGATGGATTTACAACAGAAGGTGTGAAACTTTCAATGTTTAATGTTTCGGATCCATCCAATGTAACAGAGGAAAATAACTATACGATTGAAGAAAGCTATGGCACCGATGTAGGATACAATTATAAAGGCGTGTTTGTAGATGTTCAGAAGAATCTGTTCGGGTTTGTTACCTATCATGATGGAGTAACCTATCAGTTATTTACTTATGATGAGTCGGAAGGTTTCAAAGAAGTGATGAGCAGACAATTGAGCGGATACGAAGGCAGCAGAGGCCTGTATGTTGGTGACGTATTCTATCTTGTAAGCGGAAATATGATAGAATCTTATTCAATGAATGGATTTGAGAAGATGGATGATATTGTTCTGTAGATAACGTGTAACTGTTCAGAGCCAACCTCCAAAATACTACGCATTTCGGAGGTTGGCGTATCCGCCAAATGAAATTTCAAAAACAGTCTAAAAAATGCAAGCATTTTATACCTTTTTTTGAAATTTTGCTTGGCTCTGAACAGTTACAATATTTTGGATTGACAGTTTGTAAGACGAAAATTATACTAAAAGGAGATGAAATTAGAGAGAGAAAAGGAGTTAGAAATCATGAGTTCCAGAAATAAAGGGATTTGCTTTATTATATTGTCGGCATTTTCATTTGCGTTAATGGGTGCCTGTGTCAGGCTTGCGGGAGATGTGCCGTCCATACAGAAAAGCTTTTTCCGAAATCTGGTTGCATTCTTTGTTGCACTTATAATGATCGTGCGAAGTGGTGACGGATTTGAAATCAAGAAGGGAAACTTAGGTTATATGGTTCTGCGTGCAACATTTGGCACGCTGGGAATCCTTTGTAATTTTTATGCGGTGGATCATCTGGTACTTTCGGATGCATCTATGCTGAACAAAATGTCTCCGTTTTTTGTTATTTTATTTTCGTTTCTTCTGTTGAAAGAGAAATTAAAACCGGCGCAGGCAATCGCAATTTTTGTTGCATTTATCGGAAGTCTGTTTATCATTAAACCGACTTTTACGAACATGGAACTCTTTCCGTCAGTGATTGGTCTGTGCGGAGGAATCGGCGCCGGCATTGCGTATGCGATGGTGAGGATTCTTGGCCAGAGAGGTCAGAAAGGAAGTTCTGTTGTTCTGTTTTTCTCAGGATTTTCCTGTCTCGTGACACTTCCGTATCTGCTGTTTAACTATCATCCGATGACAGGAACGCAGATCCTGGCGCTGGTTGGTGCCGGACTTGCAGCAACAGGTGGACAATTTGGAATTACTGCAGCATATTATCATGCACCAGCAAAAGAGATATCCATCTATGATTATTCACAGATTATTTTCTCTACCATCCTTGGTTTCTTTCTTTTCGGACAGGTTCCAGATAAGTACAGTGTGCTTGGATACGTGATCATTCTCGCGATGGCGGCATGGATGTTCTTCTATAATAAAAGACCGGAAGAAAAAGAATAGAAACTGTTTGGAGCCAAATATATTTCAGATGAAAAGGATTATAAAATCATGGATTTTGCAAGACTTGAGAAAAATATTATAGATGTAATAAAGGAAGAACAGGCGAAGCTGGGCTATCGTAAGGAGAAGATTCGTCTGTATTATCCGTTGAGTTCTCTGAATCATTTCTTTCAGATAGATGGGGATGTGACAGGAATGCAGGAAAAATTGAGCCGGTTTTCTGAGTATGAAGAAGGGAAGCTTGGAAGAGTTGAAGTGACAAATAAGGGGGAGCGGTTCTGTTTTCATATTCCGGAGGAAGGTGCAGAATATGTACACAATAATATGAAAGAGAATGAATTCATTAAAGACCTGATCGAGTTGATCTCTCATCATGGCTGCAAGATGGAAGATATCTTTGAAATGTTCCGTCAGCATTCGGATCAGATTACGATTGAAGAGATGCATAGCGATGAATTTGATTATATGATCTGCTTTGAAAATAATCCGGAGGATACTTACCGGTATTGCTTTAAAGATGAAGGATGCCATATCATTTACCATAGATTCCTGCCGGAAGATTATGAAGAATTTGGATTTGGAAAATAACTGTCAGGTTAGACAAAAAGGAGAAAAAAGTGAAGCTTACAATACTTGGAACAGGAAATGCAACCGTTACGGAGTGCTATAACACATGCTTTGTGATCAGTGATAACGACCGTCATTTTATGGTAGACGGTGGTGGCGGAAATACGATTCTTCATCAGTTGAAAGCAGCAGGACTTAACTGGATGGATATGAGAGATATTTTCGTAACACATAAGCATATCGATCATCTTCTTGGAATTATCTGGATGATGCGTATGATCCTTCAGAATATGAACAGAGGAAAATACGAAGGAGAAGCTACAATTTACGGACACGAAGAGGTAATCCGTATTCTGAAAGAGATGGCAGGCGAAGTCCTCTCGGCGAAGGAGATGAAAAATGTAGATGATCGTCTGCACATGGTCGTAGTAGAAGATGGGGAAGAACGTGAGATCATTGGAAAGAAAGTAACATTTTTCGATATTCACTCTACAAAGGCAAAACAGTTTGGATTTTGTATGCAGTTGGATGAGGATGAGAAACTGACCTGTTGCGGAGATGAGCCATACAATGAACTGGAGCAGAAATATGCTGAAAACAGTACATGGCTCTTACATGAGGCATTTTGTCTCTACGGACAGGCGGATGAATTCAAGCCATATGAGAAGCATCACTCCACAGTGAAAGATGCCTGTGAGATGGCAGCAGATCTGAATGTGGAGAATCTGATTCTCTATCATACAGAAGATAAGAATATTGAACACAGACAGGAACTGTATCTGGAAGAAGGCAAAGCTTATTATGATGGAAATCTGTTTGTGCCGGATGATCTGGATGTGATAGAGTTATAAGGAAATAGTTAAGGAGAGGTGAAGGAGAATGCTTGAGTTAGTAACAGGAGGCAGCGGAAGCGGAAAATCAGCTTATGCGGAAAGCCGAATCTGTGAATGGAACAGGCAGGATTCGAATCCTCTCTTTTATATTGCAACAATGTATCCTTATGGAGAAGAGACAGAAAAGAAAATTGAGAGACATCGTATTCTTCGGAAAGGAAAAGGGTTTGAGACATTAGAGTGGTATACAGGACTTAAGCAACATCTGGAAGATGGATCATTAAAAGGAGCGGATGTGCTTCTTGAATGTATGTCGAATCTCGTGGCGAATGAAATGTATATGGAATCCGGTGCGGGATGTCATGCGGATCAAGCCATTCTGGAAGGGATCCGAGAATTGAATCAACAGTGTTCGAATCTGGTGATCGTAACAAACGAAGTGTTTTCCGAATCAGTTCCGGATTCGCCGGAGATGAAGGAATACAAAAGGATTCTAGGAAGGATCAACTGTGAAATTGCAGCAATGGCAGATCGGGTAACAGAAGTTATTTATGGAATCGCAAAGCAGAAAAAGGAACCGGATACGATGGTCAATAGAACAGAAAAACCGGGCGTGGACAGTAACAAATCAGGAGAGTCTTTGATGTGTCAGAAAGAAAATCAAGAAAAAAGATTTCAAATTCAAATAATTATAGGTGGTGCATTTCAGGGGAAAACACAATATGTAACGAAAACTTATCCGGGACTTGAGCTGACAGACGGATTCAAATGTCCGCTGGATGAGATTGAAAATTGTGTGGCAATCAATAAATTCCATTCCTTTACAAGACGCTGGCTTTTGGAAGGAAGAACAAAGGAAGAACTGCTGAAGATACTTGAGAAGAATGAAAATCTACAATTACTAATTAGTGACGAAATCGGATATGGCCTTGTGCCTGTTGATGATTTTGAAAGAGAATATAGGGAATTTCACGGGCGTGTCATGACAGAACTTGCAGAACAGGCAGATTGTGTAGAACGTGTTGTGTGTGGGATTCCGCAGAGAATAAAGTGAAAGGAAATTAGAAATGCTTTCAGAAATAGAACAGGTACTTCCTTCAGAGATAGAGAAGAGAAGTTTTGAAATTATAACAGAAGAATTAAAAGAGATGGGAAAGGTGCTCTGTCCGGAGACCGAATTAATCGTAAAACGTTGTATTCATACAAGTGCGGATTTTGAGTATGCGGACAGTCTTGTTTTTACAGAAGATGTTGTGGAGAAAGCGAAGGATGCTATCCGCAGAGGTGTACCGATTATCACAGATACACAGATGGGAAAAGCAGGAATTAATAAGAAACGTCTGGCACAGTATGGCAGTGAAGTGCTTTGCTTTATGTCAGATGAAGATGTGGCAGAGATGGCAAAAAAGAATGGAACGACAAGAGCAGTTGCAAGTATGGATAAGGCTGCTGCACTTGGGCGAGAAGCAATCTTTGCAGTTGGAAATGCACCGACAGCATTGGTTCGTCTTTACGAATTGATTAAAGAAGGAAAGATTAATCCGGAATTAATCATTGCAGTTCCGGTAGGGTTTGTAAATGTCGTGCAGTCAAAGGAACTGATCTTAAGTTTGGAAGATACACCGTCGATCGTGGCACGGGGAAGAAAAGGTGGAAGCAATATTGCCGCATGTATTTGCAATGCTTTATTGTATCAGATGTAAAACAGGTGCAAAAAAATTTTGTTAGAACTTGTTAGAAAGATAGAATAGTGGTATTATAAGACTGTTTGATTAGAAAAAAGAATAGAGAGGGAACAAAACGTGACCTATAAAGAAGCAAGGGTATATTTGGACGAGATGTCGAAATACGGAAGTGTACTTGGCTTAGATACGATTCGAGGTCTGTTGCGTGAGCTTGGGAATCCACAGGATGACTTAAAGTTTATACACATTGCAGGAACGAATGGCAAGGGATCTGTGCTTGCATACACTTCAACAATATTAAGTGAGGCAGGATACAGAACCGGGCGCTATGTCTCACCGACAGTAATCTCTTATCTGGAGCGGATTCAGATTGACGGAACATGGATTCCGGAAGATGAATTTGCAGAATTGACAGAGGAAGTAAAAGAAGCTATTGCCCGGATGGAGGCGGCCGGAGAGGAATCTCCGACAGTCTTTGAAGCAGAAACGGCAATAGCTTTTCTGTATTTTAAGAAGAAAAACTGTGATCTGGTTATACTGGAGTCCGGTCTTGGAGGAATTCTGGATGCGACGAACATCATCGGAGCACCGGTTTGCGCAGCATTTGCAACGATCAGCGTGGATCATCTTGGTGTGATCGGAGATTCGTTGGAAGAAATCGCGCAGAACAAGGCGGGAATCATTAAGCCTGGATGTGCAGTAGTATCTGCGAAGCAGAAAGAAAATGTCCGGGAGATTCTGAAAAAAACTGCAGAAGAGAAAGGATGTCCTTTCACAGAAGCACAGCCGGAACAGATGATGATTTTTGACGATTCCTACCGCGGAATTACATTTTCTTATAAAGAATATGAAAAGATGCATAGTCCGCTTGCCGGACAGTGCCAGAGAGAGAATCTTGCAACAGCGCTCGAAGTTATCCGTTGTCTGAACAGACAGGGGTATCAGATTACAGAAGCACAGGTGCGAGAGGGACTTTCAAAGACGAGATGGACAGGACGGTTTACCTGCCTGTCAGAGTCCCCGTTATTTTTCATAGATGGAGCGCATAATGAAGACGCAGCATTAAAGCTGAAAGTAACGGTAGAACGTTATTTTTCGGACTATAAGAAAATCTTTATCATGGGAGTCTTTAAAGATAAGGAATATGAGAAGATTACTTCGATTCTTTGTCCGTTGGCAGAAAGTGTGTATACGATCGATCTTCCAAACAGGGACAGGACGCTTCCGGCAGGTAAGCTGGCAGAAGCAGTGAAGACATATTGTCAGAAAGTAAAGGCTGAGCCGTCGCTTGAAGCAGCGGTGAAAGATGCATTAGAAGAAGCAGTAACACAAGAGGGTGAATCAGAAGAAAAGACAGTGATTCTTGCATGCGGATCCCTGTCTTATCTTGGAGAGGTTCAGCGGATCGTGCTGAATAACCGGCAGTGAGATATAGGAGAGAAATATAAAATGATAGATCATGAAAAAGTAGAACAGGCAGTCCGTCTTTTGTTGGAAGGAATCGGAGAAGATGTGAACCGCGAAGGTCTTATAGATACACCTGACAGAATCGCCAGAATGTATGAAGAAATATATGGTGGAATGGAAGAAGATGCGGGAGTCCATCTTACGAAAACATTTACAGTAGAGAGTAGTGAGATGGTGATCGAAAAAGACATTACATTCTATTCAACCTGTGAGCATCATTTGCTGCCTTTTTATGGAAAAGCCCATATTGCCTATATTCCGGATGGTAAGGTGGTAGGACTGAGTAAGCTGGCGCGTACCGTAGAGGTATTTGCAAGAAGACTTCAGCTTCAGGAACAGCTGACAGGACAGATTGCAGACGCATTGATGGAGTATATGCAGCCGAAGGGAGCGCTCGTTATGGTGGAAGCAGAACATATGTGTATGACGATGCGTGGAATCAAAAAACCGGGAAGCCAGACAGTTACATTGGCACGGAGAGGTGTGTTTGAGACAGACCCGACATTAGAAGAAAGATTCTTCCGTATGCTTGGAAGATAAAGAATACGTAAAAGAAAAGAAGTGAACAGACTTGAAACAGGAAAATATGTATCGGTTAAATGAAGTGGTCCATCACTGGATCTATCAGGATTATTATGGAAGAATCAAGCGGTTAGAGAAGGATCGGATTTTTTGCTGCCATCAGATGACACATCTTCTGGATGTGGCAAGGATCGCCTATATTAAAAATCTAGAAGAGAATTTTGGATTTGAGAAAGAGGTGATCTATACGGCAGCAATACTTCATGACATTGGAAAATCATTTCAATATAAATGGACAATTCCACATGAAGTAGCAGGGGAAAAGATTGCAAAAGAGATTCTGACAACATTACCTGAAGATGCAAAGTTTACAGAAGAAGAACAGCAGCAGATCCTTCTGGCTATCCGCGGGCATCGTAGAAAACACGAGGGAATGGAACCAATCGAGGAATTATTTTATGATAGTGACAAACGCTCTCGTATGTGCCATTCCTGCCCGGCACAGAAGCAGTGTAACTGGACGGAAGAAGAGAAAAATATGGAGATAGAGATATGAGAATTGGCGGAAAAGAGTTTGACTTGAAGAAAAATACCTATATCATGGGAATTCTGAATGTAACACCGGATTCCTTTTCTGACGGAGGAAGATATGACGGGCTGGATCGTGCGATGGAACATGCCCGTCAGATGATTCAGGAAGGCGTGGACATCATTGATGTCGGCGGAGAGTCTACCCGCCCGGGACATGTACAGATCACAGAGGAAGAAGAAATTGCGCGTGTTGTTCCGGTAATCCGAAAACTCAAAGAAGAATTTGATATTCCGGTATCGATTGATACTTATAAAAGTGCAGTTGCAGCAGCGGCAATTGAAGCAGGGGCAGACCTTGTAAATGATATCTGGGGATTAAAATATGATCCTGAGATGGCAGGACTGATCGCCAGAACAGGAGTTGCCTGCTGCCTGATGCATAACCGGGATAATACAGAATATCAGGACTTTCTTGCAGATTTCATGAAGGATATGAGAGAATGTGTTGAGATTGCGAAGAAAGCAGGAATTGAGGATGATAAGATCATTCTTGATCCGGGAGTCGGATTTGGCAAGACATACGAGATGAATCTTGAAATCATTGATAAGCTTGAGATTATGAAAGAGCTTGGTTATCCGGTGCTTCTCGGAACTTCACGAAAATCAGTGATCGGTCTGACACTGGATCTTCCGGTGGAAGAACGCGAAGAGGGGACAATGGTTACAACTGTTTACGGAGTGCAGAAGGGCTGTGCGTTTGTCCGTGTTCATGATGTGGAGAAGAACAAGAGAGCAATCCGTATGACAAGAGCATTAATGAGAGTACATGAGGTATAGAGGACAGATGCAGAAGAAGTTCGATGAAATCAGAATTGAAGATCTGGAAGTGTTTGCAAATCATGGTGTGTTTCCGGAGGAAAATACGTTAGGACAGAAGTTTGTTGTTTCAGCAGTGCTTTTTACAGATACCAGGCTGGCTGGGAAAACAGATGATCTGACAGCATCCATTCACTATGGAGAAGTCAGCGCATTTATTACTGAATTTTTACAGAAGAACACCTATCAGTTGTTAGAACGTGCAGCGGAAGAACTGGCTGAAGCGTTGCTTCTTGAGTGGGACAGAATAGAAAAAATATCTATAGAGATCAAGAAACCATGGGCGCCTGTAAGACTTCCGTTAAAAACAGTCAGCGTGAAGATAGAGCGTGGCTGGCACACAGCATACATTGCGTTAGGATCTAACATTGGGGACAGTAAGATGTATCTGGATAATGCAGTAAAGGCATTGAATGAACTTCCGACAAGTAAAGTTGAGGTCGTATCTGAATATCTTGTGACACCTCCCTACGGAGTGACAGATCAGCCGGATTTCCTGAACGGCTGTCTGAAACTTCGCACACTGCTTTATCCATATGAGCTTTTAGCTGAATTGAACAGAATTGAGAAAGAAGCAGGAAGAGAGCGAATCATTCACTGGGGTCCGAGAACATTAGATCTGGATATTATTTTTTATGACGATCTTGTTCTTGAAGAGACGGATTTGTGCATTCCGCATGTAGAGATGCACAAGAGAAAATTCGTGCTGGAACCGTTGGGAGAGATCGCTCCGTATAAGCGCCATCCGATAAGTGGAAAAAGCGTTTGCGAGATGCTTATTGAACTGAATGAAATAGAAAAACAATAGAATTATTAAAAAGGCTTATTACCAGTTATGATAAAAGGTGATAAGCCTTTTTGGCGTAAAGTGTGAAGCTGTTTCTACATCACTTTTTCGTGCATATTTGCAAATGAAACAGAAAAAGACATTATAAAACTGTTAAAAATTTGCAACAACTATGTAAATGTGATAGACTAGAACCATCATCATATGTGAAAAATGACGTAAATTGAGGTGAACTTATGGAAAATAGTGAGCAGATATCCCTGGGAGTTCTGATCGGTGGCGTTCATACTTATTTCCCAAAAGAAATCATTCGCGGGATTTCGAAAGAAGCAGACCGGGAGAATGTCAATGTCTATTATTTTCTTGGGATGCAGACGAGTGCTTTTCTGAAACATGTACTTGGGGAACACAGCAACGCATCTTATGATTATCAGTTTGACACGATATACGATTACAGCAAGATTAGTGGACTGGATGGAATGCTGATCAATTATGGCACGATCGGTCCTTACTTAAAAAAGGATGACGCACAGGTTTTCGCAGAACGGTTTCATGAACTGCCCTGCGTGTTCTTGACGGAAAAGGTTGATATGGCAAACTGTTATTCGATTATTTCGGATAATTACAATGGAATGTACAGCGTGGTGGAACATCTGATTACGGAACACGGGTGTCGCAGAATTTTGTTCGTCAAAGGACCGATAGGGAACACGGACGCGATCGAACGGTTTGAGGGCTACCGGGATGCCATGAAGAAGCATGGACTGGAAGTCAGGCCGGAGATGATTGCCCAGGGAGATTTCTCTGAATTTATAGATTGTGAGGTTAAGGAACTGCTGGATCGTAATCCAGATGCAGAGGCAATTGCATTTGCCAATGATGAGATGGCTTATTCGGGATGCCGTGTGTGTATACAGAGAGGTCTGAAAGTTGGAGAGGAGATCCGGATTACCGGTTTTGATAACAATGAATTGTCCAGAAGAATGGATCCTCCACTGACAACACTGTTTCAGGACGGAAGAGGCATGGGAGAACTTGCTGTCCAGAATATGATGCGGATCTTAAAGGGAGAAGAGGTTTCGTTCTGCAGATATCCGACCAGGTTGATTCTGCGGGAATCCTGTGGATGTGGGAGGGAGAAGACAGAGCAGATCCAGGATGAGAAGAGCCTAGAAGAGCTTGAGCGGCTCCAGGAGGAGGTCACGGAGAAACAGCTGCAGTTTGTAGAATTCCAGAGAAAGTCCTGGCTTTTACCAATGTTGATGAAAGAATTGAATGAAGACGTGTCGGATGAGTGTGAATTCTGTCGGCGTATACTGAATACGCTGACAGGAATGGGCGTATCCAGTAGCTATTTATTTCTGCTGGATCATCCAGTGGTTTATGATGGTGAGAAGGAGTGGGCCTGTCCGGACAATCTGCATATGGCTTCCTTTTGCAGGAATGGATCATGCTACGCATACCCACTGGAAAAACGTCCGTTGGTGACAAAGGAACAGGGAATCGCACAGCTGACGGACGATGGAAGACATCATCAGTATATGGTCTATCTGCTCTTTTCCGGAGAGCGGCAGTATGGTCTGCTTCTCTGTGAAGTATCGGTCAGAGATATACCGTTTTATTATGTTGTCAGCCTTCAGATTGGTCTGGCACTGCATAATTATGAACTGAACCGGATCGAGGCCATGCGCCGCCAGCAATTGTGTCAGGACATGGAACGGATCCGGGAGCAGAATAGGGAACTGGGAATGAAATCGGCTTACGATCAGCTGACGGGTCTTCTGAATCTGAGGGGATTTACAGATCGTGCGAAAAAGATTTGTACAGAAGAGAGAAAACAAAGAGCTTATCTGCTCTATGGAGATCTCGATCACCTCAAAGAAATCAATGATACTTGGGGACATGCAGAAGGAAATTTTGCAATCAAGGCTTCTGCGGATATTCTGAAGAACTGTATCCGTGGAAATGATATGATCGCAAGAATCGGTGGTGATGAATTCTCCTGCCTGATTTTTTCTGATGGAGAGTCCGTTGATGTGAAGCTGAAAAACAGAATTGTACAGGCATGCAGAGAGTTTAACAAAAACTCCGGGAAACCGTATTATGTGGAGCTTTCAATCGGAATTGAATGTTTTGAACTGGAGAAGTATGAGGAACTGCAGCTTGCTGCAGTGAAAGCGGATCAGAAGCTTTACGAAGCCAAGAAAGGGAGAAGAAAGTCCATAAGAAGAGTAGAAGAAGAGTAGAAAAAATAGGAATCGAAAAAATGGAAAGAAAAAGCTGCCCCGGTACGCTGCGTTGGGAACCGGGGTAGCTTTTTCTGATTCTGATAAAATTCAGTATTCTATCTGAGGGCTTTTATAACAGTTGCTCAAATGTGTCATAAAATGTAGGGTAAGACACATCCACACATTTACTGTCAAGAATCTTTGTAGTACCATCTGCAACAAGTGCGGCAATACTGAATGCCATTGCAATTCTGTGGTCTAATAAAGTATGAATAGAAGCACCATGAAGAGGTCTTCCGCCATTGATGATCATTCCGTCTTCAGTAGGTGTTACATCACAGCCCATTGCCTTCAGATTATCTGTTACAGTCTCAATACGATCTGTTTCTTTGACTTTCAGTTCAGCAGCATCTTTGATTATAGTAGTGCCTTCCGCCATGGCTGCCATAACTGCAATAACCGGAATCTCATCGATCAAAGTTGGGATGATGTCCCCTTCGATTGTAGTTCCATGCAGTCTACTTGTGCGGACAAGAACATCTGCAATTCTTTCCCCACCTTCTGTACGTTCGTTAAGGAGAGTGATATCACCACCCATATCTTCACATACTCTCAAGATTCCAGCGCGTGTCGGGTTGATCCCTACATTTTCTACAAGAATCTCAGAATCAGGGACGATCAGTCCGGCGGCAATGAAATAAGCAGCGGAAGAGATGTCTCCCGGAACTGTGATTTCCTGTCCGTAAAGTTCTTCACAAGGACGGATGATAGCCGTTGCTTTGGAAGAACCGATCTCAAAAGTAGAGCGGATATCAGCACCGAATTCTTTCAGCATTAATTCTGTATGATTTCTGGAAAGGCTCGGTTCTGTGACAGAGGTCTCTCCATCTGCATAAAGACCGGCGAGCAGCAGGCAGGATTTTACCTGTGCACTGGCAACCGGTGAATCATAATGGATTCCATGAAGCTGCGCCGGAGTAATATAAAGCGGGGCACATCCATTGCGGAGAATACTGGAAATATGTGCGCCCATCTGTGTCAATGGTTCAATGATTCTTTTCATTGGGCGGGAGTTCAGTGATTCATCTCCGGACAATTTAGAGTCAAATGGCTGTCCGGCAAGAATACCGGAGATCAGTCTTGTTGTTGTTCCACTGTTCCCTACATCAAGGATCTTATCCGGAGCACTCAGCCCATGCAGTCCCTTTCCGTGTACGATAACGGAAGAATAATCGCTCTCAACCTCGATTTCAATACCAAGCTCTCGGAAACAACGGATGGTCGCAAGACAATCGGCACCGGAGAGAAAGTTGTGGATCTGCGTTGTTCCATTTGCAATCGAGCCGAACATAATGCAGCGGTGGGAGATGGATTTATCTCCCGGTATTGTAACTTTTCCTTTTAATCCTGTAATATTACATAATTCCATAATCTTATTCCTCATTTCTGTTATCAGACTTCATAGATGACATAGCGGTATTTCTGCAAAAGTACAGAAGCTCTGTTTGCAGAATCTTCATCATAAAATTCAATACGAAGAACTCCTTCCTCGAATTCACGGTTGTGGATGATTCCGATATTCTTGATACTGATGTTATTACTTGCAAGAATTGTGGCAATCGTAGCAATTCCACCTGTTTCATCGATGATATCACAATAAAGTGCAAACTGCTTTTTGATCGGTCCTGCAGATCCATTCGGCATGGAGTTCCTGTAATCTTTGGAATTCTCAAACAGAGCGTACAGGGCAGGTTCATTTCCTTCGTCTACAAGATCTTTTGCATGTGAAAGAGCTTCAATATATTCCCCTAAGATCTGAGAGATGTTCTCACTGTTTTTCAGACAGATCTGCTGCCACATGACCGGGGAGGAAGAAGCAATTCTCGTAATATCTTTAAATCCCCCTGCGGCCAACGCTTTCATCATCCCTTCTTTCGAATCCGTATCGTGTACAAAATTCACAAGTGTGGATGCAATAATATGCGGCAGGTGGCTGATCGTTCCGGTAATATGATCGTGCTCGTGGTAATCCAGAATAACAGGAAGAGCTTTTAAAGATGAAACAAAGTCTTTGTAAGCATCCACTTTTTCTTCCGCTACTTTAGCAGAAGGAGTCAGGATATAGTATGCATTTTCAATCAAATGAGCTTTGGAATTCATAAATCCGCTCTTCTCAGAACCGGCCATCGGATGTCCGCCAATGAAATTCGCTTCCATTCCCAGACGGATCACCTCTTCGTGGATGGAAGTCTTCACGCTTCCGACATCTGTGAGAATACAGTTTTCATCCAGGAAATCTTTCAGCTGGGAAAGATAGGCTGCATTGTAAGTGACCGGCGCGCAGAGGAAAATGTAAGTACATCCCCTGAAATTGTCATCAATGGATGAACAGGAAGTATGAATGGTACCTTCCTGGATTGCCAGTGCAAGGGATTCTTTATTTTTATCGAATGCGATGATGTCGTAATCCGGATAATACTGGCGGATTGCCTTCGCGATAGAGCCGCCGATAAGTCCAAGTCCGATAAATCCAATTTTTTTAGCATTCATAGTTGTAAAATCCTTTCTGTTGTTGTGCAAAACATATCTTACTGTTCAGAAATATTAAGTCAGTAAGAAACATATATTCGTATTTTAACACTTTGCTCTGTAAAAGTAAATTGTTAATATCGCTTCTATATATAAGCGGCACATTTTCAATGAATCGCTTTGCGGTAGAAAGTTAAAATTGTATAAAATGTAAAAAATAGTTGTAATTAATCAGATTATTTAGTACAATATACCCATGGTATGTATATCAACGACAAAAAATGGTGTACATAATAGCTACATAACAAGGAGGCAGCAGTATGAAGGTTTACAGAACAGACGAAATCAGAAATGTGGTATTACTTGGTCATGGTGGAAGCGGAAAGACAAGTCTTGCAGAGGTGATGCTCTACGTATCAGGTGCAACGAATCGTATGGGAAAGATTTCCGAATCCAATACGGTGAGCGATTTTGATAAAGAGGAGCAGAAACGTGGATTTTCAATCAGCACAAGCCTGATACCGATCGAGTGGGAGAAGGCGAAGATCAATATTCTTGATACACCTGGATATTTTGATTTTGTCGGAGAAGTAGAAGAGGCAGTCAGTGCAGCGGATGCAGCGGTTATCGTAGTATCTGGTAAGGCAGGAGTACAGGTCGGAACAGAAAAAGCATGGGAGCTTTGTGATAAGTATAATCTGCCGAGAATGATCTATGTGACAGAGATGGATGTGGATGATGCAAGTTTCCGTCAGGTAGTAGCAGATCTGACAGAGAGATACGGCAAGAAGATCGCACCACATTTCCAGCCGATCCGTGAGAATGAAAAACTGGTAGGATATATTAATATTATTAAGAATGCCGGAAGAAGATATACAGGCATCGGACAGAGAGAAGAGTGTGAGATTCCGGATTACTGTATGCCGAACCTTGAGATTTTGAGAGATTCTCTTATGGAAGCTGTAGCAGAGACAAGTGAAGAGTTTATGGAACGTTATTTCAATGGTGAGGAATTCTCTGTGGAAGAGATCCGTGCAGCCATGAGAACAGAAGTAATGGATGGTGATATCGTACCGGTTGCGATGGGATCCAACATCCAGGCACAGGGAGTAGCCAACCTGCTTTCAGATATTGTTCGTTTCTTCCCAAGTCCGGATAAGAGAACCTGTGCAGGAATCAACCGCAGAACAAACGAGATCTTTGAAGCGAATTATGATTTTGCAAAAGCCAAATCAGCGTATGTATTTAAGACAATGGTAGATCCGTTTATTGGAAAATACTCTTTCGTAAAGGTATGCTCCGGAGTACTTAAAGGAGATGATGTACTTTATAATGCAGACACAGACGCAGAAGAGAAACCAGGTAAACTTTATACCATGTGCGGAAGTAAGCCGAGCGAAGTAACAGAGCTTTTCGCAGGTGATATCGGAGCGATCGGTAAGCTGGCGAATACAAGAACAGGAGATACTCTTTCTGTGAAGGGAACTCCGGTATCTTACGCGAAGACAGATTATTCTGTACCATATACATATATGAAGTATCGCGTTAAGAACAAAGGTGATGAAGATAAGGTATCACAGGCTCTTGCAAGAATGACAGCAGAAGATGTTACATTGAAAGCTGTGAATGACAGTGAGAACAGACAGTCTCTTCTCTATGGAATGGGTGAGCAGCATCTTGAGATCGTAGCAAGTAAACTGGCGGCAAGATATAAAGTAGAGATCACACTGGAGACACCGAAGGTTGCGTTCCGTGAGACAATCCGCAAGAATTCAGATGTTGATTCTAAGTATAAGAAACAGAGTGGAGGACATGGACAGTACGGACATGTTAAGATGAAATTCGAACCATCAGGAGATCTTGAAACTCCGTTTGTATTCGAAGAATGTGTTGTTGGAGGAGCTGTTCCGAAGAACTACTTCCCGGCAGTAGAGAAAGGTCTGCAGGAATCTGTAGTGAAAGGACCTCTTGCCGGCTATCCGGTAGTTGGTGTGAAAGCTACTTTATATGACGGATCCTATCATCCGGTAGACTCTTCAGAGATGGCATTTAAGACAGCTACGATCCAGGCATTCAAGAAAGGATTCCTGGAGGCATCTCCGGTACTTCTTGAACCAATCGCATCCCTGAAGGTTACAGTTCCGGATGATTACACAGGAGATATCATGGGAGACCTGAACAAACGCAGAGGACGTGTGCTTGGCATGACACCGGTAGCCGGAGGAAAGCAGGTTATTGAAGCAGATATTCCAATGACAGGACTGTTTGGCTATTGCACAACACTTCGCTCCATGACAGGTGGAAGAGGATCTTACGAATATACATTTGCAAGATATGAGCAGGCTCCATCTGACGTACAGGAGAAAGAAATTGCTGCAAGGGCAGAAGAAGCATAATTAAAGATTCAGGCTACACAAAGAGTGTGTTATCCGGCTGAAAAAAGGGGCGGATAGCACGCTCTTATTGCTTGTTTTTGGAAAAAAGTAACATTGTATTTCACAAAAAAATCACAAGTTTGAGAATATGGTTGTACTTTCAAAACAAAGGTGCTATAATTCATCTGCCTGTCTATATCAGACAGGTATGTTGCTGTTTGGAAAATCCTGGGAACAGCAGTTATAACATTATTAATAATATGAGGAAAAAGGAAATGAGGATTATTATTATCGGTGACGGAAAGGTTGGCTACAAGCTTGCCAAACAGCTTTCCTCTGAGAAATACGACATTGTAATGATTGACAGTAATGAGAAAAAGCTGAGATTTGCGATGGATCGTCTGGATATTGCCTGCGTGACGGGAGATGGTGCAGACGCAGAGGTACTTAAACAGGCGGATGTGGCGCATGCAGATTTGGTGGTTGCCTGTACATCAGCAGATGAATGCAATATGTTAAGCTGTCTGATCGCCAGAAAGTTAGGCGCAAAGCATACGATTGCCCGTGTGCGTAATCCGATTTATTATCGTCAGATCGGGCTTCTGAAAGAAGACCTGCATCTTAGTATGGCTGTAAATCCTGAGCTTATCGTGGCAGATGAGATCAGCAGACTTTTGCTCTTCCCGGATGCAAGCCAGGTGGAGACTTTTGTGAAAGGACGCGTGGAACTGATTGAATTACCGGTTGCAGAGGGAAGCAGCCTGGCAGGATTAAGCCTTGCGGAAATGTATAACCGGTTCCAGATCCGTCTGCTTGTCTGTGCAGTGGAGCACGGAGAGGAAGTTCGTATTCCGGATGGAGAATACAGGATGCGTGCAGGAGACCGTCTGCATATTGCGGCATCTCATAAAGATTTAGAGGCATTTTTTAAAGCAAATGGAAAGCGCAAGGATAAAATCAAAAAAGTCATTATTTGTGGAGCCGGAAGAGTTGGTTACTATCTCGCACTTCAGCTTAGTACACTTGGCATGCAGGTGAAGATCATAGAACAGAATCGTCAAAGATGTGAAGAACTCTGCGAATTACTTCCAAAAGCAACGATCATCAATGGAGATGCAACAGATCACGACCTTCTTGTGGAAGAAGGAATCGAAGAAGCAGATGCATTTGTTGCTTTGACAGGAATGGATGAAGAGAATATTATACTTTCTCTTTTCGCAAAAAGCCAGAATGTGGACAAAATTGTTACAAAAGTCAATGAAGACAGACGTGCGCGTATGGTGGAAGACTTTGGACTTGACAGTATTGTTTCTGTTAAAACAGCTACAGCAGACGCAATCATGAGTTATGTCAGAGCACGTAAGAATTCTCAGGGAAGTGCGAATGTAGAGACAATGTATCAGTTGGTAGATGATAAGGTTGAGGCATTAGAATTTATCGTAAAAGCAGAGACAAACTATACAGGAATTCCGTTGAAAGATCTCTCATTGAAACCGAACAATCTGATTGCATGTATCGCCAGAAAACGTCAGATCATTCTTCCGAGCGGAGATGATTGTATCCAGGTGGGCGATAACGTAATTATTATTACAATGGAAAAACAGATTGAAGATATTAAAGAGATTTTAATGTAGGTGTGTTGAGATGAACAAAAAGATGATAGGATATATTCTGGGGAAAATGATGGGAGTTGAAGGACTGCTTCTGTTGATTCCGGCTTTTGTATCCCTGATATATCATGAAAAAAGCGTGATTTCCTTTCTGATCGTAGCAGCAATTCTTCTGGTGATTTATGCAGTGTTTGGCAGGAAGCTTCCGACGTCCAGGCAGATTTATGGAAAAGAAGGTTTTGTTATTGTTGGACTTGCATGGATATTATGGTCTGCATTCGGAGCGCTTCCGTTTGTAATCTCAGGAAGTATTCCACATTATATTGATGCACTTTTTGAGACGATTTCCGGTTTCACTACAACCGGATCTACAATTCTGGTAGATATCGAAGCACTGCCGATGGGAATTTCTTTCTGGCGGAGCTTTACACACTGGATTGGTGGTATGGGAGTGCTTGTGTTTGTTATGATGATCACATCTCTGGATGATGAGAATGCGATGCCGCTGATGCGTGCGGAAGTTCCGGGACCGGAGGCAGATAAGCTTGTACCAAAGGCAAGACATACGGCACGGATTTTGTATGGAATGTACTTTGTACTGACAGCAGCAGAAGTGATTTTCCTGCTCTTTGGCGGGATGAACCTGTATGATGCAATCATACATGCATTCAGTACTGCTGGAACAGGAGGATTCTCTAACAGGGCTGCAAGTATCAGTTATTATGACAGTGCATATATTGATGGCGTGATCACAGTATTTATGATTCTGTTTGGAATCAATTTCAACCTGTATTTTCTCATGTTGCTCAAGGATTGGAAATCCATTCTGAAAAACGAAGAGATGTGGGTATATCTTGGAATCGTAGGTACGTCAATTGCCATAATCACAGGAAATATCCTCAAGATTTATGGAACAGTTGCACATGCATTCCGTTATGCGTCCTTCCAGGTTGGTGCGATCATCACAACAACAGGATTTGCAACTGCAGATTATGATCAGTGGCCGGAACTCTCGAAGACAATATTACTGGCGCTGATGTTTGTGGGAGCCTGTGCGGGATCCACCGGAGGTGGAATCAAGGTAAGCCGTTTGCTGATCATTGTGAAATCAATCCGCAGGGAAGTTCGTAAGATGTTACATCCGAACGCTGTTACGATCATCAAAGTCAATGGCAAAAAAATCGGACAGGATACATTGAAGAATGTAAATCTGTATCTGACTTGTTATATTATGATTATGATCGTATCGATTTTACTTGTCTCTATCGATAATTTTGATTTTGCAACAACATTTAGTGGAGTGCTCACAACGATGAGCAATGTAGGACCTGGTATTTCAAAAGTCGGTCCGGTAATGAATTTCCATCCATTTTCAGTATTATCCAAGCTGGTGTTCTGCTTTGATATGTTGATCGGAAGACTGGAGATCTTCCCATACCTGCTTCTTCTTTCTCCGGAACTCTGGAGAAGAAGATTCTAGATGTTTTTGATAATTATGTGCGGAGAAATTTGAATGAAACAGATTTTTTCGCACATTTTATTTTTATATGATAAAATGGTAACTGTTCAGAGCCAAGCAAAATTTCAAAAAACAGGTGTAAAATGAAATAATCTTATTGAAAGAAAGGAAGAGGTGAGATGAATAAATTTAAAATGAAAGTGGCAGCTGTCATAGGAGTGATTCTGTTGATTGGAATCTATTATTATGTGACACTCCCGGCGATCAATATTCATGCATCGGAATTCTGGATGTATCTTGTGGTGCTGGTCATTCTGGCAGCTGTGGTATTTATCAGAAAGAAAAATTTAAACCGTTACGACTGGAAAGAGTCGAAGGGATTAAAAGTGATCCTTGGAATTCTTGCAATACTTGTGATCGCATATGTGGCAGGATCTATCCTGTCTTCTCCGATTGTGAATGCGAAGAAGTATCAGGAACTTCTGACAGTGAAGAATGGAGAATTTACGAAAGATATCGAAGAATTATCTTTTGATCAGATTCCACTGCTGGATAAAGATTCAGCAGAACTTCTCGGTGACAGAAAGATGGGAAGCATGGTAGATATGGTATCCCAGTTCGAGGTGGATGAACTGTATTCCCAGATCAACTATCAGGATCAGCCGGTGAGGGTTTCACCTTTGAAGTATGCCAGTGCGATTAAATGGTTTACGAATATGAAAGATGGAATCCCGGCCTATATCAAGATTGATATGGCAACACAGAATACAGAACTCGTAAAACTGAGTGAAGGGATGAAGTACACGACAAGTGATCATTTTAACAGAAATATTTACCGTCATCTGAGATTTAACTATCCGACCTATATTTTTAATGATCTGAGTTTCGAGATTGATGAAGACGGAGTTCCGTACTGGATCTGTCCGGTGAAGAAGTACAATATCGGCCTGTTCGGTGGAACAACGATCGGAAGAGTCGTACTTTGCAACGCGATCACAGGAGAGACAACAGACTATGCAGTTGAGGATGTCCCACAGTGGGTTGACAGAGTATACTCCGCAGATCTGTTAGTTGAGCTTTATAATTATCACGGAACATTGAAACATGGTTTCTTTAACAGTGTATTAGGACAGAAAGACTGTCTGAACACAACTGACGGATACAATTATCTGGCAATTGATGATGATGTATGGGTATATACAGGTGTTACATCAATCACCGGGGATCAGTCGAACGTAGGGTTTGTTCTGATGAATCAGAGAACAATGGAGACAAAGTTCTATGAGATCGAAGGGGCAACAGAGAGTTCAGCAATGTCTTCCGCAGAAGGACAGGTGCAGAATCTGCACTATACGGCAACGTTCCCACTGCTTTTAAATATTTCCGGTGAACCGACTTATTTCATTGCACTGAAGGATGATGCCGGTCTGGTGAAGAAATATGCGATGGTAAATGTACAGAAATATCAGATTGTTGCAATTGGAGATACGGTCAGTGAATGCGAGGAATCTTACACCAATCTGATGTATAAGAACGGGATCAAGGCAGAAGCTGAGGATACAAGATCAGTAGAGACAGTGACAGCGAAGATCACAAAGATCGCCCAGGGTGTTATAGACGGTGATTCTCATTATTATATCATGCTCGAAGGTTCAGATGAGATCTTTGATGTATCTGTTGTAGATTTTATTGATATTATCCGGTTTAATGTCGGAGATGAAGTCACAGTTGAGTATAAGAAGGGAGAGCAGGTGGATACAGTTCTTTCCCTGAATGGAAAAGCGAGTGAACAGATCAGCACAAAAGCTGCGAAAGAAGAGCAGACAGAAGACACGGCAGAGGATTCTGCACAGACAGAATAAGAGAAAGAAGAGCAAAAAAAGAAGTACAACCGGAGAACGGAAGTACTTCTTTTTTAGTTCCTGAACTTATTTAATTCAGACCCAAAAGGGCGAATCCTGTGTTACACTGCGCTGTAAATACTTACAGAACTGTGCATCCAAGTGTGTCAACATCTGCGATCTCAGCTTTGTCTGCGCTGACGCTGAGATAGAAGTCGATCTTGGCATCTTCGGAAATCTTATTCAGTTTCTGAATGAATGTCGGAAGACTTTCTAATGTGATATTAGCCTGCTTTAAGATACTGTCAATGAAAACAGCCTCGATATCGTGATTGCCAGCAGCCATACCATAGAGGAAACCTACAAATTCTTCTAAGGTAAGGATGTCAGGATAATCAGCCATCTTGATGACACGGATATTGAAATCTACAGAATAAGTGTCTTTGCTGCTCCTTTTAATAAATACGACATTACCGGAAGAAGTCTTAACCTTCTCGTTTGCAAGATCGATCATCTGCTGTGTTTTTCCGCTGCCTCTTGGGCCTGTGATTAAATTTACCATGGCGAATCTCTCCTTTATGTAAGTGTGTATAATGTTTGAGATTTTCTCACCTCTCAAATATTTATAAATCTATTATACACTAAAGATATGTTAGTAACAACTAAAAAAGTATGAAAAATTGAAAAAGTTTTATGCGGAATTACCATAAGAAGTGAGCGATAAGATGCCGCCACAGTAATGAGAAAAGTTCTCAAAAATAATATTGAAAATCATTTTCAATTATGTTAATATAATACTTGAATGAAAATAATTCTCAAAATAAAACAAAAGGAGAACGATATGCCGACAGAAGTATTGTCCTATTATCTGAAAAATGAAGACCGGAAGGTGAGGCTTGGATTTCAGGTCGTCTTGCAGTGTGCGCCTTTTCTGAAAGGGCTGAAAGTATCGGGTCTGATTTCAATGGAGAATGAATTATATTCCGAATTAGAAGAAATGTTTTCCGGGATGGAGATTACCTTTCATAAATTATCCTGCTCAGAGGGGAAATGCCTTGTCCTTTTCTATCGTCCCAAAGAGCTGGAGGAATATATGAACCAGCCAAAACTCCGCGAACTGATCGGACAATATGGATACAAGGGAAATAATATTGAGGAAATGCTCGTACATCTGTCAGAACGTATCTGTGATTGCGCGGAACAGGGAATAGGATTCCCGCATGAGATCGGAGCTTTTCTCGGATATCCGACGGCTGATGTGCAGAGCTTTATTGAAAAAGAAGGCAGAGATTTTGTTATGACCGGATACTGGAAAGTGTACAGTGATCCGGAAAGAGCGAGAATGATTTTTCATGCATACGACCGGGCAAAAGATTGCGCGGTGAATGAGTATCTGGATGGGAAGAACATCCGTGAAATTGCATTGAATCAAAGAAAATGGAGGTATTTATAAGATGAGTATAGCAGTAGTATATTGGAGCGGAACAGGAAATACACAGGCAATGGCAGAGGCAGTTGCTGAAGGAATCAAGGCAGCCGGACAGGAGGCAGAACTTCTGGAAGTAGGAGATGCAGATGCAAAGGCAGTGGCAGAAGAAGCTGCATTTGCACTTGGATGCCCGGCAATGGGGGCAGAGGTGCTTGAAGAATCTGAGATGGAACCATTTGTAGAAGAACTGGAATCTCTTGTATCAGGAAAGAAGATCCTTCTGTTTGGCTCTTATGGATGGGGAGACGGAGAATGGATGAGAGACTGGGCAGACCGCATGAAAAATGCAGGGGCACAGTTGATCCGTGAAGAAGGAATCATCGCAAATGAGGCACCGGAGGATGACGTACTTGAGGAACTTAAGGCAGCAGGAAAAGAGCTGGCAGAATAATCTTATTGATATCGTTTATTAATAAATATTAGTAATCTTAATTGAAAAAATGTTTGAAATGTATTGCATTTCTTAAAACATAGTGCTATTCTTTATTTTATCGTGTTAAAGCACGAAAGAGAAAAACTTGCTGTCATTTACATCTGAAGTGAATGACAGCAATACTCAGGAGAGTCTCTTTAAAAAGAGCGCCGAAGGTGTAAGCGGTCGGAGTTGCAGTTACAGACCGCGAGTCTCTCAGGCAAAAGGATGGAGGAATAAAGAAATGTTTGCACAAATCGACAAAATTATCACTGCAATCGACAATGCTGTGTGGGGGCTTCCGTTGATCTGCCTCATCATGGCAACAGGTATCTTTCTAACAGCCAGACTTGGTCTTGTACAGATCAGGCATCTTGGCAAAGCTTTCAAATTCATGTTTCAGGATGAAGAAGACGGCAGCGGAGAAGTGACCAGCTTTGGAGCACTTTGTACAGCTCTGTCAGCAACAATCGGAACCGGTAATATCACGGGTGTTGCAACAGCGATCGCACTTGGTGGTCCGGGAGCGTTGTTCTGGATGGTTATTGCGGCATTCTTTGGAATGGCGACAAAATACGCAGAAGGTCTTCTGGCAATCAAATATCGTACGATCGATGAAGAAGGGCATGTACTTGGCGGACCGTTCTATTATATTGAAAACGGAATGGGTAAGAAGTGGACATGGCTTGCGAAGATTTTCGCATTCTTCGGAGCCGGAGTCGGTCTCTTCGGAATTGGTACATTTACACAGGTAAACAGTATTGCATCTGCGGTTAAGAATTTCTTTGACCCGGATATGGCACACACCGTTTCCTTGCTTGGAGGAAACTACTCATGGGCTACCGTAATCGCCGGATTGTTCCTGACTGTATGCGTAGGTCTTGTAGTTCTTGGAGGAATCCAGAGAATTGCAAAAGTATCTGAGGTTATCGTACCATTTATGGCAGTTCTTTATGTAGGACTTGCGCTAATCATCATTATTACAAATATCACAGCTGTTCCGGCAGCACTTGCTTCTATCGTGAAATCTGCATTTACAGGAAGTGCACTTGCAGGAGGAGCGGTTGGATCCATGTTCGTAGCAATGCAGAAAGGTGTTGCAAGAGGAATCTTCTCAAATGAGTCCGGACTTGGTAGTGCACCGATCGCAGCAGCTGCAGCAAGAACAAAAGAGCCGGTCCGTCAGGGTCTTGTATCTATGACAGGAACATTTATTGATACAATTGTAATCTGTACAATGACAGGACTTTCTATCGTGATCGCCGGTTCCTGGCTGAACCAGGAACTGGAAGGTGTGGCAATTACAATGGATGCTTTCCAGAAAGGACTTCCATTCCCATCGTTCGTAGCGACATTCTCCCTGATGCTGTGTCTTGTATTCTTTGCATTCACAACAATTCTCGGATGGAACTATTACGGCGAGAGATGCGTGGAATACCTGTTTAACAGAAATAAAGGAGTTGTAATGGGATATCGTATCCTGTATATCCTTGCAGTATTCATTGGGCCATATATGACAGTAAAAGCAGTATGGAATATCGCAGATATCTTCAATGCACTGATGGCATTCCCGAACCTGATCGCACTTCTTGCATTGAACGGAGTGATCGTTAAAGAGACAAGAGATTTCCATGCAAAACATAACGGATCTTACTAGAAAAAGAATTGACCGAATTATCTGTGAATTCGAAAAATAAATAGAATTATTACCTGAAATAAAACGAAAGAAAAGGCAGCCAAAGCCCTTGAATAAGGACTGTTGGGCTGCCTTTTCTGCAGGTGTGAAAGGAGAATGAGTAGACAGATAATTCATAGACAGTTTTGATTTTGTATAACAGATGGAGAAAAGATTATCAGTTAAATGAAAAACTCAAAAAATGTGGTAGATGTTCTGAAAATACATGATACTGTGTTTTAGGGATTGCATTATACTATATTTTGTATTAGAATAAGTATCAGACAGCACGATAGAAACGGATAGAACACAAGAGATCGTGCTAAAATAAGAAAAAGTGAGGAGACTGATCAATGAAAATTATCAAGAGAAATGGGTCGGAAGAGACATTTGATATACAGAAAATCGTGGTTGCTGTGACGAAGGCGGATAAGGATAATGGGGAGCGTACGCTGACAGACAGCCAGATTGAAGATATCGCAGAATATGTGGAATTCAAGTGTAACAAGTTGAATCGTGCAGTATCCGTAGAAGAGATCCAGGATATGGTAGAGAATCAGATCATGGCTACCGGAGCTTTTGAACTTGCACGTAAGTATGTAAGATATCGTTATAAGAGATCCCTTGTACGTAAGGCGAATACAACAGACAATCGTATCCTGTCACTGATCGAGTACAACAACGAGGATGTAAAGCAGGAGAACTCGAACAAGAACCCGGCAGTCAACAGTGTACAGAGAGATTATATGGCAGGAGAGGTCAGCCGTGACCTGACAACAAGAATGCTTCTCCCACATGATATTGTGGAGGCAGACAGAGAAGGAATCATCCATTTCCATGATTCTGACTACTATGCACAGCATATGCACAACTGCGATCTTGTGAATCTGGAGGATATGCTTCAGAACGGAACTGTGATCAGCGGTACAATGATTGAGAAGCCGCACAGCTTCTCTACAGCATGTAATATCGCAACTCAGATCATTGCCCAGGTTGCAAGTAACCAGTATGGAGGACAGAGTATCTCGCTTACTCATCTGGCACCGTTTGTGGATGTTTCCAGAGAGAAGATCCGCAAGGAAGTGATCAGCGAGCAGGAACTGGTCGGAATGGAATATCCGGAAGATGTGCTCAATGAGATCGTAGAGAGAAGACTGAAGAAAGAGATCACAAAGGGTGTTCAGACGATCGAATATCAGGTGATCACACTGATGACAACAAACGGACAGGCACCGTTCCTTACAGTTTTCATGTATCTGAACGAAGCAAAGAACGAGAGAGAGAAGAAAGACCTGGCGATGATCATTGAAGAGACACTTCGTCAGCGTTATCAGGGAGTTAAGAATGAAGCCGGAGTATGGGTAACACCGGCATTCCCGAAACTGATCTATGTTCTGGAAGAAGATAATATCGAAGAAGGAAGCGAATACTATTATCTGACAGAACTTGCAGCAAAGTGTACTGCAAAGCGTCTTGTTCCGGACTACATTTCCGAGAAAAAGATGAAAGAGCTTAAAGAAGGAAACTGTTTCCCGGTTATGGGATGCAGAAGCTGCTTAAGCCCATGGAAAGACGAGAACGGAAACTATAAGTTCTACGGACGTTTCAACCAGGGAGTTGTTACGATCAACCTTGTTGACGTTGCCCTTTCTTCCGGTGGAGATATGGATAAGTTCTGGAAGATCTTTGATGACAGACTGGAACTTTGCTATCGCGCATTGATGTGCAGACACAACCGTCTGAAAGGAACACTGTCTGATGCAGCACCGATCCTGTGGCAGTTCGGAGCACTTGCCCGTCTGAAGAAGGGAGAACCGATTGACAAACTTCTCTATGGAGGATATTCAACGATTTCTCTTGGATATGCAGGACTTTATGAGTGTGTGAAATATATGACAGGAAAATCCCATACAGATCCGGATGCTACACCGTTTGCACTGGATGTTATGAAGCACATGAACGATGCATGTAACCAGTGGAAAGAAGAAACGAACGTTGCTTTCAGTATCTATGGTTCACCGATTGAAAGTACAACTTACAAGTTCGCAAAATGTCTGCAGAAGAGATTTGGTATTGTTCCTGGAATTACAGATAAGAGCTATATTACAAACAGCTATCATGTATTTGTCGGAGAAGAGATTGATGCATTCTCAAAACTGAAGTTTGAATCTCAGTTCCAGGCACTTTCTTCCGGTGGAGCCATCAGCTATGTAGAAGTTCCGGACATGAAAGACAACATTGCAGCTGTACTTCAGGTCATCCGTTTCATTTACGATAACATTATGTATGCGGAGCTGAATACAAAGAGCGATTACTGTCAGGAGTGTGGATATGACGGAGAGATCCAGATCATAACAGATGAGGAAGGAAAGCTTGTATGGGAGTGTCCGCATTGCGGAAACCGCAATCAGGATACACTGAATGTTGCAAGACGTACCTGCGGATATATCGGAACTCAGTTCTGGAATCAGGGAAGAACGCAGGAGATCAAGGAGAGAGTTCTGCATCTGTAGAATCACAATTGTATTTGTAAAAGAATTGTTTTCAAAAGTTGTAAAATCACAATTGTATTTGTAACAGGAATTGTTTTCAAAAGTAAAAATGGAGCTTGACGACTAATCGTCAGGCTCTTTTTACATTGACTTTTTGCACTTACCGTGATATTATTAGTATATATACTAATAATATTTGAAGAGAGGTGATATATTTGCGAAGAGACAGCAGCGAAACAAAGAGGAAAATACTGACCGTATGCGTCCGTCTCTTTTTGGAGCAGGGGTATAAAAACACCACTGTCAGTCAGATTGTGGACGAGGCAGGTGTTGCAAGGGGAAGCTATTTGAATCTGTTTCCTACCAAGGACAGAATTTTGCTGGAATTGACCGAAACGATGTTCGGCGGACAGTTCGGTGTGGCAAGAAGCATTGCAGACAGCAAGCCGCCACCGGTTTACGCCTATGCGGTGGAAACGGCGATCCAACTGACACTGACCGAGCTGAATGAGAACCTGAGGGAAATCTACATTGAAGCTTATTCCCTGCCCGACACGTCGGAATATATTTACTTGCATACTACGGCAGAGCTGAAGCAGATTTTCGGTGAAAATTTTCCCGATGATACCGAGAGCGACTTTTATGAGATGGAAATTGGCACGGCGGGATTGATGCGCAGCTATATGGCGAGAAAATGTGATATTCATTTTCCGTTGGAACGCAAGCTCAGTCGCTTTTTGACGGCAGCAATGAGAGTATATCGTGTGCCAGAGGAAGAACAGGCAAAGGTGCTTGCCTTTATTCAATCACTGGATATTAAAGCAATTGCTACAGAGGTTATGTATAAGCTGTTTGCAATGCTGGAAATGAAATACGATTTTAAGCTGTCAAAGAATAGTGAAATGGGGGGAACAAGATGAGAAAACGATTATTCAGTATTCTGTTTGCTCAGTGCATGGTGCTCTGTCTTGTGCCAACCACGGCCTTTGCCGAGGACAGCATGGAAGAAACAGCTGTATGCACCTGCGAAATGGCCTGCACGGAAAAAACAATGAATGCAGAGTGCCCTGTCTGCGGTGCAGAGGGTGCTTTGGTGGAAAATTGTGGAAAATATGCCGAACCAGCAGCCGAAGATGAAGCATCCAAGTCGGAAGGAGAGAAATTTCAGAAGAACCAGGACAGCGATATGCCGGATACACAATCCGAAGCAGCTCTAGCACAGCTGAGTGGCGAAGGAGAAAATGGCATCGCTGTTCAGAGTGCCGGTGTTGCTATTGACAATACCAACTTTCCGGATGCAAATTTTTGCAGCTTTGTTGCTTCTTCGTTTGACAAGGACAACGACAATTATTTAAGTGATACGGAGATCAATGCGGCCGAGAATATAAACTGCGCAAAAAAAGGAATCAGCGATCTTACCGGTATCAGTCATTTTACAGCATTGAAGTCTCTTAAATGCTTCAATAACCAATTGACATCTCTGGATGTCAGCAAGAATACGGCGTTGACTTATTTGGACTGCGACTGGAACCAATTGACATCTCTGGATGTCAGTAAGAATGTGGCGTTGACTAAATTATCCTGTTGGGGCAATTCGCTGACTAAATTGGATGTCAGCAATAACACGGCGCTGATTCATTTGGACTGCGGTCGCAACCAACTGACCACGCTAGATGTCAGCAATAATACGGCGTTGACTTATTTGGACTGCAGAAGCAACCAATTGACCGCTCTGGATGTCAGCAATAATACGGCATTGACTGATTTGGCCTGCAGAAGCAACCAATTGACATCTCTGGATGTCAGCAAGAATACGGCGCTGACTTATTTAAACTGCTACGATAACCAGTTGACCTCTCTGGATGTCAGCAAGAATACGGCACTGACTTATTTGGACTGCTACGATAACCAGTTGACCTCTCTGGATGTCAGCAAGAATACGGCGCTGACTAAATTAAACTGCTATGATAACCAGTTGATCTCTCTGGATGTCAGCAAGAATACGGCGTTGACTGATTTGGACTGCAGAAACAACCAATTGACCTCTCTGGATATCAGCAACACAGATATGAGTGGTCTGGATTGTGACGGTAATATCTACCAGATCGTTGTTGGCAATGACCGCACATTTGACCTTTCCACCTTGCCGGGAAACTTCAACGTTGCCAAGACAAGCGACTGGAGCGGTGGGACAGTAAGTGGAAACACGCTGACAGTGGATAGTGACCAAGATACCGTTACATACAAATATGATTGTGGAAAGGGTAGACGAAGAACCTTTATCTTGAAGTGCGTCAAGTCTGCGGACTATACCAAAGTTGATGAGGCTATTACTAAGGCGAAGGCCCTGAACAAGGACGACTACAAGGATTTCTCCGCTGTAGACTCCGCAGTGAATGCCGTTGTCCGTGGTAAGAACATTACCGAGCAATCCGAAGTGGATGCAATGGCGAATGCAATTGAAGATGCGATTGCAGCCCTGCAATATAAGGATGCTGATTACACAAAGGTTGATGAAGCCATTAATAAGGCAAAGGCCCTGAACAAGGACGACTACAAGGATTTCTCCGCTGTAGACTCCGCAGTGAATGCCGTTGTCCGGGACAAGAACATTACCGAGCAGAGTGAAGTAGATGCAATGGCAAAGGCAATCGAAGATGCGATTGCAGCCCTGAAATATAAGGATGCGGACTATGCCAAGGTTGATGAAGCCATTGCTAAGGCAAATGCTTTGAAGAAGGATGACTACAAGGAGTTTACTGGTGTGGAAGCCGCTGTCAACGCTGTTGTGCGTGGCAAAAATATTACTGAGCAGAGCGAAGTAGATGCAATGGCGAAAGCAATCGAAGATGCGATTGCAGCCCTGCAATACAAGGGGGCTGACTATACAAAGGTTGATGAGGCCATTGCCAAGGCAAATGCACTGAATAAGGATGAGTACAAGGATTTCTCCGCTGTAGACTCCGCAGTGAATGCCGTTGTCCGTGACAAGAACATTACTGAGCAGAGTGAAGTAGATGCAATGGCGAAAGCGATCGAAGATGCGATTGCAGCCCTGCAATATAAGGATGCTGATTACACCAAAGTTGATGAGGCTATTGTCAAGGCAAATAACCTGAACAAGGATGACTACAAGGATTTCACTGGTGTGGAAACTGCTGTCAACGCCGTTGTCCGGGACAAGAACATTACCGAGCAGAGTGAAGTAGATGCAATGGCGAAAGCGATTGAAGATGCGATTGTAGCCCTGCAATATAAGGATGCTGATTACACTAAGGTTGACAAAGCCATTACCAAGGCAAATGCTTTGAACAAGGACGACTACAAGGATTTCTCCGCTGTAGACTCCGCAGTGAATGCCGTTATCCGTGATAAGAATATTACCGAGCAGAGCGAAGTAGATGCAATGGCAAAGGCAATTGAAGATGCGATTGCAGCTTTACAATATAAGGATGCTGATTATACAAAGGTTGATGAAGCTATTGCCAAGGCGAATGCATTGAATAAGGATGACTACAAGGATTTCTCCGCTGTAGACTCCGCAGTGAATGCCGTTGTGCGTGGCAAGAACATTACTGAGCAGAGTGAAGTAGATGCAATGGCGAAAGCGATCGAAGATGCGATTGCAGCCCTACAGTACAAGGGGGCTGATTACACCAAAGTTGATGAGGCTATTGCCAAGGCGAATGCCCTGAACAAGGACGACTACAAGGATTTCTCCGCTGTGGAAGCTGCTGTGAATGCCGTTGTCCGTGGTAAGAATATTACCGAGCAGAGCGAAGTAGATGCAATGGCGAAAGCAATTGAAGATGCGATTGCAGCCCTGCAATACAAGGGGGCTGATTACACCAAAGTTGATGAGGCTATTGCCAAGGCGAATGCCCTGAACAAGGACGACTACAAGGA
>CAKRDD010000004.1 GCA_934309345.1 uncultured Mediterraneibacter sp. | reverse complement strand
ATATTACAGGCTGTGGGTATGACAAATAAACAATTAAATTTATGCCTGCAGTTACAGGGACTGATGTTTACGGTTGGCACCATATGCGTAGCTTTGATCATTGGTCTGCCGCTCGGCTATGCACTTTTTTCCTATGCAAAACATAATGGAATATTTGGAATGAATATCTATCATGTTCCAATCGTACCAATTTTTATTATGATTTTTTTGGTCGGTCTGTTGCAGATTGTACTTTCCTGCGTTTTAAGCAGTAATCTGAAAAAGGAAACGCTGGTAGAAAGAATAAGGTATCAGGGATAGCAAGTAATATGTAATGAACTAGGTCTTAACGAAGAGGAGAAATAGATATGCTGAGTATACAAAAGCTTTTGAATTTTTTAGGAGATGATGCAAATGGATATGGGTGTTGTTATAAAAAAATATAGAAAAGAAGCTGGTATGACGCAGGAGGAGATGGCAAACAGATTAGGCGTGACAACACCGGCTGTAAATAAATGGGAGAATGGTAATTCCAAGCCAGATATTGAACTGTTGGCACCAATTGCTAGACTGCTTGATATTTCACTTGATACATTGCTTTCTTTTCGTGAAAAACTTTCAGATGCTGAAATCGAAGAAATTATCAGGAAGATGGACAGGATGTTTTCAGAAGAAGGCTATGAAAAGACTTATGAATGGGCATTGAGGCTTATAAAGGAATATCCGAATTGTAACATGCTTATCTGGCAGGCTGCGGTAATGCTTGATGCAAGAAGAATAACGGATAAATGCACGAATCCGGAAAAATATGATAAGCAGATTAACGCATGGTATGAGCTGGCACTACATGATGAGAATGAAGAGATACAGCATCATGCAGCAGATTCCTTATTTGGATTTTATTTACGTAAGAAGAATTACACCAAGGCGGAAAAATATCTGGACTATTTTTCAGAACACGATCCTATGAAAAGTTATTATCAGGGAAGATTACTCCAGGAGCAGGGGAAAATCAAAGAAGCATATGAAAAATATGAAAATGTTATTTTTTCCGGCTTTAGTACACTTAATTTTGTGCTTTCCACAATGGCTGGACTGGCATTGCGGGAAAATGATATCGGTTATGCGAGATTTCTGTCAGGGAAAGTACAGGCAGTTGCCCATACATTGGAAATGGGAAAATATAATGAGTATTCGCCAATGTTTGATATTGTATGTGCAGAGAAGGATGTAGAGGGAACATATAAGGTGGTAAAACATCTTCTTGATAATGTGAGTACTATGTATGATTTTAGAAAGTCTGAGTTATATAAGCATATGAAATTCAGAGATATTGATGAAGCTATATTAGATAGTGCAAAAGAAAAAATTCTTGAAGGATTCAGGGATGAGGAAGAATTCGACTACATGGCAGGATATGAACCGTGGGAGAAATTAATCTTTGACAGATGAATTTTTGGATTTGTGTAAATGAATAGAGTATGGGGATGTCGGCTAATACCACATTTCGGCATCCCTTGTAGTAATTAAAAGGATCCCTACAAGGACGAGGCTTGTTAGCCTTATGCCTTGCGAGGAATCCTTTTTTTTCTGCAACTCTCAAATCTTTCAGTCATTCTGGTATGGTAAACCTTGTGTGATAGTATATTACTCGTTTCAAAGATATAGATAGATTACCATGATATTGGTGCAGAATAAAGTGAATTCTAATTCATGTCTTGTCAAGAATATTGTAAAAAATGGTATAACATGACAAAATCGAATTGACTAAAGAGATACCAATATTTATAATATAGACAAAACGAAAATGACATGATCGGAGGACAGGGGAATGGAGAAATATGTAACACTTGAAGAGACGTTAAAAAGAATTGAGGAGCTGGAAAAAGAGAATGCAGAACTTCGGGAGGAATTGGAGTATTACAGAAATCGTAAATTAAGCGGTCGTCAGAAACATAACGCCAAGTGGATGGCAATTTATAATGATTTTGTTGTTGGGTATGAGAGCGGCATGACAATGGTAGAAATTGCGAAGCGGAACAATGTCAGTGAGAGGACAATTTATAGGTATAAAGCGCATTATGACAAAATGAAAATTGCAGATGAAAAGAAAATGATGAACTGAAGTAATAGAAGAATAATAACAAATCGGACATATTACTGATGTTAGCAATATGTTCATATGAGAATTGCGGTCACAGTTTGTGACCGCAAAACAAGGAAGGAAATATATGGCAGAAGATAAAAAGAAAGAAATTGCAGTAATTGAAATTACAGAAGAATACATGAAGGATCGGCTTTATGAATTCAGAGGGAAAAAAGTTATGCTTGATTCAGACTTGGCAGAAATTTATGGGTATGAAACCAAAAATTTTAAAAGGCAGGTTAAGAATAACATTGCCAAATTTGAAGGCGATGATTTTATGTTTGAATTGAATGATGAAGAAGTGGAAAATCTTTCAAGGTGCAAAAATTTCACCTTGAATATGGGAAGAGGTTCAAATATAAAATACAAACCTTATGTGTTTACAGAGCAGGGAGTATATATGCTTATGACAGTTTTGCGCGGCGAGCTTGCAATTAAACAAAGCCGTGCACTTGTGAAGACTTTCAAGAAAATGAAAGATTACATTTTAGAAAATCGAGATCTTATTGGTCAGCGGGAAATACTTCAGCTAAGCATGGAAACTGCTAACAACAGAATAGAAATTAACAAAATCAACTCAGATATGATATCTCTTGAAAAGCAGATTTCAGATGTTGCAGAAGGCTTGAAGGATGTTGTGACAAAATCTGAGTTGGCTGATATGATGAACAGCTTTGTTTCAGACGATGATGACAAATGGCTCATGTTTAATGCAAAATTTAGTAGTGCAGATGAAGTCTATGAGTCTATTTATAAACAGGCAAAGTCATCAATATATGTCGTTGATAATTATATTGGATTAAGAACGTTGGTGCACCTTAAGAATTCTCCGACCGGAGTAGATATTATTTTATTCAGTGATAATGTTGGAAATAATAAACTTCATAACATAGAATTTACAGATTTCTGCAAGGAGTATCCAACAGTAAATTTGTCAATGAAAAAGACAGGAGGTATATTTCACGATCGTTTTATTGTGTTAGATTATGGAACTGCTGATGAAAGGGTTTTCTTATGTGGTGCTTCATCGAAGGATGCAGGTGCTAGAATAACCAGCATTGTTGAAGATTATGGAATATCTAAATATGCCCCGGTTATTGCCGAACTGTTAAAAAATCCGACTTTGATTTTACCACAATAGAGGGAAAAGAATGTATTGACAGAAAATTTGAAATCAGGAATAGGTTAGTATGTGGATATTTTATGCAATAGGCTCTTCCTTTTTTGCGGGAATTACAGCGATTCTAGCAAAATGTGGGATTAAGAAAACGGATTCGGATGTGGCAACAGCAATCCGAACCGAGGTGGTACTGTTGTTTTCATGGCTCATGGTACTGATGACTGAAACATGGGGAGGAATCACTCAGATAGATAGCAGGACACTTCTGTTTCTGATTTTATCGGGACTGGCAACGGGAGCGTCATGGCTTTGTTATTATCGGGCATTACAAGAGGGACCGGCAAGTGTGGTAGTCCCAATTGATAAGCTTAGTATGTTGGTAACGATTGCATTTTCCTGGATCGTATTTCACGAAAAGCTGACAAAAAAGGCAGCGATAGGTGTTTTGTTGATTACAGCAGGAACGGTTCTTTTGGCGATTATTTAAAAAGTGTTTAGCATAGTATCTGAGTAAAACTTATGTTGCCGTATGGTTGAGGATTTCCCCTTTTTATGATATGCTTTTACATATTAGGCAAAAGCGAGGTGAGGGGTGTGCTGCACATAGGTATATGTGATGACAATCAAAAAGATATCAGTCGAGTTCAGGAACTGGCTGTCAGATTTTCAGAACAACACCCAGAAATGCCTGTACAGATACAGGCTTACAGTTCACCATATGATTTATTGGATGATATAGAAAAAACAGGTGGGTTTGACCTGTATTTATTAGATGTCGTTATGCCACATATGACAGGTGTAACGTTGGCCAGACGGATCCGGGAACGAAAAGAGAGAGCAGAAATTTTATTTCTGACTGTTTCTAAAGAATATGCCGTGGAAGCTTTTAGCGTAAAAGCCTCGGGATATTTGATAAAACCCGTGAACCAATCCGCTTTTGAGGATGCAGTACTTGAATGTATTCATCGATTGTCACCAGAAAATAATCCCTCTCTTTTGTTGAAGTCAAAAGAGGGAATTCACCGTATATCAATTTGCGAACTGATGTGTGTTGAGAGCTTTAATCATAATCAGGTATGTACTTTGTCAGACGGTTCTATGTTAGAGACATCAGCAACTTTGGCAGAATTGATGGAGGAACTAAAAGATTTTTCGATTTTTGTCCGACCGCATAGAGCGTATATTGTTAACATGGATTTTATCCGTCGGCTGACAGCCCGTGAATTGTTGCTGACAGATGGGAAGAGAATACCAATTTCTCAAAGTAGATATGGAGAAATAAAAAATAGCTATTTTACATATATGACGCATGTATAAAATTTTATTATCTCACGCAGAAAAAGCGCTGTTTCACGAAAGAAAGCACTTTTTCTGCGTGTTTCTTTTAGAATTAATGTTAATTAGAAACTTTCGGGTAGATGTTGACATTTATAGGAAAACAGTGAATTGCATGAAAGGTTTCGTAAGAGGAGAAAAAGGAGAGGTGAAATATGGAGATTAAATGTGACAATAAACGGAATTGTCCCTGTACATACGATTGTCCGCGTCACGGGAAATGTTGTGCCTGTGTAGCTCATCATCGTGATCACAATGAAGGCGTGCCGGGATGTTTCTTTTCGAAAGAAGCAGAAGCAACTTATGATCGCAGTATCGAGGCACTGGCGAAGGATCACGGTATCATTTAAAGAGCGGAACAAAGAGTTTCACAAAGAGTCTCAAAGGATAAAATTGCTTGACGGAAACCAATGGATAATATACAATATGATTTATCCATTGGTATTTTTTATATAATCATTTGAGAAGCAGGAAAGGCACCCTGAACTCCTTAGGGAACCTGACATGATGGATACGCCGCCCATCCAAGTGTTTATGTCATAGCATGATCTTGAAAGAGGTTGTGCTTTTTTACGTTATAAGAATTAAGTAATCATGAAGATACAGTTTATTAGAGGTTAAGGAGAGAACGTGTTAAATATTATAGAAATCAACAACTTTAACGCACCGGAACTGGACGTCTACGCACGTTATACGGAAGCACAGCTTCTGAATAAAGACCGTCCGGAAGATGGACTTTTTATTGCAGAAAGTCCGAAAGTGATCGGAAGAGCGTTGGATGCTGGATATATTCCAATATCTGTTCTGGCTGAGAAGAAACAGATGGAAGAAAATAAAGAGACGCAGGAAGTTCTTGCAAGATTTGAGGATACAGGTACTCCTGTTTTTACAGCCGAGTTTGATGTTTTGACGCAATTGACAGGATTCAAGCTGACGAGAGGAATGCTTTGTGCATTGAAACGCCGACCACTGGAAGATTTCAGGAAACTTTGCGAAGGAAAGAATAGAATTGCCATTTTGGAAGATGTGATGAATCCAACGAATGTCGGAGCAATCTTTCGCTCGGCAGCAGCGATGCATATGGATGCGGTATTACTGACTTCAGGATGCAGCAATCCATTGTATCGAAGAGCATCCAGAGTGAGTATGGGAACGGTGTTCCAGATTCCATGGACATTTATTCAAGACGATAAAGAACGCAGATGCGACAGGAAAGAGATCTGGCCGGTCCAGGCAATCGAAAGCCTGAAAGCACTTGGGTATAAGACAGCAGCGCTTGCATTAACCGATGATTCCGTAAGTATTGATGATCCGCAGCTTATGAGTGAAGAAAAACTGGCAGTGATTCTTGGAACAGAGGGGGACGGACTTATGCAGGAGACAATCAAAGCTTGCGATTATACTGTGAAGATTCCGATGTCACATGGTGTGGATTCTTTGAATGTGGCAGCAGCAAGTGCGGTGGCGTTCTGGCAGCTGAGAAAATAAAGGATTAGCGTAGAGATTCTTTTCCGAGTGCGTACGAAATCAGATGGCGCTTATAAAGTTTATTCCTAATAGACAGACATTGAGGGATTGATGCAGGCTCCGGGTTCTGTATACAGGAAAGACTAAGAAAAACGAAAGATTACTAAAAACAAAGCAATGCTCGGCAAACTCGCTGCCGCTTCAGACAGTAGCCTCGCACTGCTTTAACGTAACCTTTCGTTTTTTAAGTCTTTCCAGGCACACAGAACAGTCACCTGAATCAATCCCCCAATGTCTGTCTATCGGTAAGTTTTTCAGCGCTATCTGCTTTCTACTCTCTCGAAAGAAGAACTCTACTTGAGAAGCAGACGCACCGGATGTTCTATAGAATGGCACCCATATCTTAAACGTGTCAGTATTTAATAAAATTTGTCGTAGGAATTCATCTTTTTCAATAAACAGAAAACAGAAAATATGAAGTCCGAGAAGTTTCATGTTAGAAGGATGGTACAGGGACGAAGACGAATGTGGAGCATGCTTGCTCATACTTGAAAAACAATGGATTGCGTTAAAGAAAGGATTGACAGCTGTCTGAGCGGCAGCGAGTTTGTCAATCCTTTCTTTGCTTTTAGCAGTCTGTTGTTTTTCCTAGTATGAACAGTATGCGTAACCCTGAGTCGGTGTTCCTGTACCATTCTTCTAACAAGCGACTTTCTAAAATAATATTTTCAGTTTTCGTCCGCACTCAAACAAGAATTTCTACGATAAATCTTTATTTCCCAGTATTTTATAGATGAAAATTACCCATCATTTCCCCACAAAAAGAACAATGTTATATAAAATGTCACATTTTTCACAAAATAAATCTTCCTGGTGTAAAGTTTTTGTAAAACAAGTGTCTTGTCACCTGTAAACAACAGTGATATAATGGGCAAGAATAAATCAACAGAGCAATAGACATGAAGGTGTGTTACAGCAGAATTTTATGTCAGGAGAGAATAAGAGAGGTACGTGCTATGACGATCAGAGAAGAGATAGAACAGTTAAAGAAAGAAAAAAATGCCGTAATTCTGGCGCATTATTATGTAAGACCGGAAGTTCAGGAGATTGCAGATTATGTAGGAGATTCTTTCTACTTAAGTAAAGTTGCGGTTGGTCTGAAAGAGAAGACAATCGTATTCTGCGGTGTTTCATTCATGGGCGAGAGTGCAAAGATCCTGAATCCTGAGAAAACAGTGCTTATGCCGGATATGGCAGCAGATTGTCCAATGGCACATATGGCATCTGCGGAGACAATCGAGAAGATTCGTTCAGAGTATGATGATCTTGCAGTTGTCTGCTACATTAACTCAACAGCAGAACTGAAAAGACATTCTGATGTCTGTGTAACTTCATCCAATGCAGTGAAGATTGTAAAAGCACTTCCGAATAAAAATATTTTCTTTATACCAGATCGTAATCTTGCACATTATATTGCGGGATTGGTTCCGGAAAAGAACTTCATATATAATGAAGGTTTCTGTATCGTACACGAATACATGGAGGTTGAAGAGATTCAGGAAGCGAAAGCAGCACATCCGGAAGCAGAGGTTTTTTCTCATCCAGAATGTCCGGCAAAGGTTCTGGAACTTTCTGATTTTGTTGGAAGTACTTCAGAAATTATCGCGCAGGCAGGAAAATCAGATGCGAAAGAATTTATCATCTGTACAGAGAGTGGTGTTTTGTATGAACTTCAGAAGAGAAATCCTGAGAAGAAATTTTACTTTACAGAGACAACTCCGATCTGCAGAAATATGAAGAAGGTTACACTTGAGAAAGTGCTTCATGTATTAAAGACAGGCGAGAATGAAGTATTTGTAGATGATAAGCTTCGCGAAGAATCTAAGAAACCGTTAGAGAGAATGTTAGAACTGGCCAAGTAAACAAAGGACAGATAGGATTGACAGCAATCGAAGATCACAGAAGATAATGAGATCAAATCGACAGTTGCTGTCGGAATGGAGATATTTATTATGAAAATGGAAGCAGATGTAGTCATTGTCGGAACAGGTGTTGGAGGGCTTTTCAGCGCACTGTGTCTTCCAAGAGATCAGAAGATCATTATGATTACAAAGTCAGATTTAGAGAGCAGTGATTCATTCCTGGCTCAGGGAGGAATCTGCATGCTGCATGACAAAGATGACTATGACAGTTATTTTGAAGATACAATGAAAGCGGGACATTATGAGAACAGAAAAGAATCTGTCGATCTTATGATCCGCAGCTCAAGAGAAATCATTCATGATCTGATTGGTTATGGAGTAGATTTCCAAAAACAGGAGAAAGATGAGTCTGGAAATGAAGCCGTAGATAACGGTGATAAAAAGGCAGAGATTCAGGATATTTATGCATTTACTCGTGAGGGCGCGCATTCTCGTCCGAGAATTCTGTTTCATGCAGATATTACAGGAAAAGAAATCACAAGTAAACTGCTTGCACAGGTAAAGCAGCTTTCTAATGTAACATTGTTTGAATATACAACGATGACAGATATCATTGTGGAAAACGATGAATGTAAAGGAATCATTGCACAGGATAAAGATGGAAATGAATTCGAAATCCATGCAGAGAATACAATCTGGGCAAGTGGTGGAATTGGCGGACGTTATAAACATTCCACAAATTTCCCGCATCTGACAGGAGATGCACTTACAATTTCCGAAAAACACGGAATCCGTTTAGAGCATTTGGATTATGTACAGATCCATCCAACAACATTGTATTCCAAGACGCCTGGAAGACGTTTCCTGATCTCAGAGTCTGTCCGTGGAGAGGGTGCAGTTCTTCTTAACAGCAAGAAAGAACGTTTTGTAAATGAACTTCTTCCAAGAGATGTTGTGACTAAGGCAATCAGAGAAGAGATGGAAAAGGAAGGAACAGATCATGTCTGGTTGTCCATGGAGAAGCTTGGAAAAGATACCATCATGAGTCATTTCCCGAACATTTATCAGCATTGCCTGGAAGAGGGATATGATGTGACAAAAGAATGTATCCCGGTTGTTCCGGCACAGCATTATTTCATGGGTGGTGTATGGGTAGATTCAGACAGTAAAACATCCATGGAACATTTATATGCAGTAGGAGAGACAAGCTGTAACGGTGTACATGGTGCGAACCGTCTGGCAAGTAATTCACTTCTAGAAAGCCTTGTATTTGCAAAACGTGCTGCAAATAAAATCTCAGGTACAGAGAACGAAGTAAAAGTACGTGAATTAGCATAAAAGTGGAGAGGAAACTTCACGATATGCGAATATAATCTACGCTGAACAAATAAGAATTAAGAGAAGAATAAAGAACGAAAATATAGAGACAGGGACAGGAGAAAAAAGATGAACGAAATTACAATGACACTTCAGGCAGATCATTTGATCCTTGAAGCACTCAAAGAAGATATTTCAAGCGAAGACGTAACAACAAATTCAGTTATGAAAGATTATGTAAAAGGTGAAGTAGAACTGATCTGTAAACAGGACGGAGTAATTGCCGGACTGGAAGTTTACCGCAGAGTATTTGAACTGTTAGATGCAGATACAGAGACAGAACTTTACTGCAAAGACGGAGACGAAGTAAAGAACGGCCAGTTGATGGGAAAAGTAACAGGAGATATCCGCGTACTTCTTTCCGGTGAGCGTGTAGCACTGAATTACCTTCAGAGAATGAGCGGAATCGCAACATATACACATTCCGTTGCAGGACTTCTTGAAGGAAGCAAAACAAAACTTCTTGATACAAGAAAAACAACACCGAATATGAGAATCTTCGAGAAATATGCAGTTCGTGTTGGTGGCGGTTACAATCATAGATATAATCTTTCTGACGGAGTACTCCTGAAAGATAACCACATCGGAGCTGCAGGAAGCGTAAAGAAAGCTGTCGAGATGGCAAAAGACTACGCACCATTTGTAAGAAAGATCGAAGTAGAAGTTGAGAATCTTGAGATGGTAAAAGAAGCAGTAGAAGCAGGAGCAGATATCATCATGCTTGATAACATGTCAACAGAAGAGATGCAGGAAGCAATCAAGATTATTGACGGAAGAGCTGAAACAGAGTGCTCCGGAAATGTGACAAAAGAAAATATTGGACGCCTGACAGCTCTTGGGGTAGATTATATTTCCAGTGGAGCCCTGACACATTCTGCTCCGATTCTTGATATCTCAATGAAAAACCTTCATGCTGTAGAGTAAAAGTGACGTTCAAAGAACAATTGCAGGCAGAGATTTCAATTTAGAAAGGAAGAGGCATGATGACAGGATCAGAGAGAAGAACTGCCATTATAAATCAGATAAAAACAAGCTCAGCACCGGTGCCGGGAAAGGCATTGGCCGCACAGTATGAAGTAAGCCGTCAGGTGATCGTGCAGGATATCGCACTCATCCGTGCCGCGGGACATGACATTATCTCTACAAACAGAGGATATATTTTGCACGAATCACATTTAGTAGAAAGAACCTTCAAAGTGAAACATACCGATGACCAGGTCGAGGACGAACTTTATACGATTGTAGATCTCGGCGGAAGAGTACGCAACGTGATGGTAAATCACAGAGTCTACGGTCATATGGAAGCATCACTTAATATTAATTCCAGACGAAACGCGGCAGAGTTCATAGATGATATCAGAAGCGGAAAGTCTACTCCGCTGAAAAATATCACATCCGATTACCACTATCATGTAGTGGAAGCAGATAGTGAAAAGACATTGGATATGATTCAAGAAGCACTGGAAGAAAAGGGATTTTTGCTGGAGCAAGAAGAGTGGGAGAAGGAGCTTTTTGCAAAGTAAATATTTGTCGTAGAAATCATTTTTCGGATATGCGGACGAAAAATGAAAATATGATTTTAGAGAGTCGCTTGTTAGAAGAATGGTACAGGAACGCCGACTCAGGGTTACGCATACTGTTCATACTAGGAAAAACAACAGACTGCTAAAAGCAAAGAAAGGATTGACAAACTCGCTGCCGCTCAGACAGCTGTCAATCCTTTCTTTAACGCAATCCATTGTTTTTCAAGTATGAGCAAGTATGCTCCACATTCGTCTTCGTCCCTGTACCATCCTTCTAACATAAACTTCTCGAAGTTCATATTTTCTGTTTTCTGTTTACTGAAAAAGGATCGTCTTCTACGCTAAATTTTATTAAAGTAAATACGCTTAAGAAATGGGTATCATTCTATAGAACATCCGGTGCGTCTACTTCTCAAGTAGAGTTCTTCTTTCGAGAGAGCAGAAATCAGATAGCACTGAAAACTTACCGATAGACAGATGTTGAGGAATTGATTCAGGTGACTTTCCTGTATACAGAACCCGGAGCCTGCATCAATCTCTCAATGTCTGTCTGTTAGAAGAAACTTTATAAGCGCTATCTGATTTCGTCCGAACTTGAAAAAGAATCCCTACGATAAATCTTTATTTCGTCCCCTATATCCCTTGACATCTCCCTTTTTATTCTGCAAAATAGTAAGAAGAGTCTTTTGAGATTCTACTTATTATAGAAGAAAAAGAGGTCATTTATATGGAAGAAATCATACAGTTTTTAGCTGGGATTTTGAATAGAGAGTTTATTCGTGCGGTGTTTAGTAACCCGAGAGTAAAGGATAATGTAGTTAAGGCAAAGCTTCGACCGATGGAACAGAAGGGGGAGCTTTTATTTCAGTTAGAGTCTTTTACTAAGACGCAGGCATTTCATAAGAATCTGACAGTGGAAGAGACGAAGGATGAGCTTATGAAATTGTTGGAAGAGTTTCGTCAGGTTCAGGTTGAGACGGTGAGTGAGGATATCACAGTATTGATCAGTAAGAAAGGAAAGGCGACGATTAAGAGAAAGCGTAAGAAGGTGCAGGCGAAAGCGGCAGATCTGTCTCATAACAGGAAGAAAAAATATATTCTGGAGGAAGGGATTGCAGTTCCGTTTCTTCAGGATCTTGGAGTTATGACGCAGGATGGAAAGATTGTGCGGACGAAAATGGATAAGTTCCGTCAGATCAACCGTTTTCTGGAGTTTGTTGAGGATATTCTGCCACAGCTTGACAAGGACAGAGAGCTTACATTTCTGGACTTTGGATGTGGAAAATCGTATCTTACATTTGCAATGTATTATTACTTACACGAGTTGAAAGGATATGATATTCGTATTATCGGATTAGATCTGAAGACAGATGTGATTCTGCATTGTAATGAGCTGGCAAAGAAGTATGGATATGAGAAGCTGTCTTTCCTGGTGGGAGACATTGCGGATTATGAAGGTGTAGATCAGGTTGACATGGTTGTGACGCTTCATGCGTGTGATACAGCTACAGATTATGCACTTGCGAAAGCAGTTGGCTGGAATGCGAAGGTAATTCTGTCCGTTCCATGTTGCCAGCATGAGGTGAACAAGCAGCTTGAAAAGCAGAGAAATCTGCATTCAGGCAAGATGAAATCGAAGACGGAAGTTATGGAAGTTTCAGAAATGCTGGGAGATCAACTAGCTTCCATGGAAGAAGTGCTTGGACCAATTATGGATTATGGATTGCTGCGAGAGCGTTTTGCAGCACTTGTGACAGATGGACTTAGAGCAAAGCGTCTGGAAAGTGAGGGATATGAAACTCAGGTATTAGAATTTATTGATATGGAGCATACGCCGAAGAATATTCTGCTGCGTGCAGTGAAAAAGGGGAGTCCTGCAGCAAAGAGCGGAAAAGAGGCAGAGGATTGTGAAAACTTTTTAAAGATTCAGCCGACATTAGGTATGCTTCTGGCAGAGCAAAAGGGAGATAAATAATGAAAAAAAGGGTAATAAAGATTGCCGCACTGGTTGTTCTTTTTGCGGCTGTACTGGTGATCAGTAACGTACTACTGAACCGTGGAAATGATGATCAGGTTGTGGATATGGGAGATGCCACATTGCCGAGAGTCTCATTTATGATGGGGGGACAGAAGATAAATGCGTTGTCTGGCTATGTAGATGATATGGATATTGCCGCAATGCGAGATACCATTACACCATTAGAGAGTGATGGTACACTGAAAATGCAGATTGAGAAAAATGATAACCAGATTCGTGAGATCAGTTATAGTGTATATTCTCTGGATGGAACAGAGACATATGATAAAGGAACTTTAAAATCTGCAGAAAGCGAAGATGTCACATTAAAGCTTGGTAAATCACTTGGAGATAAAATCCAGGAGGCGGTACTTCAGGTTTCACTTGTGGTCGGTGATGAGAAAGAGGCAAGGAAAGTTAATTTCTATACAAGAATTGAAAAAGCAGATAATATTACAGCATCACAATGTCTTGCATTTGCTCAGGATTTTCATACGAAAGCATTTAATAAGACAGATGTAGATTCGTTGAATATTTATCTGGAACCGGGAGATGAGAGTGACAATACAACTTATCAGACCGTCAATATTCATTCTGACATTTCCCATATTCAATGGGGAACTATGCAGCCACAGTTGCTTGGTGATGTGCGTTGGAGCATAAAGGAAAGTAATAGTGTGTACACATCTCTCCTTGCGAATTACAGAGTTTCCTGCGTGGATGATGCCGGTGAAAATGCAGTGTACGACATTAAGGAATTTTTCCGCGTGAGAATCGCAGGAACTACAATTTACCTGTTGGATTATAATCGTGATATGCAGGAAGTATTCAGCGAGAACAGAAGTGTGATCGATGAAGATGGGATTTTGCTCGGCGTTACACCTTCGGATGTTCCATATGAGACAAATGAGAAAGGAACGATTGCAGCATTTGTTGAGTCCAGAAACCTTTGGATGTACAATAAGAGTTCGAATGAATTATTAAATATTTTCGGATTTGCAGATGCAGATACGACAGATGAAAGAAATCTGAATGATCAACATGCAGTTCGTATCATCAGTATGGACAACAGTGGTAATCTTGCATTTGCTGTGTATGGATATATGAATCGTGGCGAACACGAAGGAGAAGTCGGTGTCGGAATCTATTATTTTGATGTAGAGAGAAATCTGATCCAGGAGAAAGCATTTATACCAAGTAAGAAGTCCTATGCAATCGCAGCGGATGAGCTTGGCAAGATGGTTTATTATAATCATGCGGAAGAGCAGCTATATGTTTTGGCCGACGGAACTTTGTATCAGGTAGATCTGAAAAAGAATAAACAGACAACACTTGCAGAGAATCTTAAAGAAGGACAGTATGCGGTTTCTGATGATGGACATCTGATGGCATATCAGTCAGAAGGAGATAAGAGTGGCGGAACAGTGATTCAGGTAATGAATCTAAGCAGTCTGGAGACAAATACTGTTGAGGCGGCAAGCGGAGAAAGAATTAGTCCACTTGGATTTGTCAATGGTGATTTTATTTATGGAAAGATGAAGTCAGAGGATGCAGGAAAGAAAGCTTCCGGAGAGTCGATCACTCCAATGTATGAACTGGAAATCCGTAATTCTAAGAACAAAAAAGTTGCCAGCTATTCCTTTATTGATAAAGGCATTTATATTTCTGATATTTTAATCGATGATAATATGGTAACACTGAACCGTGTAGAGAAAAGCGGGGATATTTACAATGTCACTTCACAGGAGTTTATTACGAATAATGAGGAACGCAAAGATACGGCGATTAAAACAGAAGTATACACAACAGCACTGATGGAAAAACAGATGCGGATTACATTTGCAGAGGGAGCAGGAGATAAGAGCGTGAAAGTGATCCGGCCGAATCAGCTTGCATCAAAGAATGAACTTGAGATGGTACTTGCTGATAATAGTGAAAATGTGAAGTATTACGTTTATGGTGTCGGTGAACTGGCAGGAATTTATGATAAAGCTTCTTATGCAATTCAGAAAGCACAGCAGATTTCAGGAGTTGTAATCTCTTCTGACCAGAAATATGTCTGGGAGAAAGGAAATCGAGATCTTGCGTATTCGATAGAGGATGTTGCTCTTTCGAAAGAAGGAGAAGAGACATCACTTGAAGCATGTGAGCGTTATATGAAGACATATGATGCTCAGAAAGTAGATCTGACAGGTTGTACGCTGGATCAGGTACTTTATGTGATCAACAGAGGCTGTCCGGTGATTGCACTTACAAGTGCAGATCATGCAATTCTTCTGACAGGATATACGAAGAATGATATTACTTATATCGATCCTGAAAATGGAGAGTCGCAGACAGTTTCCATCAGCGAGATGGAAGGAATGGTTTCCGGAAGCGGAAATACATTTATTGGTTATATCAAATAGAATATGGAATAAAACGACAGGTTCTTCAATAGTTCAAATGAAGATCCTGTCGTTTTTAGGTTGCATTGATGTTGGGAGTGTGTGATACTTAAAAAAAGATAGTTGTAAATGTGATGTGTGCGGGGGAATAGATATGTCATATTCGAAAAAGAAAAGGAGCTCTTACTCTGTAGTGCTGCTGTGTGTGGCACTGGCTGCTATGTGTCGGCATATACCGAAAACAACAGATATTGAGAGTATCATCCTGGATCAGAGTCGCACCTGTCTCTATCTTGGATTGTACACAGCCTGGGGGATTTATCTGCAGAAGCGAGTCGTGAATCCTAAGATAAGAAGATGCCTTGTTGAAATTGCCTGTCTGATGGTTTTCTGGATTTTTCTTCGAAGTATAAAATATCATATTATGACAGAAGTACTCAGTCTGAGAACGTGTTGGTATTTATATTATATTCCATGTATGATGATTCCTACGCTTGGACTCAATGCAGCGATACTAATGGGAGAAGAGGAAGAGAAGAATACGACAAAACGTACAGCGGCTCTAGTGATTCCGGCTCTTCTGTTTGTTGTTGCAGTTCTTACAAATGATTTTCATCAGCTTGTATTTTCATTTCCGGATGGGAAGCCGTTTATAGATCAAAATTATCAGTACGGACCGATTTTCTTTGGGATTCAGGTATGGGCGATTTTTTGTCTGATCGCAATGGAAGTGATTTTGATCAGAAAAAGTAAAAGTCCGCAGAAAAGAAGATTTTGGCTTCCATTTTTTCCGGGAATAATGCTTCTGTATTGGAATTTCGGTAATATTATAGGAATGCCACTCATAACGAAATATTTCGGGGATATGGCAGTGTCTTGTTGTCTGCTTATGGCGGCAATTTATCAAAGCTGTATTTATTGTGGATTGATCGGGACAAATACACGATACACAGAACTATTTCAGGCGAGCGGCGGTATCACGGCAGAAATTACAGATGGGGATTGGAATGTGCGGTATCGTTCCGGAGATTTTCCGAAAATAACTGATCAGATGCGCAAGGACACAAAACAGGCACCACTGTTACTGGAACATGGAATCCAGATAAAGCACATTTCCTTGCGAGGCGGTCATGCATTTTGGGCAGAAGATATTTCACCGGTATTGGATCAGTATAAAGAACTCGAGGAACTTCAGGAAGAATTAACAGAAAGAAATCATTTGCTGCAGATTGCTTATGAAAAGGAAGCAGAGAAGAAGGCGCTTGAGGAAAAGAACCGTTTGTTTAACATCATACAGAATCAAACATTTCATCAGATGCGTCTGTTAGATCAATATCTCAATGAACTTCAAAATACAGAGTCAAAAGAAACGTATGATCGGATTCTTCGGAAGATCGTGGTGGTAGGAACTTATATGAAGCGTCGCAAGAATCTGATCTTATCGCAGAAAGAAAAACAGGAGAAATTGACAACAGAAGACTTGAGAAGAAGTCTGGAAGAATCCTGTGACAGCTTAAAGCTATGTGGAATCAACGGGAAATATTTTATTGATCCGGAAATAAACTTTCTTGAGGATGACAGTATTTTGAGCTGTTATGATTTCTTTGAGTGGATGGTAGAAGAATTAATTGATGTAATTCAATTTATTTTCTTGCGTGTTGCAGAGATTGACGGACAGAAGAAAGTCGCTGTAACAGTGAAAGGAGTAGAAAATCTGTCAGTGTTGACAGAGAAGAAACCAGAACTTTATGTAGAACAGGAAACAGAGGATGAATGGTTTGTTTCAATAAAAGTCTGAAAAGGTGCGAGGAGAAATCAGAATGTATAATTATGTAACAGATAGTGTAAAACTGCATAATACATTAATGGTTCTAATGGAAATAAGTCTGATCCTGGAATTGTGGATACTTTTTTCCAGAATAATGCGTGAGGAAAAACTGAAAAAAATGGTAAGCATAGGAGTATTGTTTTTTTCTTCTTTTTGTGTGATGTGTGTGTTCTTAAATGATCATAGATATCAGATTGGAGATAATGACCATCCGTCATGTATGATTGACGTCCCTGTATGGACACTTTTTGCCGGCATGTTTTTGTTGCTCATATCGCTTTGTCTGTTGATCAGAAAAGAAATTATTGTATGTCGAAAAAGTATTTCTTTCTGGTCAGTTAAGGAAACCATAGATAATGTTCCATGTGGTGTCTGTGTGTCGGATCCGTTGGGACGAATTGTGTTATCGAATAAAAAAATGAGAGAACTGGGCAGAAAGCTGACAGGAGAGGCACTCCAAAATTATGAAGACCTTAAGATCGTGCTGGAAGGCAGAAAAATAATTTCAGGGATTACGAAGCTTAGTGAAGAAAGCAGTGTCTTTTATCTGTCAGATAATACAGTGTGGATGTTTCAGGAATATAAGTTGTCGGAATCAGAACTTGAAGGGTATATTCAGACAGTAGCTTTTGATATTTCAGAGATTTACCATAACAGTGAAAAAATCCGCATGAATAATGAAAAGCTGGAAGTGTTAAATAAAAAATTGAAAAAAATGTATGGCCAGATTGATGATATTATTCGCGAACAGGAAACTTTGAAGATGAAGATGCAGGTTCATGATAGTTTCGGACGAAGCCTTCTTACAATCCGTCGTATGCTGGAAAGTCATAAAGAAGCAGATTATATGGAAAACCAGTTGGAAATTCTGAAACAATCGGTTTACATATTATCCGGAATCACGCAGGATGATCCGGATAAACAGTATCAGGAGACAATACGACATGCACAGAGACTGGGAGTGTCTGTGGAGATGGAGGGAGAAATCTGCGAGGAAGCTAAAGTGGCATTGATCACAGATAAAGCAATTCGCGAGTGTGTTACAAATTGTATACGACATGCACATGGAAGTAAGGTGTATGTACAAAGTTATAAGGTGCTTGGAGGGTGGAAGATACGTATAACAAATGACGGAAAAAGGCCTAAGGAAGGAAGTAAAGAAGGCGGTGGCCTTTCAGCTTTACGAGAAGCTGTTGAAAGAGAAGGAGGTCAAATGATTACAAGATTTGATCCCAGGTTTTTGTTGGTGTTAGAACTGCCCGTTGGAGGAACAGAAGATTGAGAATTGTTGGGTACAGTCAATGTGGACAGTGACGATTGAGACGAGAGGGGAGAGGAAAATGATTCGCATATTAATTGTAGAAGATCAGAAGATCATGCAGAAATATTTTGAATATCTGATTGAAAATAATAAAGAATTTCAGCATGTACAGACAATTGCAGATGCCAATGATGCCATAAAAGTATGTAATTCTACAAAGATAGATCTTGTGCTGATGGACGTGCAGACATTTCATAATCATGATGGACTGGCAGCAGGGAAAGAAATCAGAGAAGCTCATCCTAAGACAAAAGTACTTATTATCACATCATTGATTGACCCGGAAGTACTTGCCAGAGCGAAAACAGGATGCGCAGACAGTCTCTGGTATAAAGATCACGGAGATGAGGAAATTCTTGATGTTATTCATCAGACACTGGAAGGGAAAAGGGTATTTCCGGACATTTCCCCGAATGTTCAGCTGAACTGGATTCAGAGCGATGAGATCAGTCCAAGGCAGCTGGAGATGCTTCGATTATATATAAAAGGTTTTTCCTATTCAGAAATCGCAAAAAAAATGGGGTGTTCCACTGCAGGGGTAAGATGGAATTTTCAGGAAATGATCTCGAAGACAGGGTATTCCTGTAAAGAAGATCTGATCGCGGCGGCATTGGAAAGTAAATTACTTGTTACGACATTAAAATAGAGAGGGCATTGCAGATTTTCTGCAATGTTCTTTTGTTATACAGAAAATTACCTATCACAAGTGCTAGTGCCAGAAAACTTTAGAGATGTAATAATAATTACAACAAAAATCGGTAGTTAGTATGTGAGGAGGTTTGGCTATGAAAAAGAAAATAGTTAGTATTTTATTAGTTGCTACTATGATCGTGGCTGCATCATCAGCGTGTGGAAAAGAAAAAGCACCTGATGATTCCCCAAAAACTGTGGAAACGGAAAAGGCATCGAAAGATGATTATGCACCGGCAGGAGTAACAAAAAAGGAATATCAGAGTATGACAGCCCAGGATCTGGTAGACAGAATTAAAGATGTAGAAAATATAACAGAAGAGGAAGCTTTGGAATTTGTTTCTACTTATGCATATGTAGAGTATGATGATGAGCTTTGCAGAACGGAAAACATAACGGATGAAGCAATGCAGATAATCTGGGATGCTGGAGGCGGAATGCCAAATACAAACACTTTTCTTGAGGCAGTTGTAACTAGTGAGAATCCAAATGTACGAGCGTATGGATTTAGTAGAATGGGCGGACTTTTCGGAACATCTGATGCAGAGGAAAAGATGGCAGAAGAAGCATTAGAAAAAGAAACAGATCCTGTTGCACTGGATGCAGCACTGAATTCACTTGCAAATTCCGGATCGAATCCGTATATAGCAAAGTTTTTTATAAAGATGTCAGAACATGAACATCCGATTATTCGAAAAGATGCAGCCATTGCAATCGGAAATTACTGGTCCATTGGAGCAGAAGGAATGGTAGAAACAATTATAAAATTGATGAATGATGAAGATGAAATGGTAGCAGATGTTGCATGTAGTAGAGCAGGAAATCTTGCAGATGATCAACTGGTTGAGCCATTGGTTACAATCTTAAATGATGCAGAGAAAACAAAATTGCACGGATCATGTTGTGAGTCATTAGTAACTATGTGGTTTGATTATCCATTCCATGAAAAAACAAGTGAAGCTGCATATCGAGCTACCATGGATTATTGGGCAAAAACGCCAAGAACACAGGAAGATCCGGAATGGACTTCTTTAGGCGATATAAATCATATTGCAGAAGACAGCATAGAGGAATGGAAAGCAAAAGCGACTTATTATAATCCAGACGAGATTTGCAATATCATGAAAGAAATTATTTCTGATCCGGAAGCGAACAGCTGGGCAAGAACAGAGGCTATGGAGGCAATTTTAAATCATGGCGATGATGCTCAAAAAGAAGAACTAAAATCAATAATTGAGGGATTGACAGATAAGGATGCATCCTCAATACAGAGTCGGTATGCAAACGAAATAGCGGAGTAGAAAGCAAAACTTAAATTAGAAAGGAGACATAAGTATGGGATTATTTGATAAGAAAAATTGTGATATCTGTGGAGAAAAAATTGGTTTACTTGGAAACCGAAAGTTAGACGATGGTAATTTATGTAAAAACTGTGCGAGAAAACTGTCCCCTTGGTTTGAGGAGCGCAGACACAGTACGGTAGAAGACATTAAACGTCAGCTGGCATACCGCGAGCAGAATAAACAGCTTGTACAGAGCTTTGTTGTAACTCGTCAGTTTGCTACAAACACATATAATGTATTTATTGATGATACAAAAGGTAACTTTACTGTAGCACATAATCTGGATACGACAGAGAATCCGGATATCGTACCGCTGTCATCTATTGTAATGTGTAAGATGGAAGTAGAGCAGGACCGTAGAGAAGAGACTTACACAAAAGATGGAAAAACAGTCAGTTACCAGCCGCCGGTATATCGATACGAATATGATTATATGATGCGTATCAAAGTAAGAACAGAGTGGTTTGATGACATGGATTTCAGATTATGTAATTCACGCCTTGATGAGAAAGACCGTATGGAAATCATGGAAATCGAACAGGTAGCGAACCAGATTGTGGCTGCGCTTACCGGAAATCCTGTAATGAATAGTGGAATGTCAGGTATGTCAGGCATGGCAGGCGGAGCTATGGGAAATATGGGAGCTGCCGCTATGGGAGCCATGGGTGCCGCTATGGGAGCTATGGGAATGAATAACGGAATGCCGGGAATGAATGGCGGAGCTCAGTACGGAAACATGGGAATGAATAACGGAATGCCGGGAATGAATGGTGGAGCTCAGTACGGAAATATGGGAATGAATAATGGAATGCCGGGAACGAACGGTGGAGTTCAGTACGGAAACATGGGAATGAATAATGGAATGCAGAACATGAACGGCACAGCCCAGTATGGAAATACGGGAATGAATAATGGAATGCAGAACATGAACGGTACAGCCCAGTATGGAAATATGGGAATGAACAATGGAATGCAGAATATGAATGGCAACATGGGAATGAACCAGAATATGAATGCTAACGCACAGCCGCAGACAGGCGGTACATGGACATGTCAGTGTGGAGCAGAGAATACAGGAGCATTCTGTGAATTCTGTGGTACACCGAAACCGTGATGATAATCTAAAAATCCCATCTTGGAAAAGGGGAGTGGCTATGTGAAACGAAATTATTCACATAGCCACTCCCTTTTTACATGAAGAAAATCTATAAAGCTTTTTTAAAGATAATTCCTCGATATTTGTTAAGTGCTCCGTAAAGGATCAGACCAAGCACACCGGCAGAAATTACTTCTCCGACACCAACTGTCAGCATCATGAAAGGAATCGGAAGTGGAACCATATAAGCGTATTTTAATACAAATGGAACCACGATGATGTTGGCAACAACCGGAGGAACAGGGGCAAGGAACTTGCTCTTGTTTCTTAAAGACCATGTAAAGATGGCACCGATCAGTGTTGCAAGGCTGCCGAAGATAATGTCAGGCAGGATCGCACCTCCAAGTGTGTTTCCGATGAGGCATCCTACAAACAATCCAGGGATTGCAGCCGGAGTAAATACCGGGAGAATCGTCAGCGCTTCCGCAAAACGGATCTGCACCTCTCCAAAAGCCAGTGATGCACCGACAACAGTCAGTACGACATAGATGGCAGCGATCATGGCTGCCTGTGCCAGGTAAAGCACTTTGTTACTTGAGTTTTTCATTATTCAGTTCTCCTTTAGTTTTGTTTTACGAGTGGAAGGTCACGAACACTCGATTCATTTTCGCGCAGCAATGAGTCAGGCGGCCATGCTTGCATGGACATTTGACGAATGCCGCGGAAGGCATATACAGTAAGTATATGACCTTACGCCGGAAATCGGCGAAACCCTTGTAAGACCTTGGTTTTTCGGGTTTGGTAACGGGTGATAGTATAGCATGAAAAGACAGGAAAAGCAACCTTAATGAAAAATTAAACTTAATTAAGAAGTCTAAATCTACTGCAATCAGGACGGATATGATAGACTATGAGTTGTGTAAAATACAATTCATGGAGGAAAAAATGAGTAGAATATACAACGCCCTGATCGAACTTGTTGCAGCCGCAGTTTTTATAATTCCGGTTTGGTGCATATATGAGAAGAGTTTCTTTCAGAGCTGGAAACGAACGCTGATTTATACGATTTTTGGATTTTATCTGGCGGAGCAACTGATATAGATGATATCATTACAAATAGCATCGGTACTTTGATCGGCTACTTTACTGTACGTTTTGTAACCGAAAACTTTACAAAGCGAACGTTATCAGATTCAAAAATAAATGATTTTTATTTGATTTGTGGTTCAATAGGTGTTATTATGTTTTTTTTACAGCCATTTGTCTCAACATGGTTATGGGGAATACTTTTATGATAAGCCCGGATATCAGTTTCAATAGGGAGTGAGCGAACATGACATTACAGCAATTAACCTATTTAGTTACGGTTGCTGATTGTGGAAATATTACGGAGGCTGCAGAAAAGCTTTTTATTTCACAGCCGTCACTTAGTGCAGCAATTCATAATCTTGAAAAAGAGATGGGAGTGACTGCATTTATAAGGTCTAACAAAGGCGTTATTGTTACAAGAGAAGGCGAAGAGCTATTGTCCTTTGCGAGGATGCTTTTAGAGCAGGCTGATAATATGAAAGAACATTTTGGAAATGGAGAGAGAAGGACACCAAAGTTTTCTGTGTCTTGCCAGCATTATTCGTTTGCAGTAAATGCTTTTGTTGATCTGATCAAAGAATATGATGCAGATCAGTATAGTTTTATTATAAGAGAGACACAGACGGGCGAGATCATTGAAGATGTGGCAAGCGGAAAAAGTGAGATCGGGGTTCTTTATCTTTCGGAACATAATGAAGATGTGATTCTGAAGCTGATAAAGAATAATCAGTTGAAGTTTGAGGAAATGTTTGTCGCAGAACCTCACGTGTTTATCTGTAAAGATCATCCACTGGCAGAGAAAGAAATGATTTCCATGGAAGATTTACGACCATATCCATATCTTGTCTATGAACAGGGAAACAATAATTCATTTTATTTTTCAGAAGAATTTATAAGTGTGCTTGATTTCCCGAAGAGTATACAGGTACGAGACAGGGCAACCTTATTTAACCTGGTGATCGGATTAAATGGGTTCACAGTAAGCAGTGGTGTGATCGACCAGAAATTAAATGGAAGCAGTATTATAGCGAAGCCATTAGATGTAGATAAAACGATGAGGATTGGAATCATTAAAAAGAAAAATATTATTTTCAGTCGTTATGCGTCTTATTATGTAGAGGCACTAAGAAGGCATTTGTAAAAAATAAAGGAGCAGGGATTTCGTCATAATGAAATCCCTGCTCTTGCTGTACACTAACAGAAGAATTCTTTTGCAGCTCGCACCAGATATTCTGTATCTTTTACACCTGCAGTCTCATAAGGGGAATGCATTGCCAACTGTGGCAATCCAATGTCAACAGTATTGAGCGCAACCTGAGTGTTGGAAATATTTCCAAGTGTAGAGCCACCGGCCATGTCGGATCGGTTTGTGAATGTCTGAACCGGAACATCAGCCCGCTTACATAAGTCGCGGAACATGGCAGCAGATACGGCATCCGTACAGTACTTCTGGTTTGCATTGAATTTCAACACGATTCCTTCGTTCAGGTAAGGACGGTTTGTCGGATCTGCTTTCTCTGTGTAGTTTGGATGAACCGCATGAGCATTATCTGCAGAGATCATAAAGCTGTCTGCAAGATGAACACGATAATCTTCTCCATCATATCCAAGTGCTTCGTGAACACGAATCAGTGTATCAAAAAGGAACGTGGATGCGGCGCCCTGTTTCGTACCGCTTCCAACTTCTTCATTATCCAGAACACAGTGTACAGCCATACAGTCTTTCTTCTCACCGGAAAGAAAACCTTGAAGTGATGCGAAGGCACACTGCAGGTCATCAAGTCTGCCGCTGGAAATGAATTCTTCAGAAGCACCCCAGACGGAACCTTCCTGTCGGTTATAAAGGAATAAATCATGTCCAAGGATTTCTTCTTTTTCTACACCGGCAGCTTCGGCAATCTGTTCCATAAAAGTTCCTTTAGGAGAGCCGCAGCTATAGAGAGGAAGAAGATCTTTCTGTGCGTTGTAGGTGTAACCGCTATTAATCTCTCGGTTCATGTGGATCGCGAGATTTGGAATCATGACAAGATCCCGGTCAATATTAACGAGTTTGCTTGTGAATTGTCCGTTTGTCTTATCTTTTATTATAATGCGTCCGGCAACAGAAAGCGGACGATCGAACCAGGGTGCACAGAGCATGCCACCATATTTTTCTACATTTAATTTCACATAATGTTTTTCCACTTCAATCTCCGGATTCTCTTTGATTTTAAAGGTCGGAGAATCACTATGACTTGTCAGAATGTGCATCTTTTCAATACCATTTTCCGGAATCGTAAATGCAATCAGGGAAGAGTCATTTCGTGTAACAAAATAGTGTTTGCCGCATTCTATATTCCAGCGTTCATTTTCTTTTAGTTCAGTAAAATCAACTGCAAGAAGCTCTGATTTCATCTGTTGAACTGCATGAAATGCTGTGGGACTCTTTTGAAGAAATTTTAATAGTTCTTGAGAAACTGAATTATTCATGGATTTTTCCTTCTTTCAAATTGTTTTAAAAATCTTTTTTTGCTGATATATTTACTTTTTAGAATAGGGCAAATCAGAGAGAAATACAAGGCGGAAAAGCATAATAAAAAACTTTTTATTTAAGAAGAATTTCACAACATACTGTCTTAAAATGTGCTATAATCTAATTTGGAATGTCAGAGATTCCATTGGAGGAGTACGAATGAAAAAAATATCTTTGAAAATAAAATTAACACTAAAATATACAGGATGCATATTCGTGGCAACAGGCATTGCGTTGTTTCTTGCTACAATGATAAGTGGAACAGATGCGCAGACAGCAAAAGCGATGGCGAAGGTGGTACTTCCAGTCGTTTTCATCGCATCTCTTGCAATTGGATACTTTCTGGTAATGGAGGTTCTGAAACGGACTGTAGACCTGGCAGAGTCAGCGGCGGAAATTTGCAGAACAAAAGATTTCTCAAGACAGTTGGAACTGGAAGAATCCGATGTGGAATTGGAGAGACTGCAGTTGACATTGAATGAATTACTTGAGGATGTGCGCGAAGAGGGACATTTTGCAGAAAATGTTGTACAGGAGATGTGGATGCCGGTCAGTGTGATCCTTACACGAAGCGCATGGTGCCTTGGCGACTGGCGACTGTCCCAGCGTCAGCGCTGGCAGATTGAACTGGTGCAGAAGAAGGCACAGATTCTTTCAGATTTTATTCAGGAAGTCTCATTTTTTGCAAAGGCAGATCAGGGATGTCAACCGGCTTATAAAAAACGCATGAATATCAGTGAACTGACAACAGGAATTATAGAAGGTCAGATCAGCAGACTTCAGGAGGCAGATGAACCGGTGCAGATAGACTATGAGATTGAACCGGAGATCTACGCAGAAGTGGATGAAAACTGTTATCGGAAGATGCTGTTAAATCTGCTGGAGAATTCCATTGATTATAGCCGGGAGATTGGACTGATCAAAGTTGTTGTTGAAAGCAAAGGCAGTGAGTTTACCTGTAAGATTGCAGATGCGGGAATTGGAATTTCAGAGACGGATCTGCCGCACGTATGGGATCGGTTTTTCAGAGGAGATCCTTTAGGTGCCGGAGAAGGTCATTTTGGATTGGGACTTTCTGTTGTAAAATGGATTGCTGAAGTACACGATGGATGGGTGGATGCAGAAAGTATCCTGGGATCCGGAAGCTGCTTTACAGTGGGTATGCCGTGTGAACCGAAGCCGGAGCCGGAAGTAGAAGAAGGGTCAGAGGAAGAGAAGACGGTTGATGCACTGCTGGAAGGAATTAATGGAACAGACGAAACAGAAGAGGAGACGGTTGCAGATCTGACTACAGAAGCAGAAGGAGCAGTTGAGACAGATGCAACTGCAGAAGAAGCTGAGACAGAAGTAACATCTGAAATAAATGAAACGGCTGAGACAGAAGTAACATCTGAAACAAATGAAGCGGATGAGACAGAAGGAATTACAGAAATAAATGCGGTGACTGAAACAGAGGCAGTGACCGAAAACAAAGATAGCTCAGAAGAGTCAGAAGTTTTGGGTGAAACAATCGCGATGCCTGTGATCACAGAGGACACAGAGGAACAGTCGTCAGAGAATTTTGTGCCGGATGCAGAGAAAGATGAAACAGATGTAAAGAGTGAAAATTCGTTCAGGAAAATCAAAATTTGCTTATCAAGAATCAAAAGCTTTCTTGAGGAAGAAGATGACGAAGAAGAGGATGAAGAAGTTTCAAATGAGTGCGAAGTGATTCCATTTAAAAGCAAAGAGGATTCAGACGAAAAATAAAGAGGGGGATTTCTGACGTGAAAGATGCAGCAACAATGAAAGTAGAATTAAAGAAGTTGATCGATACAGCAGCAGGACGCATTCCAGCTGACCTTGTAATTAAAAATTGTAAGATCGTAAATGTATTTTCTGGAAAAATCCAGGAAGGAGACATTGCATTTTCAGGTAATCAGATTGCAGGTATCGGTGAGTATGAAGGCGAGAAAGTGATTGATGCAGAAGGAAGATATGCAGCACCTGGATTTATCGACAGCCACATCCATATTGAATCTTCTTATGTAAGTCCGGAGGAGATCGGTCGCCTGTTAGTTCCACATGGAGGAACAACCATTATGGCAGATCCGCACGAGATCGTAAATGTATGTGGAATCGCCGGTCTGGACTATATGATGAAAGCAGCTGAGAACACAGTACTTGATGTGAAATATGAGCTTCCATCCTGTGTACCGGCTACACCTTTTGAACACTCAGGTGCGGTGATCGATGCAGAAGCAATGAAAGAGCCAATCACAAGAGAAGGAATTGCCGGACTTGGTGAGTTCATGAATTTCCCGGGTGTGATCAATGCAGCAGACAGTGATCTGGATAAGATCATTGTAGCAAAACAGGAAGGCAAGTTTATTGATGGACATGGACCTGGAATCACAGGAAAAGAGCTGAATGCATATGCCGCGGCAAGAATTGCAGCAGATCATGAATGTTCTACAGTAGAAGAGATGAATGACCGTCTGGAAAGAGGAATGTACATTCTTCTCCGTCAGGGATCTGCATGCCATAACCTTCGAACACTGATCAAGGGAATGACAGCAGAGAACAGCAGAAGATGTCTGCTCTGTTCTGATGACCGTCAGCCGAAGACAATCCTTCACGAAGGACATCTTGATAATCATCTGCGTATCTGTGTAGAGGAAGGTCTTGATCCGGTGACAGCAATTCGTATGGCAACACTTAACGCAGCAGAATGCTTTGACCTGAAAGACAGAGGAGCAATTGCACCGGGATACCGTGGGGATGTTGTTCTTCTGGATGATCTGAAAGATTTCCATGTAAACCGTGTGTTTATTGAAGGAGAACTGGTAGCAGAAGAAGGAAAATATCTGCCGGAGATTAAAAAATGTGATATCTCTTCCGTTAAGGGAAGTGTGATCGTAAAAGATTTCTCCAAAGAAAAATTTAAAATGAATCTGAAATCAAACAAGGTAAATGTAATTAAGATTCTTCCGGGTGGAGTTGTGACAGCCAAGGATACAGCCGAGATTCAGTTGGATGAGAATGGAGAATTCGTAAGAAATCCGGAAGTTGATCTTGTAAAAGTAGCTGTTGTTGAGCGTCATCAGGGAACAGGTAATGTGGCTTGTGGATTCTTGAAAGGGTACGGAATCAAAGAAGGTGCTGTAGCACTTTCAGTGGCTCATGATTCTCATAATATCATTGTTGTTGGAGTTAATGATGAAGAGATGGAATTTGCTGTGAAGAGTCTGATCCAGCAGGAAGGCGGTATTGTTCTTGTGAAGGAAGGCAAAGTGATCGAGAGCATGCCAATGCCGATCGCCGGACTGATGAGTGATCAGAGCGGAGAATGGGTAGATCAGAAACTGACAGACATTCATGAAAAAGCATACGAAGAACTTGGAATCTGTGGAGATGTGGAGCCGGTAATGACACTTTGCTTTATGTCGCTTGCAGTAATTCCTGAGATTAAGCTGACAGATATGGGATTGTTTGATGTGACAACATTTTCATTTATTCCGGTAGAAGTCGAATAACGAAAGAAGCCAAAAATCAAAGAAAATATCATTGACGTACTGCGTGTATTTTGTTATACTTAAATAGTTAAATAAATACGGCGCAGTAGCCAAGCGGTAAGGCGTGGGTCTGCAACACCCTGATTCACCGGTTCAAATCCGGTCTGCGCCTCTGAAGAACCTGAAACTGATTTGTTTCAGGTTCTTTTTTTAAAACAGTCCTTATTTATTTTCCCAGTTCTTCTTATAAATCAGATACAGCGGAAGTCCGACAAAGATCATACCACCGAGCATATTTCCAAGTGTGACCGGAATAAAGTTTGCAAGGCTGTGAAGTGGTGTCAGTGTCGCAATCTGTTCAGCTGTAATTCCGTAAGCTTCTTCTGCTTTCGCAACGTAAGCCGGATTAAGTGAAGCAAGGATACCAGCCGGGATATAGAACATATTGGCAACGCAGTGCTCAAATCCGCCGACTACAAAAGCACAGATCGGGAAGAAGATTGCCCATACCTTACCGGCAATATCTCTTGCGGAAGTAGCCATCAGTACAGCAAGACATACCAGGATGTTACATAAGATTCCGGAAGTGATTCCCTGCAGTGGTGAAATTGCAATCTTTCCAACTGCAACTTTGATTGTATAAGCACCGAGAAGTCCGCCTGAGTAGTTCAGGTTTCCACTGTATACAATGAGCAGATCCACGCAAAGAGCACCGATCAGATTGCTGAAAAATACAATGAAAAGATCTCGGAATAATCCGCCCCATGTGACACGCTTGTCAAATACATCCATGATGATCAGACAGTTTCCGGTGAAAAGTTCGCCGCCGAGAAATACGATGAGCATCAGTCCAACCGGGAAGATACATCCTGCAAGAGCTCTTGCTACGCCGACATTTTCTACTGCATGCGCAGCTGTGCTGCTTGTGGCACCACCGAAAGCGATAAATGCGCCGGCCATGATACCGAGCAGAATCATTTTGCCAAGGGGAAGACGGGTTTTGTTCTCGCAGGCCTTGATACTTAGATCAATGACTTCTGCGGGAGTGTTAAAATGATTGTCCATGATATAACTCCTTATTCTTTTGTAATTCGGCAGCTCTCTTGCTGTGAATGGTAACACAGTTACTCCCGGGTGGTAGGTGAAATCTCTGATAGGGAATGGCTGCCGTTGTTATATTGCTATTCGTCAAGAATTTAACGAGAATATTTTATACTAGAAAATATTGGATTTCAAGAGTGGAAAGATATGTTTGTAGATAGATACAAAATTCTGGATTTTTATTGCTTCACCAGTTATTTGTACGCCCTGTAATCCGTTTTTGTCAATCAGGATGAAAAGGCTGTGATTTCAGGATGTAAGGAATACATTTTGAAATCACAGCCTCTTTGATTACAGAAAAATAGTTTTGTAATCGCATACGCCAAATAGCAGAAAATTAAGACGGAATCAACACACATGCACAATATCCCGGAGCAGGTTGAAAACAGTAGATGGTCAGAGTCTTGTCGATTTCCGGACTATAATCCTGCAGGATATGTTTATTACCGTTTAATGCTACATCAGCATAAGTGACAAGCCATTTTTTATCCCCGTTTTCAAAGACTTCATAAAAAGAACGATTCAACATTTCTGAAACGGGAACGCCCTCAACAACAGCCATTTCATCATTGCAGTAACGAAATACAAAGTCTACACCATGTCCATTCGCATCAAATACAAGCTCAATAATACAAAAAGCAAGTGGCATATCATTGAGAAAGCTACAGTTATCAAATAAATGAAGTGAGCTGTCTTCTGAAACCTCCGAATAGTTCTGCGCATTTAAACCAAGTGCCTTACGGATTTGTTTGTGCTGACTCAGATTACGTTTTCTTCCCTGAAAGACAGCACCATCAGTCATTGTATAAAGTCCTTCGTCAGATATATGAACAATTTGATTTTTTCGAAGAACAACGCCTTTTGAGATATTTAGAAAATCTTCTTCCGGCAAGTAGAGCATAAGTTCTTTTATCGGGATTGTAGTCGTAATGCTTTCTCCCGAGGAAAGCGTAATGATTGTGTGAGGATTCTGTCTGGTAAGGTAAAAAATATCTGAACTTTTGATATTCTTTCGTTCGAAATATAGTGGAACATTATAACGCATATGAGACCTTCCTTTATTGTGATAATTCTATATTACTATAGTTGTTTTGAAAATACAATAGGAACAATTAAAACGCAATAAGAAATGCAATTAAATGAACTTTAATTAAAGTTTATCACGGTTTATCGAAGAAAAATCAAATAAAAACACATGTTTGAGCAAAAGAGATTGCTGATTAACTGCGTATGTGATATTATTAAAGAATGAAAAAACTGTATAAGAGAAGAGGAGAAAGCCTATGAAGCATAAAGTTTTACAGAAGATCGAAGGAGGAAGGCTATGAAGAGACATCGATGGAAAAGGGGAAAAAGATTGACAGCGCTGTTTTTGGCGACACTGATGGTAGTGACAAGTATAACATTGGTGCCAAAGCAGGAAGTGCAGGCAGGTATCGCTACGGAATGGATTTTTGAAGCGACTAAAGATTATGTAGAGAGGGCGATTTGTTATGGACTAGAGGCTGCTTCGGATGAATTGGACGGAGAGAGTCCGACCATCAATGTAGTTCTTAGACTTATAAAATCTCCAGAGGAAAATAAGCTGGATGAAGTTGAAGAAATGTGTGAGGAGATCCTGGATACATTAGAGGATATAGAGACGGAGATTGTTGCTATTAATGAACAATTGAATCATATAGAAACTAAACTGGATAAGTTGAATGTCCAAAGTCAGCTTGATACCATGGCGGAATTTCAAGCTTTGTATGAATCTCCGGTGAAAAACTACAGTAATCTGGTCAAGGCAGCAAAAGCATACGCTGAGAATCCGACAACGGAGAATTATAATCAGATGGAGAGCTATTACGACGAGGTGCAGGACTTCTATAACAAGATGAAGAAAACAGAGGGTTCAAAAGAGGACGATATTATTGATGACATCATTAAGTATGGTCATGCAACCAGTAAGTATGTGTTGTCAGATGAAATTGAGGAAGAAGGAACGTGGAAGTCTTCTGCTGGAGACGATTTAGTAAAAATGACGTATCTGGGAGCAATTGCAGAGTATTATAAGGGAACAGTTGCGTCACAGCCGATGATGTACGAGGCATTACGTTCGAATCTGAATAAACAGGCGTATCAGATCTATTATTATCTGCAGTCTGTACAGATTTATACAATTATGCGTGTAAATGAGATTAATACAGATAAGAGTCTTACTCGTTCGGATAAAGAGAAAAAGATAGAAAATCAGTGGAAAAGATTCGAAAAGGCCAAAAACAGAGCGGGAAATCTGATCAATCAGATATCTTATGAAGCCAGGAATGATCTGAAGATAGATACCTATATGAGATCTTATGATATGGTTCCCACGAAGGTGACGATGGGTTACATCTACTCGCTAGATGATATCAAAAAGACAAAGGAAACAATGGGATATTCGATTTTGAAGCTCACAAATGGTGCGACTTATGCAATCTACACAGAGGGGGCAGGAAATGAGAATCTTACGCTTGGAGATATGCTGGTAGAGAATCGAAAACCTCTCGGAGGTACCGAAACAGAGACATCCGACGATTATCTTAATTTGAACTATGGAAAAGGCGCCTGGGAGGGGTTTGAACTGATATACGATTCAGGGGAGCTTGGAGATCTTACAAAGTATAATTCATATAGCAGTCAGGCGGGAGAAAAGTTGTGGGATTATCTGAGAACGACAGAACAAGTTCCAAATCTGGTCTATCCGTATGAGTGGAATGAAAAAAACAAAACAGATGTGTTAATTCAGCCATTTTATGGAATTACGAGACATCGTAAATGGTCGGCAAATCCCTATGGGGATATGATATTGTATGTGTATGAACTGGAGTCTGTTCAAAGCCAGACACCGAAAAATGCAATGAAGGAAATTGATCTTGAAGATGATGTTGTTGACGAACACTTGCAAAATAAACCGATAGGTTTGATTATGAAACAGAAAGAAGAAACTGAGATTCCATTAACTTTAAGTATCCCTCCGGTTAGTGGTGTGTCAGTAAAGGTAGAAAATCTTGACAAGACAAATAATTCTGGAAATCCAACAGTAGTAAGAGGAGATAAAGATGGAAATTATACGATAGCAGCAGGAGATCGTATCACAATTAAGGTAAGTATCAATGATACGACAAAAGAAATCAGTTCTGCAGAACTGAAAGGTGAAGTGTCAGCAGATGTGGGAGAAGAATCTTGGGCAGTTATGGATACCTATGTGAGTGAAAATGACACAAAGGATTTTACAAGCTTCCGAGATGAAGACAATAGTGGATACCATGTACTGGCTTCTTTCCCAATGTTGTATAGAAATTCAAAAATTGAAATAAAGACAAAAGAAAATACAACCCCAGCAACCTATCTGGCAGAATTAAATCAGCCGGAAACAGGAGTAAAGAATCTTCAGTTCGCAGGTATGCCTGGAATTGAACAGCAGGTAAACGGGGCAGGAAGTGAAGTGAAGGTAGTCGTATGGCCGGAGGGAAACCAGATTGCCAAAGGACTCACAATTACAAACAAAGATGGTGTTGTTTTGACTGATGTGGCAGTTACGGAAATGGATAGCAACCAGGCGGGACTGCCGGAAGAAGCGAAGACATATACGTTTGCAATGCCGGAGAGCAATATTACGATTAGTGCAGATCTCGAGAACGGTTATATGGCAACCTTGAAGAACGCGAAGGATGGCGAGTTGTCATTTGCAGATGAGAATGGACAGACACTGGAATATAGTACAAATGAAGCTGCATATCATGCTGGAGAACGTGTATATGTGAAAGGTATAGCGAGCACAGACAGTTATTACTGCTCAAATATCCAGGTGAATTGTAAAGAGTCTGGAACACACGTCCGTGTAAGAATGGAGGATGAGGGAGTCTCCTTTATCATGCCGGAAGAGGATGTGTTAATTGCTGGAGAGTTTGAGAAAAAAGATGGTAATTATGAAGTTGCTGTCAGCACAACATATCTGAAAAAGACAGCAAATGGTACAGTAACAACAGAAAATGGTGAAACAGCTTCAAAAATCTATTCGAAAGCAGGCGAGAAAGTAACCTTAATTGTAAAGCCGGAGGAAGGAAGCTGGATGGATAGCTATTCAGTGAAGAGGAAAGGCTCCGGTGATGAGATATTGAGCCAGTGTGAGACAACACAGGAGAATCTTGGATTCCAGTCAATTACATTCATTATGCCGGCACAAAATGTGGGTGTAGAGGTGGCGTTTGATTCCGATACGTTTGCTACTTATACCGGAACACTTCGTGTAGATGCCGGATTGAAAGGAAAGCTTGCAGAAATTAAATCAGAGGAAGAAACAGAGATTCTCAATGATGTAACAAATGGGCAAGTAAGCTTTACAGCCAGCGAATTGTGTAGCTATAAGCTTGTTGTAGATGCGACGTATGAAGGCGCTGTTCCGAAGGTATCATATAATGGAAATGTACTGACAGAGACAAAAGATGGAGAGCAGTATATTTATAGCTTCCAAGTGGATGCCAAGGATTTTGAGGTAGTCGTAGAGAATGTAGGAGAAAAGGAAGAGCAGATTGATGATAAACAGTATGATTATCTGATTCCTGACTATGAAACCATGTGTTTCTACTGGGATAAAATGGGAAGTGGTGGTGGAAATTATTGCGAAGCATCTTATCTGATCACAGAGGATATTGTTGCACCTGATACAGCTACGACAGAAGATTTGAGAGATATATATCAGTTTGCCGGTGTACTGAATGGCGGTGGTCACAAGGTGACAGGTTTGAAACTAAAATCTGGGTTGTTTTCCAGCAGTATGAATGCTGTGATTAAGAATCTGGAATTAGAAGATGTGACAGTTGGAAGTAATGAGAGCACTGGGCTTGCGGGTACCTTTTCACGTTACATAGACAACAATACAGCAATTTTGAACTGCAAGGTAACCGGACAGTCTGTAGTATATGGAAGCGAGATTGGAGGAATTACAGGATCCTTAGATGCCCCGGATGTTACTGGTTCATCAGCAGGAGGAGCGGTAATTGAGAACTGTGGAGTAAATGCAACTTTAATCTGCACTGGAACAAATAAAAACTATGCAGGCGGAATTTCCGGTACATGTAGAGGTGCAATCGAGAACTGCTACTTTGCAGGCAAAATTGAAATTTCAGATCAAAGCAGAAATGCAACGAATCAGGTTGGTGGAATTAATGGAGGATGTGTAACCCAGGGAAGCCAGATTGATCAAAGAGGATATGTCTGGAATTGTTATGTACAGGATGGATTTGCAGGCTGGACAAGTGAAGATAATGTTAAAGCATATGATATCTCTCCATTTTTGACTAATATGGATAAGACCTATATACCAAGCGAGACATATAATGAACTGCCTTCTAAATCGGATCATATTCGGGTTCCGGTAGTAGATAACAGTTTGAAGGTATCTCGAATGAGAACTGAAACCTTTGCAATCAAATTGAATGACAATCTTGAAGATCCGTCATCTTTTGTTTTAAATCGTAAGACACTTTATAAAGATCCAGAAGTTGGTGTATATAAAACCTGGAAGTGGAGTGGAAGCCAGAATAATGGTTATCCATATTTCGAGGAACCGGAAGTAAGAGAAGCTCATTCTGTGAAAATTGAATCTGTACCGGAAAATGCATCACTTGAAGTGACAAACGGTTATGCGAAAAATGAGAATGTATATCGTTGCTTAGACGGACAGAAGGTTACACTGGAGGGAACGACAGAATCAGAGAAAGTTCAGATTGTTATTAAAAATGAGTCGACAGGAGATATCATTCTTAAGACAGAATGTGAAAAAGATGCAGACGGAAAAGTAAGTACAGAATTTATTATGCCGGCTGCAGACGTCGAAGTCACAATGACGGAATCTGAAAATCACGGTGGAAAAATCAATGTAGATACAGACGTGATTCCAGCAGAAAAAGCGGAACTGAGTATCCAGGACGCACAGGGCAATGCAATTAGTGAAGCTGCAATGACAGAAACAATTTATCTTAACCCGGATCAGATTGAAAAGGGCTATGAGATCAGTAAATTTATTTTTAAGAGCAGCGTAAGTCTGAAGCCATACAAGACGATCGATGCAAAAGATACTCTTCAGGAAGATGGAAGATATGTAGTTACACTTAGTGGAAGTGAAGATATCTTAAGAGGTAAGGTGACAATCTATGCAGTTCTGCAAAAGAAGAGTTATTCGGTCAGCACATCTGTAACACCGGAGAACAGCGGAACAATAGAAGTAAGTACAACTTCAGCAAAAGCAGGAGACGAGGTTACTTATACAATTACTCCAGCGACAGAGAATGATTCCTGTAAATCCCTTCTTCTGTGTGATGAAGCGGGAAATATATTGAAGACGTTGAATTGTACAAAGAACAAGGGAACATTTACAATGCCGGCTGAAAATGTAGTTCTGAAGGCAACATTCAAGGGAGGCACTTACGAGATTACAACAAAGAACAGTGACAATCTTACACTTAATGTAGTAGATGAGACTGGAAACGGAGTGAAATTTGCACAGTCCGGTGAGACGATTACAGTACACTATAGTAAGAATGCATGGACCGCTTATGAAATGATTTCTGTATACAAAGCAGATGAATACGAAAGTGGAAATGCAGAGCCAATCAATTCCTGGACAGCAAGAAAGAGTTCAGATAGTAATGAAGAGACACCATTTACATTTACCATGCCGAGGCAGGATGTAGTGATTGTAGCAGAAGCTTTACCAGAAGGTGATTACAACATTTCGAAAGAGATAGAAGGAAATGGAAATGTCTATGTAAGAGATATGGTTTCCGGAAACAAGAAAACAGCAAATGAAGGAGAGCTGATCTTTGCATCTGCATTTGCAGAAAAAGGATGGTCATTAGTTGACGACAGAGTGAAAGTCTATGGTGAGAATGACAATGAGATAGAGGTAACGGAGCGAGATAAATTTGTGACCTTTAAGATGCCAACTGAGAATCTGAAGGTAAAAGCTACTTTTGTGGAGAATGAATATGCAATCACAATTGAGCAGCCAGAGCAGGGAACAATCAGCGTGACAGACAAAGATGGTAATGCGGCAGACCTGACAAAGGTACACTATGGTGATAAACTGAAGATTAAAGTTACCGGAGCGGACAAGATGAAATCTGTTCACTATGTAGAGACAGGTGTTGAAAACGCAAGTGCATTGAATATTTCGCTGAACGATAATTATGAGGCAGAATTTACAATGCCGGATAAGAACATTACAATCAGAGGTGGTCATATGATTGAGACGGATGAGAATGGAACTTACCTGATCACTACCTTTGAGGATCTGAAGCAGGCAGTTGAAATTGTGAAAGAAAATCCGGTGGCGAACTTCAAACTGACGAACACGATTTTTGGAAATGGTGAAACAATGATAGAATGCATCGGTTCAGCAGAGAATCCGTATAATGGTACATTTGACGGACAAGGATATTATATCTACCGATTTGATATCAAATCATCAGATGGAAATGCAGCACTGTTTGATACGATTGGTGCACAGGGAAGTGTTAAGAATTTCGGAGCTTTTTATCAGAACATTGAAGGAGAGAAAGCAGCAGGGCTTGCGATTGTCAATTATGGATTGATTGATGAGTGTATCAGTGGATCAAATCTCAGCGGTTCGTTTAGTGACAGACTTACAGATGAGCATAAAGATCTGAGTGAGACAACTACATTTGTTAAGGGCACATCAATGGCAGGAGGCGTTGTAGTTGAGAATAAAGGTATGATTCGAAATACTGCGAACTATGCAAACGCAACAGCAAGTGCATCAGATGGAATTGTTGGAGGAATTGCAGTAGTAAACAGCGGAACGATTGAGAACTGTATGAGTATAGGTTCTCTGTCAACAAAGGAAAATGGAATTGCCGGAGGAATCGTTGGAAAGCTGGATAAAAATGGCTCCATTCAAATCGCATATAGTGCACAAACTGCGATAGAAGATGGGACAACCGGGGCAGTATTTGGCACAAAAGAAGAAAGAGCAGGAGCTGTGAATAACACATATTACCTGGATACCTTATCAGGAAACGAGGAACAGGGAACAGCGAAAACAGCGGCTGAGATGAAGAGCAATGCTTTTAAAGAGGAATTAAATACTCTGGTAGCAGGCAATGAAGAATTGTGTAGTTGGACATGGAATTCAACAAAGAATCAGGGGTATCCAAGAATCTTATCTTCGCTTATTACGGAAGTTGAATTAGTGAACGCATCAAGAGGAGTTACCGTAAAAGGTATGATGCATAAAGATACGAAACTTCAGTTGAACGAGCTTAACAAGAAGAATGACATTTATCAGGCATTTAAGAAATATGCACAGAAGGCAGATAAGCAGGTTCTTTATTCGGCAGAACCGACGTTGGTATATGCGGATGGACAGCCAGCTCCATACGAAGGAAATCTGAATGTAAAACTGGATTTGTCAAAATATCGAGGAAAAGGATATAAGGTTCTTGTTTATCGAAATAATCAAATCGAAGAGCTTAAAATTGATAAACAGATGATCGCCTCAAAAGATGTAGAAGAGATGGTTCCGTTTGCTGTACTGGCAGAAAAGAGTGAGCTCTCCAAAGCAGTTGATCATATTAAGGACACAGTAAAAACAGGAGATAACAGCAGTGTGATTCTTTTGCTTTGTATTGTTGTTGTGGCAGGTAGTGTAGCAGGTGGAGTTATTTACTGGAGAAAAAAGAAAGCAAAAAAATAAGATGAAAAAAAAGAAAAAGATTATAATCGGAATTCTGATTGCGGCTGTGATAGCAGCCGCAGGAATTACCTGGTATGTTATGAACCAAAAGAATCAGAAAACCGGAAATTCGTCTGCAGAAGTAGTAGCCTGGGATGTGGATATCGAGGAGGAAGAACCTTCCGAGGAAAAAGGAATCCTGATTCCGGGATATACAAGTATGGTAATGAAGGCAAATACAAAGGAGCAGACAGTAAGCATTGGTAATCCGGCAGATAATGAGTGCATTTTTGTAATTGTATTGAGACTGGAAGACGGAACGAAACTGTTCGAATCACAAGAACTGAAACCGGGAGAAGGTCTGGAGAATATTACGCTTGACCAGGAGCTGAAAGCAGGAGAGTATCAGGCAGTTATAGAATATAAGTGTTATTCATTAGAAGATAAAAGTCCGTTAAACGGCGGAAGCGCAGAGTTTAAATTATATGTAAAAGAATAAACGTGGAGGTAGAATCATGAAAAAGAAAGTGGTAGCAGGATTTATGGCAGCAACGATGATGGTATCTGTTATGACAACAGGTGTTTTTGCAAAGGATCTTGACCCGACCGATGAGACTCAAAGATCGGGAGATACGACAGTGACTGCAACAGTAGAGGAAAACCCAAATAAAGCAGATTATATTATAAGAATTCCGGAGACCGTTGATTTTGGAACAATAAAGCAGCCTGAGACAGAAGGAGATGCATATTCATACAAAGATATCACTGTGGAATGTGTAAAAGCAGAGAATCTTGAGGCAGGAACCGGAATCGCTGTTTTAGTAAAAGATGCGACAGCAACCGGAAATACTGATCCGTTTCTCCTGACACATAATACAAATAAAGACTGTGCTCTGACTTATGAGATTATGTATAACGATGCAAGTATTCAAAATGGAACCTGGTATGACAATGGATTTTTATTTAATGTATTCATGAAAGCAGGTCAATCAGCAACTGACCAATTAAGACTGAATCGTAACCAGTTATATAATAAAGATCTTTCTACCTGGGGTGGAGCGTACACTGGTACACTTAATTTCTATACAAGGGTTAGAAATGTATCTGCACAATAAAAAAGAGTGGAATGATGCAAGAAAAAGCTTGTTTAGAATCATTTTTATGTCAATTTTTCTTGTATGTATTTTTACTCTATCAGTTCCAAGGAAATCTCTTGCTCAGGAGACAACAGATTCTGCAACTTATGCGGGAAGTACCAGCGTAAAAGCATATGTGACAGGAAATTCTGAAAATGAGCAGGAGAACCATCCCGAAGATGAGGAACATTTACAAGACGAAAGCACAACAAATGCGAAAACAGGAGATGAGAGCAAAGCAACAATTTGGATTGCAATATTGATATTCTCAATGATTGCATTTGGCTGTGGAGTAAAATATAAAAAAGGTAACAAGTAAATAAAAATTTGTGTTATAATAAAAACAAAAGAAATGCAGAAGTGAAAGGGGCGGCAAAAATGAAGGAGAATAAAACAATTAAAATTATCACAATGATCACGGGAATTCTGACAGTGCTGTTAGGTTTTTATGCAGTAGTTCGACCTATGAGAACTTTTTTGGCAATCGGATGGATTCTTGGAATGCTTCTCTTCGTGAATGGTATTGAACTTGTGATACTTTCATTGTCAAAAGAGAAGAAAGATATCGGAGGATGTATTCTTGGAGTCCTGGAAGGACTTGGCGGTATCATTTTATTGTTCAGTGGCGTACAGAGATTTCTTACAGATATCATGGCAACTTATCTGGTTGGTGCCAGCGTCCTGGTTTATGGTATCTTCCAGATTGTAGCCGGGGCGAAGAAGTTTAAAGATTCTAAGGGAAAGGCAATTTTAGCAATTGTTTGTGGTGTGTTATCCATTGTTGTAAGTATTATAGCCTTTACCCATCCGGTATTGACTATGTTCTCAGTTGGATATATGATCGCATTTGCTGTTTTAATGCAGGGAATCAATATGATCGTACTTGCTGTGAATTTTGGAAAAGAGAGTGAGTAAATCAAAGAAAAATAGTAAATGACTAAGAGAAGGGAACTCCAGTAAAATGAGAGTTCTCTTCTTTTTGTTAGGGCAAAGCCCTGTTTTCTATTGAAGGAAAGCATATAATAGAACTTGTGTACATTGAAGGAATGCATGTTTTGCGGTATGATATATTTATATAAAGTGTTGAAATCGTTTTATCTCTTACCTTTTCTGGTAAAATAAGATAAACAAAATCGGAAATAAGTGGACTTTTGAATGAAGAAAAAGTGGACATTCAAGATCGAAAAGTGGATATTGAGAATGAAAAAGTGGATATTGAAAGTGTACTTTCCGAAAAAGGCAACGCTTTCTCAGTAAAAACGACAGTTCATATTCATAGACTCTTTGAAAAGTTTGGCTTTGATGAGGTATTTGGAAGAAGTGCAGTTATGAAGCTTCTCGAGCTGAAAGGTTCAGGTGCTTCCAAACTTCTTTCCAATTTGGTGCAGGCAGAGATTATTGAACCTGTATCCGGTTATGGAAAAGGGAAATATAAATTTAAGAGGTAGATAAACAAAATCGGTAGTTGATGGAGAATATACCATGTTATGGAAACAGAAATACAAATCACAGGACAACAAGTAAAACAGAGTTCATCTGTATGAAAAATATGCTTGACGCAATATATTGTCTGAATTTATAATAAAAAAGTATAAATCATACGAAAATATGGTTGAGAGGAAGGAAGAAACGGCGATGAAAAAGGAATATTTGGACAAGATTGCAGAATATGGACAGTTGATTGTTGTTTCGGGACCGTCGGGTGTGGGGAATAAGACGGTTTTGAGAGAGTATTTGCAAGATCATGAACAGGCGTGTGTCAGTGTATCTGTGACAACGAGAAGACAGAGAAAGCATGAAATAGACGGAAAAGACTATTGGTTTGTGTCTGTACCGGAGTTTGAGCGAATGGTTCGTATGGGTGAGATGTTGGAATATACATATGTGAATGGTAATGCTTACGGAACAACGAAGAAAAGTGTAGAGGAAGCGCGTGCAAGAGGGAAAAATGTAATTCTGGACGTGGATACAATCGGAGCAATGAAGATTCGTGCACTTTGTCCGGATGCTACACTGATTTACATTTTGCCGCCATCTTGGGATGAATTAAAGAGCCGGCTGTCTAGCACTGGAATTTATACCGAAGAAGAAGTGAATGCTTTAATGGAAATAGCAGAAGAAGAGATTTCATGTGCCAATAGCTATGATTATATTTTGGTCAATGATACGATTTCAAATACTTTGAGTCGTTTTGCACAGATCATTCATAGTAATCGCTATAGCCGTAACTGCATGAAAGAATTTCTTGATAGTTATATAGACGGAGAAGTGAAGCCTCATGTTCAGTCATACAAAGAGGCATTACTGTAAATTTTTTGTTTATTGGAAATATTCTTTGGAAGACGGCACATATTTTGCGAAAGAAGATTCGGATGAAAAACAGAGGAGAACAGGTGCCTGCAGTTACGAAAGAATTTTCGCTTGCGAATGCAAGAATGAGCAAGGTAGATAAACAGTGGAGCGTCGTTTTGTCTATCTTGCTTTTAAAGAAAACTTACCTAAATTCAACAATATCTGCGAATGGTTTCCGAGGTCTCTTGGCTGGTGCTTCATTTGCAACTCCAACAGCAACATTTTAAATATACTTGATGGGTGTTCGGAACTAATTCGAAAAAACTGAAGACACAGAAAAAAGAGAGTCAGTAATTGATTTGATTAATGGCATGTAGTATAGTGAGAGGAAGAAATAGTAATAAACATAATGAGGCATGCGAATGAAATCACAGAAATTTGGAATTATGCTTGTACTGATAAGCGGCATAATGTGGGGATTCAGTGGAGTGATTGGACAATATATATTTCTCAACTCAACCATGAATTCTGTTCAGTTATCAATAATAAGACAATTTGTTTCCGGAATAATACTTTTGACGATTTCTGTAATAAAAAAAGATAAAAAATTATTTTCAGTATGGAAGAGCGGAAAAAGAATCTGCTCTTTTCTATTTTTTTCACTTACCGGAATACTTGGCTTACAGTTGACCTACTTTCTTGCCATTGAATATTCCAATGCAGCAACCGGAACGATCATACAATTTACATATATTATAATGATTCTGGTTTATACAGCTATCGTGTTACATAATAAACCGAAATCATATGAAACAGTAGCGGTTCTATGTGCGTTTTGCGGTATTTTCCTGATAGCAACACATGGACAGCTTAATTCTTTGGCGGTATCAAAAGAGTCACTGATCTGGGGACTGAGTTCCGCTGTGTGTTTTACAATATATTGTCTGTATCCGCAAAAATTATATGATGAATTTGGACTGATCAATGTTATTGGATGGGGTTCTGTTTTATCATCTATAGTATTGACAGTTACTACAGGAACATATCGTTTACCAAAAGTGTCGGCAAACATCATTTTATTATCTGTAGCTGTTGCGATTATAGGTTCTCTTTTTCCATTTGTTCTATATGGAATAGGAATCAGAATACTTGGCAGTGTAAAAGCAAGCCTGTTTGTGACAGTTGAACCAGTTACAAGTGCTGTTCTTACATGGCTATGTTTTAAGACAAAATTTGTACTGCCGGATATTGTAGGGTTTGTGTTAATCCTGGGGGCGATTGAGGTAGTGTCGGTTATTACGTTTAGAGTGAAAAAGGTTGATTAAACACCTGATTAGAAAAGCTGGAGTGTCATTACTCCAGCTCCTTTTTGTTTGAATATAATTTCCGATATTGTCGTGGCGACATTCCCACCTTCTTATTGAAAATCTGCGAAAAATAAGACTGTGAAGAAAAACCTGCACTGGAGGCAATCTGTGTAACAGAGAAATTGGAGGTTGTTAAAAGTTCTTTACACGCTTCAATCCTTCTGTCTGTCAGATAGTTGATCGGAGACTGCCCAATACATTCTGTAAAGGAATGTGCCAGATAAAATTTATTGATATGTGTGATCTCAGCTAAAGAGTCCAAAGTAATATTCTTGGAATAATTTATATCAATATACCGTTTGGCAAGTGCACATTCTTTAGAAAGCTGAAAGGAAGAGTTTGTGATAACGGACAGATTTTGCTTTCTGGAAATATATACCAGAAGAACTTCCAGTAATCCATGACAGACTTTTTCGAAACCTGGTTTTTTATCCTGAAATTCATGCATCATCAGCTGTGCGAAATTGATAAACTGATTTTTGTCGGATCCGTAGCTGTAGTAGCTGTATCCTTTCGGATTCTCCTGATCTGGATGAATAAAAGAAAAGGCGAGTCCTTCAACGCCGAAAACAATATATTCCATTGGGTTATTCGGAAGTGTCTTCTCAGTGTGTTCCACATGTGGATTGATGATCATTAAATCATCCGTTTTTACGGAAATTTTTTCATCTTCTATATAAAAGACACCTTCGCCGCGCAGAACATAGAAAAGCTCTGAAAACTGATGCGTATGCGGAAGGGAGTGCCAGTCTCCTTCATATTTGGAGATGGAAATATAGCGAAGCTGAAAGTCTGCCTTGTCGTTATTGGCAGAGCCAAGATTGATAAATTCATTACTCATAAGTAAATAACCTCATAAACATATTATACATAAAAAATCGAGGGAAAACAGTATTTTAGTAATAAAAAAGCAAAAAACATAACAAACCGAGCAACAAAGAAATTGATAGCGTTTGTCGAAATTGTTATACTTTAGCCATCAAACAGAAGACAATATAAAAGTTATTTGGGGGGAATCATATTGATGACGGGAAGATTGACTCTGCCGACGGATGCAGATGTCATTGACGAGACAATACGATTGAAAAATCTTTTAGGTGCAGATGCTTTGAGAGACTGTGATGGTACAGAGATGCCGGAAGCACTTCTGTCAGAACCGGTTAAGAAATATGCAACTTATTATACAACAAGAAAAGATAATGAGTGGGCAAGCGCAAATCCGGAAGAGATTCAGCAGGAATATTTGATCAGTAATCGTGTGACAGCAAGAGGCGAAACACTTCGTATTCGTTTAATGGAAGGATTTCACACAGAGCAGTTGAAAGTAAATACATTGGATGATCCAAAACGTTGGTGGGAAGTAATTGATCGAACAACAGGAGAGATCGTTCCTACAGATAAATGGAAGTTTGATGAAGTTTCAGGTGAGGTTGAGATTCAGACAAAACCGTATCATGAATATACAGTAAGTTTCCTGGCATTCCTTATCTGGGATCCGGTACATATGTATAACTTCATTACAAATGATTGGCAGGATACACCGCACCAGTTAACATATGATGTAAGACAGCCAAAGACACAGAAGTATGTAAAGGAAAAACTGAAAAGATGGTGTGAAGAGAACCCGGATATCGATGTTGTTCGATTCACAACATTTTTCCATCAGTTTACATTAACTTTTGATGATCAGAAGAGAGAAAAATACGTTGAGTGGTTTGGATATAGCGCAAGCGTAAGTCCATATATTTTAGAGAAGTTTGAAAAGTGGGCAGGATATAAATTTCGTCCGGAATATATCGTAGATCAGGGATATCACAACAGTATGTTCCGTGTGCCGAGTAAAGAGTTCCGCGACTTTATTGAATTCCAGCAGATTGAAGTTTGTGCACTTGCTAAAGAACTGGTTGATATCGTTCATTCTTATGGTAAGGAAGCAATGATGTTCCTTGGAGATCACTGGATCGGAACAGAGCCTTATGGCAAGTACTTTGCAGGCATCGGACTGGATGCAGTTGTAGGTTCTGTCGGAAGTGGTGTAACACTTCGTATGATCTCTGATATTAAGGGTGTTGATTACACAGAAGGACGTCTCTTACCATATTTCTTCCCGGATGTGTTCTGCGAAGGCGGAGATCCGATCGGGGAAGCAAGAGACAACTGGAGAAAGGCGAGACGTGCGCTTCTTCGTTCACCATTAGACAGAATCGGATACGGCGGATACTTAAAACTCGCAAGCAACTGGCCTGGATTTATTGATGAGATCCAGAATGTTGTCACAGAGTTCCGTCAGATCCATGAAAATATGCAGGGAACACCTTCCTATGTAGCACCATTTAAGGTTGCAATCCTCAACTGCTGGGGAGGTCAGAGAAAGTGGATGTCCAACCAGGTACATCACGCAATCTGGCACAGAGAGACATATTCAGCAGAGGGTGTGCTTGAGTGCTTAAGCGGTATGCCATTCGAAGTGGAATTCATTTCCTTTGATGATGTGAAGAATGGTATCCCGGAAGATATCGGAGTAATCATCAATGTAGGTGATGCATATACAGCATTCAGTGGAGCAGAAAACTGGATTGATGAAGCTGTTGTAACAAATATTCGTCGTTTTGTTGATGAAGGAGGCGGATTCATCGGAGTCGGTGAGCCGACAGCATATCAGTATCAGGGAAGATTCTTCCAGTTATCTGATGTACTTGGTGTAGATCGTGAGATGTGCTTCTCACTCAATACAGATAAGTATAATGAGATGGATGCAAACCACTTTATCTTGGAGGATATTGAGGGAGAAATAGATTTCGGTGAGGGAACAAGCCGTATCTATGCACAGGGTAAAAACTATCAGATCCTTGCAATGGATGGAGAATACAGCCAGCTGGTTGTTAATGAATATGGTAAAGGACATAGCGTATATTTTGCAGGACTTCCATATTCTCCACAGAACTGCAGAATTCTTCTTCGTGCTATTTACTATGCAGCAGGCATGGAAAAAGAGATGAAGCGTTACTATGTAACAAATGTTGATACGGAAGTAACTGTGTTCCCAAAAAGTAAAAAGATTGCAGTTATTAATAACTCATCAGAAGCGCGGCACACAGATGTATATATCAACGGAAATTGTGTATATGAACTGGATCTTGAACCAGGCGAGATGCGCTGGGTAGAGGATGTGTGATGTTTACAAACAGTTAAGTCAAACAGAAGGCGTTTCAGAAAATAAAAGGTTTACATCATAAAAAGTATTATGATAAACTAAATATCGAACTGAAAATTTGCGGTGTAGGAGATTCCTTACACCGCATCTGTATTTTAGAAAGTAGAGGAATGAAATATGCCAATAGGAGTTATTGTCAATGCCCTGTCGGTTGCAGCCGGCGGTGTGATCGGGGCATTATTCGGGCACAAGCTGCCTGCAAAAATTAATTCGGAACTTACCAAGATCTTTGGTGTCTGCTCAATGGGAATGGGAGTCAGTTCCATTGGACTTATGAAAAATATGCCTGCTGTTATTTTCGCAGTGATCATTGGAACGGCCTTTGGTCTGGCAGTCAATCTGGGCGGAATTATTAATAGCGGGGCAACCTGCATGGAGAAACCCGTGGGAAAACTCTTCCCGAATAAGAACAAATCCATGTCCAGAGAAGAGTATATGTCAATGCTTGTGACGATCATCGTATTGTTTTGTGCCAGTGGGACAGGAATTTACGGTTCACTGGATTCTGGAATGAGCGGTGATCATACAATTTTGATCTCGAAGTCGATTCTGGATTTCTTTACTGCGATGATTTTCGGAGGAACGTTAGGTATGGTGGTTGCTGCGGTTGCAATTCCGCAGTGTGTGATCTTCCTTATTATATTCGCAGCAGCAAAATTTATCTTCCCACTGACCACGCCGGATATGATTGCCGACTTCAAGGCATGCGGAGGCTTCCTGCTTCTTGCAACTGGTTTCCGGATAGCAAAGATCCATGATTTTCCGGTTGCGGATATGATCCCGGCCATGGTGCTTGTGATGCCGGTGAGCTGGTTCTGGGTAAATATGATCGTACCGATGCTGTAAAGTAGAAGAAATGTATCATTCTATATTTCAGCATGTTCTAATACATAATTCTTAAAATTCGTAACAACAGGTGCCTGATAAACATTCTTCAAAGTTGCCATGTAGAAGAGTCTCTCCCAGGACGGGGTGGCAATCTCTATGATTGAAACCGGCAAGGAGGAAAGAATCGGCATTCGCGGCACAACTGCGATGCCGAATCCGGCACTGACTAATCCGGCAACACCCTGATCTTCTTCCATCGAGTAAGCAATCTGAGGGTATCCGCCACATTTTTCAAATAACTTGTCAATTACATGTCTTAAACCGCTTCGCTTAGAGAAAACGATGTGCGGATACGTAAGCGCTTCTTTTAGATCGATCGAAGTTTTCCCGTCCAAAGGATGTCCTTTCGGTACGATCAGTACAAGCTCCTGCTTTGCGACCGGAACAAACTCAACGAGCGGTTCGTTGTCCATCTTGGAACAAAATGCGATGTCGTATTTTCGCTCTTTTAATCCCTGGATCATGTCGGATGTGAGTCCGGTCGAACTGTGAAAATAAAAATCGATCTTTTTGTTAGGCGTGGAATCTAAAAAACCTTTTACAAAGTTCGGAACAACTGCACTGCTGAGTGTACGGAGCTCAACAATATCGATGCGGCCTTCCCCAAATCCGGTCATCTGCAGTTTATTGATACTTGAATCCAGCATATCCAAAGCCTGTTCCACATCGACAAGAAAAGCCTGTCCACATTTTGTGAGTACAACGTTACGTCCATCTTTTTCAAAGAGCTTTACTCCGAGTTCGCTTTCCAGAGATGAGATCGCATGACTTAAGCTCGGCTGAGTGATAGAAAGAATCTCAGCAGCCTTTGTGTAGTGTTCTAAATGAGCGAGAGTAACAAAATATCTAAGATGATAGAGATTCATAAAGTCTGACACCTTCCTTATAAAAATTTGTATCTTCCCATTTAATCTGGTTCCTTTTATATCTGTTTGAGGGATAAATACGCAATAATGCTTATTGATAATCATATCGTAACATGAAGTGTAAATAAAATCTATAAACAAAATGCATGGATTATGATAGAATTACTGATTTGTCATTTATTTAACAAGCGGATATAATAAAAATAGAAAATATAACAAGATTGAACAGCTAAATCCAAAGGATTATATTCAATTTTTACAATGGAGGAAGAATTATGTCAAAGAAAAACCCAATCACAGTAAGTTCATGGACACTTGGAGATCAGTGTAAATTTGAAGATCGTGTAATCGCTGCAAAGGAAGCAGGATATGAAGGAATCGGTCTTCGCGCAGAGACTTATGTTGATGCATTGAATGAAGGACTTCATGATGAAGACATTCTTGCAATTCTTGACAAACATGATATGAAAGTAACAGAGGTAGAGTACATTGTTCAGTGGTGTGAGGAACATCGTTCTTATGAGCAGAAATACAAAGAGCAGATGTGTTTCCATATGTGCGAACTCTTTGGAGTAGGCCACATTAACTGTGGACTGATGGAAAACTATTCTGTTGAGTACACAGCACAGAAATTAAAAGAACTTTGCCAGAGAGCAGGAAAATACATCATTGGTGTTGAGCCGATGCCATACAGCGGAATTCCGGATCTTAAGAAAGGCTGGGAAGTTGTGAAAGCTTCTGGATGCGACAACGCAATGCTTATTCTTGATACATGGCACTGGGTAAGAGCAGATCAATCATACGATATCCTTACACCGGAGATCGCCAAGAAAGTTATTTCTATCCAGATCAATGATGCTTATGAAAGACCATATGCAGCACCTATTTTAAGAGATGAGTCTATGCATGATCGTCTTGCACCGGGAACAGGAGCAAAAGATACAGCAGGATTTGTTAAGATGATCAAAGATGCAGGAGTTGATCCGAAGGTTGTTGGTGTAGAAGTTATTTCTGATGCAATCCTTGGAAAAGGACTGAAAGAAGCAGCTGCTTATACATATGAAAATACAGAGAAAGTATTAAAAGAAGTCTGGCCAGAGATGGTAGACTAATTTGAAAAACAGATGATGCCAAAGAGAGAGGTAAAATGATGAAATTCAAAAATATGTTTTCTCCGATTCAGATTGGACCTATGACAGTTAAGAATCGTTTTGTGGTTCCACCGATGGGAAATAATTTCGCAAATTCAGACGGAACATGGAGTGACGAATCTGTGGCTTACTATGGTGAGCGTGCAAAAGGTCAGTTTGGTCTGATCACAATTGAAGCGACTGTAGTACATAAAGGGGCTAAGGGTGGTCCTAAAAAACCATGTCTTTACGATGACAACAGCATTGAAAGCCTGAAGAAAATTACAGATGCCTGTCATGCAGAAGGTGCAAAGGTATCTATCCAGCTTCAGAATGCAGGACCGGAAGGAAATGCAAAGAATGCAGGAGCACCGATCCAGGCTGCTACAGCAATCGCATCAGCAGATGGAAGAGACATTCCGGAAGAAGTATCTACAGAAAAAGTGTACGAGCTTGTAAAAGGATATGGTGAAGCAGCAGAACGTGCAATGAAAGGTGGAGCAGATGCAGTAGAGATCCACATGGCACACGGCTATCTTGTAAATTCATTTATGTCACCAAGAACAAATAAGCGTGTTGATGAGTTTGGTGGAAACTTTGAGAACAGAATGAGATTTTCACGTCTCATCATTGAAGAAGTAAAGAAGAAAACAGAAGGAAAGATTGCTGTTCTTGCACGTATTAACAGTACAGAAGACATGTTTGGCGGACTTGATAATCACGATATGTGTGCAGTTGCTTCTTATTTAGAAGATTGCGGAATCGATGGTCTTCACGTATCCCGCGCAGTACATTTAAAAGATGAGTATATGTGGGCTCCGACAGGAATTCACGGCGGATTCTCAGCAGAGCTTGTTGCCAATATCAAGAAATGTGTTTCTATTCCGGTTATTACAGTTGGAAGATATACAGAACCACAGTTTGCAGAGCAGATCATTAAAATGGGAGATGCAGATTTAGTAGCATTTGGACGTCAGTCACTTGCAGATCCACACACACCACAGAAAGCAATGGAAGAAAGACTGGAAGATCTTACACCATGTATCGCCTGTCTTCAGGGCTGTGTTGCCAATATGTATGCAGGTAAACCGATCTGTTGTCTTGTAAATCCGGTACTTGGACATGAAAAAGAAGGACTGCCGAAGGTTGAGAAGGCGAAAAAAGTTTACGTGATCGGCGGTGGTGTAGCAGGTATGTGTGCTGCATTTACAGCGAAGAGACGCGGACATGATGTGACATTATTTGAAGCTACAGATAAGCTTGGCGGTAATATGAGACTGGCTGCATATCCACCGGGAAAAGGTGATATCACAGGCATGATCAGAAGCTACATTGTAAAATGTGAAAAAGCCGGAGTTAATATCAAGCTGAATACAAAAGTAACTGCACAGATGTTGAAAGAAGATACACCGGATGCAGTAATTCTCGCAACAGGAGCTGAGACTTTAGTACTTCCATTTATCAAAGGTATTGAAAACCCGGATATCGTATATGGTGTTGACTGCCTGGAAGGAACACGCCCGGTAGGACATAAAGTCTTAGTTGTTGGTGGCGGTATGGTAGGTGCAGAGACAGCAGACTTCTTAGCAGAGCAGGGACATGAAGTAGCCATTATCGAAATGAGAGATGCGATCGGACCGGATGTGATCCATGAGCACAGAATTTTCCTTATGGAAGCATTTGAGAAATATGGCATCAAACAGATTACAAGTGCAGCTGTATCAGAGATCTTCTCAGATGGTGTAAGCTACAAAAATGCAGCAGATAAATCAGACGAGACGATCTACGAGGCAAGAGGATTCGACACAGTTGTTCTCTCTATGGGATTCAGCTCACGTTATACACACCGTGATGGACAGAACGTAGTTTATGACTTCGCAGAAGAATTAAAAGACATCGTACCAGAAGTCCACATGGTAGGTGACGCAGTGAGAGCACGCCGTGCACTGGATGCCACAAAAGAAGCATATGAGGTTGCATTGAATTTATAAATGAAATTATATCAGGAGGATTAGAATCATGGAAAAAAGAATTTCTGGACACACAGGCTTAATGGGATTATTTGGATCACCGGTTGGACATTCAGGATCACCGGCAATGTACAACTTCAGTTTCCAGCATGACGGATTAGATTATGCATATCTGGCATTTGATGTAACAGAGGAAGAAATGCCAAAAGCATTTGAGGCAATTCGTTTATTCAACATGCGCGCCGGTAACTTTACAATGCCATGTAAAAATATTGCAGCAAAGTTAGTTGACAAACTTTCTCCGGCAGCAGAGATCATCGGAGCATGTAACGCATTTGTAAATGACAACGGTGTGATCACAGGATACATTACAGATGGTGTTGGATTCGTTAAAAATCTTGAGATCAACGGTGTATCTGTAAAAGATAAAAAGATCGTTGTACTTGGTGCCGGTGGAGCAGCTACAGCTATTCAGGTTCAGTTAGCATTAGACGGAGCAAAAGAAGTTAACATTTTCAATGTGAAAGATAAATTCTACGAAAGAGCAGAAGGAACAAAGGCTAAATTAGCAGAGAAGTGTCCGGACTGTGTTGTCACTGTAGATGATCTTGCTGATAAGGCTAAACTGGAAGAAGAGATCAAAACTTGTGATATTCTTATCAATACAACGATTATGGGAATGAAACCACACGAGGATGTAACTCTGGTTGATAAATCTTTATTCCGTAAGGATCTTGTTGTTGCAGATACTGTATACAATCCGGAGAAGACAAAGATGATCCTTGAAGCAGAAGAAGCAGGATGCAAAGCAATCGGTGGTGCAGGAATGCTTCTGCAGCAGGGTGCAGTTAACTACGAACTGTTTGTTGGAAAAGAGATGCCACTTGCTGAGTATCAGGAATTTCAGAAGGCTCAGGCCAAATAATTACATTCACAAAAGGAGAATGATGGAATGAGAGCAAAGAAATATTTGTGGTCTATCCTCTGTGTCTATTTTTGCTATTTAACACATGGTATTCAGGCTATTATTTTAAGTCAGAACAACGTGAACTTTGCAAAACAGTGGGGATTCAATATGGCAGACCCACAGTCAGCAGCATATGCGGCAGGTCTCGCAGCGGTAAGTACAGCAGTTGCATGGACAGGCTTTGGTAAATTCGTCAGCGTCTGGATCGGTGGAGAGATTTCGGATCATGTGGGACGTAAAAAATTAATGATCGGTGGAGCAGCATTATATATTTTATGCTTCGCTGGATTCTTATTTACTAAAAGCGCATTAGTTGCTTCTGTATGTGGATTTGTTTCAGGAGTTGCAACATCCGGTTTCTGGGATGCATCAGGATATCCGGCTGTACAGGAAGCTTATCCGGCAGCACCGGGATCTGCACTGATCGGAATTAAATTTTTTGTTTCTGTTTCCGGTATGATTTATCCATTCCTGGTTGTTCATAACGCAAACAGCGGAAACTGGAAATTGAATGTTATTATTCCGGTTGTAATGTCAATTGTTTGTCTGGTACTTGCAATTATTGCACCGTTTGCTTATGACGATCAGAAGAAAGCGTCAGAAGGAAAGAAAGACAAATCCGACAATGCAGTGCAGGCAGAGATTGATGCAGCTAAGGCTGCAATGCTTGTAAAGCCAAATAAATTTATCGTATTTCTCGTAATGTTTTATGCATTCCTTTGCATGGCGATCATGTATGGTGCGCAGCAATATACAAAAGCATTTGGACTTTCCGTATGTGGACTTTCCGAGATTCAGGCAGCAGGTATGACTTCTATTTATACGATCGGATCTATCTGTGCAGTACTTTTCTGGGCGTTCATGATGGCAAAATTAAAATGGAGCCCGCTGAAGGTTGTCCTTATTGATTCTATCTGTACAGCAGTTGCACTTATGGGAGTACTGTTTATCCATCAGGTAGCAATCATTTACATCGCTATTGCAATGCTGGGATTCTTCGCAGCAGGAGGTGCTCTTCAGACAGGTCTTGCAGTTGTTCAGTTATTTAACCCGGGACCGAAGGGAAGAAATACTGGTATTTATTACACATTTATGGGTGCGGCAAGCTACCTGATCCCGGTAGTGGCAGCACAGCTTACAAAATCATCAGGTGAGGCAAGTGCAGTATACAGCCTCATGATCATGTTATTAGTATTTGCAATTCTTGCTATTTTAAGTTCTCTCTACTTGGTAGCACAGCACAAAAAAATCTTTGGAAAAAGTGCATTATAATTAGTAACATAGTAAAAATCTCAATTCATATGAAAAAAATGGACTGTTGTTCCAAAAGATGTTATCATCAAGAAGAATGCAGTTCCATTTTTTTGAGATTAAATTGTTAAAAAAAAGACACTTGTAAATCGGAAAATGAAGGAGGAGCTTAAAAGATGAGTCCGAAAAGAACAAGAAAAGCCAACGAACTTCCCTATATTCCACTCGGCCCATTTCAGTGGCGTATCCCGGGAATTCATTACAAATTAGAATATGTAGAATTTTTTCAAGGTCTGATCCTTGGTGCTACTGCGTTAAGTTCGATTCCGTATCTGACGGATAATCTTGGACTTCCGTATGAACTCGCATGGAGTTGCGTCATCATTGAAGTATTTATGTATATGCTTCATGGATGGTTAGGAGATCCGGTTGTCCCAGGATGGATCACACCGACATTACCATTTACACTGGCATATTTAAATGGATTTCCAAAAGGACCGGAGCGTATTCAGGCAATGATCGCATTGCAGCTGCTTGTTGCATTTGTATTTATATTTATGGGAATTACCAAGCTTGCAGATAAATTTGTGAACGGTGTGCCGAATTCAATCAAAGGCGGTATCCTGATCGCAGCACCGATCACAGTATTGCAAGGACAGCTCTCAGATGGAAGCCAGCTGATGACTGCGCCAATCGCAACACTTTCCGGTACATTGTTACTTGCGTTTTTGAGTTTTTCACCGTTTTGTGAAAAGAACAGAGAAAAATACAAAATATTGGATATCATGGCAAAATATGGAAACTTATTCCCATATCTGATTGCTATGTTAGCAGGAGTATTGCTTGGAGAATTGTCAAAACCGGTTCTTGAGCTTGGAACGATCATCCGAATTCCTGACTTTAGTAATATTTTCCATACAGTCAGCATTTTTGCAGTCGGATTTCCTCCGATTTCGAAATTCATAAGTGCAATTCCGTTGGCGTTGATCTGTTATGTACTTGTGTTTGGAGATTTTGTTACATCACAGACTTTGGTAGAGGAAGCACAGGATAGCAGAAGTGACGAATATATTGACTTTAATTCAAGCAGATCAAACCTGATCAGTGGTCTTAGAAACCTGATCCTAGCAATTTTTGCACCATTTCCACCACTGGCAGGTCCGCTTTGGATTGGTATGACTGTATCTGTTGCAATGCGTTATAAAGAAGGAAAGAAAGCGATGAAATCTCTGATCGGTGGAATGAGTTCTTTCCGTATGGCAACATTCATCAGTGTTATTTTAGTGCCGGTCGTATCATTCATGAAACCAATCATGGGCGTGGGTTCTGCGATTACTTTGTTATTCCAGGCATATGTATGTGCAAGAATCGGTATGGATTATTGCAAGACGAGTACAGATAAAAGTATTGCCGGAGTAATGGCAGCAGTGCTTGCATTCAAGGGTTCCGGATGGGCTTTGCTTGTAGGTTTTGCAATGAACATCTTACTGTCTAATATGGAATTTCAGAAGAAGAAATTGGAGATTTCAGAGACAGAACAAAATTAATAAAAAATTCAACAGGAGCAGTTAGTCTATGAAAATAGATTAGCTGCTTTTTTGGTGTAAAAAGCAGCAGAGTTTATTGAATCCAAGACAGATCAAGACTGAAACTTTACAAAGCAACTGCTTCTCAGATATAATCATATAAGAAAGAAATGAATGAAAAGAATGGATAATATGAGGAAACGAAACAAAAGACAATTGTATGTAATGATTTTTGTTTTTACAATTATTGCGCTGGCTTATACTTGCCGTATGCTGGATATGTATGATATAGGCAGCGGTTATCCGGGGGATGTCCGCGCGGCGCTATATATACTTCTACTTGCTTTGTGGGGATATTCTATTGACCGGCGGATCATTCAGAAGCCGGTACTGCACTGTCTGCGCCTGACAGATGCACTGATGTTGCTCTGGCTTATCCTGCGGACACTTAAGTATGAAGTGGTTACGGATCTGACAGTGGCGAGGTATCTATGGTATTTATATTATTTGCCAATGCTGTTTATCCCGTTGCTGGGGGTATATATTGCGATGTCTCTGGGAAAGTCAGAGGAGTATCGTCTGAGTGGAAAGACACAACTGTTGACAATTATTCCTGCACTACTTTTTTTATGTGTTATTACCAATGATCTTCATCAAAAAGTATTTACATTTAAAAGCGGAATTCCGGGAAATCCAGGTAATGGACCATATTATCACAATGTGTTGTATTTTTTCTGCCTTGCCTGGATGGTGGGCTGCATGATATTTACAGTTGTTCATATATTTAAGAATAGTCGTGTTTCAAATGTAGGAAAAAGACGGGTGATGCCATTTGTATTTTGTTGTGTGACAATTCTGTATGGAGTGCTTTATCTGATCGGAATTCCGCAGGTACGTTATGTGTTTGGGGATATGAATGTGATGAACTGTCTGATGTATATGGCTATTTACGAAAGCTGCATCCATTGCAGGATGATACAGTCTAACTCAGGTTATATTGAACTGTTTGAGGCAACAACGCTGGCAGGCTGCATTGCAGATAAAGAGGGGCAGATTGTTCTTCGTTCCCGTGCGGCAGAAGAGGATATTTCCTGTCCCAGGGAGGGACAGAAAATACTTACGCCTGATGGAATGCGCATCTCATCAGCACCGATCAGAGGAGGCTTTGTTGTATGGAGTGATAATGTACGTCCATTAATGGAACTTCGAGCCCGGTTGAATGAAAATAAATTGGAGATGGAGAAGAACAAAAAGAAACTCCAGGATGCTTATCTTGTACAGAAGAGGCTGTATGAACTGACGGAAAAGAATCATATTTACGATGAACTGGAAGTGAAGTTCAAAAAACAGACAGATCAGATACGTCAGCTGCTCGAACAATGTAAGAACGCTGATCCATGTGAGACACGGAAATTTTTGAAAGAGATATTGCTGATCGGCACATACATTAAGCGTAGAGCAAATCTGTATTTTTTAAGCGAAGAATATGAAATACTGCCACAGCAGGAGTTACGACTGACGGTTGATGAAGCAGTCCGGGCAATGACTGCCTGTGGTACAGAATGTGGAGTGATCTATCGTACGACAAGACCGATGCGTTCAGCAGATGTTGTGCGTTTGTTTGAATTGTTGCATGTTGTGGCGGAGAAGACGATAGGAGAATTACAGTCATTGTTTATTTCTGTATCTGATGATGAAATGAACTTATCTGTGGAATGCAACACAGATCTGTCAGTGATAGCTTCACAGGAAGTGACAGTCTGTCAGGATGATGGACTGTGGCTGGTTCGTACACAGATAGGAGGGCAGGACAATGCATAGATTGAAACATTTCGGGTTCAATGTAATTAAGGAAAGCTTTGATCAGCTTCCTTCCGGAGTCTGTTTTTTTAATTACAAGGGAGAGATTGTACTTTGCAACCGACAGATGTATCGTTTGAGCCAGTATTTATTTGACAGTGATATGCAACATCTCAGGGAAGTTGAGCAGGCGCTTCGCTTTCCCCCAAAGGGAGTTGTATTGCTTCCGGGGCTGGAGGATACCTATCAGTTTCCGGATAAGAGTGTCTGGAGATTTGAAGAGACAGAGGTTACAGACCGTTACGGAGAGACTTATACACAGCTTACAGCCGCTGATATTACAGAAATACATCGAGTATTGGTACAGATTGCTGCTGATAATCGAAAACTTAACGAGGACGAAAAAAAGCTGTTGGAGCTTTCGGAAAATGTTAAGGCAATTGTCAGAGAAAAGGAGCAGCTTGCGGCGAAGTCTGCCATGCATGATGGTCTTGCTGCAAGTCTTACCGTAACGAAACAGTATCTTGCAGGAAATCTTGGAGAGATTGATATAGCAGTTGTCCTTCATGAATGGGAGAAAAGCATTGCTTTCCGTGATGCCGTTCTTTTATCTGAAAAAGAGAAGTTATTCGATAATGCCAACAGCAGCGGGGTTTCCATTCAGATAAAGGGGGAAGAACCAACGGGGAGTGCGGCAGAATTAATGTATATGGCAATGCAGGTTTGTTTGAACAATGCAATTCAATATGCGAAGGCAACAGAATTGACAGTAAGTATTCAGGAAAATGAAGATAAATATTCAGTGGTGATCCGTAATAATGGGAAGCCTCCGGAGAAGGTGATTGCAGAGGGGGGAGGTCTTACGAATCTGCGTCGCCGAATTGAAAAGTCAGGTGGTATAATGACGGTATATAGTCTGCCGGAGTTTTCTCTGGTGATGGATCTGCCAAAGACAGATAATGCAGAGAAAGGGGGAGAGGATAGCAGTGAAAAAAATATTAATTGTTGAGGATCAGGCGCTTGCGCGCATGTATCTTTGCACATGCGTTGAAAAATGTATAGATTGCGAAGTGGCAGGTACATTGACCCGTGCTGATGCTGCGCTCAGCCGATGCGGAGAAGGACATATAGACCTGATTCTGATGGATATTTGTACGGAGAGTGATTCTGACGGTTTGACAGCGGCTGAATCAGTCAAAAAGTTCTATCCCCGGATTAAGATCGTGATGGTCACTTCAATGCTTGAAGGACGTTTCTTGGATCGTGCAAGAAAGATCGGTGCAGATAGTTTCTGGTATAAGGACTCTCCATCCGGAGATCTCATTGATGTGATTGAAGGAACCCTTTCAGGAAAACATTTCTGGCCGGACAGTGTACCGGCAGTACAACTTGGAAAGGCACTTTCCTGTGATTTGTCAGATCAGGAACTTGAGACTTTGCGTTTGTTATGCGAAGGAAAGACAAACAATGAGATTGCAGCAAAACTTCATGTGGCAGAATCTTCCGTCAGGACTTATATCAACCGTATGTTAGAAAAGACAGGATATTCAAATCGTAATCGTCTGATGGTAGCAGCAGTCGGTAAGCGTCTGGTTGTACCGGGAAATCAACTTGATGATTGAAAGAGAAAAAATCTATTTGTCCTCACTTTCGAGGACAGACAGATTTTTTCTTTTTTGTTATAATACAATAAAAGGAAAGAACACATCGGATATGTCGTGAAAGGAAAGGGGGATGGTTTGATGCGGAAAATTGTGGTCGATATGCAGAATTTTCTGTTTGCTGATTCCATAGCGACCGCATTCAGAAATTCAGATTATGAGATCGATGTGATTCGTACGGAGTCTCCGAAGGATACGGTTGAATTGTGTCAGGTGTACAAACCATTTGTTCTTATAATGGAAGTGACAGGTTATACCCCATGGAATCTCTGTGAGAGATTAAAGCTTCGTGATGAAGTAAAGAAAATGTGTCCCCACTGTAAAATTGCTCTCATTGTAGATTCCAATACGGAACGACAGGCAGCGATAGATATTCGGGATGCAAAGAAGAATGGTTTTATTGATCAGTTTTTCTACGGATCTATGACAGCTGAATATCTGATGGATCAGATTTATGCGATGTAAAAAGGCAGCAGAAAACAAATCGTGATTTGTCTGTAGAACTTTAAAATACAGACAGATCATAAGTTGGAAAAGGAGGAGTCAATATGGGACTTATTAAAGCAGGTATGGGTGCACTCGGTGGAACATTAGCGGATCAATGGAAGGAATTTTTCTATTGCGAATCTATGCCGAAAGAAGTGCTCGTTACAAAGGGACAGAAGAGAACGACAGGTCGTTCTTCTAATACGAAAGGAAATGACAATATCATTTCTAACGGTTCCGGTATTGCCGTGGCTGATGGACAGTGTATGATCATTGTAGAACAGGGTAAGGTTGTAGAAGTTTGTGCAGAGCCTGGTGAATTTACATATGATACCTCAACAGAACCATCTATTTTCTCGGGCAATCTCGGTGAGAGCATTAAAGAGACATTTAAAACCGTAGGCAAGCGTTTTACTTATGGTGGAGATACAGGTAAGGATCAGAGAATTTATTACTTTAATACAAAGGAAATTCTGGAAAACCGTTTTGGTACAGCGAATCCGGTTCCGTTCCGTGTAGTAGACTCCAAGATCGGATTGGATATTGACGTATCAATCCGTTGTTCAGGTGTATATTCTTATAAGATTGTTGACCCACTGTTGTTCTATTCAAATGTATGTGGAAATGTAGAACAGGAGTATTCCCGTGAAGAACTTGACAGTACTCTTAAGACAGAATTTATCTCAGCCCTGCAGCCGGCATTTGGCCGTTTGTCAGAGATGGAGCTTCGTCCAAACCAGATCGTAACACACAACACAGATCTTGAAAATGCCATGAATACTGCACTTTCAGAGAAGTGGGGCGCTCTTCGTGGACTGAAGGTTGTCAGTATTGCTCTTGGATCAGTTACTCTTCCGGACGAGGATGCAGAACTGATCAAACAGGCACAGCGTACAGCAATCATGCGTGATCCTACAATGGCAGCAGCTACACTTGTCGGTGCTCAGGCAGATGCGATGAAGACCGCAGCGGGCAACGAGGCAGGAGCTATGACAGGATTCATGGGCATGGGTATGGCAATGAACGCAGCCGGTGGTGGAATGAATGCACAGAATCTTTTCGTTATGGGACAGCAACAGCAGGCTCAGCAGGCAGCACAGCAGCAGGCGGCTCCGACACCACAGCCGACACCGGCACCGCATGCAGCTCCGGCAGCAGGCGGATGGAAATGTGCATGTGGTACCACAGTAACAGGTAACTTCTGTCCGAACTGTGGAGCAAAGAAACCGGAACCGAAACCGGAGCCGGGCGCATGGAAATGCTCTTGCGGAGCTACGGTGACGGGCAACTTCTGTCCGGAATGCGGTTCTAAGAGACCGGTAGAGGACGAAGGCTGGACGTGTTCCTGTGGCGCAGTAAACAAAGGCAAATTCTGTACGAACTGTGGAGCAAAGAAGCCGGCAGGCGCACCGCTTTACCGTTGTGATAAGTGCGGATGGGAACCGGAAGATCCGAAGAATCCGCCAAGATTCTGTCCGGAGTGTGGAGATATCTTTGACGAGAACGACAGACAGTAATGGATGAACAGCGGTTGGAAAATAACTGCCGGAAGCCCGGCACGGAAGAAAGGAGAATGAGTTATGGCAGGCTTGCAGGAATATAAATGTCCTTGCTGTGGCGGCGCAATTGCCTTTGACAGTAAGATTCAGAAGATGAAGTGTCCGTACTGCGATACCGAGTTTGAGATGGATGCACTCAAAGGTTATGATGCAGAGCTGCAGAATGAACAGACAGATGATATGGAGTGGGATACTTCCGCAGGCAGTGAATGGCAGGAAGGAGAAACAGATGGTTTACGCACGTATGTATGTAAGTCCTGTGGAGGTGAGATTGTCGGAGATGCCAACATGGCAGCAACATCCTGCCCATTCTGTGATAATCCGATTGTAATGATGGGACAATTTGCGGGAGCATTAAAACCGGATCTGGTGATCCCGTTCAAATTAGATAAAAAGGCAGCAAAAGAAGGATTGAAGAAGCATCTGACCGGAAAACGTCTTCTGCCAAAGATCTTCAAGGATCAGAATCATATTGATGAGATCAAAGGTATTTACGTTCCATTCTGGCTTTTTGATACAAACGTAGATGCCACAGTTCGCTATCGGGCAACAAAGGTACGAATGTGGAGTGACAGTGATTATGATTATACGGAGACAAGTCATTTTATGGTTCACCGGGGTGGAAGTATTGGTTTTGAAAATGTTCCGGTAGATGGATCCACAAAGATGGCAGATGATCTGATGGAATCTATCGAGCCATTCAATATTTCAGGTGCGGTGGATTTCCAGACTGCTTATCTTGCAGGATATCTTGCAGATAAGTATGACGTAACTGCTGAACAAAGTATTGAACGTGCCAATAAACGTGTAAAACATTCTACGGAGGAAGCTTTTGCTGAGACAGTAAAAGGTTATGCTACAGTAACAACAGACAATAGCAGTGTACAATTTCATGGCGGAAAAGCAAAGTATGCACTGTATCCGGTATGGCTTCTGAATACGACATGGAACGGAAATAAATACACCTTTGCAATGAATGGACAGACAGGAAAGTTTGTCGGTGATCTGCCGGTAGATAAAGGTGCGGCAGCACGCTGGACAGTGATGCTGGCAGCTGTATTCTCAGTTGTAACGTATGGTGCTGCATGGCTTATGCACCTGATCGGACTGTTTTAGGGAGGTGGGGAAATGAAGAAAAGAATTTTATCGTTTATGACGATCCTCATCCTCTGTCTTGGCCTTGCAGTTCCGGCTTTTGCGGAGGAAACAGAAGGATTCGCGAATGAATATCCTCGTGTCATCGACAATGCTGAGCTTCTGTCCACAGATGAAAAGGAGCTGTTAACCAGTAAGTTAGATGAAATCAGTACGCGACAGAATGTAGATGTGACGGTTGCCACAACCGATACACTGGATGGACTGACGGTATCTGATTATGCGGAACGATTCTACGAGTCTCATAATTATGGTTATGGACCAGATAAGGATGGAACAATACTTCTGATCAGCATGGAAGATCATGACTGGTATATGGCAACCTACGGATATGCTATTACAGCATTTACGGATGCAGGTATCCAGTACATAGGAGAAGAGATGACAGGTGATTTGTCCGATGGTGATTTTGCAGCAGCATTTGATACATTTGCTGATGAGTGTGATGATTTTATTACACAGGCAAAAACAGGAGAACCTTATGATATCGATAATGAACCACAAAAACCAATGTCATGGATCTGGGTTCCGATTTCATTAGTAGCTGGTATCGTCCTTTCATTGATTGTTGTTGGCACTATGAAATCAAAGCTTAAAACAGTACGTTTCCAGGCAGCAGCCAATAACTATGTGAAGGCAGGAAGTATGAATCTTACCGAGAGCAGAGACATATTCCTGTATAATACAATGACAAAAACGAAAAAAGAGAAAAATGATTCTTCCAGTGGTGGTGGCGGAAGCAGTACGCATACAACATCTTCCGGAAGCACTGCCGGAGGCGGTGGCGGAAAATTCTAGGAGAGATGTCCGGATACAGAATACCGGGCAATTTAATAGTGAAAAAAGAGAAGCTATTTCCCAAATGCTTGGGAATTGGCTTCTCTTTTTGAATAGTGTAATTATCTTTCCACATCCACAAAATGTTTTCTGAATTCATCATAAGGACACGGCCGTCCCCAGTAGAATCCCTGGCAGTAATCCGGTTTCAGAAGTTTCATCTTCTGTAATTCGTCTTCTGTCTCAATACCTTCAATACAAAGTTTCAGACCAAGATTATGAATCATGTTACTAAACTGATTTAACAGATAATATTCCTTTTTGTCCGTGATTGCCTTGGAAGTAAAAACACGATCAATCTTAACAATATCAGGGTGAAGTTCACTCAGATAATGAAAGTTGGAATAACCGGTTCCAAAGTCATCCAATGCTAACTGCAAGCCGGCCTGTTTTAATTCTTTCAGGAAGTTTTGCGCCTTTTCATTTTTTTCGAGCAGAATACTTTCTGTCAGTTCAATTACAATTGCAGCAGGTGGAAGACCAGAAGCGTCCATCTCGCTGATAAGGTCTGTAATAATATCTGATTTTGTGATCTGCACCTGAGATACATTAATATTAACTTTGAAATCAGGAATCTGCATCCGGATTTTCCGGCAGGCAGTTATTGCCTCTCGCATGAACCAGCGTCCGGTTGGAATGATCAGTCCACTTGTCTCTAAAAGTGGTATGAACTCAGCAGGTGAGATCTGTCCAAATTTTTTAGAAGCAAAGCGTATCAGCACCTCTGCTCCGGTCAGTTTATCCTGTCGGATATCCATGATTGGCTGGAAGATTATTGAGAATCCACGGAAACCATGATTTACTGCTGAATGAAGCTCATTCGAGATCTCACGGATACGTAAGAAATTCTGGTACTCTTCTTCCTGGAATATATAACAGCAGTTTCTTCCATGCTGCTTAGCCATGGTCAGTGAAAAGTCAGTTCGCTTTATAATCTCTGCATAACCGGTCTGTGACAGATCCGGAAGCGGCAAGATACCGGCAGAAATAGTAAATACCGCAGCAAAGTTGTTTTCTTCAATAAACTGATTAATATGTTTGCACATCCGGTCATAAAGTCTGGATGCTGTTGTCATATCAGAGGATATTGTATCTAATATAATAAATTCATCTGATGCTATCTTGTAGACCTTCTGGCTATCTGAGACACAGGATAAGATACAGGACGCTGTTTCTCGAAGAATGTAGTCGCCGTAATCCCATCCATAGTTTTCATTGATCATTTTAAAACCGTCAATTCCAACATGAATCAGAAAGCCTTTATTAAGCGTAGAAACCGAATCTTTGAAATATTTTTCCAAAGAAGTCTCTCCGAGAAGTCCGGTAATATTATCAGCTTTCTGCCGGTTACCGATTTCATTGATACATCCGATCAGGTAGATCGGCTCTTGCTGATCATCACGTATGATATAGCCACGGCAGTTGATCCAGACTGGTTCCCTGTTAAGATCCAGCCAGCGGTACTCCATGTTATGTGTGCTCCGGTTTGTGTTGAGCAGATCATCTAGTTCCGCTTTCAGAAGCGGATAATCTTTTTTGTATACGAATTCTTTAAGTTTTTTTGTCATATTATGGAATTCATTTCCAGGCAGACAGAAACGATCCAGAGCTTGTGGAGCAATATAGAAAAAGTCGGTTCTGAAATCCAGGATATATAGAAATCCATCTGTGCTGGGACTAAGCAGATTAATGATATTGCATAATTCCATAGGTGAAAGATTTTGATAATCTGTTGTCTGGCTGAAGAGTTCTTCAGCCTGCTTTTCATCTACAGCATTTTTTGTGTTAGAAGGTGTACTGATAGTCAGGTTTTCCTGAGGGCTTACATATGTAGGCTTCAGTTTCTGCTTTCGCTTCCTTTTTATGCGGTACAACATGAGATCACTTCGTTTTGCAAGATCTTTAAAGGTGCTGTCTGTTTCTGGAAGAAAACAGGCGTATCCAGTAGAAATACTTAATGGATAGTCAAATGTATGTTCTGTTGCTTCCAGCTTTTTATTCAATTGAGCAATTTTGTCTTCGATACGATTCTCTTCATTCTTATGGTAGAAGTATGCAAATTCGTCTCCACCAATGCGGAAAAGATTTTCTTTATCAGGAAAGAACTGTCTGATGCACTGAGAACATAGCTGCAGTGCTTCGTCTCCTTTTTCATGTCCAAATTGGTCATTAATTATTTTCAGATTATCCAGATCGAAGAGGATAAGCCCGGTAGTATACAGCTCGTCTGTCTGTTTATCAAGAAGGTTTACTCTTTTTTCATAAGCATTTCGATTCAGGGTATCTGTAAGCAGATCCGTGTCTGCAAGCTTCAGAAGATAAACCAGTTTTTCTCTCTGGAGATAGTGATCATAAAAACGTGATATCTGAATCCAGATCAACAAAATGATAAACAGCATCGTTCCAAGTGGGAGAAACAGGGACGTTTGTTGAAAATGCCGGACATAATAAGCAACAAGTTCTGCCACACCAAATCCCATGACCAGATACATTGGATATTTAAAATGTCTGGCAGCTTCATTTTGTAGTTTTACAGTTTCATAACGAATCAATAGTATTGTGTAAATTACATTCACCAGCATAATCGAATGGGTTACCGGAAGAATGCGGAAGATATCAATGATCCCTGTACATTGAAGAAGTACTGCCACTGCCATATTGGTCAGATAGAGAATGGACAGATATACAGCTCCTTTACGGTATTTGCTTTTACAGATATCGTATAAAATAAAGTTAAATGGCACTGGAAACAGGAAAAAAGTAAAGTAATCTATAAAATAAAGAGCTCTCGGATCTGGAATTAAAAACTGCAGAAAACCACATTGTTTTACAGTCCAAAGTGTGATCAAAAGAGAAAAAATACCAAGGTTCAGGAAAATCATAGAGGATTCCTCAGAATGGTATTTATGGTTTTTCTTTATTATGGAAAAACATAAAATCAGGCAGATGACTCCTAATGATAAGATTTCACAACTTATGACCAGGGCATAGAGACTGTTACTCAGGATCTTCAGGGTACAGTCTCCTTTTGTTCCTCCAAAAATATGGAAAGAATTTCCGTAATAGTCGGAATATACAGGAATGATCCTGACCTGTAAGTGTTTTCCATCACTGTTTTTTGGAAGATCGACAATATGCCAGCAAGAGCCGGGAGACTTCATGAATCTTAATGTGTCAGTATCATTTCCAAATTCATAGATTTTCTCTCCATCAAGCAATACCTCAGCCCGGGTATGGGTTGTCTTGAACAAAATGGATTGTTGATTCTGAAAAGAATCCGGAAGAAGGACATCTTCAATCCGAATGTTATCTTCGGAGCGTTCGGTTGATTCAAGCTGGGTCGTATTGTCAAAAACTAAATATTCACGGGTCGTATTTTGATGAAAGATCCAACCTGAAAAGACAATGCCAAACAGGATGAACAGGATTAAAGAGATCCATAATTTTTTCTTAAATTTCATAACTTTTTCCTTTTATATATAGATGATTTATATCAATTATTTCTTTTATAGAATAGCAAAAATGAGTTGATAAATCAATGAAATGTGATGGTAAAAAAACCGAAAATACAGTCTTGGATGAGTCACTGTATTTTCGGTTCTGGTTTGCTACACATTCATTTTATAAGATATTACTTCCATCCGGAATTTTAGAAATAATCGTTCGATTAGTCCTGAACAGAAAGATAAGTGAGACGATCAGTGACATGACTTCCGCAGTCAGGAAAGCCCACCACACTGCATGAAGCCCACCCAATTTTGCCAGTACATATGCAGCCGGAATCAGTACGACAAGCTGACGCATGATGGATACGATCATACTGAACACGGCCTTTCCAAGTGCCTGGAATACAGTACCACAGATGATGCCAAACCATGCAAGCAAGTAGTGGATACCGATGATACGAAGCGCCGGAACGCCAATTGTAAGCATATCAGCAGAAGCATTGAACATTCCGAGAAGTACCTGCGGAATGAATTCAAAGCAAAGGAATCCGAAGAGCATAATGCAAAATGCAGTTACCATACTGAGCTTGATTGTTTTGACCATACGCTTTCTGTTCTGCGCACCGTAGTTGAATGCAATGATCGGAGTGATACCGTTATTCAAACCGAAGACAGGCATGAAGAAAAAGCTCTGCAGTTTGAAATACACTCCGAATACGGCAGTTGCAGTAGATGAAAATGTGATCAGGATGCGGTTCATGGAGTATGTCATAACAGAACCAATCGACTGCATGATAATGGATGGAATACCAATCGCATAAATTGTTCTGATAATTCTTCCGTCCGGACGGAAACCACGGAACTGCAGCCTTACATCCGGGTTGAATTTGTGGTTGCATGTAAATGAAACAAGTGCTCCGACACACTGTCCGATGACTGTAGCCACGGCGGCACCTGTAACACCCATCTTCGGGAAACCAATCAGACCGAAGATCAGGATCGGGTCAAGAATGATATTCGTAACCGCACCGCATAACTGAGAAGTCATACTGAAAATGGTTCTTCCTGTGGAAGTGAGCAGTCGCTCAAAGCAAATCTGTGCCAGCAGTCCCATAGAGAAGATCATAACTGTGCTCAGATAATCAATTCCCATTTCCATGATCTCAACGTCTGCATTCCCAATCTGGCTTGCATAGAACGGTTTTACAACTGTAAAGCCGAGGATAAGGAATACAATATAACTTATGATATAAAGAAAAGCTGCGTTAGATGCAATCTTATTTGCCTCGTCAGTCTTTTTTGCTCCGAGTGCTCTGGAAAGAAGTGCATTCATACCAACGCCGGTACCGGTTGCAACTGCGATAAGCAGCATCTGTAACGGGAAGGCAAGAGAAACTGCGGTAAGAGCATTTTCTGACAGCTTTGCTACAAAGATACTGTCTACAATATTATAAAGTGCCTGCACTAGCATGGAAACCATCATCGGTAAGGACATATTGAACAAGAGTCTGCCGATCGGCATGGTTCCCATTTTATTCTCTGCTGCAGGGGCAGAAGCTGGTTTTTGATTCATATATTCTCCTGTTATTACGAAAACTTAATTTAAAGCGTCAATTATTAATAATAGCATCAGATGCTACATGTTTCAATAGCGGAAGACTTGAAAAAATCTGAAAGGTCAGTTTGATGGATATATTTAGGCAAAGTCAGTAGAAATACTGGTAACAACTTGACAGTTTATGTACTGTATGATATTTTCTAAGTAGTAAGTAGTAAGTAGTAAGTAGTAAGTAGTAAGTAGTAAGTAAAAAGCAAAAATGGGGACTAGAAAATAAAAGGAAAGAGAGGAAGAAAGGTATGAAAGATCTTACATTATCTCAGCAATATGCATTACTTGCATTGGACGGACAGGAGAGTCTTCATCCAAGCGTGGCAAAAAGTGCTGTATTGAGAGCTGTTTCGGCTGCGCAGGTGCTGGAGACAGAATTAGGAAAAGCAGATACGGATTCATTTTCAGAATTTTCTGCAGCACTGCAGAAAGCGGTACAGAAGGCAAAAACGTTGAAGAAAAAAGAGGAGACTCAGATCGAGCAAGAAGTGGTTGCTGTTTTGGAAGCAGAAGAACTTTTAAAGGAAGTTCCGGATCTTCTGGGATGTGATATGAATTATGATACATCAGGTGTTGAACTGAAAGCATACCTTAGCGATGAGACAAGTTATATCAGAATAAAAGAAGGACTTCGTGCAGAGATTTTAGAGGATGGTCCAATCAGTCTGGAAGATGCGGTTCTCTTATGGCTTCTCCGTGAAAGTGGCTGTATCCATGACTTGTTTTCTGTATCAGAGCAGAACCGTGTAGAAGAGCGTATGACAGAGGCTGCTGTTCAGGATGAGAAGTACCGTGTATTGTGGGAAGCAGAATTCCATAATGTTTTTGAAGGATTTATGAACCGGTTTGTAAAGACAAAGAGTAAACTGCTTAAGAATCCGTACTTAGAAGGTGTTAATCTTGTATTCCCTTACCTTGACAGAAGAAAATCCGTGTTTATTGATACGGTTATTTTTGGAACTAACGTGGCAGACAGAAGAGCTGCGGCTGTAGAATATCTGAAGAAAAAAGGATTTGCAGTAGAAGAGATAAAAGTAGGCAGTGAGACTTTATTAAAGATAGGCAATATATATTACCGTATCTTCCCAATGACGAAAACAGCGTATAAAGTACCGATTCAGGGAGTCAACCTGGTACCGGCATATTGGCAGTAGGAAGAAAGTACTGAAATACTAATTATGTGGACAGTAGAAAAGGTGAGCAGATGTCAAGACAGAGAAGCATGGAAGTAATAGAGCAGGCAGAATATGTGACAATCGGAGAACTTGTACGGCTTACGGCAGTGCGCTACAGTACTTTGAAGTTTTACACAGAGGAAGGAATGCTGCCGTTTGAGCAGGCAGAAGAGAATCTGACCAGAAGGTACCGTAGAGTTGAGAGTCTGGAAAGAATAGCACAGATCCGTCAGTTGAGAGAACAGAAGAAGACGATTCCGGAGATTAAAGAGATCCTGGGATGTGGTGAAGAGTAGAATGTGAAGCAAGTCAAAAAATAGAGCAGGAATCATTACCTGAGAACTGTAAAATATGAATATCATATAGAAAAAATGAAAAGGGTGTCGGAAAATTGGTATGAACCGACACCCTTTTTCATATAACTTGCTTTTGGAATTTAAGAATATGTAAAAACAATATTGGAAAATTATGCACCCAGTATGTTTTCTGCAATTTCTGGAAGAATATCACTGACTGCTCCATGGTAAGCTGCGGTTGCTTTTTCATCCAGATAATGTACTTCCTTATGGATTACGATCAAATCTTTGCCTGTGAAATGCGGAAGCATATCTTTGCACAGACTGGAATTCAGGTTCATTCCGAGAACGAGAATCGTATCGGCTTTAGCAACTTCCTCTACAGCATGGCTGATGACAGTATTACTAAGCATTTCACCATGTAAATAAACTCCAGGATGAATCACAGTTGATTTACATACATCACAGAGAGGAACTTTATCACTGTTCTTGATATATTCAATCGGGAAAGTCTTGCCACAACGAGGACAAGCATTATGTTCATAAATATTTCCATAAATATTGATCACATTTTTGCAGCCGGCTTTCTGAGGCATATTATAGATGCCTTTTGTGATGATTGTTTTTAAATATCCTGCCTCTTCTAATCTTGCGAGTGCTTCATTTCCTTTTCCTGCCTCCAGGTGCTTGGAAAGAATTTCATTTTTATAATATTCATAGAATAATTCGGCATGTGTGTTAAACATACGGGCACTGAATAATTCTTCCGGAGAGTATCCATACTTTTCTTCAATTCGATAAGATTCGTCGCTGTCTCGATGATATGCGACATTTTGCTCTCTCATAAATTCCATTCCGGCGAGACAAACAAGATATTTAGATGTGCTAATTGTTTCTTCAAGATAGTTTAAATTCATAATCATCCCTGCCTTTACAAAATGCTGCTGTTAACGAGTTACTATAAGAATAGTATAGCATAAATAGGAAAGAATTGTCTGAAAATTCATATAAAAATAAGGAAAAATTTAAAGAAAAACTGGACAAAATAAAACTTACAGTTGACAATATCGAAAAAATAGTCTATTATAAAAACATAATAATAGTAATTGTTATTAAAATAAAAAGGGAGGTAGTCTGATGGAGAAAAAAGCACTTTATAATTTGTCTTATGGAGTATTTATGTTATCCACACGTTCCGGTGAGAAAGTAAATGGCTGCATTACCAATACATGTATGCAGGTGGCAAATGACCCGATTCGAATTGCAATATCCGTTTTGAACAGTAATTATACTTGCGATCTGATCAAAGAAAGCGGAATTTTTGCACTGAGCCTGTTGGATGTACAGTGTTCCTTTGAGACAATTAAGCATTTCGGATTCCAGTCAGGAAGAGATGTGGATAAGATGAAGGATCTTACGTTACCGGTTGATCAGAATAATATTCCATATATGGGATATCAGGCATGCGCTGTGATCAGTGGCAAGGTTCTGGAACAGCAGGATCTTGGAACACATACTCTGTTTATTGCAGAAGTAACAGATGCAAAACTGCTGAATGAGAATGCACCGCTTACTTACGCAGATTATCAGAATCGTGTAAAACCAAAGAAGAAAGAGATACCTCAGGATAAGAAAATCGTTGGCTGGAGATGCAAGATCTGTAATTATGTATACGAAGGAAGTGAACTTCCAGCGGATTATATCTGTCCAATCTGTGGACATGATGTCAGCGATTTTGAACCAGTTTTTGAAAATTAGTGGTAATGATTCATTGATCTTGTCATACAGTAATTTGATGTAAGATCAGGAATAATTATAAAAACGAAGATGAAAAGAAAAGGAGATATGGAATTATGAAATATGTATGTGATTTATGCGGATGGGAATATGACGAAGAGCAGGGATATCCGGAAGGCGGTATCGCACCTGGAACAAAGTGGGAAGATGTACCGGAAGATTTTGAATGTCCGCTGTGCGCAGCTGGAAAAGATCAGTTCTCCGAAGAGTAAGGGAAGCATCTCGTAACCGGATAGCGGTACAAGCAACTTATAAGAAAAGTCCTTTCTCAGATCAAATAGTAGATCATGAGAGAGGACTTTTTATCAATTAACTGACGAACTTTTTTATATATTTATAGTCCCAGTTCTTTTAATAACTTTGCCTGATATGCAGCATCAGATACTGCTTTTTTCAAATCTTCAGTTCTTTCCTGTTCTAATAAATACTTGGTTAATTTATTGATTCTTGTTTCGCCCTCAGTGCGTCCACGTTTTTCGCCTTCTGCATATGCTTCTTGTCGTTCAATCTCTTTTTCTTCCCATTTTTGCATGTATTTAATCTCCATTTCTTTGCTGGATTTAAGCTTGGTGATACGTTCATGCATCTGATGAATCCGGTTACTTTCACACTTTTTTGCCACAGTATCTGTTGATTTTTCCATATACTCCAAAAGTTCGATTAACTCTGGATTGACGAATTCTGGATGTTTTCCATGACTGTTCAGAAAAATTCTGGTGGCGTCATCCTCTAATTCTAACTCTGAAATTTCTTCACATTTCATTCGAAACGTGTACTGATATAATTCATAACCAAACAAATCAAATGGCATAATCATTATGATGATAACGGTATTTAATGCGTTAAAGTCAATACTTCCAGGTGGTAGTAAATTGGAATCGATTAGTCCTTGATATAATCTACTTCTCTTAGGCAGATTTTTGGTATTCTGTTTTTGAGGTTCTGTGTCATATACAACATCATCTTCATCAATTGCATAAACATCGAGTCTTATCTGGCGATTTTCTTTAGAATTTCTAAACTCTTTTTCTGTTTGTGGCGGATATTTTAAATGTGTGTCCTGTCCAAGGACAATATCAAGAAGAGTCTTCATATTCTCCTTGTCTTCCATTGCCTCATCAAATAAGAACTTATCCATCAGGTTTAAATCTTTGAGTGTTCTTTTGTCTTTTGTCACTATAGCTTCTCCTTTCCTTTACAGATAAACTTCCTGTTTGCAAGAAAATGCTATAGCTTCTATCCTAAGATTAACATATACTTTCAGCAGATTCCAGTGTATAAAGAGGATTTTTTCATTTTCTCAAACAGTATTTATCCGTTTACGTATCATCACTTTTGGGAATTACTGCCGATCTATCATGGCTCCGAAAAATAGATGAAATGAATTTAGATACTTTGTACAGATGATTAGATGTATCATCTGTGTGCAGCTAGCATAACATAAGCAAAGGATAAACTCAAGAAATATTTTGTAATACTAAAGCAATACTAAAGGAGGCACCATGTATCAATAATACATAGTGCCCACCAAAGTGGATATTTTTAACAGTACATTAAATCAATTCTTACTGTCAAATCGTGTCACAATCATATGAATGATATAAGGTACCAGAATCACCGGAATAGCAAGATATGCCAGTGCACTGTAAGCTTTCTGGATCAGTGTAAGCAATCCAAACTGGGCAATACAGAAATCAGCAATACAACAGATCAGTGCAATTATAACCTCACGCAGGGAAATCTTCCTGTCAGTTTTTTTCGCTGTTCCAGAAGATTTCTTTTTATCTTGTTTCAGAAGTCCACTGTTAATTCTTGTCACCATAGCAGCTACCATATTGACGGCGGTAGACACTGCGCCAAGGATGATCAGAACAGAGATGAGTGGTGTAAGGAATCCTTTGCCGACACCCTGTTGAACCATGAACAGGGTTGGTACACTCTGGTTCATCATTTCCGGATCAGAATAAACTGTAAGGATACCGAGAACAACCATGATCATCAGTAAAGCATTTACAATAAATCCGATTCCCATGCTTTTGACGGCATCTTTTGGCCGGGCAAAAGATTTCGCATGCTGGACGAATACAGCAATGTTAGCAAGCTGAAAGGTTCCGTATAAGAATGCGGAATAAAGAGCCTTTCCGAACGGCTGTGGCTGGGCCACCATTGTGCTTAATGTACTTGTGATATTTCCCCATCCATGAAGAATGTTTGGAACATAGACGAGAAAAAGTCCGGCGATAATGCAGATGGAAAGTACAGAAGCTACGCGCCGTACCAGATCTGTTCCGAAAATCGCAACAATGAAGATAAAGATTCCGATGATCAGAGTACAGAGCAGATACGGAAGTCCTGTCAATGTGCTTAAGGTTGCTCCACCTGTGGCAAATGCGACTGCAGGGGCAACACACATCACACAGAGATAGAGCAGTTCGAACAGATTCGAGAAAATCGGGGCGAACTTTCCGTAAAATGCATTATTGTAGGAACGGTAATCATAGACTTCGTGTTTTCTTGCGAAGCGAAGCCCATAAGCAAAGAAGATACCGTTATACAACATGGCGAATATCGGCATGATCAGACACCAGATTCCATAACGTACATAATAACTGTAGATTTGGGCACCGGAGGCAAATCCGCCTCCGAAATGTGTGGTAAACCAGACGAAAGCTACGCCAAGGATCATGGAAGAACCAGATGCGGCGGTCGCTTTTGCTGGTGATGAATTTATTTGTTTTGTCATAAAAATCAATCCTTTGCAACTCTGTTTTTTAATGTATTCATAGCATCGATGAGCATTTTACGTATCACTTTATAAGGATAATGTGCGACATCGGACATCTCTGGGATGCGGTTCATACTTTCTTCCCACTGTTCTTCTGTAATATCAATTTCCTTTAAAGAAACTGGAAGCCCAATTGCCTTATTCAGTTCATAAATCTTTTCAAATTCATCTTTCTGACCGTCGACAAGAAGAGCAAGCAACACACCAAATCCAACGACCTCTCCATGTAAATGTTTTTCTTCAATAACCGGGTAGGAGGTTAGTGCATAGAAAACAGCATGGGCGAGACCGCTGTTATAATCAGGTGTAAAATCCTTGGTCAGGAAGATGGATGCAATTCCTGTTGTAACTACAATGGCAAGGACAACCTGTTCCACTTCATAAGTACAAAGCCCTTTCTTGTGGTCTTCAAAAGCTTTGGCACCATACTGAAGCAATGGATCACGGCACATATGGCTGACAGCAACGCCGACAGCAGTGAAGTGCTCTAGCCGTTCGTCACGGGAAGAAATGGTTGCTTCATAATATTTTGCATAAGTGTCACCAATTCCTGCCCACATATATTGACTTGGAGCCTGAGCAATAATTTCAGTATCAATAAATGCATGCATGACTGGACGCACGAAGAAATGAGGCTTTAAAAAAGTTCCATCTTCGTTGTACATAATCGACACAGAAGTGCAGGCGGCACAGTTAGAAGCAATGGTTGGAAAAGAAAAGACAGGTTTGTCATCTTCGATACACAGACATTTTACAGTGTCGAGTGCTTTTCCACCGCCGACTCCAAATACCATATCGGCTTCCTGATAGACTGGGAGAGAACGTAAAGTTTCCACTGTTTTGTAAGTACAGTCTGTTCCGTAGAGTTCCGTTCCGATGATCGTCAGATTTGTTTTTTTCACGTAAGCGCGGATTTTCTCTTCGGCTGCGGCAAGTGCCCGTTTCCCGCCAATTAAGAGAACCGTCTTACCATAGGACTCACAGACCGGTCCGATCTTATCGTATATCTTATCGCCAATGGAATAACTTGGCAGATGTACTTCGTAGTTTTCTAATTTCATATTTGGATTTCCTTTCCTATTAAAATAGTATATTTATCACTTTAATACTTTATTATGATAAACTACAAATTAAAATTGTCAAGACAAAATAAAATAAAAAAAGTTGTTGACAGACTATATTGAACGTGATATTGTATGTTTGTACAAAATAATAGACAAAAACAAAGAGCAAAGGTGCTTACATTTCGTAGTAACTTTGCTCTTTTTGTTTTTGTTTATTATAAAAAAATTTCAGCGCGCGATGTATTTGATAATTAGTTGAGATTAAAGCAACTGTGAAACAGCTGCAGATTCAGGAGGGTTTGAAAATGAAATTAAAAGACACAGGATTAACAGCACAGGATATCAAAGACAAAGTAAGCAAATACATGATCGAGACTTATGAGCGTTTCGATTTTCTTGCAGAGACAGCCGAGGGGATGTACCTCTATGATGAGAACGGAACACCATATCTTGACTTCTATGCAGGAATCGCAGTAAACAATGCAGGAAACAGAAACCCGAAGGTCGTGGCAGCAGTCAAAGACCAGGTGGACGATATAATGCACACATTTAACTATCCATACACAATTCCACAGGCACTGCTTGCCGAGAAGGTATGTAAGACTCTTGGAATGGACAAGATTTTTTACCAGAACTCAGGAACAGAGGCCAACGAGGCAATGATCAAGATGGCTCGTAAATATGGTATTGAGAAATACGGTCCAAACAGATATCACATCGTAACAGCAAAGGATGGTTTCCATGGAAGAACATTTGGAGCAATGTCAGCAACAGGTCAGCCGGGAAATGGATGCCAGGTTGGATTCGGACCTATGACTTACGGATTCTCTTATGCACCATACAATGACCTGAAAGCATTCAAGGATGCATGTACAGAGAATACGATCGCCATTATGATCGAGCCTGTACAGGGCGAAGGTGGCGTTCATCCGGCAACACAGGAATTTATGAAAGGACTTCGCGAATTCTGTGATGAGAAAGGAATGCTCTTACTTCTGGATGAGGTACAGACAGGATGGTGCAGAACCGGAGCAGTCATGTCCTATATGAACTATGGAGTAAAACCGGATATCGTATCCATGGCGAAAGGTCTTGGCGGTGGAATGCCGATCGGAGCAATCTGTGCAACAGAGGAAGTTGCAAAAGCATTTACAGCAGGATCACATGGAACAACATTCGGTGGACATCCGATCAGCTGTGCAGCAGCACTTGCAGAGGTTGGAGAGCTTCTTGACAGAGACCTTGCAGGAAATGCAAAGAAGGTCGGAGATTATTTCGCAGCAAAACTGGAGAAACTGCCACATGTGAAAGAAGTAAGACATCAGGGACTTCTGGTTGGTGTTGAGTTTGATGATACAATCTCAGGAGTTGATGTAAAACATGGATGCTTTGACAGAAAGCTTCTTATCACAGCAATCGGAGCACATATTATCCGTATGGTTCCACCACTGATCGTCAGTGAAGAAGAGTGTGATAAGGCAGTTGAGATTATCGAAGAGGCAGTAAAAGCATTATCATGAATATAGAAGAACTATAGAAGACAAGGGCGTCACGAGAATGATCGTGCGCCCTTTTTCTTCTTAGTTTCCAGAATTGATGAGACGGTAATGAAATGCTGTTCACTCTCGTGTAAATCATAAAAAATCATTCAGATGATTTGTATGGGAGTAAGCAGCAGAAAATGAAAGAGAGGGTGAATGATATGGCACATCTAGTTATTACAATCGGATGCGAATACGGTGCAAAGGGAAATCAGATTGGCCGGAAAGTCGCAGAAGATCTCGGAATTAAATTTTATGATCGAGATACAGTAGACCAGATCATAAAGGAAGTAGGAATACCGAAAGAGATTATGGAGAAGGTTGAGGAAGGCGTTACGATTGCCGGAAAAGGAGCGGAGGGAGATGTCCGAGGATCTTTTTCAAAATATGCAGACCTGACAGACCGTGCAATGCATGTTCAGAAAACGATTATACGAAAGCTTTCAGACAGAGAGTCTTGTGTGATCATTGGACGATCAGCAGATTACATTTTGAAGGAACATCAGCCGATTCTCAGAGTATTTATCTATTCTCCAAACGAAGTGAGAATCCAAAACGTAATGAAGAGTCACAATCTTTCAGCAGATGATGCAAAGCTTCTTATTATAGAAAAGGATAAGAGGTACCACAAGCGTCATCTGGCACTTACCGGAAGCAATCGTGGTGATCGTCATAACCGTGATATGCTGATCGACAGCAGTCTTCTGGGAGTAGATGGAACAGCAGAACTGATTGAAGATGTAGCAAAAAAGATAATGAACAAATAGGAGGGAACAGGATATGGAACAGAAAAAATCAGAATTTAACAAAGTATTAAATGCCTGGGACATCCTTGTAATTGCCTTTGGCGCTATGATCGGATGGGGCTGGGTTGTTTCAACCGGAGGCTGGATTGAAAAAGGTGGAGTCATCGGAGCCGCACTTGGATTTGTGATCGGTGGTATCATGATCTTCTTCGTGGGTCTGACATACGCAGAGCTGACAGCAGCAATGCCGCAGTGCGGTGGAGAGCATGTATTTAGTTATAGGGCAATGGGTTCGACAGGATCTTTTATCTGTACATGGATGATCGTACTTGGATATGTCAGTGTTGCATGTTTTGAGGCCTGCGCATTTCCAACGATTATTACTTACCTGTGGCCGGGATTTTTGAAAGGTTATATGTATACAGTTGCAGGATTTGATATTTATGCATCCTGGCTGATCACTGCGATCGTAATCGCATTTTTGATCATGATGATCAATATTATCGGAGCAAAGACAGCGGCTATCCTTCAGACGGTACTGACATGTATTATCGGTGGCGCAGGAATCTTGCTGATCGTTGCGTCAGTGATCAATGGAACAGTTGACAATCTGGATGGACAGATATTTGCAGGAGCAACAGCAGGTGTGAATATCAAGGCAATTATCGGAGTTGCGGCAATGTCACCGTTCTACTTCATTGGATTTGATGTTATCCCGCAGGCGGCAGAGGAAATCAATGTTCCTCCGAAAAAAATCGGAAATATCCTGATCTTATCTGTTGTGCTTGCAGTTATCTTTTATGCATTTGTTATTATTGCAGTTGGATTCGTTATGAATCCTGGAGACATTATCGCATCACAGGAAACAACAGGGCTTGTGACAGCAGATGCGATGGCAGCGGCATTTAACACGAAAATTATGGCAAAGGTTATTATTGTCGGTGGAATGTGTGGAATCGTTACATCCTGGAACTCCTTCTTACTTGGTGGTTCCCGTGCAATGTATTCCATGGCAGAGTCTTACATGATTCCAAAATTCTTTGCAAAGTTACATCCGAAGCACAAAACTCCTGTAAATGCCTTGATCTTGATCGGTATTCTGACAATGCTTGCTCCGTTCGCAGGAAGAAAGATGCTTGTATGGATCAGTGATGCCGGTAACTTTGGATGTTGTTTCGCTTACTGTATGGTTGCTCTTTCCTTTATGATCCTAAGAAAGAAAGAGCCGGATATGCCAAGACCGTATAAAGTTCCATGTTATAAATTCTTCGGAACTATGGCAGTTATCATGTCAGGATTTATGGTTGCAATGTACTGTATTCCGGGAAGTGGTGGAAACCTGATTCTTCAGGAGTGGCTGATGGTACTTGGATGGTCAGCACTTGGTGTTGTGTTCTATGTTGTATGTAAAGTGAAATACAAAGAGTCCTTTGGTACACTTGTTGAGATCATCTCTGATGAGGATGCAGCAACTCTGATGCCAGAGGCAGATGAAGAAGAGCTTGATAAAGTGATCGATGCAGCAATTGATCGTGTACTGATGCAGAAAAGTGATTTGATTGGAGGCACAGTTTGATAATGAATGAATTTAGTTTTTCAGTTCCACAGAATATTACAGTAGGAAAGGGAAGCCTTGCAAAGCTTCCCGAGGTTGCGAAGAAGTCAGGCGGCTCCCATGCATTTCTTATGTCCGGACCGCATCTGGCGAAGATGGGGCTCGTGGAGAAGGCAGCAGAGTCTCTGAAAGTGGCAGGAATTGCTGTTGATACATTTACAGAGATAGAAGGAAATCCATCTGTTGAGACAGTAGATAAGGCAACAGCGGCATTCAAAGAATCAGGTGCAGATTTTATCGTGGCATTCGGCGGCGGTTCTCCGATGGATGTGGCAAAAGCAGTCGGTGTAACTGCGAAATATGGCGGAAGCATTACAGAATATGAAGGTGCCAACAAAGTTCCGGGACCGATCATTCCGTTGATTGCGATTCCGACGACAGCAGGAACAGGTTCTGAAGTAACAGCGTTCTCTGTTATTACAGATCACAGCAGAGATTATAAGCTGACAGTTTTCAGTTATGAGATTCTTCCGGCTTACGCAATTCTGGACGCAGAACTTCTGACAACAGCTCCGGCAAGCGTTGCAGCAGCTTGTGGAATTGACGCATTTATCCATGCGGAGGAGGCATATATTTCAACAGCAGCCTCTCCATTCTCCGATGCGATGGCAGAGAAAGCGATGAGTCTGATCGGAAAAAATATCAGAAGGTTTGTAGCAAATCGTGGAGATATCGAAGCGGCAGAGGCAATGCTTGTAGGTTCACTTTTCGCAGGAATTGCATTTTCCTTTGCAAGACTTGGAAATGTTCACGCAATGAGCCATCCGGTCAGTGCATTCTTTGATGTGCCACATGGAGTAGCAAATGCAGTATTGCTTCCGGTAATCGCAGAGTATAATGCACTGGCAGATCATGGAAGATATCTGACGATCTATAATGACATCAGTCCGGTTCCGGCTTATGAGGAAGAATTTGAATCAATGATGCTGGTAGATGCCATCCGTGAATTATGTGGAGAGATTGGAATACCGGCAAATCTGACAGAGGCAATCAATAATGCCAGCAAGACAGGACCGGTGAGTGCAGAAGAGATCGAGAGCAAGATTGAAGCAATGGCAGTGGATGCCATGAAGAGTGGAAATATTGCAGTAAATCCGAGATCTTCGAGAAAGTGTGACATTGAGATGTTATACAGAAAAGCGTTGTAAGGATGATGTAGATGGATTATTTATCACATAATGTATCAGAAAATTTAAAGAAGATCCGCAAGGCGAAGGGAATGAGCCTGGATCAGGTCTCAGAGCAGACAGGAGTCAGTAAAAGTATGCTGGCACAGATAGAAAGAGGGACGGCGAATCCGTCCCTTGGTGTTTTAGGAAAAATTACAAGTGGGTTGAGAATTGAGTTCCAGCGCCTGATCGATCCGCCGCGGATAGATTACTGTCTGGTGACGCCAAATGAACTTGTGCCAACGAAAGAACTGGAAGGACAATATAAAGTCTGGACGTGTTTTCCTTATGAAGATTCCCAGTCTGTAGAAGTCTATCAGATTGAGATTGAGCCTGGCGGATGTTATCTGAGTGGAAGTCATGGGGAGAAGACAAGGGAATACCTCACAGTAACAGAAGGGGTACTAACAGTAGAATGCCATGACCATATGCAGGAAATCCAGGAAGGACAGATCTATAAATTCGAGACAGATCAGCCGCATGTGTATCGGAACCAGGGCGATAAAACAGTATGTTGTGTGTGCTTCTTCCTGGATTATACGAGAATAATATAAAAAGAGCTTCAGGAGGGATTCATTATGACAACAGCAGAATTAGCAAAAGCATTACCAGAGATTATTACAGCACAGGTACCGGGACCAAAATCAAAGGAGCTTCTAGACAGAAGAGATGCGGCGATTCCACAGGCACTTTGCGGAAAGACATATCCGATCTGTATTAAACAGGGAGCAGGTGCAATGTTCGAAGATCTGGATGGAAATAAGTTTCTTGACTGGGTTGGCGGCGTTGGAGTTTTGAATATCGGATATTCTAATCCGGAGGTAATTGAAGCAGTCAAAGAACAGGCAGAGAAATATTTCCATACGATTTTTAATGTCTATGTACATGACGGATATGTTACATTAGCTGAGAGATTAAATGAAATCATGTCATGTAAAGGCGATGTGAAGAAAACATATTTTGCAAACTCTGGGGCAGAGTGCGACGAGAATGCGATCAAGATTGCGAAGGCATTTACAAAGAGATGTGGAGTGATCTGTTTCACAGGAGCATTTCATGGAAGAACCAATCTTACAATGGCGCTGACAGCCAAGAAGGTGTATGCTGTAGGAATGGGTCCATTCCCAGCAGGCATTTATCGCGCACCTTATCCGTATCTTTACCGTGCACCGAAGGGATATACAGAGGAAGAAGCAGTTCAGTATTATATTGATGAGCTGAACCGTATCTTCGATGAGGGAGCACCTGCATCCGAGATCGCATGTATGATCGTAGAGCCATTTCAGGGTGAAGGCGGATTCATTCCGGCACCGATCGAGTGGGTAAAGGCAGTCCGCAAGATCTGCGATGACAATGGAATTCTGATGGTAGCTGATGAAGTACAGTGCGGAAACTGCAGAACTGGAAAATATTTTGCATCCGAGTACTGGGCAGAGGAAGGCGCAGCACCGGATATTATTACAACAGCGAAATCCCTCGGAGCAGGACTTCCAATTTCAGCAATCACGGCAAGAGCAGAAGTTATGGATGCAGCACCGGCAGGCACGATTGGAGGAACCTTCTGTGGAAATCCGGTCGCATGTGCTTCGGCACTGGCAGTCATGGATGTGATGAAGCGTGATGACTATGCAGGAAAGGCAAGACATATCGGCGAGGTTGTGATCAAACGTTATAAAGAACTGCAGGAGAAATATCCGGTGATCGGTGATGTCAGAGGACTTGGTGCTATGATCGGTATTGAGTTTGTTACAGACAGAGAGTCGAAAGAACCTGCGACAGCATTTACAGCGAAATTAGTCCAGAATGCACTTCAGAAAGGACTTCTTCTGGAGAGTTGCGGAACCGCAAGCAATACCGTTCGTTTCCTTGCACCACTTACTATGACGGATGAGCAGATGGAGAAAGGACTTGAAATCTTTGAGGCAGCACTTGTGGAGGCGTTAGAGGATTAGAGGAGAAAAGGATGAAAGGATTTTCAATTAAGACAGAGATAGAAGAATATACGACATTTGAGCAGTATGCAAAGGAAGCTGAGTTAGGGGCAGATGATCTTGTCCTCTGCGGAGAGCATACTTATCAGAAATATATAGAACCATTACAACTTGGAGTGCAGACTTTATTCCGTGAAAAATACGGAAAAGGCGAGCCGACAGATATCATGGTTGATGCAATACTGGATGAACTTCGTGGAAAGAGTTATGGACGTATTATTGCCATTGGTGGAGGTACAGTGATTGATATTGCCAAGGCTGTTGCAGTTGCAGGACCGGAAGATAAGGTAGATGATTTATATGATAAGGTTGCCGGATTGCAGTCATTTCATCCGCTTGTAATCATTCCAACCACTTGCGGAACCGGAAGTGAAGTTACAAATATCTCAGTTATCAATCGTATAAGTAAAGGTGTGAAGATGGGCTTGGCATCTGATGCAATGCTTGCAGATAAAGCAATATTGATCACGAATATGCTGGATTCACTTCCGTACAAGATTTTTGCAACTTCATCGATTGATGCAATGGTACATAGTGCAGAGTCTTTCTTAAGTCCAAATGCATGCAGCACTTCACAGCTTTTTTCCAAAGAAGCGTTAAAGCTGATTCTGATCTCGTGGAAGAAAGCGGTGGAAGCAGGTGGAGGAGATGCATGGAAAGCATATGCTGCAGACTTTTTGAAAGCATCGAACTGGGCCGGGATCGGATTTGGATATGGTGGATGTGCAGCTGTGCATGCATGCGCTTATCCGCTTGGATCCGTCTATCATATTCCGCATGGACAGTCGAACCAACTGATGTTTAAAGATGTAATGAAAAAGTACAAAGAGATCCAGCCAGAAGGCAAGATTAATGAGCTGGAGGCTGTGATTGCAGAGGCGTTGGAAGTGAAACCGAAAAATGCATTAGAAACGCTGTACAAACTGATGGATCAGATATTAAAGAAAGAACCACTTCGTGAATTTGGCGTAAAAGAAAGTGATCTGCCGATATTTGCAAGAGATGTGATCCAGACACAGCAGAGACTTTTGAAGAACAATTATGTGGAACTGACGGAAGAACAGGTGCTGGAAGTTTACCGGGCGGCTTATTAAAAACTTGTTTCAAATATAAAAAACAGGTGGTAGAATAGACACAGAACTATTCTACCACCTGTTTTTACGAAAGAGAGGAAGAGAAACATGTATCAGGCAGCAAATGACAGATATGAGAAAATGGCTTATGTACGTTGCGGAAAGAGCGGATTAAAGCTCCCGGCAATTTCACTTGGATTGTGGCACAACTTTGGAGATACTGGTGTTTATGAGAATATGAAGGAAATCCTTTTCACAGCATTTGATAATGGAATCGTACACTTTGATTTGGCAAATAATTACGGACCGGCTTATGGAAGTGCGGAGAAGAATTTTGGTAAGATTCTGAAAGAAGAACTTGGCGTGTACAGAGATGAGCTTCTGATCAGCACAAAGGCCGGTTTTGATATGTGGGAAGGCCCTTATGGAAACTGGGGAAGCAGAAAATATCTTCTTTCCAGTCTGGATCAGAGCCTGAAGCGTATGGGGCTGGATTATGTGGACATTTTCTACCATCACCGGATGGATCCGGAGACTCCGTTGGAAGAGACGATGGGAGCACTTGCAAGTGCAGTGCAGTCAGGAAAAGCACTTTATGTGGGGCTTTCAAATTATGACGGTCCAACCCTGGAAAAGGCAGAAGCAATCTTAAGAGACTTGAAGTGTCCATTTGTGATCAATCAGAACAGATATTCTATCTTTGACAGAACAATTGAGAAAAATGGATTGAAAGACACTGCGAAGAAGCTGGAGAAAGGAATTATTGCATTTAGTCCGCTGGCGCAGGGACTTCTTACTGACCGTTATCTGAAAGGAATCCCGGAAGACAGCAGAATTATGACGGACGGTCGTTTCCTGAAGAAATCTGCTTTGACAGAGGAGAAACTTGTAAAGATTAGAGAGTTAAACGGACTGGCAGCTGGAAGAGGTCAGACATTGGCAGAGATGGCATTGAGCTGGATTTTGAAAGATGGTATTGTAACAAGCGTTCTTGTAGGCGCATCAAAACCAGAACAGGTATTGGATAATATCAAGGCAATACAGAATACAGAATTTACAGAAGAGGAACTGCGCAAGATTGATGAGCTGTCACTGGATTAAGCAGTAAGTTTGTTCATCATATATTTGTTTTAGCTATTGACATGTGCTAGAATGGAGATGCTAAAAAGGATATAGTACCATGAGTACACAAACAAAGGGATTGTCGTTTAATACCAATTTTTAGGTAACGTCAGTCCCTATTTTTATTGACTTGCTTTGCGTTTTCTTGATTTTTGGGTAACAGTTACTGATACATTCGTTGACCTGTTTTGCACTTTTGCAGTTTTCGGGTAACGGTTCCTGCGGAATTCATTGACTTGCTTTGCATTTTTGCAGTTTTCAGGTAACGGTTCCTGCGGAATTCATTGACTTGCTTTGCATTTTTGCAATATCCAGGTAACGCATCCCCAAAATTCATTGACTTGCTTCGCGTTTTTGCAATATTAGGGTAACGCATCCCCAGAATTCATTGACTTGCTCCGCAGTTTTGTAATATCCGGATAACAGCATTCCCAAAAATCATTGAATTCTCTCATTTTCATTTGATTCATTTTGCGGTTGAGCATTCGTTTAGTCTAGTTGTCACCGTTAATCTGTGTTATACTGGTTAAAAATGAAAAGTTGAAAAAGGAGAATTTACCATGGATAGAATTGCAAGCTTTACAATCAACCACCTGGATCTGATGCCGGGATTATATGTCTCAAGAAGAGATGCGAAGGGGGACTGTGTCACAACGACTTTTGATTTAAGAATCACAGCACCGAACAGAGAGCCGGTTGTGGATACTCCGGCACTTCATACAATTGAGCATCTGGCAGCAACTTATCTTCGTAACAGTGAGAAGAAGGATGACGTGATCTACTTTGGACCAATGGGCTGCAGAACAGGATGTTATCTTGTAATGTTCGGAAATCTGGATTCAGAGGATGTACTAGATCTGGTTCTTGAGATGTGTGATTTCATCATCGGATTCGAGGGAGAGATTCCGGGGGCTGCACCGGAGCAGTGTGGTAACTATCAGGAACAGAACCTTGATATGGCGAAGTATTATATTAAGAAATACAAAGATGCACTGGTGAATGACCGTCATCTTGTATATCCGGAATAGAACGAAGTGGAATAGAAGTTCTTTATCAGAAATAAATTTTTAATTAGATCTCTTGAAATGAGAAGAAAAAGGGAATGGGTTGAAGTTTTTCAGTCCATTCCCTTTTTCGTGTAAAAATCGATCTTAAGTAACTTAATTGTAACGATTTTCCAGAAAATTTATCTGTTTATTCATCCTGAACCTCTAACTTATTCGTATTCAGGTCGTATGTTACAACATCATCCCAGTTCCGTCGAAGGACAATCTCAGCAGTCAGATCAGTGTTATTATAATTGATGGACCACTGTGTATTACTGGTTATTTCGACTGGATTTGGATCCTGGGACGCAGCTTTCAATGCATTCCAGGAAGTTGTGTTTGTGTGTTCTTTTTCTGTTTCAAAAACGTTAAGAACCGCATCGTAACGTTCTCTTCCATGTCCGTAAATACCATTTCTCTGGTTTGGAGCAACCTTGTCTTTATATAGAATGAAAAAGTTGGTAACTGCTTCTGATTTCGTATCTACAAGTTCGCGGGTATCACTGTTGCAGTCATACTCAATGACGCGTCCATCTCCGCTGGCATCTGTGATATAGAAATGATAATCTCTGCCAGAGGATGCAAACATATCATAACTCTTTAGTAATGTAACAGCTTCTTCTGTTGAAGCAGCGCGGTCAAGTACAAGACGAATTGCAAGAGTAGTGGAAATCGTAGGTTTTCCGGTATCCTGATGAACAGGGTCACTGTCCAGTGTCAGTACTGCGATAGACACACCTTTTTCATTCATACCGTCGAGGCAGATGAATGGAGAAGTTAATGAAGCAAGTTTTTTCTTTACATTTGCATCAGGAATGTTGGCAGATACGTTATCAAGTGCTGCAAATGCAACAGATTTATATCCATTTTTCGGTGTACAGTATACGAGCATTGCGGAAGTATCTTTTTTAAAATCATAATTACGCCCCATATGAATATCACCGTCTGTATCAGTCATTGTAAATGCAGTACAGCCAAATTTCGGAGCTTTGATCTTGACTGGAAGAAGCGGGAGTGCTTCCTTCAGAATTGCATCGATCATACTCTGATCATCTGTGATTTCGTAGTTGATTACATCATCTAAGTTGTAATCATACTTCACATCCATTCGATACAGGTTATAGCCATCGTCATAAGAACTTATCTTTTGGATGGAAGACATTGTGCGAAAACGTGTGAAATAAATTCCTGTAAAGATTCCGATACATAGCAGAAGAAATACAAGAAGAACAAGAAGGATTCGTGTTACATATTTTTTCATAGAGGTTCCCCCTTTCATGATGTATACCCAGGGTATGTTTATTTCAACATATAAGATTTTAATTGTCCGCGGTTTTCAATACTCAATTTGTTAAAAATACTGGTCATGTGCTGCTTTACTGTCCGTACGTTCATATGCATGTAATCAGCAATCTCATTGTTTGTCCAGCCTCTGTTGGCGAGCATTGCAATTGAAAATTCAGTGGTTGTCAGGTTGTCGGCAACGTCGTCCTGTGTTGCTGGATTATGGATTCTCCTCCAACCATAACTGAACTGATAGGTGATGCTTATGATACGTTTATAGTCGTCTGGATAATCTGTTTTCAGGCAGGTTTCAATCAATCCTTGCAGCAGACCGTGATGTTCACCAATTCCCTCAATCAGTCCGTCAGGACGGGCGAGAGTCCAGGCATTCATAAAATGTTGTCTGGCAAGCTCCTGTTTCCTCAGATTCATCGCATCCATTGCGCCCATAAGATTCAGGTAGATCATAGCAATCGGATAGACATCAGTGCTTAACATCAGACAGGCATGGACAATCCCAAGTGACTTTTCGTATTCCTGGGAAAGATAGGAATTATGAGCCAGGATATAACCTCCCCACAATCTCATTCCAACAGGCAGCTCAGAGAGATAGTCTGACAGAGGTGGAACATCTCCGACAGGAAGATGAAGGAGCGTTTGCGCGGCAACGGTTGTAAAAATCGCGAATGCTGTAGTCTTCCGGTTATCTTCCTTTTTCAGGATCTGATCTAAGTTCTCTTTCAGACTTTTCAACCCTCCGGTTGCAGAGTTGATTCTATTGAGAGAAAGATTGGCAAATGTATAGATCAGGCAGGCAGAAAGCCGGAGCATGGGATCTGGATGATTCAAATATAATTCTGCAAGATCAACGGCTTTATCATGTTCGCCAGTGAAATAATAATATTCGCAGTAAGCCATTTTCTGCATGTCCTGATTTATTAGGTTTTGGATGAAATTCAGACATTCTCCCGGCCGGAAAGCAGTACTCATAAGCAGCATAGGCAGATATCCGGTGTCTTGAGGTTCATTATGAAGTCCAAGAATATAATCGGTGGATACATGGAATTCCCGTGCTAATTTTATTAAAAGATCACTGTTGATCGATTTGGTGTCGCCATTTAAAATCCGGCTGATCTGAGAAGGAACAATGCCAAGACGCAGCGCAAGCTCCTTGCGGGTCAGCTGATGTGTATCGCATAACTGCTGGATGCGTTCACCAGGAGATACCGTAGTTCCGTTCTTGTTTTCAACCATGGTTATCACCTTCTTTCCAATCATCCAAATATTTACCAGGCTCTCTTAAGTGACTTTATTGTAGCACGGGAAATAGATTGTGACATCGTTCATTTATGAAAAAGATTGGTTGCGTTTTTGCAAATAATAAGGGATTTTCAATGAGATAAATTGCAAAAATGCAAATTTAGTTCTTAAGCAATTCCGCATTCTTGTGAATTGTCTCATTAACAATATTCTCTACATAACTTCCGATATGTTTTTTGACATCCTTATCCAGTTCATTTGGATAGATCGGAGTACCGTATTCGAGAACAACATGTGTTTTCTTAATCTTTGGAAAATGATTCTCAAAAATCTCAGCAGTATTATTCATGGAAATCGGTACGATCGGACATCCGGTCTTAGTGGCAATCTTGAAAGCACCTTCTTTGAAAGGAAGAAGACTTAATTCTTCGCCTTTATTTCTTGTACCTTCAGGGAAGATACAGATGGAGATACCGTTCTTCACATAATCAATTGCCTGCAGGATTGTCTTTAAACCTTCTTTTGGATTCTCGCGGTCAAGGAAAAGACAGTAGAGAAAACGCATCCAGGTAGAAAGAAGCGGAATCTTTTCCATCTCTTTTTTTGCTACATATCCCGTAAGATTCCTGCATCTGCTGTAAGTGAGCAGAATGTCGAAGAAACTGCGGTGGTTTCCGATAAAGAGAACCGGTTCATCCGGTACATTCTCCTCGCCGATCACAGTGACTTTCACACCGGTCATCTTCAAAATCACTTTAAATCCCCACTGGACAATACGCAGAGAACTGATGTCACGCGCATGTGGGTTGAATTTACCGATCAGCCATTCCACGAAGAAAACAGGAATGGAAAGAATCAGGTAAAGAATTAGAAAAATTGCAACAAAAATAAATCGAAACATACAATATCCTTTCTTTTGTCTTATGAATAATAGAGTCGCCATAATATAAAATAACTACTGGCGCATGTAGCCTTATTATACCGTAGCAGCATAAAAAATACAACAGATGCATAGATTGAAGGGAAATAAAAAATCCGGATGGCGTTACTGTTTACAGTATCTGGAATATTGTAATGAAAAATAAAAAACAAAAGGGTATTTTAACTGTATTTCTACTGTGTGTCTGTTTTCTTATAAGCGGATGTATTACCCGGATTGAGAAAGAGCAAAAACAAAAAGATCTGGAATATATTCTGATTGATCAGGAACATCTTCCGGAGGAGATGACAGAAGTGCTCGGTCAGTTAAAAAAGAAAGAGTTTCATTTTGTTTATTCGGATCAGGGAAAGACGTATCTTGCAGAAGGATACGGTGCATGTCCGACAACAGGATACAGTATTCAGGTAAATGAGCTGTATGAAACAGAGCATACAATTTATATTCATACAAGTCTGATGGGACCGGAAGTCAGCGAAGAGACGAAAGAGATTACGACATTTCCGTACATTGTCGTGGAAATCAGTGGAACAGAAAAAGAGGTTATGTTTGATTGAGGAGGAGCAGAATGGAAATTGTGAAGAGAGCGATACGCCTGATGCATGAAGGAAAGTGTATTTACGATCAGTTTCAGATGGACGAAGATTATAACGTTCCGGATGCGAAGGAGGATGTGGGAAATGTAATTGAAGGGACAGTTTGTGTGAAGACGGAAGATATGAAGCTTGTTGAGAATTATCTGAAAATCAGTGGGAAAGCTCAATTCAAGATTCTGTACATGACAGCCTCTCTGGATCCGCAACCGGCAGTTTTAGAAGGAAAGCTTCCATTTGAAGAGATGGTATATGTAGAACAACCGGGAGAGGAAGAATATTTCCTGAAAAATCTCAGAACAGAGTTCAGTGTATCAATGGTGCATTCCAGAAAGCTGAGCCTGCATCTGCTGACAGAACTTGAAATTGGAAGAAACCAGATGATAAGTGAAGAAGTCACAGAAGATGTGGAAAGTGAGCATGAGATTTATAAAAAAACGAAAAAGTTTCGTCTGCTTGGATTGTCAGACACAAAAAAAGACACTTATCGAATAAAAGAAGAGATTACATTACCGGGAACGAAGGAGAGTATCAGCCAGATTCTGTTATCCGAAGTGAGCGGTAGAAAGTTAGAACTGCGCCCGGGGACAGATGAGGTGACAGTCAGAGGAGAACTACAGGTGTTCTGCCTCTACCTGTCGGAAGAATTGAAGGCAGACTGGATCAGTCAGGTGATTCCGTATGAAGGAAAGCTTCTTTGCAATGGCCTGACAGAAGAAATGTTTTATTCTGTGGAACATACCCTGGAGGATACACTGGTTGATATCCGTATGGATGAAGACGGTGAGATGCGGCTTCTTGGGATTGAAGGGACATTGCTGTTGCGGATGAATTTCTACGAAGAGCAGGAAATGGAGTTGTTAGAAGACATTTATTCTTTGCAAGAGCAGTGTATTCCGGAGAAACAGGAGACGGTTCTTGAAGAGCTTTTAATGCAGAATCAATCCAGATATAAACTGACGGAGCGGCTTTCGCTTCCAGAATTAAAAGATGACGTACTTCAAGTGATCTGCAGCAGGGGAGAAATCCAGATAGAACATACAGAATATAAAGAAGAAGGAATCCAAATAGGTGGAATCCTGCATCTTAGCTTTCTCTACCTGAGAGGGGATGATGCAAGACCATATGGAAGCTGGCAGGGGATGATACCATTCCAGCATCTGATCGAATGTTCCGGTCTTCCGGAAAATGTACGGTGTACGATGAGCCATCATGTGGATCAGATCCAGGTTTCTATGGCGGGTAGTGAGGCTGTAGAAGTGAGGGCAATTCTTGCATTTGATGCATTCTTACGGCGGGAGGTAGAACTTCAGACAATCGTGTCCGTCATGGAGAAACCGCTGGATCTTGAACAGATGGATAAGAGGCCGGGAATCGTTGGTCATATTGTGCAGGAGAAAGAAGATCTCTGGGAGTTGGCGAAACAGTATATGACTACCGTTGAGGGGATTATGAATGTAAATGAATTGGAAAATGAAAATGTGAAAATAGGGGATAAATTGTTGATTTTTAAAGAAAATATGAGTATACTGTAAGTACTATGTATACAAGATACATTTGTGTAAATTTTCACATCTATTTCTTTCGAAAACAGCGATGGAGGTACACAGGATGAATCAAATTGAATTAAAAGCACTTGCCAAGATTAATTTAGGCCTGGATGTGCTTGGAAGACGCGAAAATGGATATCATGATGTCAGAATGGTCATGCAGTCTATTTATCTGTATGATGAAGTGAAGATTGCGAAGAAGAAAGAGCCCGGAATTACACTGACAACAAATCTGAAGTTTCTTCCAACCGGGGATGGCAATATTGCTTACAAGGCAGCGCAGCTTTTGATAGATGAATTTGATCTGAAAGAAGGGGTTCAGATCACGCTGAATAAGCACATTCCGGTAGCTGCCGGTCTTGCAGGAGGAAGCTCGAATGCGGCAGCCGTTCTTTTTGGAATGAACCGGTTGTTTGGGCTGCATCTGACGCAGCAGCAGTTGATGGAACGTGGAGTGAAACTTGGAGCAGATGTTCCATATTGCATTATGCGCGGAACTGTTCTGGCAGAAGGAATCGGAGAAGAGTTAAGTGTTCTTCCTGCAATGCCGAAATGTACGGTACTGATCGCCAAGCCTCCGATCAGTGTTTCAACGAAGATGGTGTATGAAGCACTGGACTCCAAAGAGATTGTCGAGCATCCGGATATTGACGGGATTCTGGAAGGACTTCAGAAGGGAGACCTTCACAAGGTTGCAGATTCTATGGGGAATGTGTTAGAGGATGTGACAATACCGATGCATCCGGTGATCGCGGATATCAAGCAGGTGATGCAGGATTGCGGAGCAATCGGAGCAATGATGAGCGGAAGCGGACCGACTGTGTTCGGTCTGTTTGAAAACCGGGCATCAGCAAGAGAAGCACAGAAGATGATTCGGGACAAAGGTCTGACAAGACAGGCATATGTAACGAATATACACAACGTTAGGAGGAAGTAAAATGGGAACTGATTTTGAAGTAACAATGAACGAGTATCTGCCTCTGAGAGATGTGGTATTTAATACATTGAGACAGGCGATCCTGCGCGGAGAACTGAAGCCGGGGGAGCGTCTGATGGAGATTCAGCTGGCGAATAAACTTGGAGTGAGCAGAACACCGATCCGTGAAGCGATCCGTAAGCTTGAGCTGGAAGGTCTTGTTCTTATGATTCCGAGAAAAGGTGCTGAAGTTGCAGAGATCACAGAGAAGAATCTAAGAGATGTGCTGGAAGTGCGCTGCGCATTAGAGGAGCTTGCAGTACAGCTTGCATGTGACAGAATGGATGAAGAAGGAGTGAGCGAGCTTCGTACAGCAGCGGAGGCTTTTGAGTCTATTCTCAACAGTGATGATATTACACAGATCGCACAGGCAGATGTTGCATTCCATGATATTATCTACGCTGCAACAGATAACCGCAGACTGATCCAGCTTCTGAATAATCTGCGCGAACAGATGTACAGATACAGAATTGAATATCTGAAAAAGAAAGAATGCTATCCACAGTTGTTGAATGAGCATCAGACAATTATTGATGCGATTGCCGGACATGATAAAGAGCTGGCTACAAAGTTTACAAGCCAGCATATTAAGAATCAGGCAGAAACAGTTGTTGGCACGATCCGTGAGAAAGAAGAAAATGCTTAAAGAAAATAAAGAATGTCGTCAGAAAGAAATTTCTGGGCGATGATGCAAAGAATCTGCTGTTAGCAGATTCTTTGTATATGTATGGAATTCCTTTTTGTGGAAAGACTCCATGTATGAACAGAATTGATTTATCATAGATGGAGGATGATATTATGAAGAAACGGTTTGCATTGCTCAGAAGAAAGCTGAAGTCTGTCCGAGAAGAAAAACTGCCGGGAAGAGCAGTGATTTTTTCAGTGGCAGCGGGGCTTCTGATCGCTGCTTTCTTCACAGGAATGATATATACAAAACAGGAATTATATGCACAGGAAGAAACGCAGAAGCATCTGGCGCAGGAAGTGTTTCGCTTTCATGTGTTAGCGAATAGTGACAGCGAAAAGGACCAGAATCTGAAATTGCAGGTAAGAGATGCAGTATTGGATTATATGAAAGAAGAATTGTCAGAAGAACCGGAAGAGAAACAGTGTCTTAAGCAGACTGTGCAGTGGGCACGTACACATACAGATGAAATCCGTGCAATCGGAGAAAAGACAGTTGCGGCGGCAGGAGAAGATCAGAGTGTGAATGTGGCGGTGACAACCTGCTATTTTCCTGACAGGACTTACGGTGATGTGACATTTCCGGCGGGAAATTATCAGGCACTGCGAGTGGAGCTGGGGAATGCAGAGGGACATAACTGGTGGTGTGTGCTTTACCCGAATCTCTGCTTTCTGGATACAACGAATGCAGTGATTCCTGATAAAGGAAAGAAACAATTAAAACAGGTACTGACGGAAGAAGAATATTCCAGGGTGACAGCAGATACAAAGTTTAAGATTAGCTGGTATTTTTGGAAATAAGAAATAAAAGAGGTAAGAAAATGTATGAATTTGACAGCAGAGTACGTTACAGCGAGGTAGATCACCACGGTACGATGACAGTTCCGGCGTTGATCAATTATTTTCAGGACTGCAGTACCTTCCAGTCGGAGGATCTTGGAATTGGTACAACGGTTCTGAAGGAAGAGAAAAGAGCGTGGCTTTTATCTTACTGGCAGGTGATCCTGAATCGGAAACCGGAGCTTGGGGAGAAAATCACAATCGGAACATTTGCAACAGAATTTAAGGGATTATTTGGAAACAGAAACTTTTATATGAAAGATGCAGATGGAAAATATCTCGCCTGTGCGAATTCAGTCTGGGCATTTATTGATACAGAGACAGGAAGACCAACCAGACCACAGCAAAAGGATGTTCAGTTGTATGGAGTAGAAGAGCCACTTGATATACCATATGAGGGAAGAAAAATCCGACTTCCGGAAGAGGCAGATGATCTGGAAGCATTTCCGGTCAGAAAGCATCATATTGACACAAATGAGCATGTGAACAACTGTCAGTATGTGCAGATGGCATTGGAATTTCTTCCGGATGATCTTCCGATCGCACAGCTGCGTGTAGAGTATAAAAAGGCAGCTGTACTGGGAGATATGATCTATCCGAAGTTGAGTAAAGAAGCAGACAGGATTGTTGTGGAACTCTGTGATGAACAGGCAAAACCATACGCAGTTCTGGAATTCAAAGAAGAGATATAAAAGAAGAGACAGAATAGAAAGCCTCCCGGATGTTCATACAGAAATTTTCTGCAAACATCCGGGAGGTTTTTGTTGCGAACAAGTGATGTTCGCAGGTGATATTTACTTATCAAGACTTGCCAGGACATCTTCCAGAACATCCTCAACAGAGTCAGTTACTTCATCCGCATAGTAGGATACACCAGGTGCACTGTTTGACATTGCATAGCTGTGACCGACCAGTTCAAGCATTTCCAGATCATTATACTGATCTCCGAATGCCATACATTCTTCTGGTTTTACATGGAATAATTTCATCAGGTTAGAAAGAGCAGCGCCTTTATTTGTTCCCGGAGCAATGAAGTCAATCCAGATATTTCCGGAAGTAACAACCTTGATCTCCGCGCCGAACATTTTCTGAAGATGTTCCAGGTACTGGCTGATCACCTTTGCATCATCGATCATATTGCAGATCGCAATCTTAAGAAATGGTCCCTCAATCTTGCTGATGTCATCTACGATTTCTGTTGTATTCTGCATGACATTTACGATATGATTCACAAAAGCTTCGTGATTATTTTCAATCAGACAAGTATCTTCTCGTGAGACAACAATATCAAAATTCGGTGATTTTTTTACTTCATCTATAATGCGGTAAGCAAGGTCATCTGCAATCAGTCCACGAGAGATCACATTTCCCTGATGAATACAGATGGATCCGTTCTCACCAATATAGGAAACATCGTCTTTAATTCTAGCAAATACTCTACGTTCATTGTCATATTGACGTCCACTTGCTACAACAAAATGTATCCCTCTCTGTGTCAGTTCATGGATCAGTTCTACAGCGCGCGGAGTCAGTTCCTGTGCTCCGTTATGAAGAAGTGTACCATCGAGATCACTTGCGATTAATTTTATCATATATAAAATCCTCCTGATTTTTCAAACTCTGTTTACGCAAAAAAGTTTAACATCATCTTTCGAAAGAATCAAGAAAGTTATTTTGCAATCACTTCTTCCCAATCACTTCTTCAGCACGTTTCAGTGCGGCACTGATATTTGGCTGGAAGTTTTCTTTTCCAACCAGCTCTGTGAATCCGGCTTTCTCCATAACTTTCATTGGCTGTTCATTGACATGAGAGAAGACAACCGTAATTCCCTTTGACTCGCAGACTTCTACCAGATCAACCAAAGCATTCATAGCAGTACTGTCCAGTGCAGGAACGCTTCGCATACGAAGAACGAGGCAGGTTGTAAAATCTTTTACGACAATGTGTTCAATCGTACTTGCAGCTCCGAAGAACAGAGGTCCTGAGATTTCGTAGACACGGATCTGAAGCGGAAGTTTCTGAAGGTGCTCATCGACATCCGGGGTGTCATCATCCACATAAGTCCAGCTGTTGACATGTGTTTCTTCACTCATACGCTTGATAAAGAGCAGGCAGGCAAGAACCATACCAATCTCGATCGCTACGACCAGGTCGAAGAGTACTGTCAGGATAAATGAAGCAAAAAGTACAATGATATCACTCTTTGGAGCAGTCTTGACCAGTTTTACAAAAGTACGCCACTGGCACATATTGTATGCAACGATAAACAGGATTGCCGCGATTGTCGGCATTGGAATCATTCCGGCATATGGCATCAGTACGACAAGTACGATGACCAGTGTAATAGAATGAACGATTCCGGCAATCGGAGTACGTCCGCCGTTTTTAATATTTGCAGCAGTTCTTGCAATAGCACCTGTCGCCGGGATTCCACCGAAAAGGGCAGAAGCAATGTTGCCGGCTCCCTGTGCTACAAGTTCCATGTCAGAACGGTGTTTACCGTTGATCATTCCGTCTGCGACAACACAGGAAAGCAGAGATTCAATCGCAGCAAGAACAGCAATTGTAAAAGCGTTCGGAAGTGCATTTTGAACAACTTCAAATGATACAGCCGGAAGATGGAAGGATGGGAGGGAGTTACTGATCGTATAAAGATTTCCGATTGTAGAAACTTTTAACGGCAGGAACTGAACCATCAGGATTCCGATAATAACTGCGATCAAAGATCCAGGGATTCTTTTAAAGATGTATGGAGCAATGATCAGAACAGCAAGGCTTACTGCACCGACAATCAGCGCATCAATATTAATCGTAGAGAAGTTTTCAACAACAGCACGGAATTTCTCTGTTGTCTCGATCGGCTTTACCCCATCCGGATAGGTAAGTCCGAAGAAATCTTTCAACTGTCCGATCACGATCGTAACAGCGATTCCGGAAGTGAATCCGGTTGTGATCGTAAATGGGATGAATTTGATCAGACTTCCGAAATGGCACAGTCCCATCAGAACCAGAAAGATACCGGCAAGGATTGTCGCAATGACAAGTCCATCCATTCCGTCTGTGGCAACAATGCCGGCGACGATTGTTGCGAATGCAGCCGTTGGTCCGGCAATCTGTACACTGCTTCCGCCGAGTGCAGAGATAACAAATCCGGCAACGATCGCAGTGAAGATACCGGCTTCCGGTCCTACACCGGATGCAAGTGCCAGTGCGATTGACAGCGGCAATGCAATAATTGCTACAATGATTCCGGCAGTTACGTCTTTGATGAACTGGGAACGATTGTAGCTCTTTAATGATGTAAGTAACATCGGCTTCAATGAATTCATTTGATAGATCAATCCTTTCTTTTGTGATAACTATAAAACATAACCTTTCAAGTATAGCATAGAAAAAGGGACACTGAGAAGAGGAAACCTTGTATGTTTTTAAAGACATGAAGAGGTTATTGTTCACTCCCGTGTCAATCACTCCGCTGATTGACACGGAGGATGCATGTTTTGGTTTGAATGCATCTCGCCCCATCGCCAAAGGCGATTTAAAATGGCGAGATGCGTTGCTGGTCGCACATCGTGTGAACAGTAACATGAAGTAGAATGTTAAGAGAAAAAAGCTTGTATCTGATTTATAAAGGTAATATAATAGGAATAACTTGTAAAGCATGTCTTATATAATAAAAATATGTTTTACGGTAGCAAATTTGTGAATAGATCTGATAACAAAAGGGTATCACAAGAAAGAAAAGGAAGATTATTATGGGAAAATATTTTGGAACAGATGGTTTCCGTGGTGAGGCGAATGTAGTTCTTACGGTAGAACATGCATTTAAAGTAGGACGTTATCTTGGATGGTATTTCGGACAGGACCACAAGGCCAGAATCGTAATCGGAAAAGACACAAGAAGAAGCAGTTATATGTTTGAGTATGCACTTGCAGCAGGACTGACAGCATCAGGAGCTGACGCTTATCTTCTTCATGTGACAACAACACCAAGTGTTTCATATGTAGTAAGAACAGAGGATTTTGACTGTGGACTTATGATTTCAGCAAGCCACAATCCATACTATGATAATGGTATCAAGGTGATCAACAGCGAAGGCCATAAGATGGAAGCTGAGGTTGAGGCGAAGATCGAGGCTTATATCGATGGGGAGATTGATGAGATCCCGCTGGCAACAAAAGAGAGCATTGGCCGCACAGTTGACTATGCAGCAGGAAGAAACCGTTATATTGGTCATCTGATCTCTCTTGCAACACGTTCTTTCAAGGATATGAGAGTCGGACTTGACTGTGCGAATGGTAGTGCGTCAAGCGTTGCCAAGAGTGTATTCGATGCACTTGGCGCAAAGACTTATGTGATCAACAATGAGCCGAATGGTGTGAATATTAACACAAACTGTGGTTCTACACATATCGAGGTTCTGCAGGAGTATGTAAAAGAGAAACATCTGGATATCGGATTTGCTTATGACGGAGATGCTGACAGATGTATCGCAGTTGATGAGAATGGAAATGTTGTAGATGGAGACCGCATTATTTATGTATGTGGTAAATATCTCATGGAGCAGGGAAAATTGAAAGACAATACAGTTGTTACAACAATCATGTCTAACCTTGGACTCTATAAAGCATGTGATAAGATCGGCATGAAGTATGAGCAGACAGCAGTTGGTGACAAGTACGTTTACGAGAACATGCTTAAGAATGGATATGTTCTTGGTGGAGAGCAGTCCGGACACATCATCTTCAGCAAACATGCACGTACAGGTGACGGTATCCTGACATCTCTTATGGTTATGGAAGCGATTATTGAGAAGAAACAGACACTTGGAACACTTGCAGATGAAGTGAAGATCTTCCCACAGCTTCTGAAGAATGTTCGTGTAAAGGATAAGAAGACAGCATTGGATAACGCAGCAGTTCAGGCAGCAGTTGAGAAGACAGCAGAAGAACTCGGAACAGACGGACGTATCCTTGTTCGCGAGAGTGGAACAGAGCCGGTAATCCGTGTTATGGTAGAAGCCGCTTCTGATGAGATCTGCGAGAAATACGTAGACAGCGTTGTAAAAGTAATTGAAAGCGAAGGCCTTTGCGAGTAAATAATTAAGAATGGAACAGAGTTGTTGGATAACAGCTATGAAAGGGACATCTTGCGGGAGTAAATCTCTGCAGGATGTCCTTTTTTCACTAAAAAAGAAGAGAAACATTTCGAAAAATGAATCCCTTCTTTCAATATCTGATCGAAAATTCTTACCTGATTTAAAATCAGTCGATGTATTTCAGCCATCCTTCCGGTGCTTCGATACGTCCCATCTGGATACCTGTCAGTGTATCACGAAGTTTTGCGATTGTAGGTCCCATCTGTTCCATTCCACTTGGGAAGCAGATCTCTTCTCCGTGGTTGACAATCTTACCAACCGGTGAGATAACAGCGGCTGTTCCGCACAGACCACATTCAGCGAAGTCTTTTACTTCATCAAAGTAAACATCTCTTTCTTCTACTTTCAGTCCAAGATAATGTTCAGCAACATACATCAGAGAACGTCTTGTGATAGATGGAAGAATTGTTGTGGAGTGTGGTGTAACTACAGTGTTGTCTTTTGTTACAAACAGGAAGTTTGCTCCACCTGTCTCCTCAACTTTTGTTCTTGTAGCGGAGTCAAGGTACATGTTTTCGTCAAAACCATTTGCGTGAGCTGTAACAATTGCGTGAAGGCTCATTGCATAGTTCAGTCCGGCTTTGATGTGTCCTGTTCCGTGCGGTGCGGCACGGTCAAAGTCTGATACGCACAGTGTCAGTGGCTTTACGCCGCCCTTGAAGTACGGTCCAACCGGAGTGGCAAATACACGGAACTGATAGTCAGTAGCCGGTTTTACACCGATTACAGGATTGATTCCGAACATATAAGGTCTGATATAAAGTGTTGCTCCTGTTCCGTAAGGTGGAACGTAAGCTTCATTTGCCTTTATTGTCTGAACAATGGCATCAACAAATTTATCTTCCGGGAAAGGCGGCATCTCAAGACGTTTCGCTGAGTCGACCATACGTTTCGCATTGAGGTCCGGACGGAAAGTAACAATGTGTCCATCCTCTGTTGTGTAAGCCTTCATTCCTTCAAATACTGTCTGTGCATACTGAAGAACTCCGGCACATTCGTTCATGACGATGTTAGGATCTTCTGTGAGAGCACCTTCATCCCATGCTCCATCTTTATAATTAGCTACAAAACGCTTATCTGTAGGGATATATCCAAATCCGATATTTTCCCAGTCAATGTTTTTTTTCTCCATTGTGGTAAATCCTCCATTCCTTTATGCGGCGAAAGACCGTATGATTTCTAATTAACGCTATTATAATACCGTCAATTTAAAAAATCAAGAGTGCGCTCTGTTTTTTGAAAATATTTTTGCGGACATGTAATAGTCAGAACCTGAATCCTGTAACTAAATAGTTACAATAACTGTCTGATATCCGGCACGCTTCAGCCGGCGTTCCATATTTACAGCTTCGTCAAGCGTATCATATTCTCCGACCGTTACCCGGAATAAACCATCCCCTTCTGTCAAAACAGCAGGAAAATTCATTTCGGTTAATTCATTCAGGAGTCGTCGTGCATATCGTTCACTGCGGAAAGCTCCGGTCTGTACTGTATAGTGAGGGAGAGAAGAATCACTGCTGATTTCTCCGTTTTCTTCTAATGTATCAAGGATTCCCTCAGCAATCGCAAGCGCAATATCATCAAAGTTATCATCAAAGAGCCGGTTATCAGTGTCAGAGTTGATAAATCCGACTTCTACCAGAACCGCCGGCATCTGTGTACGGCGCAGAACGACCAGACCGGGGCGTTCTTTTACGCCGAGATTGATGAAGCCGAGAGCTTCCAGGCCTTCATTAATATTTTGAGCCATTGTGTACTTCAGACCGGATTTGTTGTAAACCAGAGATTCTACGCCGGATACGGTATTATCTGTTGGATAAGAATTACGGTGAATAGACAGAAAGAAGTCTGCGCCGGCTGCATTTGCTTCCAATGCTTTCTGATATGGAGATTCATAAATGTCTGTTGTACGTGTATAGAGTACATCAATTCCACGTTCCTGCAGCAGTTCTCCAATGGCAAGGGTTAAAGATAAGGTGTCATCCTTTTCCCGACGGCCGTTATAGACAGCCCCGGGATCACGACCGCCATGGCCTGCATCAAGCATGATAGAATAAGACATATAATCACCTCATTATTTTTGTGCTTTTTATATTATATGAAAGTGTGCATTGCCTGTGAAACGTCAAAAAATGCCGGCTGCGATAATGCAGCCGGCATTTCAAAAAGTTCTATTCATGTGAGTGTTTATCATTTTCAGAAGAATCTGGATTTTCTCCATCCGCTTCTTCCTCTGTATCTGTTCTTTCAGGAAGATAAACATGTACCGTTTCTACGCGGTTCTTATCCAACTTCTCGACCACCAGACGAATTCCATCTTCAGTGATAACTTCATCACCCATCTGAGGTAAGCGGTCCAAATGTTCGATGATCAGTCCACCGAGAGAATCATAATCTTCAGAGTCAAGTTCTGTATGTAAGTGATCATTCACATCATCCAGACTCATGGAGCCTTCAATAATATATTCGTGATCAGACATCTCTTTGATCAGTTCATCTTCATTCTCATCATATTCATCATGGATCTCACCAACAATCTCTTCCAAAATATCTTCCAAAGTGATGAGTCCTGCCATCTCACCGTACTCATCCAGAACAATTGCAATGTTAAAAGTAGAATCTCTCATCTCTACAAGGAGTTCAGAGATATCTTTGAACTCATAGGTGAAATGAGGCTTTCTTAAGAAATCCCGGATATTGAACTGCGTATCATGATCGTAAAGAAGCAGATCCTTCATGTTAATAATACCGACAACGTTATCCTGTGTCTCTTCGTAAACAGGAAGTCTTGTGAATTTGTCTTCACGGAAAATATCAATCAATTCATCGAAGGTACTATTGACATCAGCAAATGTAACATGTACGCGAGGAACCATAATGTCTTTCGCCTTGGCATCGCCGAGATCGAATACGTTGTAGATCATCTCTTTTTCATCAGACTCGATTACACCATCTTCATGGCTGACATCCACAATGGTACGAAGCTCTTCTTCTGTCATAGCTTTGTTCGCTGCATCCGGATCTACGCGAAGGATCAGCATGATTCCGCGGGAAAACAAGTTAATAATGAAAATGACCGGAGTCATGACCGTCATAAAAAACTTGATGACCGGAATATAGCGAAGCGTAAGCTTCTCAGCGTTGATCGTTGCATAATTCTTCGGTGTGATCTCTCCAAATACAAGGATTGCTACTGTCAGAATCAGTGTAGCGATGCTGACCATGTATCCGCCAAATGAATAGGCAAGGGTTGTAGCAAGAGAAGATGCCGAAACATTCACAATGTTATTACCAATCAGGATTGCACTGAGCATCTTTGCTGTGTGATTCTCTGTGATATCAAGAGCCAGAGCCGCCCGTTTGTTCCCACCGTCTGCGAGAGAGCGGAGTTTAATCTTATTCACTGACATCAGCGCAGTCTCGGTTGATGAAAAAAATGATGAAAACAATAGTAAAATTAACAGTATAATTAATAGGTACGTGTCACCTGCGTCCACTTTAAATATTCACTCCTTTGATTAAAAAATATGCCTCCAAAGAGGCTTGGTTAATTTTAGATATACGCATTTATTATACATGGTTTATTAGTGTTTGGCAAGGCAATATACTTTACTTTATGAAGTGGGTGGTGTATGATGTTGATGACTGATAAGAATATTTAACACTATTATATAGAAGAAACGGAGTATAGATATGGAATTGTACAATAGATTGTGCACTATTACAAAACAGGAAAATGTATTAAAAGATGAGCCGATGAAGAAACATACAACATTTCGTATTGGTGGTCCGGCAGATTATTTCGTGACACCTGAATCAAAGGAAGAGATCCAGGCAATCGTCGAGTTATGCAAAAAAGAAGAAATCCCATATTCAGTGATCGGGAACGGAAGTAATCTTCTTGTTGGAGATAAGGGATATCGTGGCGTAATCATCCAGATTTTTAAGAAAATGAATCAGATCAGGGTAGAAGAGAATAAGATTTATGCCGGTGCAGGCGCACTTCTGTCGAAGATTGCGGCAACAGCACTGTCAGAATCTCTGACAGGCTTTGAATTTGCTGCCGGGATTCCGGGAACATTAGGCGGAGCCGTCCGTATGAATGCAGGTGCATATGGTGGAGAGATGAAGCAGGTACTTGAGAGTGTGGCGGTGATGACAGCAGATGGAGAATTCCTCACGATCCCTGTAGAAGAGATGGGACTTGCTTACCGGACAAGTGTGGTAGAACAGAAGAATTATATTGTACTTGAAGCAGTGATTTCTCTTGAAAAAGGAAATCCGGAGAAAATCAAAGAAGTGATGGATGATCTGAAAGAAAAAAGAGTGACAAAGCAGCCATTAGAGTATGCAAGTGCAGGAAGTACATTTAAGCGTCCAGAAGGATATTTCGCAGGAAAACTGATCGAAGATGCAGGACTTCGCGGATTCCGGGTCGGAGATGCACAGGTGTCCGAAAAGCATTGCGGTTTCGTGATCAACAGAGGAAATGCAAGTGCAGCAGAAGTTATGGAACTGATGCGTCAGGTAGAAGATAAAGTAGAAGAAAATTCAGGAGTCCGTCTGGAAGCGGAAGTAAGAAGAATAGGAGAGTTTTGATATGCGTTTTGTTATCGTAACAGGGATGTCAGGAGCGGGAAAATCAACAGCGCTTAAGATGCTTGAGGATATGGGATATTTCTGTGTGGACAATCTGCCGATTGCAATGTTTCCTGGATTTGTGCAGATGATCGAGAATTCAGAAACTTCCATGAAGAAAGTGGCATTGGGAGTCGATGTGCGAAGCGGACAGGATATTTCTGGATTAGAGAAAGATCTTGAGCAAATGGATGAAAAGGGGATCAAATATGAGATTCTGTTTCTGGATGCAAAGGATTCTGTACTTGTAAAGCGATACAAAGAAACGAGAAGACAGCACCCGCTGAGTGGGTCGGGACGTGTGGATACCGGTATTGCGAAAGAACGTGAGAAGACCGCATTTTTGAAAATGAAGGCAACGTATATTCTTGATACAAGTAAAATGCTGACCAGAGAACTGAAGATCGAGCTTGAGAAGATTTTTGTGAAAGGTGAGAGCTTCTGTAACCTCTATATCACAGTAATGTCCTTTGGTTTTAAATACGGAATTCCGCAGGATGCAGACCTTGTATTCGATGTGCGTTTCCTTCCGAATCCGTACTATATTGATACATTGAAAGAAAAAACAGGAAATGATCCGGAAGTCCAGGATTATGTCATGCAGAATGATAAGGGACCGATTTTCCTTGAAAAATTAAAAGACATGGTTGAATTTTTAATTCCGAATTATATTTTGGAGGGAAAAAACCAGCTTGTGATCGCAATTGGATGCACCGGTGGAAAGCATAGATCTGTAACGCTGGCGAATGCGTTATATCACACACTTGAGACCGAGGAAAGTTATGGCGTCCGTATTGAACACCGTGATATTGGGAAGGACAGCATCACGAAGAGAAAGTAAAAGGTGGAAAATATGTCATTTTCTGGAAAAGTGAAGGAAGAACTTGCAGGAAACATCAGTTCGGCAAGACATTGCCAGATTGCAGAACTGACGGCTTTTATTGGCATGTGCGGAACGGTTGTAATCAATAGTTTTGATCGGTGCAGTATCAAGATTCGTACAGAAAACATTTTAGTTGCAAGAAAGGTCTTTACATTAATAGAAAAAACATTTAATATAAGGAGTGATATTTCCGTTCGGAGAAATATAAAGAAGCAGACAGAGACCTATTCCGTTATCGTAAAAAAGCATGAAGATGCGATACGTATCTTACAGGCTGCGAAGATGATGGGGGAACAACAGCAGAATGCGGAAGAGTTGCATGCCGTGAATCCGATGATTGTCCAACAGGTTTGTTGTCGAAGAGCGTTTCTCCGCGGAGCGTTTCAGGCGTCCGGATCGATGAGTGATCCGAACAAGGCATATCATTTTGAGATTGTCTGTTCCACAGAAGAGATGGCACATCAGGTTTGTGATCTGATCTGCAGTTTTTCTATGGACGCGAAGATCGTGCTCAGAAAAAAGTCGTATGTTGTTTACCTGAAAGAAGGAGCACAGATAGTAGATATTCTGAATATCATGGAGGCACATGTCTCATTGATGGAACTTGAGAATGTAAGAATTCTCAAGGAGATGAGAAATTCTGTGAACAGAAAAGTGAATTGTGAAACTGCCAATATCAATAAAACAGTATCAGCAGCAGTGAAACAGCTGGAAGATATTACATATTTGAGAGACCGTGTAGGATTTGAGAATATACCGAAAGGATTAGTCGAGGCCGCTCTTGCCCGCCTCGAGCATCCGGAAGCAACACTGAAGGAACTGGGAGAATCCCTGGATCCTCCGGTTGGAAAATCGGGTATCAACCACAGACTGCGTAAGCTGAGTGAGATGGCAGACAAAGTTCGGCAAGAACAAGGAGGATTATTATGATTAAAACATCTGTTGTAGTGAAAGCGGACCCAGGGTTTGATGGACGGCCGATCGCCCTTCTCGTACAGGAAGCCAGCCAGTATGCGAGCAAAGTGTACATCCAGGTAGCCGAGAAGAACATCAATGCCAAGAGTATTATGGGTATGATGAGTCTGAATCTGATCGGAGGCGAGGAGATTACCGTTGTGACAGACGGCGAGGACGAGCAGAAAGCAGCTGAAGGCATTAAGACATTCTTTGCTAACGTATAATAACAATAAGATGGTAATTGAAGTCACAGAGAGATAACCATGTGATTACAAATGAATATAGAGGGGCTGTACTTTGGAGAGAAGTGCAGCCATCTTTTTCTATGGGGGGAGAGTTTACAGCTGATGTGAACACAAATGATTTTTGAATAAGGAGGTATTTGTTTATGAAAAGAATGCTATTTGTTTACAATCCGAATTCAGGAATGGGACTTCTGAAGCCGAAACTTTCAGATGTGATCGATACTTTTGTGAAGGGCGGATATGAAGTGACAGTTTATCCGACACAGAGAAGTCAGGATGCTGTAAGAAAAGTCAGTGGATATACGGAAGAATATGACATCGTGGCATGTAGTGGTGGTGATGGTACGCTGGATGAAGTCGTGACCGGTATGATGATGCGAGAAAATAAGACGCCGATCGGATATATCCCGGCCGGAACAACGAATGATTTTGCAAGCAGTCTACATATTTCCAAGAATATGCTGGAAGCTGCAGATACAATTGTAACAGGAACACCATTTTCCTTTGATATTGGTCAGTTTAATGATGATTACTTTGTATATATTGCAGCCTTTGGTATTTTCACAGACGTGTCATATGAGACGAAGCAGAGTATGAAGAATATTCTTGGTCATATGGCTTATATTCTGGAAGGAACCAAAAGACTGTTCAATATTCCATCTTATAAGATTAAAGTCACACATGACGGAGAGACGATTGAAGATGAGTTTATCTTTGGAATGGTGACAAATTCACGCTCTGTAGGCGGATTCAAAAGAATCACTGGAGAAAATGTTATTTTTGATGATGGTGTTTTTGAGGTGACACTCTTCAAGACACCGAAGAACCCGGTAGAGTTGAATGAACTGCTGGCAGCAGTCGTGATGCGCCAGATTAATACAGATAAAATCTACGCCTTCAAGAGTGGAGAAGTCCGTTTTGAATCTGTCGAGGCAATTCCGTGGACACTGGATGGAGAGTACGGCGGTACTCATGAAGAAGTTGTAATTAAGAATAAAAACCAGGCACTTCAGATCATGGTTAAGGAAGAAGCCGTAGAAGATCTGAGTGAACAGTTGGTGGAAGCAGAAGAAGTCTGAACATATAATCTGAAATATTTTCAGTGATATTTTAGAAAATCACCCCTTTTTTGAAATTTAGGTTTGTTGAACAATCGCGGAAAACCGCGTAAAATCAAGGAAAAACGGCAATTTGAAAGAAAAATAAAATTTTTTTGAAAAAAATTAAAAAAAGGGGTTGCATTTTCTGAAAGCCTGGTATATAATAATTATTGTCTTGTGGCGGTAACAAAAAAGACACAGACAAAAATGAATAAGGCTCCGTGGTCAAGCGGTCAAGACGCTAGCCTCTCACGCTGGAATCAGGGGTTCGATTCCCCTCGGAGTCACTGAAAGAAGCTCGTATTTACGAGCTTTTTTTTGTGCCTTGAAAATCTTTGGTTTACTAGCGAAAAAATACGATCAAAACACAGGATAATAATCGCTACTAAAGTATATAATCTATAAGGTGTTTCTCTATACACAGCTTCGATTTAAAAAAATTGTGCAATGCATTGATATTTTCGTGCAAAGACAATATAATATAATTATTAGAAGGAAGGATGTGATAATATGGCAAAAACAAATACTAGCAACATTAGTATTCGAATGGACAGTAATCTTAAAGCTGCTGCTGAAGCATTATATGAAGAACTTGGTATGAATCTCAGCACCGCTTTTAATATTTTTGTTAGACAATCATTACGAGAACGTGGAATTCCTTTTAAGATTACAGAAGGAACTCCAAATAAGGAAACAGTCTCTGCTATGCTGGAGGCAGAAAGGATTGCAAAAGACCCATCCGTCAAAGGATATCATGATGTAGATGAGTTTTTTACAGATCTTGATAAATGACCAAATTTGAGATTAAAAACACAACTCAGTTTAAGAAAGATTATAAACTTGCAAAGAAACGTGGTTTAAATCTTTCATTACTTAAAGATATCGTTACACAGCTCGCTAATGGAGAAGCATTAGAACCTAGGCATAAAGACCATGCTCTGACCGGTAATTGGACAGGGCACCGAGAATGTCATATTCAACCTGATTGGCTTCTTATATATCGTTATGAAGACGATATTTTAGTCCTTACATTGGCTCGTACCGGTACTCATAGTGATTTGTTCAGTTTGTAATTGAAATAGAAAAACACCAATTTCTGCAGGGTGAGAGAATGAAAAGAATGGTTCCAGAACTTTTCATGGCAAATTCAATCTCTCATCGCCCTGTATTAAAAAACCTTAGAAAGCGCGTAAATGCTGTTTTAAGGTTTTCTTTTTTTTAATCTTGCAAATCATAGAACTTCTTCAAGTTCACCTGCTACAACTATTCTATGTCTTTCAAATTCCAGTTGCAAAATCTAATGCCTATACATCACATTTTTACTACAGAATCGATTCAAACAGGCTTATAATAGAAACATTTCCTAGCACAAGTGATAGTGCAATCTTGATATTTTTCCAGTATTATAAATAAAAGTAATGTTGATAAAATGGGGAAAATTGAAGGGAGGATTGCACATGGATCATAAACCAAACGAAGCAAAGAAATTCAGAAATACCATGATCGCAATGATCGTATTAGTGGCTCTAGGACTTCTTATGTTGATAACGGGTGGAAACAGGCTTATGTCTAAATTTGCATATAGCCGCTCGAAAGATGTCCGGAAGGTCACAGCATATGTTGAAGATTATGAATACATTTCTGATTCTGATGATGATTACGATACATATAAGGTAAAGGTTTCATATGTAGTGGATGGAAAGACCTATAAAGGAAAAGATACGCTTTATCATGATACTTACATCGGGGAAGAAATTACAGAGGAAGTCTATTTGACATCACAGGGTGACTACAAATTAAGAGGCGACAGTGATCCATTTACATTCCTTTTTGCCTGCATACTTATTCCTGTGGGCGCACTTTTTATATTCATTGGTCTTTGGTGTATTAAGGATTTGTTTGAAAATAAGAATTCGAGGTGATCAAATGATGTTTTCCTGGGGAGATTCAATATTTTTTGCATTTTTGTGGGCAAGTGTGTGGGCAGGAGGTCTCACCTGCTATGTTTTGGACTGGAAAGTCGAATGGATGCAGCCAAAACTTTGGTTTCTTTACGTTAAGAAAAAATTAAATAAATCAAAGTCAATCTTTTTCAAAGCAACGAAGATTCCTCGAAAGGTGCTTACCCCTTTTGAAACCATATTATCTGCATTAGAAAAGGGTAATATTCAAAATTCTTCTGTAAATATAGGACAGTCTTATCGCCAGAAAATCGAACATGAGATGAAACTTTTACAGACGAATGACATAACTCATGAAATTCGTATAGCTTACGCGAAACTGCCTGAGGTAAATGGAAAGAAACAGGATTTCAAACATTGGAATGATGCTGGACGTGAATGGAGAGAAGCTATACTGCAAGGTACCGTATCAAACCGGTATCGTAATAAAAAAAGTGGAAAAATCCTGTATGAGGACTTTTTCCCACATGGCGCAATCTTACTTAGACAATCCAGGCATATCCGTCATGATGAAGTTGAAAGTAAAAACAGAAATGAAGAGCAGCAATTTTATTCTGAATATCAGAAAATCATGTGTCCAAGCTGTGGCGCTGAGATTTCACTGAATAGTAATGAAACGCACTGTCCTTATTGTGGTGGATATATCAAAAAAGATTTCTTTGACTGGCAGATAGAAGAGCTCCTGATCTATCAGGATTTAAATCCGAATGATTATAATTATAAAATGGTGGCAGCAACACTCCTGGTTTTCTTTCTTCCGGCAATCCCTTGTTTTCGATTTATCCAAAGTGTTGAGATCATATTGGCTGTTCCTTTTGTACTTACAGTTATATTAGCTGTTATTCTCGGAGCAGTGCTTCTAAGAAGAAAGAATAGTACAGAAGGATTAGAAGAGCAAATCGTTCGTTATGATGAAAAAGTATTACTTGTAGACCTTAATGAAGCTCTTAATGATGACGAGTTGACATCCAATCTATTATTTTACAGTGTGGACAAATTACAACTAAAAGCAGTAGATAATACGGAAACCAAGACAACGATCACAATCCAGGCAGTACTCCACAAACTTATTCTTGAAAAGAATCAGAAGATTATAAAAAAGGATAAAAAGATGGAATCGAAATTATACAGAGCACGCCATCCAAGACGAATGAAGTCAAAAGGTCAGGCGGTTTTCAGTGAAAAAGAATGTCCTAGCTGCGGTGCTAATTTCATGCCAGATAAAAATGGTTGTTGTTCCTATTGTGGATACCAGCTTACGATTGATAATTCAAAATGGCGACTTGTGGATCTGTAGTGAATGATTTGAGCAAACATTGGAGTTAGAAAGAGAGGATAGTGAAGAGTATGTTGAAAAAATTAGGAGGAGTTATTCTTGTAATCGTTGGTCTGTTTTTCAGCATAGCAACAGTGAAAATGATATTCGTTGATCTACCAAAAGCAAAGTCTTCGATGAAGGATGCAATTTATGTGGGAGAGGATGCAATCAATGAAAAAAATGATGGAAAAATAGTGATCGTATGTGGAGAATTCGAATTGACACAGCCATCTTATGATGAAGAACTGGGAATCTCTTTTGATACGATCCGTGCCACACGTGCAAAGCAGACACTGGAAAGAACAAAAAATACAGCCGGTTTAACTGAAGAGGAAAAAGAAAATATGACGGCTGAGGAAAAGCTGTACGGAATTTTGGAATGGAATACAGGACTCAGTGAAGATATTACTTTGGGTGAAGGTAAAATTGGTAATTATACGCTGTCACCGGATTTTATTCAAACAATCCATCTGGATAACGTATGGGATAAGTACAACGAAGAATCACTGGAAGCTCTAGGATATGCGTATATGCCGGATGATTCATTTTCACAGGAACATTTTATTGAACCTTTCGATCAGTCTCAAAGAAATCTTAAAGAAAATGATGTTCGATATTTTTATTATGCGGCTGATCTTGAACCTGGTCAAGTCATGACAGCAATCGGTATTCAGGATGGACAGGTACTTAAAGCAGCTCCGAAAATCAGTGACAATTTAATAAAAGGTGTCCTTGATAAAGAAACAGCAGCCAAACAGGGCGGTTCTGTCGGTATAGGAGTAATTCTTTTTTCAATCGTCTTGTCATTGGGATGTCTGTTGTCAGGAATAGGACTGGTCGTAGCTAAAAAAGATTAATGGTAATTTGGATAACTTTTCTAAAATTTTGCTGAGTCTTTTCACTACACTCACTTTACAAAACAGACTTATATAGGTACAATAAATTGAAAATTGTATGTACTACTAGATAGGTAGGTTAAAGAATTCTTGATAAAAAGTGGGTGATATTATGCAAGTAACTTATATTGATCACAGTGGATTCCTGGTTGAGTCTGAAGCGTGCTATTACATTTTTGACTATTATAAAGGTGAACTGCCGACACTTGATAAAGACAAGGAAGTAATCGTCTTTTGCAGTCATTTTCATCAGGACCATTTTAATCCGCAGATTTTTGAAATCCTTAATGATATGGGGATGAATTATCAGGCGGTTCTGGCGAAAGATATCAACAAAAGAAAGTATCCGGCAGGTGTGAAGATCACAACTGCTTATCATGATAAGACGTATATTCTTGATAATGGTACACAAGTCAGTACGCTGCTTTCTACCGATAGTGGAGTTGCCTTTGTAGTAAAAGCAAAGAGTGGTACAATTTATCATGCAGGTGATCTGAATGACTGGTATTGGGAGGGCGAGCCGGATGCTGATAATCGCCAGATGACATCCAGGTATCGTGCGGAGATTGATAAGTTACAAGGCATTCATTTTGATGTCGCTTTTGTTCCGCTTGATCCGAGACAGGAAGACCACTATGCGGATGGGATGATTTATTTTCTGGAAAATGTAGAGTGTGAAGCTGTTTTCCCAATGCATTATTGGGATGAGCCGAAAGTCATTGACAGATTTATTGCCGAATATCCAAAATATAAATCCCGAATCAGAAATACAGAGTTATAGGCTCTCGGAATTCAAATATCCGTTTTTTTCGTGGTCGTGCATATGATAAAAAGAGTTGGTGAATCTTTTTAGTATTCTTGCTTAGTAATTTTACAGGACTTATGTTATACTGTGGATAAATCAAAATGCAGAGGAGAGGATACAAATGGGAATCTATTTGAATGGGACAACAGCATATACTTTGTACAAAAGCGAAACAGTAAAGCCTTATTTTATAGATAAAACAGCTTTGTTAGAGCAGTTGTTTCCTCTGGTAAATGAAGGAAATAATTATATTTGTATTACCCGACCACGAAGATTTGGAAAAACAGTTACAGCCAATATGATTGCTGCATTCTTTTCAAAGGCCAAAAATGCAGATGACATATTTGGAAAATGTATGATATCGCAAAATGCGGAATATACAAAATATCAGAATCAATATTCAGTTATTCATATATCCTTTAATGATTTACCTAAAAGATGTAAATCGTATGAGGAATACATTGAAAGAATTGAAAACAGGTTGATAAAAGATATTTGTTTAGAATATTCGGATATTGAAATTCTGGAAGATGAAGCTGTCTGGGATATTTTAAATGAAATATATGCTTATGATATAAATGCACGATTTATATTTGTGTTTGATGAATGGGATTTTATTTTTCATCAGGAATTTGTTACGGAACAAAACAAGAGAGAATATCTGTTATTTTTACGTAACTTGCTAAAAGACCGTCCCTATGTATTGTTAGCATATATTACCGGAATTCTTCCAATTGCGAAGTATTCCAGTGGCTCTGAGCTTAATATGTTTATGGAATATACGATGATTTCGGAAGAAAAATTTAGTGACTCTTTTGGATTTACAGATTCAGAGGTTGATGAATTATATAAGCGATATAAAGGGAACACAGAGCAGATAAAAGTGAGTCGAGAAGGATTGCGTATTTGGTATAATGGCTACCATACTTTCCGGGGAGAGAGCGTATATAATCCACGGTCTGTTGTTTTTGCACTTGTGAATAATAATCTTGCATCTTATTGGACAAGTTCAGGACCTTACGATGAAATTTATTATTATATTGAACATAACATAGATGATGTGAGAAATGATCTGGCACTTATGGTATCAGGTGAAGCAGTTCCGGCTAAGATTCAGGAGTATGCAGCAACTTCAATGAATCTTACTACACGAGATGAAATTTTTTCAGCAATGGTAGTTTATGGATTTTTAAATTATGAAAATGGAAAAGTCAGTATCCCAAATAAGGAATTGATGGATAAGTTCTCGGACATGCTGCGAAAGGAATCTTCGTTAGGTTATGTTTATCGTCTTGCACATGAGTCTGAAAGAATGTTATATGCGACATTACATGGTGATGTTAAAACGATGAATGAGCTTCTTGAGTATGTTCATGATACAGAAGTTCCACTTTTGTCTTATAATCATGAAACAGAGCTTTCGGCAATTATTAATTTGATTTATCTTGCAGCACGAGACCAGTATCGAGTAGAACGTGAAGAAAAAGCTGGTGTTGGATATGTTGATTTTATATTTTATCCATATGATAAAACAGCGGATTGTCTAATATTAGAATTAAAAGTAGATCATACACCGGAAGAAGCAATCCAACAAATTATAGATAAGAAGTATGCAATGCGTTTTTCGGGAAAACTCGGAGAAGAAAAAATGTATACGGGAAGAATCCTTGCAGTTGGAATTGGCTACGATAAGAAAACGAAAAAGCATGATTGCAAAGTTCAGGAGATCTGGTAGAAATGAAACAGTATGATGAAGGGAAGGTCATGAATAACAGAAGAAAACAGATTATAAAAATAATAATACCATTAATAATTGCATTGCTATCAATATTTGTATTGGCAAGATTCACAACATCTACAGAATACCATGCAAAGACGATACAGTCATTGGATGAGAAAAAGGCGACAGTGATGGAACTTACAGCGGCATCTACTGCAGCTTCAGCAGTTATCACATTGATTCCGGGAGATACGGGAACTCCAATTGCGGAAAAACTGGCAGATTTGAGTTCATATTTTCTGATTGTATTATGTGCGTTGTTTTTAGAAAAATATTTGCTGACAATAACGGGATATGCGACATTTATGATATTAATTCCGATTGCCTGTGTATTGTATTCGGCGAGTGAGATATTGAAACGGAATGTGTGGAAACGCTTTGCATATAAGTTGGTATTGTTTGGGCTTGGCATCTATCTGATTGTACCGGTCAGTGTAAAGGTATCTGATATAATAGAGAAAACATATCAGACATCCATTGAGCAAACAATTGATTCAGCAAAGCAAATGACAGAAGAAATCAAAGACAGCAGTGATGAAGAAGAAAAAAGTGGTGTGAGCGGACTTATTTCCAAAGTGAAGAATGGGGTGTCCACGACAACATCGAAGATAGAGAACGTATTGAACAACTTCATCGAAGCGTTGGCGGTTATGATAGTAACTTCATGTTTGATTCCGATATTGGTAATGCTATTCTTCGTGTGGATTATTAAGAGCATGTTGGGAATGGATATGACCAGTTGGAATAAATAATTATTGGTTATATTGTACAAAAATAAGAACAATCCACAAAAGGAAGAAAAAACCATTGTGAAAATGTTAACAAGATTTACAGCTGTGGATTGTTTTTTATGCAAAACATAAGATTGTCATTTACAAATTAATACGCTATAATATAGAAGAATTCTAAATAAATAATTCCTGATGGTTTTCACGGATGTCAGGATCTTTAAGAATTGGAGGAAAGAAATATGTTAGTATCAGCTACAGAAATGCTTCAGAAAGCAAAAGCAGGTCACTACGCAGTAGGACAGTTCAACATCAACAATCTTGAGTGGACAAAGGCTATTCTTACAACAGCACAGGAACTCAACTCACCAGTTATCCTTGGTGTATCTGAGGGTGCAGGAAAGTACATGACAGGATATAAGACTGTTGTAGGTATGGTAAACGGAATGATGGAAGAACTCGGAATCACAGTTCCGGTTGCTCTTCACCTTGACCACGGCAGCTACGAAGGATGCCTGAAATGTGTAGAAGCAGGATTCTCATCAATCATGTTCGACGGATCTCATTATCCGATCGACGAGAACGTTGAGAAGACAAAAGAACTCGTTAAGATCGCTCACGAGCATGGAATGTCAATCGAGGCAGAGGTTGGATCCATCGGTGGAGAAGAAGATGGAGTTATCGGAAAAGGCGAGTGCGCTGATCCGGAAGAGTGTAAGAGAGTAGCTGATCTGGGAATCGATTTCCTGGCAGCAGGTATCGGTAACATTCATGGTAAATATCCGGCAAACTGGGAAGGATTAAGCTTCGAGACTCTGGACGCTATTCAGCAGCGTACAGGAGCAATGCCACTCGTACTTCACGGTGGTACAGGTATCCCGGAAGATATGATCAAGAAAGCAATCTCTCTTGGAGTTGCTAAGATCAACGTTAATACAGAGTGTCAGCTTTCTTTCGCAGATGCTACACGTAAGTACATCGAAGCAGGAAAAGATCTTGAGGGTAAAGGATTTGACCCACGTAAACTTCTCAAACCAGGTGCAGACGCAATCATGGAAACAGTAAAAGAGAAGATGGAGTTATTCGGATCTGTCGGAAAAGCCTGAGAAGAATTTTTTTAAAAAAGCACTTGCGTTTTAAAGCAAGTTGAGGTATACTGACTCACGTAGACAGAACAAGGGCGTTCCAATTATAATTGGAGTGCCCTTTTTTTATCGCTTGGGAAATGATCCGCATGATTGAATCAGAGTGGATGGAATGAAATCAGATCAGATCTGACTGGATCAGACGGATGATTTCCTGAGAGGTAATCTATTATGGGGGTTCCCGTAGTGTAATCGAATATTGTTCATTGCAGTGAACGGTAATCGAAGAATTAAGAGAAAAGGAAGGTATAGGGTATGAGCACAGAATTATTCAATGTAGCTGACATCTTTGGAGAAAACGTATTTAACGATACAGTTATGCAGGAGCGTCTGCCAAAGAAAGTTTACAAGAATCTGAGAAAGACAATTGAAGAAGGAAAAGATCTGGATCTCGAGACAGCAGATGTTATTGCTCACGAGATGAAAGAATGGGCAATTGAAAAAGGAGCGACTCACTATACACACTGGTTCCTGCCACTTACAGGAGTTACAGCAGAGAAGCATGATTCCTTTGTCTCAGCTCCACTCCCAAGTGGAAAAGTCCTGATGACTTTCTCAGGAAAGGAATTGATCAAAGGTGAACCTGATGCATCTTCATTCCCATCAGGAGGACTGAGAGCAACATTCGAGGCAAGAGGATATACAGCATGGGATTGTACATCACCGGCATTCGTAAGACAGGACGCAGGTGGAGCTACACTTTGCATCCCAACAGCATTCTGCTCCTACACAGGAGAGGCACTGGATCAGAAGACACCACTGCTTCGTTCTATGGAAGCAATCAACAAAGAAGCATTAAGACTTCTTCGTTTATTTGGAAATACAACATCTAAGAAAGTTACTCCATCTGTTGGAGCAGAGCAGGAGTACTTCCTTGTAGATGCAGAGAAATTTGAAGAAAGAAAAGACCTGATCTACACAGGCCGTACACTTTTTGGAGCAATGCCTCCGAAAGGACAGGAACTTGACGATCATTACTTCGGAACAATCCGTCAGAGAATCGCATCTTTCATGAGAGATGTAAATATCCAGCTTTGGAAAGTTGGTGTTCCGGCTAAGACACAGCATAATGAGGTTGCACCGGCACAGCATGAGCTTGCTCCGATCTATTCAGAAGCAAACCTTGCAGTAGATCAGAACCAGCTGACTATGCAGACACTGAAGAGAGTGGCTTGCCAGCATGGACTGAAATGCCTGCTTCATGAGAAACCATTTGCAGGAGTTAACGGATCCGGTAAACATAACAACTGGTCTATTACAACAGATGACGGAATCAACCTTCTTGATCCAGGTAAGACACCTCACGAGAACACACAGTTCCTTCTTGTACTTGCCTGCATCCTGAAAGCAGTTAACAAGCATGCAGACCTGCTTAGAGAATCCGCAGCTGATCCGGGAAATGACCACAGACTTGGAGCAAACGAGGCACCTCCGGCAATTATTTCTATCTTCCTTGGAGAGCAGCTTGAGGACGTTGTTGAGCAGCTGATCAGCACAGGAGAAGCTACACACAGTCTGAAGGGCGGAAAGCTGGAGACAGGTGTTAGTACACTTCCAGATCTGTTCAAAGATGCAACAGACAGAAACAGAACATCACCATTCGCATTTACAGGAAATAAGTTCGAGTTCCGTATGGTTGGATCAAGAGATTCTATCGCAAACCCGAACATTGTACTGAATACAATCGTTGCAGAAACATTTGCAGATGCATGTGATATTCTTGAGAAGGCAGATGACTTTGATCTTGCAGTACATGATCTGATCAAAGAATACCTGACAGAGAACCAGAGAATCATCTTCAACGGAAACGGATACTCTGATGAGTGGGTTGCAGAGGCTGAGAGAAGAGGACTTCCGAACATTAAGTCTATGGTTGAAGCAATTCCGGCAATCACAACAGATAAGGCTGTAGAACTGTTTGAGAGATTCAGCGTATTCACAAAAGCAGAGCTTGAGTCCCGTGCAGAGATCCAGTATGAGGCATATGCTAAGGCAATCAATATTGAAGCACGTACTATGATCGATATGGCAAGCAAACAGTTCCTGCCGGCATTTATCAAGTATACAAAGACACTGGCAGATACAGTGAATGCTGTGAAAGCAGCTGGTGTTGATGCATCCGTTCAGACAGAGACTCTGAAAGAAGTAAGTGCTCTGATGGCTGAGACAAAGGCAGCACTTGATAACCTTGTAAAAACAACAGCAGATGCAGCAGCAAAAGAAGAAGGCGAAGTACAGGCTACATACTATCACAAAGAAGTTGTTCCGGCTATGGATGCACTCCGTGCACCGGTTGACAAACTTGAGATGATCGTAGATAAAGAAGCTTGGCCAATGCCATCTTACGGAGACCTGATCTTCGAGGTATAAACAGTATTACGGAAAAGTAATTTGAAGTAAATGATTGGAAGCCATTATTCAGATAAAGAGTCTGGATAATGGCTTCTTTTTGCTCTGAAAATTGTTCTGAAAATCAGGAAAGCTGCATGACTATTTCATGCAAGAAAGCAAAAATTATTGTATAATGAGAAGTGGTTCGTGCAGTTTGAGTGTGCTCTGCACGAATGAGAAAAAGAAAGAGTGGAATAAAAAATGCAGTCAGAAGCAGAACTTAGAAGTTTATTATCAAGAATAGATCACCGGGGATATCCGGCTTATAAAGATACAAAAGGACAGTACCGATTTCCGGGATATGTTTTATCAATCGATCACGTACAGGGAGATCCGTTTGCGTCACCGTCAAAGGTAAGTGTACTGGTGAGTGGGAAGACAGCAGGATTCCCAAGGGAATTATATTGCGGAGAAGTTCAGAGAATTGCACTTCAGGACGAACTGCTGCGCCAGTTTGGAAGAAGGGCAGAACGGTTTGCATTCAAGGCGAAAGGTTCGGGTAAGAGCGGACTGATCTCTGTCAGCAGATGCGGACAGGAAGTTCTGGAGAGAACAGCGTGTCAGATTCAGCCGGACAATGGAAACATCCTTCTTAGAATGGAAATCGGATTTCCGGCGAATGGACGAACGATCAATGCGAGAGAGTTAGAGAAGATTCTATTTGATTTTGTTCCGGAGTGTGTAAAGGCATCCTTGTTTTACAAGAACCTGGATGCAAAAAGATTGAGAAGAATCGTGGATCTGGCAGAAGACCAGGAGTATATCCGGAAAGAACTTCCGAAACGTGGTCTTTGTGCTTTCGTGGCAAACGGAAGTGTACTGCCAAGGGAATCCGGAATCTCATCCCGGCCGATGCGTGACGGAATCGTCTTCCAGTCTCCGAAGGAGCAGGAAGTGACACTGGAACTTCCACATAAAGGAAAGATTAGCGGTATGGGAATCCGTAAGGGGATTACCTTGATCGTCGGCGGAGGTTATCACGGAAAGTCAACATTGCTGAAGGCACTGGAGCTTGGAGTGTATGATCACATCGCAGGGGATGGAAGAGAGTATGTGCTCACAGATGCGACAGCAGTGAAATTGCGTGCGGAGGATGGAAGAAGTATCCAGAAGACAGACATTTCCATGTTCATCAACGATCTTCCGAACGGAAAAGATACGACATCATTCTGTACAGAAGATGCAAGTGGAAGTACCTCTCAGGCAGCAAATGTGATCGAAGGAATTGAAGCAGGAACATCCCTGTTCCTGATCGATGAAGATACGAGTGCAACAAACTTTATGATTCGTGATGAGCTGATGCAGCGCGTGATCCACAGGGAGATGGAGCCGATCACACCATTTATTGAAAGAATCAGGGAATTGTATGAAAATTATGGGATCTCGACAGTGATCGTTGCAGGAAGTTCGGGAGCTTATTTCCATATTGCAGACAGTATTATCCAGATGGATCGTTATGTTCCGAAAGACATTACAGTACTGGCGAAAAAAGAAGCAGAGAACTTTCCGCAGATCAGCGTGCCGGAGCAGCCGGCAGAGAAACCGGCTTATGACAGAGTGCCACGACCGGATAAAGCATTTCGCGGAAATGACAGGATCAAGATGAAGACGATGGGGAAAGAATCTGTGATGATCAACAGGGATATGATCGACCTGAGATACTTGGAGCAGATCACAGACAGCGAACAGGTGACAGCACTTGGATATTGTGTACGATATGCACAGAAACATTTGATCGATGGAAAGAAGAATCTGATCCAGATCGTAGATGAGCTGGAAGAAGTGATGCAGAATAAATCGTTGGCGGCATTGTGCGAGAGTACATCCAGTGTATCCTGTATGGCAGTGCCGAGAAGACAGGAAATATTTGCATGTTTTGACCGGTATAGAGCACTTAAATTAGTAGAATAGGAGTTGATAACATGAAATTAGAGAATGGAAGACCAGAAAACACAGAAGGAAGATTAGAAAAGGAAATCAGGGTATATGATTTCCTTGATAAGCTTGGTGTGGAATACCAGAGAGTAGACCATGAGGCGGCAATGACGATGGAAGCCTGTGAAGAAATCGACAGAACACTTGGAGATGGAACCGCAATCTGCAAGAACCTGTTCCTTTGCAATCGACAGGAAACAGACTTTTATCTGCTTCTGATGCCGGGAGACAAGCCATTCAAGACAAAGAATCTGTCGGCACAGATCGGTTCTGCAAGACTTTCCTTTGCAAAACCGGAGTATATGGAGAAGTATCTGGATATTACACCGGGATCCGTCAGCGTTATGGGACTTATGAATGATACCGAGGGGAAAGTACAGCTTCTGATCGATGAGGATGTAATGAAAGATCCGTATTTTGGTTGTCATCCATGCATTAATACATCCAGTCTGAAATTCAGTACCTCAGATTTAATCGCAAAGATCATTCCGGCACTGAAGCATGCGCCGAAGATGGTGAAACTTCCGGGAGCAGAGGAGCAACAGTAGTTGCCGTTTAGTTAATAGACATTAGCCCCTTTCCTGTTGGTTGTATATTTCCTATGCATTTGCTATAATTTATATGTTGATATGCGAATAGCAGGTATCATTTTCATGATTGATGCAGAGAAGATAAAAGGAGGACTATCGTGTCTGAGGAAAATAAAGTGATAGATGAAGTGAATACAGCAGAAGTAGTCGAGCAGCCGGTGGATGCGGAGGAGATTCCGCCAGTGGAGACAGAGGAGATACCACCGGTGAATACAGTACCAGCACAGCCTGTACAGCCACCGGTAGAACCGGCGCAGAAGCTGGAAGATTATTATAAAGAGACAGCGGAGGATCGTGTAGCCGAGGAAGAGTACGATCAGGCAGTTAAAGATCCGCAGAACCGGAAAGAAAAGATCGATCAGATCAAGAGTATTTTCCACCGCAGTGGGGAGAAGAAGTTTTCCAGGGAAGAAGTGATTCTTTCTAAGATCCGACCGGAGGATATGCTGGAATATCTGACGCTGGAACAGCGCAGACTGGAATGTTTACAGAAAGCAAGACAGAGCCGGAATGAGAAGCTTCTCAAGGTACTTCAGCTTGCAGCGATACTTGCAGCAATTGTATCGGTCGTAGCTTTACTGAAGGATAATCCGGTCGTTCTTGTGAACATTCTGTATATGCTTGGTATTGTAGCAGCAATCTGGATTTGGAAGAATCCGGGAAAGAAGTAAATTTACTGTAATGAGGTGATGATATGAAGTTTTTTCATTTATCAGACCTGCATATAGGAAAGCAATTACATCACTATAACCTCCGGGAGGATCAGGAACATATCCTTGCGGAGGTTCTTTCATATGCAGCGTCCATACATCCGGATGCAATTGTTATCGCGGGAGATATTTATGATAAATCCGTGCCATCAGCGGAAGCTGTCAGTTTGTTTGATGAATTTCTGACAGCTCTGGCAAAGATTGAACCGGCGATTCCGGTTCTTATCATATCGGGAAATCATGATTCGGCACAGCGGCTGGATTATGCCAGCCGTTTGCTTGGAAGTCATCAGATTTATATTGCGGGGCAGGCACCGGAGGAAGAAGCAGATCGTCTGAAAAAGATTACTTTGACGGATGAATTTGGAGAAGTAAATTTCTGGCTGCTTCCGTTTTTAAAGCCGGGATATGTACGCAAGATCTTTGGCGGAGAGGTGCCGGAGAGTTATACGGCAGCTGTACAAGGCCTTCTGGAACGGGAGAAGATTGATTTTTTCGGAAGAAATGTACTGGTTTCCCATCAGTTTTATACAGGAAACGGAGAGACTCCGGAAACTTGTGATTCAGAAGTATTATCTGTTGGAGGCATTGATAATGTAGATATTTCCGCAGTACAGGAGTTTGATTATGTGGCACTAGGACATTTGCACGGAGCGCAGAGAGTCGGTCAGGAGAAGATCCGCTATTGTGGAACGCTGCTGAAGTATTCTGTCAGTGAGGCGAGCCAGAAGAAGACACTTCATGTAGTTGAATTAAAAGAAAAGGGGAGCGAGCCGGAGATTCAGAAACTGCCGTTACATCCGCTGCGTGATGTACGGAAACTTCGGGGAACGCTGGAAGAGATCCTTGAAGCGGAGGACGGAACCGGAAGCGAAGATTATGTCAGTGTAACGCTGACGGATGAGGTTGATCCGTACAAACCGAAGGAACAGCTGGAAAGAAAGTTCCATCATATTCTTGAAGTGAGGATGGACAATGAAAGAACAAGACAGAAGCTGGAATTTTCTGAAGAACAGATACGGATCGGTACTCCGTTTGAGACATTTTGTGATTTCTACAAAGAGATGCAGGGGCAGGAAATGTCTGAACAGGAACAAAAGATCTTAAGAGAGATTCTAAGTGAAATGAAAGGGGAAGACGTATGAGACCGGTGAGATTGACGATGTCCGCATTCGGATCTTATGCGGGCGTTCAGGAGATAGATTTTACAAAGATCCACAGCGGATTATTTCTGATCACCGGAGATACAGGTGCAGGAAAAACGACCATCTTTGATGCAATCATGTATGCGCTGTATGACCGGACGAGTGGTGGACGAAGAGATGGAAATATGATGCGCAGCCAGTATGCATCAGAGGACACAGACACTTATGTTGAATATGTGTTTTCTTATCGGGGGCAGGAATATACCGTGCGCCGTAATCCGGAATATCTCCGGGTAGGGAAGAGAAGAAAAGCAGATGGAAGCCTCCGCTATGTGAAAGAGACAGCGAAGGTGAGTCTCCTTCTTCCGGATGGGAGAGAATATCAGGGGAAGAAGCGTGAGACGGACCAAAAGATTCAGGAAATCATCGGTCTTGATGCAGGACAGTTTACGCAGATTGCCATGATCGCACAGGGAGATTTCTTAAAACTTCTTCATGCAGAATCAAAAGAACGAAAAAAGATCTTCTCACAGATCTTCCAGACACAGATCTACTGGCGGATTCAGGAAGCACTGAAAGAAAAAGGAAAAGATCTGTATATTGCGCTGAAGGAAAGTGAATCAGACATCCGGCGTGAGATGGAGCGTGTGGAACCGGAGAATACAGAGCAGCAGGATCTGGCAGAACAGTGGGAAGAACTCTGTGAGTTATCCATGCCGGAAGGGGAAAAGGTTCTGGAGGCTGTGAAAAACTTTTTAGAATACGAAGAAAGTTGTGGAAAAGTCTTAAAGAAAGAATCAGAGGAACTTAAGAAACAGTCGGAAACGCTTCGAATGCTGATCCAGAAGAAAGAAGAGAAGAATAAGATATTTGACCGTTTGGAAATGGAAGAGAAGAGTTTACTTCTTCTGAATGCAAAACAGGATGAGATGGAAACTTATCGGATCCAGGCAGGACTTGGACATCGGGCAGAGCAGGCAAGACATTTGGAAATTCAGGCTCTTCGAACAGCAAAATCCGTGCGGCAGATACAGGGTGAGATCGAGCAGATCACTGTATGGCAGAAGGAACAGGAAAAGGAACTTTCCAAAGTTAAAGAAAAAGCGGAAAAACTGGAAGAAGTTTTTACAAAGGAAGAACCAGAAATGCTGAAGAGAATTTCTCAGTTATCGGATCTCCTTCCGCACTATGCGAATGTGCGTAAGTATTCGAAAGAATATGAAAAACAGACAGAGGCAATGCAGCAATGTATACAGAATTGTCAGGAAGCATCAGCACAGTATGAGGAAGCATATGCGAAATTCTTTCAGGAACAGGCGGGAATCCTGGCAAAGGAATTACAGGAAGGCACGCCGTGTCCGGTCTGCGGATCGGTAGAACATCCGCATCCGGCAAAGATTTCCGGAGAAGCACCGGATAAAGAGACGGTAGAGAAATTGAAGCAAAGCCGTGATCTGCTGGAACAAAAAAGAATACAGCAGCAGGAAAAATTTCAGAGATGTAAAGCACAGCTCGAATCAGAACAGCGTATTCTTGGAGATGATCCTGTGAAAGAAGAGCAGGTGAAAGAAGAACTTCAGAAGATGCAGATTGAACTGAATCAGAAGAAGAATGAAACAAAGCAGGCACAGGAACAGTATCGTAAGATGACGGAGGAAAGCAGACGGCAGGCAGGAAAACTGGAAGGACTTCGAGACCAGAAGGCAGAGCTTGAGAAACGTTTTGTGAAAGAGCAGGAAGAGTTCCGTGAGGAGATCAGTCGGCAGGAATTTACTTCACAGGAAGAATTCCGTGAGGCGAAACAATGGATTGAAGGATGGCGGGAGAAAGACAAAGAAGTGAAAGAATACGACCGCCAGCTGTTAGAGAAAAAGGCAAAGATTGAGACGCTGAAGGAACAGACAGTGGGAGAAAAGCGGGAAGATCCGCAACAGGAGATAGAAAAGCGTAACGAGGTTGAACATCTGTTGAAAGAAAAACAGGATCTTCAGATGCAACTTCACAGCAGATGGACAGGTAACCAGAATGCGTACAAGAATCTGAAACAATATTTTTCTTCGCAGGAAGCTCTGCGAAAAGAATATGAGGTACTTTCAAACCTGAGCAAGACTGCAAATGGCAATTTGAGCGGCAGTGTGAAACTTGATTTCGAAACATATGTACAGCGGACTTATTTCCGACAGATCATTCAGGCAGCAAACCGAAGGCTGGCGCGGATGACATCGAATGAATTTATTTTACAGTGCAGAGAAATTCAGGATCTAAGCAGTCAGGGACAGGCCGGACTTGATCTGGATGTCTATGATCTGGTGACAGATTCGGTCAGAGATGTGAAGTCTCTTTCAGGAGGAGAATCCTTCATGGCAGCTTTATCAATGGCATTGGGACTTGCAGATATTATCCAGAATACAGCCGGAGCAGTGAGTCTGGAGACGATGTTTGTAGATGAAGGATTCGGATCTCTGGATGATGCATCAAGAGACCGTGCGATTCAGATTCTCAAAGAACTTGCAGGAGAGAAAGGATTGGTTGGAATCATTTCCCATGTAAATGAATTGAAAGAGCAGATTGACTGGAAATTAAATATTACAAAGACAGAGCATGGAAGTCAGGCAAAATGGGAAATCTAAAAGCATAAGGCAATAACAGGGACAGCTACGAAGAAGGACAGAATACAGGCAGGTGCGGAAAATGAAACAAAATGGAACGAGAGAAACAAGAGGAAGGATTTCAAGATACGGAAGAAGGATGTTGGCAGTTCTGCTCAGCGCAGGGATGCTGCTGACAGAGACTCTTCCGGTATTCGGAACAGAAAATACGGAGGAAACGGCACGCCCACATCAGCTTTATTGCACAGTACTTGGAGACAGTATTGCGAAAGGTTACACTTGCGATAAATCCTGGATGGAGAATTATGGAAGTCTGGCAGCAAAGGAAATAGCATATAGCGAAGGCTGTAGATATATTTATCACAATTATGCAAGAACAGGTCTTGATACGGCAGGATTGAACGAAAAGTATTTGTCAAAGCAGGATGTGCAGACGAATCTTGCAAAAGCAGATGTTATTTTTATAACAATTGGTTCGAATGACCTGCTCAACGAATGTAAGCGTGTGGTTCAGGAAATCCTGAAGACAGATACAAAATTTAAAAGCGCAGACGAGGCACTTGCATCTTTGAAAGAGTCTGTAAAGAAGAATCCGCTGCTTGTGCTGAGTGCGATTAACGCGTTGAACAACTGGGATTATAATTCCTTTGAAAAAGAATGGATTCAGATGATGAAGACGGTAAATTCATTGAAAAAAGACGACGCAAAAGTGATCGTGACTACAATTTATAATCCGGCAGGAAATATGAAGCTTCCATCTACGCTGAATAAAATTGTAGAAGATATTATTGAAAATATGAACGCGATCATTGAAAAACGTGCGGGAAAATACGATTATGAAGTTGCGGATGTGTATCAGTCATCTGTGACATCTCATCTGCAGAAAGACGGAGTACATCCGGATTCTCAGGGGCAGCAGATCATTGCAGATCTGGTTTGTAAGGAATACGAAAAGTAAAAAAGAGGCATTCTTTGTGTTGGTTCTTATATGGAACAATGCAGAGAATGCTTCTTTATGTTTGCAAGAAATAGAACTGTCACATTTATAACACAAAACATTCACAGAACTCTGATACTTTTGAAAGGTCAAAAATCTCGGTTTGTCTGCATAGATATAGACTGGAAGAAATATAGGGAGGTAAGACTTTGATAGAAGTAAAGAATCTTGTGAAGAAGTATGGAAATCATACAGCAGTAGATCATTTAAACTTCACAATAGAGGAAGGGCATGTCTACGGCTTTCTTGGACCAAACGGGGCGGGAAAATCAACAACGATGAATATTATGACAGGGTACCTCGGTGCTACCGAAGGAGAAGTGCTGATCAATGGACATGATATTCTGAAAGAACCTGAGGAGGCGAAAAAGCAGATCGGTTATCTGCCGGAATTGCCACCATTGTACATGGAGATGACAGTCCGTGAATATCTGGAATTTGTAGCGGAGTTGAAAGGAATCGCCAAGAATAAAAGAGAAGAGTCCATCAATGAAGTAGAGAAGATGGTGAAGATCTGGGAAGTGGAAAACCGTCTGATCAGGAATCTGTCGAAAGGATATCGTCAGAGAGTCGGACTGGCACAGGCAGTGCTTGGATTTCCGGAGATCATCATTCTTGATGAACCAAGTGTCGGACTTGATCCGAAACAGATTATAGAGATCCGTGAACTGATCCGTCAGCTTGCGAAGAAACATACGGTGATCCTGAGTTCTCATATTCTGGCAGAAGTCCGTGAAGTCTGCGATTATATTTTGATCATTTCCAAAGGAAAACTGGTTGCAAGTGACACACCGGAGAATCTGGAACGGAATCTGGGGGATTCTGATCTGATTGAGATCGAGACGAAAGCAAGCCCGGACGAAGTTCGAAGAATTCTTGAGACAGTAGATGGAATTCGAAGCATTTCTACAAAGCGCCTGGAAAATGGAATCACATGGGCTCAGATTAAGGAGAAGAAAAATACAGATGTACGTGAAAAGGTATTTCAGGCATTTGCACAGAATCATCAGCCGCTGCTGAAACTGAATCCGCTGCAGGTAAGTCTTGAAGATGTCTTTATGGAACTGACGCAGAGTGACAGGGCAGCAGAAGAATATGCAGAAAAGGCGAAGAAGAAGGAAACGGAGGACATGGAAGATGCTGGCGATTTATAAAAGAGAAGTACGCTCCTATTTTCAGTCTATGGTAGGATGCGTGTTTGTTGCATTTCTTATTGCATTTACAGGAATCTACTTTATGGCATATAACCTGACAGCCGGATATCCATACTTTTCCTATACGCTTTCAGGCACACTGATCGTATTTATCGTAGGGATTCCGCTGATCACGATGCGCAGTTTTTCAGAAGAGCGTAAAAATAAGACAGACCAGCTGCTTCTGACAGCTTCGGTCAGTCTGTGGAAGGTTGTGCTTGGAAAATATCTTGCAATGGTAACGGTGATTGGAATTCCGAATGTGATCTTCTGTGCATTCCCGCTGATCATTAAGGCACAGGGAACTGCATATCTGAAAGTAGATTACATATCCATTGGGGTATTCTTCCTGTTGGGCTGTGTATATGCGGCGATCGGTATGTTCCTGTCTGCTCTGACAGAAAGTCAGATGATCGCATTTATCAGTACATTTGGTATTCTGCTTATCCTGTATCTTTGGAATGGAATTCTTTCCATGCTTCCAAGTAGTGCTATCAGCGGATTGGTTGGTGTGCTTATCATTCTGACGCTGATTGTTGTTTATATTTATCAGATGACAGGAAATATAGTGATCGCCGGTGTAATCGAAGCGGTTGGCGTGATCGCTGGTGTGGTCGTGTACTTTGTGAAATCAAGTCTTTATGAAAACCTGCTGACAAAGATGCTTGGAAGACTGGCGCTTGCAGATGTGTTTACGGATATCACTTCGAACAGTATTGTAGATATAACAGGAATCGCGCTGTATCTTTCATTGATCGTAGTCTTTGTGTTCCTGACAGTACAGGCAATCCAGAAGAGACGTTGGAATTAGGAGGGCATGAAAGTGGATAGAAGAAAGAAAACAACAGGAAAGATCAATGGGATGTTCCACACCTCCGGTACAAAGCACGGATCTTACAGTGTGGGACTTACAGTACTTGTAATCGCAATTGTTATCGTATTCAATCTGGTGATCGGACAGATTCCGGAAGCTTACCGCAATCTGGATGTGAGCAGTACAAAGATTTATGAAATTTCAGATACGACAAAGGATCTGCTAAGCGGATTGAATGATAAAGTCGATATGAAAGTTCTTGCGGTAAAGGAAGACACGGATGACAGGATTAAGACATTTATCAGTAAATATGCAGCACTTTCAGACAAGATCAATGTAGAGTGGATCGATCCGGTTCTGCATCCGTCAGCATTGACAGAAAATAATGCATCCGAAAATACAATCGTTGTATCCTGTGAAGCAACAGGAAAGACAACAACCATTTCTTTTGATAAGATTCTTGTTATGGATATGTCTTCCTATTACTATTCAGGAAATACATCTTATTCAGAATTTGATGGGGATGGACAGCTGACAAGTGCGGTGAATTATGTGACAAGTGATGTACAGAAGACAATCTATAAAGTAAGCGGACATGGAGAGGCAGATCTGTCATCTACTGTTACAGACTTGATGAGTAAAAATAATTACACGCTGACAGAACTGAACCTTCTGATGGCAGACTCCATTCCGGATGACTGTGATCTTTTACTTATGAATGCACCAACGAATGACCTTTCAGAAAATGAAGTGACACTTCTGACAAACTATCTGGCAGCAGGTGGAAAAGTAATGTGTCTGCTTGGAGATACCTCTCTGACAGATTTTCCGAATCTTGCAAGTGTGCTGAAAGTGTATGGAATTGAAGGTGCAGATGGCTATATTGCGGATCCTACAAGATGCTATCAGAACCAGCCGTATTATATTTTCCCACAGCTGAATGTATCCGGTGATCTTGCGAATGGAATCAGCTCTCAGATGGTACTTCTGACGAATGCACATGGAATGACATTGACAGATCCGGCACGAGATACGATCACAACAAGTGCATTCATGGAGACATCGGAAAATGGTTATGCGGTAACAGAGTCTGAACAGAAACAGGGAACGTATGAACTTGGAGTTGTCGCAACAGAGACAATTTCTTCGGGAGATGATTCTTCAGATGACACGGATGCAGATTCGTCTGATGCAGACAGTGAGGATACGGAAGATTCTGAGGAAAGCAGTACAACAGAAGCCCGTCTGACTGTGATCTCCGCAGGAAGCCTGATCGATCAGAATATTACAGATGCATTCTCCCAGCTTGAGAATACACAGATCTTTATGAATGCAGTAAGTGCAAACTTTGACGGAGTACAGAATCTTTCTATTGAGGCAAAGAGTCTTGGAACAGAGTATAACACGATACAGCATGCCGGTCTGTTCAGCCTTCTTGTAATCTTTGGAATCCCGGCAGTGATTCTGATCGCCGGATTCAGCGTATGGTTTAGAAGAAGAAAAGCTTAAGGAGGAAGAAAATTAGAATGAAGAAAAAGAAAGGGCCATTGATTCTGACAGGTGTTCTGGTGCTGCTCCTGATCCTCTATTTTGCCTTAAGCACATGGAATAAGAAGCAGGATTCCAAGGAAGAAGAAACGGTGAAAGTAACGGATCTGAAGACCTCAGAGATTACCGGGGTGAAATATGATCTTGGTACGGGTGAAATGAATTTTGAGAAAGATGGAGATACCTGGTACTATAGCGCAGATAAAGATTTTCCACTGCGTCAGAGCTACCCGAAGACAGTAGCTGATGCCATGGGGCAGCTGAATGCGGATCGAGAACTCGAGGATGCAGATGCGCTGGAAGAATATGGATTAGACAATCCGACTTATACAGTTACACTGACGGATGGAGATGGAACTGTGACAACGATCAAGGTTGGGAATGCGACCGGAAATGATTACTATGCAACAGTGGACGATACGGAAAAGGTTTATACAATTCCGGCAACTTCACTGGATGATATCCAGACAGAACTGGATCAGATCGCGCAGCTGGATACTTATCCGAGTATCGGAAGTGGAAATCTGAAAAAAGAAGTGATCACACAGAATGGTGAAACAACAACCTATGATTCCGAGAATGAGGATCAGGCAGAAGATGTTGCAGCAGTAGCCGGAGGACTTGGTGCTGTGACGCTGTCAGAGGCGGCGGATTATTCTGTAGATGATGCGGATCTTGCAGGGTATGGCCTGGATGAGACTTCCAGAATCACAGTAGAAGTTACTTATACAAGCGATGATGAAGATCAGACAATGACGCTTTACATCGGAGGAGAAAATGGAAGTGGAGACAGATATGTCATGATGAATGATTCCAGGATCGTGTACCTGATCTCGGATGAAATCTGCAATAATATATTGAATCAATAAAGACTGGTAACTGTTCGGAGGAAACGAAGAAAATTCGGTACGTTTCCTCTGGACGGTTACCACATTTTATATTTATTTAATTGACTTTTGAGTGAAAACAGCGCAGAATATAGCACATATCATTTTAGTGGGAAACTCAACGGAAGAGATGCGTGACAAGTTACAGATACTGTGAAAAATAATGTGTGCAGACAGAGTTATTGAGAAAGAAGGATTTGTATGAAAGAAAAATTTTTACGTTTTATGCAGGGAAGGTATGGTGTGGATCAGTTTTCCAAAGGTCTGCTTATTATCGGACTGGTAGTAGTGCTCCTGTCTTCCTTTTTTACAGGAAAAGGAGTGGGAACGCTGTTTTATTTCCTTGGATGGGTGCTGATTATCTATTGTTATTTCCGGATTTTTTCCAGAAATATATCGAAACGGTATGCGGAAAATCAGAAGTATCTTGCAAAGACTTATAAAATCAGAACCTATATTCAGCAGCAGAAGAACAGTCTGGCACAGAGAAAGATATATCATATCTATAAGTGTCCGGGATGCAAGCAGAAGATCCGTATTCCGAAAGGGAAAGGGAAGATAGAGATTCGCTGTCCGAAATGTGGAACAACATTTATTAAAAAGAGTTGACAGGTTTACTGTAGGCGAGCTATCTGTTATGATATTCAAGTGTTGCTGGTCGCACATCGTGTGAACAGTAATTGTTTGTTAGAATAAAGGTAAGAGAAAGAACGAGGAAATAGGAAGGATGTCAGATCCATACAGTATATTAGGTGTAGACAGAAATGCTACGGATGAGGATGTGAAGAAGGCTTATCGAAAGCTGAGCAGACAATATCATCCGGATGCGAATATCAATAACCCGAAGAAAGATGAGGCTGAGGCGAAGTTTAAGGAAGTACAGCAGGCTTATCAGCAGATCATGGATGAACGTGAAAAAGGATATACTTCCGGATATGGTTCAAGTGATGGCTCAGGTTATGGAGGCTACGGTCCGTTTGGAGGATTCGGAGGTTTTGGTTCTTATGGATATGGTTCGGCAGGAAGTACGGGCGGAACTTCCGGGATGAGTGAGGAAGATGCACATCTGAATGCGGCAGCTAATTACATACGAAGCGGACATTATAAAGAAGCTCTTAACGTACTTGACGGAATCAGCCAGCATAGTGCAAGATGGTATTTCTACAGCGCATCGGCGAATTCCGGGCTTGGAAATAATGTGATCGCATTAGATCATGCGAGAGAAGCAGTGCGGCTGGAACCACAGAATATGCAGTACCAGATGCTCCTTCAGCAGCTTGAAGGTGGCGGGAACTGGTATCAGACAAGACAGACAATGTATGGATATCCCGGAACATTCAACAGCAGCTGGTGCGTGAAGCTGTGCCTTGCTAATCTGATGTGCAATCTCTGCTGCGGCGGAGGTGGTATGTGCTTTGGCGGTGGTTATGGCGGTAACCCGGGCGGCGGCACATTTATGTAGACAGAAGGAGAATATAGAAAATGTTAACACAGTTTTCGAGAACAGAACTGCTTTTAGGCAAGGAAGCAATGAACAGGCTGGAAGGTGCCCGCGTTGCAGTGTTTGGCATTGGAGGTGTCGGCGGCTATGTCTGTGAGGCACTTGTAAGAAGTGGTGTAGGAAAATTTGACTTGATCGATGATGATAAAGTGTGTCTGACGAACTTGAACCGTCAGATCATTGCAACAAGAAAAACAGTTGGGAAATATAAAACAGAGGTAATGAGGGACAGAATTCTGGAGATCAATCCGAAGGCAGAGGTGAATATTCACAATTGCTTTTTTCTGCCGGATACTGCAGATGAATTTCCTTTTGAAGAATATGATTATGTTGTGGATGCGGTAGATACTGTGACGGCTAAGATTGCGCTTGTCATGAAGTGTAAAGAACTGAATGTGCCGATCATCAGCAGTATGGGCGCAGGGAATAAGCTGGATGCAAGTGCCTTCCGTGTGGCGGATATCTATAAGACGAAGGTGTGTCCGCTGGCAAAGGTAATGCGCCGTGAATTGAAGAAGCGCGGTGTGAAGAAGCTGAAAGTGGTTTATTCAGAAGAACAGCCAACCCGGCCGTTGGAAGATATGTCGATCAGTTGCCGAACGAACTGTATCTGTCCGCCGGGGGCAGCACACAAATGTACCGAACGCCGGGATATTCCTGGAAGTGTTGCGTTCGTACCATCTGTAGCCGGTCTGATCATTGCAGGAGAAGTTGTAAAAGATTTGGCAGGAATTAATAAGAAATAGGATAACGAGGGGAAAAAATGGGTATTTCAATAGAAGAACTCCGCAAGCTGGAGAAAGATAGTTATCAGATCCTGGATATCAGAAATGAGACAGAGATTTCACATGGAGCAATTCCGGGAGCAATCGCGGTTGCAGAAGATGCAATTGACGGGCATCCGGAGATTGATTTTACAAAGAAACTGGTTATCTGCTGCAGCAGAGGAGAACATAGTGTGGAAGTTGCAGAGGCACTGGAAGAAAAAGGTGCTGATGCAGTCAGCCTGAACGGTGGATATATTGCCTGGCTGATTGATACGATGAAGCAAAAAGAGGCGGAGGATGCGAAAGAAGAAGTGAACTTCGCAAAAGAGGTAGAGCAGAGCTTAAGGAAGAAGTTCAGAAAAAATATCTGGTGCAAGTTTACCAAGGCAATCAATGAGTATGAGCTGGTAAAACCGGGAGACAGGATTGCAGTCTGTATCTCCGGCGGAAAAGATTCGATGCTGATGGCAAAGCTTTTTCAGGAATTAAAGCGTCACAATAAGTTTGACTTTGAAGTGAAATTCCTTGTGATGGATCCGGGGTACAGCCCGGCGAACCGCCAGGTGATCGAGGAGAACGCAAGACGTCTGGAGATTCCGATCGAGATTTTTGAATCAGATATCTTTGAATCCGTCTATAATATTGAAAAGTCCCCATGTTATCTGTGCGCGAGAATGCGCCGCGGATATTTGTACAGTCATGCACAGAAGATGGGCTGTAACAAGATCGCACTGGGACATCATTATGATGACGTGATAGAGACAATCCTGATGGGAATGCTCTATTCTGCACAGGTACAGACGATGATGCCGAAACTGCACAGCACAAATTTTGAAGGAATGGAGCTGATCCGTCCGCTGTATATGGTCCGTGAGGATGATATTAAAGCATGGAGAGATTATAATGATCTGCATTTCATTCAGTGTGCATGCAAATTCACAGATACCTGTACGACATGTAATAATGAGGAGAACCGTTCCAAGCGTATGGAGATCAAAGAGCTGATCGCAACTCTGAAAAAGGTGAATCCATACGTGGAGGGAAATATTTTCAAGAGTGTTGAAAATGTAAATCTGGATACTGTAGTTGCGTATAAGTCTAAGGGTGAGAAGCATCATTTCCTTGACACTTATGATGAAAAGCTGGGAGAACAGGGTGAATGATACAGTACTGCGGATGTAAATGCAAAAGCAGTGAATATAAAAATGTTGAAATGAAAAATTAAGAAAGAGGCTTGACTTCCTTTTGTCCCCATGATACAATGTTTGGGCGAATGGAAGTAGGCTTTTTTTTTATGCCTAAAAATTGATGGCTCGCAACCATCAGCAACACGTAGGTGAATATATTAAAAGCGAGGTGGAAGTTGTGCGCACAAGAATTACTCTGGAATGTACGGAATGCAAGAACCGTAACTACAACATGACAAAGGATAAGAAGACTCATCCGGAACGCATGGAAACCAAGAAGTACTGCAGATTCTGCAAATCACACACACTGCACAAAGAGACAAAATAATTGTTGTCGAAAGGAAGTGGAATTATGGGTGAGAATACAAAAACTCAGAAGAAGAGCTGGTTCAAAGGACTTAAGGCAGAGTTCAAGAAGATCGTTTGGCCAGACAAGAATACACTTGCTAAACAGACCACGGCAGTTGTTGCTGTCTCCGTAGTGCTTGGAGCGCTGATATCAGTAGTTGATGCGCTTTTGAGATATGGAATTGACTTTTTAGTGAAATAGTTGATCGCAGCAGAAAGGTGATTTTATGTCAGAGGCAAAATGGTACGTCGTTCATACCTATTCAGGGTATGAGAACAAAGTAAAAGCAAACATTGACAAGACGATCGAGACTCGTCATCTGGAAGACCAGATTTTGGAAGTTCGTGTTCCACTTGAGGAAGTACCAGAGATACGTAATGGAGTGGAAAAGGTCGTACAGAGAAAGATGTTTCCTGGATATGTTATGATCCACATGATCATGAATGATGACACTTGGTATGTTGTAAGAAACACAAGAGGTGTTACAGGATTCGTCGGACCTGGGTCCAAGCCGGTACCGCTTGATGAGAGTGAGATGGAGAACCTTGGAATCAAACAGGATGAGGTGATCCTTGATCTTGAGATCGGTGATGTTGTAACTGTACTTAGCGGTGCATGGGAAGGAACAGTTGGAGCTGTTCAGACAATCAACGAACAGAAGAAGAGTCTGACAATCAATGTTGAGCTGTTTGGCCGAGAAACTCCGGTTGAACTTGGTTTTTCAGAAGTGAAGAAAATGGATTAAAATTGCGTGGGAGGGATGAGAATCCCGCCAATACCACAAGGAGGTAATTGAAATGGCAAAAAAAGTAGAAGGATATATCAAATTACAGATTCCTGCTGGAAAGGCAACTCCGGCACCACCGGTTGGTCCTGCACTTGGACAGCACGGTGTAAACATCGTTGAATTTACAAAACAGTTCAATGCTAGAACAGCAGATCAGGGAGATCTTATCATCCCTGTAGTAATCACTGTTTACAATGACAGAAGCTTCAGCTTCATCACAAAGACACCACCGGCAGCAGTTCTTATCAAGAAAGCTTGTAAAATCCAGTCCGGTTCTGGTGTACCGAACAAGACAAAAGTTGCTACAATCACAAAAGCTCAGGTTAGAGAGATCGCTGAAATGAAGATGCCAGACCTGAACGCAGCTACAGTAGAGGCTGCTGAGAGCATGATCGCTGGAACATGCCGTTCCATGGGTGTAGTTGTAGAAGACTAATCCAGATTTTATAACGATTATATTGTAGGATACGATCAGCCGACCTTTTCCGGTGTCCTCGGGGGAGAGAGCGCTGAAAGTTCAATTGTTTAGTAAATTCATAAAGTGGGAGGGGCAAGTTCCCGCCAATACCACAAGGAGGTTATTGTAAAATGAAACGAGGAAAAAAATATATCGAAGCTGCAAAACTGATCGAAAGAGGAAATCTCTATGATCCTGCAGAAGCAGTAGCATTAGTAAAGAAATCAGCAACAGCAAAGTTTGACGAGACAATCGAGGCTCATATCAGAACAGGTTGTGACGGACGTCACGCAGATCAGCAGATCCGTGGTGCTGTAGTTCTTCCACACGGAACAGGTAAGAAGGTTCGCATCCTTGTGTTCGCTAAGGACGCTAAGGCTGAGGAAGCAAAGGCAGCAGGTGCTGACTTCGTTGGAGGAGACGAACTGATCCCGAAGATTCAGAACGAGGGATGGCTTGACTTCGACGTTGTAGTTGCTACACCAGACATGATGGGTGTTGTTGGACGTCTTGGACGTGTACTTGGACCTAAGGGACTTATGCCAAACCCGAAGGCTGGTACAGTAACAATGGACGTTACAAAAGCTATCAACGATATCAAAGCTGGTAAGATTGAGTACAGACTGGACAAGACAAACATTATCCATGTTCCGATCGGAAAAGCATCCTTTACAGAGGAGCAGTTAGCGGACAACTTCCAGACGCTTATCGATGCAATCAACAAGGTTAGACCAGCCGCTGTTAAAGGTCAGTACCTGAAGAGTGTAACTCTTACATCTACAATGGGACCTGGCGTGAAGATTAACCCGGTTAAACTTGCATAATAAAATGTAAAACAGACGGTCACGAGACTGTCATAGAGGAGGATCTGCTTTCGGCGGATCCTCTTTTGAAAAGAAAAATAAAAAAGATGAAAAACAGGCTTGACATATGATGATTATCATGGTATTATAGTCTAGCAACTGCCGAAGACAGTAGGTGCTGAAAAGCGTAAGTTATGAACGCCTACCGAGGAAGAATGAATTTTTACATGCGTATGAATTTATAGAACCTCCACGTCTTTGGACCTGGAGATTTTTTTAGTTTCAGCAGTATGATCTGCTGGGAACTTTGGCAGTACACGAATAATATAAGGAGGTGTACCGAAAAGTGGCAAAGGTTGAAGTAAAACAGCCAATCGTTGACAAGATTGCAGAAGAGATTAAAGACGCTCAGTCAGTAGTTCTCGTTGACTACCGTGGACTTACAGTTGCTCAGGATACAGAGCTTCGTAAGCAGCTCAGAGAAGCTGGTGTGGTTTACAAAGTTTACAAGAACACAATGATGAAGAGAGCTTTCGAGGGTACTGAATTTGCAGCCCTTGATGACTGCCTGGAAGGACCAAGCGCTATTGCGATTTCTAAAGATGACGCAACAGCACCGGCAAGAATCCTTTACAAATTTGCACAGGATGCTCCGGCACTTGAACTTAAAGGTGGTGTAGTTGAAGGAACAGCATATGATGTAGCAGGTATTTCTGAACTTGCTAAGATCCCTTCAAGAGACGAACTGCTTTCCAAGTTGCTTGGAAGCTTACAGTCACCTATCACAAACTTTGCTCGTGTTATCAAACAGATCGCAGAGCAGGGTGGAGAAGCGGCTCCAGCAGAAGCAGCAGAGGAGACAGCAACAGACGCAGAGTAATATGCGTCAGCTGATCTGGATACAGACAGCATATATGAGCAGATGCTCATCTAATTAATTAAGAATGAAAGAAAAAATGGAGGATATTTAAAATGGCTAAATTGACAACAGCTGAAATGATCGAAGCGATCAAAGAGTTATCAGTATTAGAGTTAAACGAGCTTGTTAAAGCTTGTGAAGAAGAGTTCGGCGTATCTGCAGCAGCAGGCGTTGTAGTTGCAGCAGCAGCTGAGGGTGCAGGAGCAGCAGAGAAAGATGAGTTCGACGTAGAGCTTACATCCGCTGGAGCATCTAAAGTAAAAGTTATCAAGGCTGTTCGTGAGATCACAGGTCTTGGACTTAAAGAAGCTAAAGAGCTTGTAGACGGAGCTCCGAAGGTAGTTAAAGAGGCAGTTTCTAAAGCAGAGGCTGAGGAAATCAAAACTAAACTTGAAGAGCAGGGAGCAGAGGTTACTCTTAAATAATTTTCCTGAATATAAGTTTATTCTGACCGCAGAAGATGATATGCTTCTGCGGTCTTTTTGCGAAAGAGGCGTTAGAAATGGATGCAGTTGAGTTGACGAGAGAACTGATTAAGATAGAAAGTACGGATCCGGGAAGCTGGGAAACCAAGATTGGTGAATATATCTGTGAATATTTGAAAGAAAATGGAGCAGATGCAGAGACTTACGAAGTAGAACCGGGAAGAAAAATTGTAAAAGGTGTCGTGAAAGGTGCGAAAGCTCATCCGGCACTGGTGTTCATCTGTCACATGGATACGGTTGTCAAGGGTGAAGGATGGACGAAGGATGCATTTGGCGCAGAAGTTTCGGATGGGAAGATCTGGGGACGAGGCGCCTGTGATATGAAGTCTGGACTTGCAAGTGCTTTGACAGCATTTGCGGAAGTGGCAAAATCACAGAAAGAGAAAGCTGAGGATACAGAAAAACTTCCGGGAACATTAGTCTTTATCGGAACGGTAGACGAAGAAGCAGATATGAAAGGGTCAGAAGCAGCAGTGCAACAGGGATGGATCCAGAAGGAAGACTGGGTTCTTGATATGGAACCGACTTCCGGAATGATTCAGATGGCTCACAAAGGTAGAACCTGGTTTGAACTTGATGTGGAAGGTATTACCGCGCATGCGAGTATGCCGGAGAAAGGCGCAGATGCAATCGCCGGAATCGCATTTATGATCGCAGAGATCCGAAAAGCGATGGAGAAAGTGCCGACACATGAAGAGCTTGGAAAGTCCACTGTTACATTCGGACAGATTTCCGGAGGATACAGCCCATATGTAGTATCAGATCACAGTACAGTGACGATAGATATGCGTCTTGTTCCGCCGATGAATACACAAGAAGCGGAAAAGATCGTACAGAGAGCAATCGAAATTGGGGAAAATGCAGTTCCGGGTGTGAAGGGGTCTTATAAGATTACAGGAGACAGGCCGCCGGTAGAGACACACATGGAGTCAGGACTTATGAAGGCTTTATTTGAATCGGTGAAAAAAGTTACCGGAAAAGATCCGGTTGTGTCAGCATTCACAGGTTATACAGACACAGCAGTTGTAGCAGGACTTTTAGGAAATCCGAATTGTATGTCGTATGGGTCGGGAAATCTTGCACAGGCTCATAAACCGGATGAGTATGTTGAGATTGCGGATATCGAGCGGTGTGTTCAGGTTTATCGTGAGCTGATCTGCCTTTATGAAGATATGGTATAAAAGTTATTTCTAAAAAAAGATGCTGTTCAAAAGGAAAATGCCTGGAACAGCGGAAGATATAACATATCTTGAGAAAAAAGTCAAGAAAAATATAAAAAAACACAAGAATCATGTTGACAATAAAAAGAGCTTTGTGATATAGTAGAAAATGCGCTATTGTGGAAAGGTATGCCATATAGTGACAGAGAATACTGTCGCAAGGCTCTTTTCATTTTTATATAACTGGAACTCGTAAAAGGCAGTTTATTGCCTGCAAAAACAATAAATGAGGAGTGAAACGTCAATGGAGAAAAACAGAATTCGTCCCATCAAAACCGGAAAAAGCTTCCGCATGAGCTATTCCAGGCAGCAAGAAGTATTGGAGATGCCTAACCTCATTGAAGTTCAGAAAGATTCCTATCAGTGGTTTCTTGACAAAGGACTGAAAGAGGTATTCGATGATATTTCCCCGATCGCAGATTACAATGGTCATCTGAGTCTGGAATTTGTGGATTTTACACTCTGCGAGGAAGATGCAAAATATACGATTGATGAGTGTAAAGAACGTGATGCAACTTATGCAGCACCTCTGAAAGTCAGAGTAAGGCTTTATAATAAGGAAACTGATGAGATTAACGAGCATGAGATCTTTATGGGAGATCTTCCGCTGATGACAAAGACAGGTACTTTTGTTATCAATGGTGCTGAGCGTGTTATTGTCAGCCAGCTTGTGCGTTCCCCGGGTATTTATTACGGAATCGCACATGATAAGTTCGGTAAGAAGCTTTATTCAGCAACTGTTATCCCGAACCGTGGAGCATGGCTGGAATATGAGACTGACTCCAATGACGTTTTCTATGTACGTGTAGACCGTACAAGAAAAGTGCCGATCACAGTTCTGATTCGTGCACTTGGAGTAGGTACAAATGCAGAGATCATTGAACTCTTTGGTGAAGAACCAAAACTTCTTGCAAGTTTTGGAAAAGATACTTCTGAGAATTATCAGGAAGGTCTGTTAGAGCTCTACAAGAAGATCCGTCCGGGCGAGCCGCTGGCAGTAGACAGTGCAGAAAGCCTGATCACAAGCATGTTCTTTGATCCAAGACGTTATGATCTTGCCAAAGTTGGACGTTATAAGTTTAATAAGAAGCTTCTTCTTAAGAACCGTGTATCAGGACAGATCCTTGCTGAGGATGCTGTAAGTGCGATTACAGGTGAAGTTGTTGCTGAAAAGGGAACAAAGATCACTCGTGAGATCGCTGATATGATCCAGAACGCGGCAGTACCGTACATCTGGGTAGAGGGTGAAGATACTTCCAGAAATATCAAGGTTCTTTCCAATATGATGGTTGACCTCCAGGCTGTTGTTGATATTGATCCGGCTGAGGTTGGCGTGACAGAGCAGGTATATTATCCGGTTCTTGCAGGAATCATTGAAGAATCAGCAGGTGATGTAGATGAGATGAAGAGACTGATCAAGAGAGATCTTCATGATCTGATTCCGAAGCACATCACAAAGGAAGATATTTTTGCATCTATCAACTACAACATGCATCTTGAGTATGGCATGGGAAATGATGATGATATCGACCATCTGGGTAACAGACGTATCCGTGCGGTTGGAGAACTTCTTCAGAACCAGTACAGAATCGGTCTGTCCAGACTGGAAAGAGTTGTTCGTGAGAGAATGACAACACAGGATCAGGATGGTATTTCACCACAGTCCCTGATCAACATTAAGCCTGTAACAGCAGCAGTGAAGGAATTCTTCGGATCTTCCCAGCTGTCACAGTTCATGGATCAGAACAACCCACTTGGAGAGCTGACACATAAGAGACGTCTTTCCGCACTTGGTCCTGGAGGTTTGTCAAGAGACCGTGCAGGATTCGAGGTCCGCGACGTTCACTACTCTCACTATGGAAGAATGTGTCCTATCGAGACTCCTGAAGGTCCTAACATCGGTCTGATCAACTCCCTTGCATGTTATGCGAGAATCAACGAGTATGGATTTATCGAAGCACCATATCGTAAAGTTGACAAGACAGATCCGATGAACCCGGTTGTTACAGACGAAGTTGTATATATGACTGCTGATGAAGAGGATAATTACCATGTAGCACAGGCGAATACACCTCTTGATGAAGAAGGTCATTTCATTAATAAGAATGTATCCGGTCGTTACCTTGAGGAAACACAGGACTACGAGAGAAATAAATTCGATTACATGGACGTATCACCTAAGATGGTGTTCTCCGTGGCTACAGCGTTGATTCCGTTCCTTCAGAACGATGATGCTAACCGTGCGCTGATGGGATCTAACATGCAGCGTCAGGCAGTACCGCTTCTTACAACAGAAGCTCCGGTAGTCGGAACAGGTATGGAAGTTAAGACAGCTGTTGACTCCGGTGTGGCTGAAGTTGCAGAGCAGGCTGGTGTGGTTGAAAGCTCTACATCTACAAGCATCACGATCAGACATGATGACGGAACAAAGAAGACATATAAACTGACAAAATTCCAGAGAAGTAACCAGAGCAACTGCTACAACCAGAGACCAATCGTTGACAAAGGTGAACGTGTCGAGGCAGGACAGGTTATCGCTGATGGACCGTCTACATCCGGTGGAGAGATGGCTCTTGGTAAGAACCCATTGATCGGATTCATGACATGGGAAGGTTACAACTACGAGGATGCTGTTCTCTTAAGTGAGAGACTGGTTCAGGATGATGTCTACACATCTGTTCATATTGAAGAATATGAAGCAGAAGCAAGAGATACAAAGCTCGGACCAGAAGAGATCACAAGAGACATCCCAGGTGTTGGTGATGATGCACTGAAAGATCTGGATGAGAGAGGAATCATCCGCATCGGTGCTGAGGTTCGTGCCGGAGATATCCTTGTCGGAAAAGTAACTCCAAAGGGAGAGACAGAGCTGACTGCTGAAGAGAGACTGCTTCGTGCAATCTTCGGTGAGAAAGCACGTGAGGTAAGAGATACATCTCTGAAAGTACCTCATGGAGAATATGGTATCGTAGTAGATGCCAAAGTATTTACAAGAGAAAACGGAGATGAGCTGTCACCTGGAGTAAATCAGGCAGTTCGTATTTACATCGCTCAGAAGAGAAAGATCTCCGTTGGTGATAAGATGGCCGGACGACATGGAAACAAGGGTGTTGTTTCCCGTGTACTTCCAGTAGAAGATATGCCATTCCTTCCGAATGGACGTCCTCTGGATATCGTGCTGAACCCACTGGGTGTGCCTTCCCGTATGAACATCGGACAGGTGCTCGAGATTCATCTGAGTCTTGCAGCAAAAGCACTTGGATTCAACGTATCAACTCCTGTATTCGCAGGTGCGAACGAGAACGATATCATGGATACACTGGATCTGGCAAATGATTATGTAAACCTTGAGTGGGATGAGTTCGAGAAGAAACACGGCGAAGAGCTTCGTCCTGAAGTTCTCCAGTTCCTGTCTGAGAACAGAGATCACAGAGAACTCTGGAAGGGCGTTCCGCTGTCAAGAGACGGTAAAGTTCGTCTTCGTGATGGACGTACAGGAGAGTACTTCGACAGCCCGGTAACAATCGGACACATGCATTATCTGAAACTGCATCATCTGGTAGACGACAAGATCCATGCTCGTTCTACTGGTCCTTACTCTCTCGTAACACAGCAGCCGCTGGGTGGAAAAGCTCAGTTCGGTGGACAGCGTTTCGGAGAGATGGAGGTATGGGCCCTGGAGGCTTATGGTGCATCTTACACACTGCAGGAGATCCTGACAGTGAAGTCTGACGACGTTGTAGGACGTGTGAAGACATATGAGGCAATTATTAAGGGAGAGAATATTCCTGAACCAGGAGTTCCTGAGTCATTTAAGGTTCTTCTTAAAGAGCTCCAGTCACTCGCTCTGGATGTCCGCGTACTGCGTGATGACAATACAGAGGTTAAGATCATGGAGAGCGTTGATTACGGTGAGACAGACCTGCGTCATATTATCGAAGGAGACAGAAAGTATCGTGATGAGAATGAATCTTTCGGAGATCATGGATTCACAGAGAAGGAGTTTGTCGGAGAAGAACTGGAAGATGTTGAACTGGACGAAGAGCCGGACGACAGCGATCTTGAGAACTTAAGTTTTGATGATGATTACCTGGGTGAGGAATAATAAGGAGGAGCCGTTTTTATGCCAAATAACAATGAACAACAATATGAACCGTTAACATTTGATGCGATTAAGATCGGCCTGGCTTCACCTGAAAAAATCCTGGAGTGGTCCAGAGGTGAGGTTACAAAGCCGGAGACCATCAACTACAGGACTTTGAAGCCGGAGAAGGACGGACTTTTCTGTGAGAGAATCTTCGGACCAAGCAAAGACTGGGAGTGTCACTGCGGTAAATACAAAAAGATCCGTTATAAGGGTGTTGTATGTGATCGCTGTGGTGTTGAGGTTACAAAGGCCAGTGTTCGTCGTGAGCGTATGGGACACATCGCTCTGGCAGCACCGGTATCCCATATCTGGTACTTCAAAGGAATTCCGAGCCGTATGGGTCTGATCCTTGACATTTCTCCAAGAACACTGGAGAGAGTACTTTACTTTGCTTCTTACATCGTGCTTGATAAGGGAGAGACAGATCTCTCCTACAAGCAGATCCTTTCAGAGGCAGAGTATCAGGAAGCAAAGGAAAAATGGGGAAGACATGCATTCCGTGTAGGTATGGGTGCTGAATCCATCAAAGAGCTTCTTGAGTCTATTGACCTTGAGAAAGAATATGCAGAACTTCAGGCAGGCCTGGAGAATGCAACAGGACAGAAGCGTGCAAGAATCGTAAAACGTCTGGAAGTTGTAGAAGCATTCCGCGAGTCCGGAAACAGACCGGAGTGGATGATCCTTACAGCTATCCCGGTTATCCCGCCGGATCTGCGTCCTATGGTACAGCTGGATGGAGGACGTTTCGCAACATCTGACCTGAATGATCTGTACAGAAGAATCATTAACAGAAATAACCGTCTGAGAAGACTCCTTGAACTGGGAGCACCAGATATTATCGTAAGAAATGAGAAGCGTATGCTTCAGGAAGCTGTTGATGCGCTGATCGATAACGGACGTCGTGGACGTCCGGTAACAGGACCTGGAAACAGAGCACTCAAGTCTCTGTCTGACATGCTGAAAGGTAAGTCCGGACGTTTCCGTCAGAACCTGCTTGGAAAACGTGTTGACTATTCAGGACGTTCTGTTATCGTCGTTGGACCAGAACTGAAGATCTATCAGTGTGGTCTGCCGAAAGAGATGGCAATCGAGCTGTTCAAGCCATTCGTTATGAAAGAGCTTGTAGCGAACGGAACAGCACACAATATTAAGAATGCGAAGAAGATGGTCGAGAGACTTCAGCCAGAGGTATGGGATGTGCTCGAAGAAGTAATCAAAGAGCATCCGGTTATGCTGAACCGTGCCCCTACTCTGCATAGACTTGGTATCCAGGCATTCGAGCCAATCCTTGTAGAAGGTAAGGCAATCAAGCTGCATCCACTGGTATGTACAGCTTACAATGCCGATTTCGATGGAGACCAGATGGCTGTCCATGTACCGCTGTCACAGGAAGCACAGGCAGAGTGCCGTTTCCTTCTTCTTTCACCAAACAACCTGCTGAAACCGTCTGATGGTGGTCCGGTAGCCGTTCCTTCACAGGATATGGTACTTGGTATTTACTATCTGACTCAGCTTCGTCCTGGTGCAAAGGGAGAGGGCATGTTCTTTAAGAGCGTGAACGAGGCTATTCTTGCATACGAGAATGGATATATCACACTTCACTCACAGATTAAAGTACGTGTGACAAAGACTCTTGCAAATGGAGAAGAGAAGACAGGAACTATCGACGCAACACTTGGTCGTCTCCTGTTTAACGAGATCATTCCACAGGACCTTGGTTTTGTAGACCGTGAGGTTGAGGGAAATGAACTCAAGATGGAAATCGACTTCCATGTTGGTAAGAAACAGCTGAAGCAGATCCTTGAGAAAGTTATCAACACTCATGGAGCTACACAGACAGCAGAAGTTCTTGACGATGTTAAGGCAATCGGATACAAGTTCTCTACAAGAGCAGCTATGACAGTATCCATTTCCGATATGACTGTACCACCGCAGAAACCGCAGATGATGCAGGAAGCACAGGATACAGTAGACAAGATCACAAAGAACTACAAACGTGGTCTTATCACAGAAGAAGAGCGTTACAAAGAAGTTGTTGAGACATGGAAAGCAACCGATGATAAACTGACAGAGGCACTGCTGACAGGTCTTGATAAATACAATAACATCTTCATGATGGCAGATTCCGGAGCCCGTGGATCTGACAAGCAGATCAAACAGCTTGCAGGTATGCGTGGACTTATGGCTGATACAACAGGTCGTACGATCGAGTTGCCTATCAAGTCAAACTTCCGTGAAGGTCTTGACGTACTGGAATACTTCATGTCTGCCCATGGAGCTCGAAAAGGAATGGCCGATACAGCTCTTCGTACAGCCGATTCCGGTTACCTGACAAGACGTCTTGTAGACGTATCTCAGGAGCTTATCATTCACGATACAGATTGTGCAAAACCGGGTCAGCCGATTCCGGGAATGTATGTATCTGCATTCATGGATGGAAATGAAGAGATTGAGAGCCTTCAGGATCGTATCACTGGAAGATTCGCTGCTGAGGATCTTAAAGATAAAGACGGAAATGTCCTTGTAAAAGCAAACCATATGATTACACCTCGTCGTGCAGAGCGCGTGATGAAGAAAGGTGTTGACGAGAACGGAAATCCTCTTGAGCAGGTTAAGATCCGTACAATCCTTACATGTAAATGTAAGAACGGTGTATGCTCCAAATGTTACGGTGCGAACATGGCAACAGGTGAGGCAGTTCAGGTTGGTGAGGCAGTCGGAATCATGGCCGCTCAGTCAATCGGAGAGCCAGGTACACAGCTTACTATGCGTACATTCCATAATGGTGGAGTTGCCGGTGACGATATCACACAGGGTCTTCCTCGTGTCGAGGAGCTTTTCGAGGCAAGAAGACCTAAGGGACTTGCCATCATCACAGAGATCGCAGGACGTGCAACACTTAGCGATACAAAGAAGAAACGTGAGGTTATCGTTACAAACGAAGAGACAGGAGAATCCAAATCCTATCTTATTCCTTACGGATCACGTATTAAAGTACAGGACGGCGTTATGCTTGAAGCCGGAGATGAGCTTACAGAAGGTAGCGTAAATCCACATGATATCCTGAAGATCAAAGGACTTCGTGCAACACAGGATTACATGCTTCAGGAAGTACAGCGTGTATACCGTCTCCAGGGTGTTGAGATCAACGATAAGCATATCGAGGTTATCGTTCGTCAGATGCTGAAGAAGATCAGAATCGAAGAGAAGGGTGATACAGAGTTCCTGCCAGGAACAATGGTAGACGTTCTTGACTTCGAAGAAGTAAACGAACAGCTTGCAGCAGAAGGAAAAGAGCCGGCTACCGGAGAGCAGATCATGCTTGGTATCACAAAGGCTTCTCTGGCAACAGAATCCTTCCTGTCAGCCGCTTCCTTCCAGGAGACAACAAAGGTTCTGACAGAAGCAGCTATCAAGGGTAAAGTTGACCATCTGGTTGGTCTGAAAGAGAACGTTATCATCGGTAAACATATTCCTGCTGGAACAGGTATGAAGAAGTACCGTGATGTAAAACTCAACACAGACATTAAGATGGAAGATGAACTGGATCTTGAAGATGAGCTGAATCTGGACGAAGATTTTGACATGGACGAAAATGTTGATCTGACAGATGAGTTTGTAGAAGAGAACACAGAAGATGCTGCAGAAGCATCCGTAGAAGAACCAGCAACAGAAGAATAAAGCGTTTTAAAAAGCTAGTATAAAAAAGAACATCCCCATAGATGATGAATTGTCTATGGGGATGTTCTTATGTAAAAGATTTATCGTAGAGATTCTTATTCGAGTATCGGACGAAATCAAATAGCGCCTATAAAGTTTATTCTAATAGACAGACATTGAGGGATTGCCTCAGGCTCCGGGTTCTGTATACAGGAAAGACTAAGAAAAACGAAAGATTACTAAAAACAAAGCAATGCTCGGCAAACTCGCTGCCGCTTCAGACAGTAGCCTCGCATTGCTTTAACGTAACCTTCCGTTTTTTAAGTCTTTCCAAGCACACAGAACAGTCACCTGAAACAATCCCTCAATATCTGTCTATCGGTAAAGTTTTTCCGCGCTATCTGATTTCTACTCTCTCGAAAGAAGAACTTTACTTGAGAAGTAGACGCACCGGATGTTCTATAGAATGATATCCATATCTCAAACGTGTTTGTATTTAATAAAATTTAGCGTAGAAGTCTATCTTTTTCAATAAACAGAAAACAGAAAATATAAACTTCGAGAAGTTTCATGTTAGAAGGATGATACAGGAATGAAGACGAATGTGGAGCATGCTTGCTCATACTTGAAAAACAATAGATTGCGTTAAAGAAAGGATTGACAGCTGTCTGAGCGGCAGCGAGTTTGTCAATCCTTTCTTTGCTTTTAGCAGTCTGTTGTTTTTCCTAGTATGAACAGTATGCGTAACCCTGAGTCGGCGTTCCTGTATCATTCTTCTAACAATCGACTTCCTAAAATAATATTTTCTGTTTTCGTCCGTATATCAATAAAATGACTTCTACGATAAATCTTTATTTAGATAGTCTCTCCATTTTTATATTTCTGAAGTACATTCTGGATACGCTCGTTCGGACTGAGAATCTCGCTCAGTGATCCGTCATGATTCAGAGTATCAATGATCAGAGCAATGTACTTGCTCATATCGCAGTTGATATAATATGGTTTTGAAAGAAGGTTTGGTGTCTGATAGATCAGGTTTGTTGTCAGGATACCATCAATAATACCTTCTTCATAAGCTTTATCAAACTTCTCCATTCCGTTAGTAAACAGACCAAAAGTAGCAGCAGCAAAGATACGTTTTGCTTTACGTCTCTTTAATTCTGTAGCAACTTCAATGATACTGTCTCCGGAAGAAATCATATCATCAATAATAATTACATCTTTGCCTTCTACAGAGCTTCCAAGGAACTCATGAGCAACGATAGGGTTACGTCCATTTACAATCTGAGTGTAATCACGGCGTTTGTAGAACATACCCATATCCAAACCAAGAACGTTGGCAAGATATACAGCACGGTTTGTACCACCTTCATCAGGGCTGATCGCCATCATATGTTCACTGTCGATCTGAAGATCTTTTACATTACGAAGAAGACCTTTGATGAACTGATAAGTTGGTGAAATTGTCTCAAATCCACTCAACGGAATCGCATTTGATACACGAGGGTCGTGAGCATCAAAAGTGATAATATTGTCAACTCCCATACGGACAAGTTCCTGAAGCGCAAGTGCGCAGTCAAGAGATTCACGGGAAGTTCTCTTATGCTGACGGCTTTCATAAAGGAATGGCATAATAACGTTAATACGACGTCCCTTACCACCTACAGCAGCAATGATTCTCTTTAAGTTCTGGAAATGGTCATCCGGTGACATATGGTTTGTGTTTCCTGTCAGAGAGTAAGTAACATTATAATTACATACATCAACCATCAGGTAAATATCTTTTCCTCGTACGGATTCTCCAAGGATACCTTTGGCTTCACCAGAACCAAAACGCGGTACACTGGCATTGATCAGATAATTATCTTTCTCATATCCTGAGAAAGCAACGTCATTCTTGTGCTCGTGAGCACTTTCGCGGCGCCATTTAACAAGGTAATCATTAACCTTATTTCCAAGCTCTTCGCAGCCAAGTAAAGGAATGATTCCAAGGCTTCCTACTGGTATGTTCTCCAAGATACGTTCTGAACGACTTAACATGAGTCATAATCCTCCTAATGTTCTAACTTCTTTTTAATACGTATATCATCACCGACTATTTTCAACAGACTATATCTGCTTGTAATTCTGGAGAAAGAACGCTCAGTATAAAGATCCGCGAGTGACTCCAAAGAAAGGTTTGTTGAAATAATCGTTGATTTCCTATGCAGCAGCCTTTCATTGATGCAGGTAAAAAACTGTGATGCAATAAAGGCATTTGTGTACTCTGTACCAAGATCATCAATAATAAGCAGATCACAGTCAAAAATGTATTCACACATGTTATGTGCATCAATGTCATTTTTGTCAAATGCGTTCTTGGCAAGAGTATTAAAAAGCTGTGGAGCAGAAAAATACAAAACAGAATACTCTTTGTTCATAATCTCTTTTGCAATACAAGTGGAGAGAAAAGTTTTCCCAACACCTACATCGCCATAGAAAAAGAGATTGTTAAACTCTGTCCCAAAGCTGTCAATAAAATGATGGCAGATGCGTAAAGTGTCTTCCATCATGGAACGAGAAGAACGTCCCGTTTTCTTATCGTAATGTGAAACAGGATAATAGTCAAGTCTGAAATTGCTAAAATCTGCTTCAACAGGGAATTTTTTAATATTTGACTGGTCGTAAAGCAATCCAATGATTGCTTTTTTGAAACAATGACATTTTTGATTACCAATGTATCCGGTGTCTTTACAATCCGGACAGTCGTAAACCGGCTCCAGATAATCATCTGGGAAGCCGGCTGATTTGAGCAGATGAATCTTACGATCACGTAATTCTGCAAGATCTTTCTTTAAAGCATCAACTGCACTGGTATCTCCATCAAGTAGTTTCTTTCCGTACTGGACAGACAGCGAGGCAATGGAGTCATCAAGTGTTTTGAATTCAGGGAGCTTTTTATAGACTTCTTCATACCGGGCCACCTGAATGTCATGGCTATGTAATTGTTTCTGCTCATATTTACGCATGATTGCATGGTACTGTGAATTTTTTAATCCCATGAAAAGACTCCTTTTAATTTCTCTTTAAAATAATTGACCTTCTAAATCATTGCTTTTTCATTAGTTGCTCTTCAGAAGCTGCTCTTCCAGAGAATCCATGTCATAGGAACGTCTCTCAAAATTATTCAGATTTCTTGTGACATTCTTTGGTTTGGTGACAGTACTTCTATGTAAGGAACGTTCTTTCTGGAATTCATGATCCAATGCATTGATATCAGTCAGATGATGAATATTGCATTCATACCATTTTGTGAGGATGGAGTCAGCATATTCAAAACTTGGCTGATGTGTGGCAGAGATTGTTCTGCGGCAGGCTTCCTGAATGATGTCAGCGGAAAATCCATAAGTATCAGCCCATTTATTAATATATTCCAGTTCGGAAGAGGCAGGTCCTCTGTTCTTAATACCGAATGCATTCAAAACCGTGTAGCAGTTACGGCTGTATGCAGCAGCCTGCTCTTTTGCCTGTGATACAGTCTCGACTCCGTTCTCTACCCAGGAAATGGCAACCTTCTGGATATAATGCATACTCTTATGTCCGTTCTCTACGCAGGACTCAATCAGATATTCAATCAGATCAGCAGACATATGCAGCGTATCATAAAAATAAGTAATTGTGTCGACATCCGTATGTGTCAGTGTCTTACCAAGGTACTGTTCTGTGATAAACAGGAGAGACTTGATCTCCTTCTGGGCACGGAATGTATCAAGAGGAACCGCATTGGAAACAGGAGTCTGGATACTGCTTTCTACCGGTGCAGAAACAGCTTCTGAGCGGAACTCTGTTACCGGAGCTACCGGAGCCTGAGCAGGGATGGAATCCTGTGTATAGCCAGTGGTACAGCCGGAAAAATCAGTTGTATCTCCACAAGATCCCTCTTCTTCATCGCGAAGAAATTCAACGGCAGTGATTCCGCCGTCCGGTCCGTGTCCAAGTCTGAGAAGACCGACAGATTCCCAGTAGCGGAAAGCGCGAAGAACATCATTCTCTGTATTATTCAGATAATCTGCGATCATGGAGATGCTCAGAGAAGATGCAGCATCCTCAACATGACGGAGAAGAAAAAGGTACACTTTTACAAATTCTCCGTTCGCATTCGCCATATAATGATCTACAAAGCTGTTCGGCAGCATTGTCATATTCATCTGAAAATTATTCTTTAAAACCAAAGTCTTCATAACTTATCCCGCTTTCTCTATGTATTAACCAATTGCCGTCTGATCTGTCTGATGAGGGGCAACCTGAAATCTATATCTTCTTCTCTTTAGTGTGAATATTATAACATCATATGAGAATCTTAAAAAGAATTTTCGAGTGGGTAACTAGGACTTTTTTGTAGATAACTATGTGGAGAAAATGTGGATAAAGTGTGGAAAAGTTCACATGCATGTGGATATCTATGTGAACTTTTCCACAGAATAGTTTAGTAAAGTTATTGAGAAAGCCTTATTTTAAAAGGTCTTCGCCGATTTTGACAACGTCTCCGGCTCCCATTGTGATCAGGAGATCTCCGGATTTGCAGTTTTCTTTAAGGAACTCTTCTATTTCTTCAAAACTTGGAAGGTAATGTGCATCTGTTCCAAGCTTGCGTGCTTCCTCTGCAAGACCGGCAGAAGAAACTCCGAGAGTATCTGTCTCACGGGCTGCATAGATATCTGCAAGAACCAGATGATCTGTGTGAGAAAGAGCTTCTGCAAATTCATGGAAGAAAGCTTTTGTTCTCGTATAAGTATGTGGCTGGAATACACACCACACCTGATTGTGTGGGTAGTGCTGTGCAGCCTTCAGAGTAGCGGCAATCTCTGTCGGATGATGTGCATAATCATCTACAACAGTTACACCGTTGAATGTTCCCTTATATTCGAAACGGCGGTCTGTTCCACTGAAAGAGAGAATACCTTTCTTGATTGTTTCCATCGGAATCTGAAGCAGTTCCGCAGTAGCAATAGATGCAAGTGCATTTGACACATTATGATCTCCTGTTACAGAAAGCTGGATATGGTCAACCGCTTTTCCGTTCTTTATAAGATCAAATGCAACAAGCCCTTTTTCATCATAAGTGATGTTAGCAGCGCTATAGTCAAGTCCATCAGAAGAACCATAAGTAATGACATTGCAGTCAAGTCCTTCATAAATCTCCTGATAATTGTCGATATCACCATTGATGATCAAAGTTCCATCAGAAGGAAGAAGTGTCGCAAACTGATGGAAGGAATGTCTGATGTCTTCAAGATCCTTGAAGAAGTCCAGATGATCTTCCTCAATATTGAGGATGACACTGATCTTCGGATAAAAATGAAGGAAACTGTTTGTATACTCACAGGCTTCTGTGATAAAAGTCTCAGACTTTCCAACGCGGATGTTACCACCGATTGCCTTGAGAATACCGCCGACAGAAATGGTAGGATCCAGATCGGCTGCAAGTAAAATATGGGAGATCATGGATGTAGTAGTTGTTTTTCCATGAGTACCGGATACAGCGATCGGTGTCTTGTAATTTTTCATCAGCTGTCCAAGCAGCTCCGCACGTGTAAGCATTGGAATCTTGCGGGCAACAGCCTCCATAAGCTCCGGATTGGCCTTATTAATAGCTGCTGTGTATACAACACAGTCGATTCCGTCAGAAATGTTCTCGGCACACTGTCCGTAATGGATGATGGCACCCTCAGACTCCAGCTTCTTTGTAAGCGGAGACTCCTTTGAATCTGAACCGGATACAGTAAATCCTTCTTCCAGAAGAATCTCAGCAAGACCGCTCATACTGATTCCGCCAATCCCGATAAAATGAATATGTATCGGCTTTTCAAAATTGATTTTATACATTGAGATACGCCCCTTCTTTAATAGATTTTATAAAATAACTTGTGATTTTAGTCATAAATCTTCTATATCGTTTATATTATACTATATATCGAAAAAAAAGAAAGAAGATCTTTTTGGTAGAAATTGATAAAAAGGAGAAAAAAGTATGAAAAAAATTGTAAAATATGTTTGTTATTTCTAAATATATGGTATAATGATTTTAGCTTACTTGAAATGAGGTGACGTAATGTATAAGAAGGAAATGATTGCCATGCTGCTGGCGGGCGGACAGGGTAGTCGACTTGGAGTACTTACATCAAAAGTTGCAAAACCAGCAGTTGCTTTTGGTGGAAAGTACCGTATTATTGATTTCCCGCTTAGCAACTGTATTAACTCAGGAATCGATACGGTTGGTGTACTGACACAGTATCAGCCGCTTCGTCTGAATACACATATTGGAATTGGAATTCCGTGGGATCTGGACCGTAACGTCGGAGGTGTATCAGTTCTCCCACCATATGAGAAGAGTACAAACAGTGAGTGGTATACAGGAACAGCGAATGCCATTTATCAGAATCTGAATTACATAGAGACTTATAATCCGGACTATGTACTGATTCTTTCAGGAGATCATATTTATAAGATGGATTATGAAGTGATGCTTGATTTCCACAAGGCAAACAATGCTGATGTGACAATTGCAGCAATGCCGGTGCCGATGGAAGAAGCAAGCCGTTTCGGAATTGTAGTGACAGATCAGGACAGCAGGATCAAAGAATTCGAAGAGAAGCCTGAGAAGCCAAGCAGTAATCTGGCATCGATGGGAATCTATATCTTCAGCTGGCCGGTTCTCAAAGAGGCACTGATCAAGCTGAAAGACCAGCCAAACTGTGATTTCGGAAAACACATTATTCCATATTGCCATGAAAAAGGGGACAGGCTGTTTGCATATGAGTACAACGGATATTGGAAAGATGTTGGAACACTCAGCTCATACTGGGAAGCGAATATGGAGCTGATCGATATTATTCCGGAGTTTAATCTTTATGAAGAATTCTGGAAGATCTATACGAACAGTGCGAATATTCCTCCACAGTATATTGCAGAGAATGCTGTCGTAGACAGATGTATCATTGCAAACGGAACAGAGGTTTACGGAGAAGTCCACAGTTCTGTTCTTGGAGGAAGTGTTACTATAGGAAAAGGCAGCGTAGTCCGTGACTCAATTATTATGCAGGGAGTTACGATCGGAGAAAACTGCGTGATCGAGAAAGCAATCATAGCAGAAGACACGGTAATTGGAAATGATGTTTCTATCGGAATCGGAAGTGAAGTTCCGAATAAGATGAAACCGAATATTTACAGTGGTGGACTGGCTACGATCGGAGAGAATTCAGTGATTCCGGGAGGAGTACAGATTGGAAAGAATACCGCCATCAGTGGAGTGACATCATCCGAGGATTACATAGATGGAGTACTTGCAAGCGGTGAGACATTGATAAAGGCAGGTGACAGAGTATGAGAGCAGTAGGAATTATTTTAGCCGGCGGTAACAGCAGAAAGATGAAAGAGCTGACTTCAAGACGTGCGGCAGCAGCAATGCCGGTTGCCGGAAGCTATCGCGCAATTGACTTTACATTAAGTAATATGACAAACTCTCATATCCAGAAAGTTGCTGTGCTGACACAGTATAATGCCCGTTCTTTGAATGAACACCTGAATTCCTCCAAATGGTGGGATTTCGGAAGAAAACAGGGTGGATTATATGTATTCACACCTACGATCACAGATGACAACGGTTACTGGTACAGAGGAACAGCAGATGCGATTTATCAGAATCTGGATTTCCTGAGAAGATGTCATGAACCTTATGTGATCATTACATCAGGCGATGCAGTCTATAAGATGGATTATAATAAAGTGCTGGAATATCATATTGCGAAGAAAGCAGATATTACTGTTGTTTGTAAAGAACTTGGAGCAGGAGAAGATGCGACAAGATTCGGAACAGTTAAGATGAATGAATCCTGCAGAATCGAAGAATTTGAAGAAAAACCGATGATTGCAAGATCTCAGACAATCTCTACAGGAATCTATGTGATCCGCAGAAGACTGCTGATCGATCTTGTAGAACAATGTGCAGAAGAAGAGAGACATGATTTCGTAAATGATATCCTGATCCGTTATAAGAATGTAAAGAAGATTTATGGTTATAAGATTGAAAGCTATTGGAATAATATTTCAACAGTAGATGCATATTACAAGACGAATATGGATTTCCTGAAACCGGAAGTGAGAAAATATTTCTTCAAGGATCTGCCAAGTGTATATTCTAAGGTGAGTGATCAGCCACCGGCAAAATATAATCCGGGCGCGATCGTGAAGAACAGTCTGGTTGGAAGTGGAAGTATTATTAATGGAACGATAGAGAATTCAGTTATTTTCAAGAAAGTATTTGTTGGAAATAATTGTGTGATCAAGAATTCTATCATATTGAATGATGTATATCTTGGAGATAATACATACATTGAGAACTGTATTGTAGAGAGCAGGGATACGATCCGTGCGAATACAAGACATGTAGGGGAAGACGGAATTAAAATAGTTGTTGAAAAGAATGAAAGATATGCATTATAAGCCAAGATAAGCACGAAAACCCTGAAAAAGGGTATTCATATTCCGTGATAATGCAAAAGAGAAAGGGGAACTGTAATATGCAGATTACAGATGTACGTGTACGTAAAGTTGCGAAAGAGGGAAAGCTGAAAGCAGTAGTATCTATCACAATTGATGAGGAGTTTGTTGTTCATGATATCAAAGTGATCGAAGGCGAAAAGGGTCTTTTCATTGCAATGCCAAGTAAAAAAGCATTAGATGGAGAGTATCGTGATATCGCACATCCGATCAATTCAGGAACAAGAGAACGAATTCAGTCAACAATTCTTACAAGATATCAGCAGGCACTTGAAGAAGAGCCGGAGCCGCTGGTTGTTGACGAGATGTAGGGTATTGTGGTGCTGCTCTTATTTGGATGAATGACACAAGTAAAGGCAGGGCTAATACAATAGATAGGAAACAGGCGAAAGGAAAAGTGCAGTGATTGCCCGATCACTGCACTTTTCCTTTTGTCTTATAAATGAAAAACCATTTTTTCACCGGTAGCCGGATGCGTGAATTCCAGCCGGCAGGCACAGAGCATCAACTGCCGTGAAGTACATGCGGCAGTGCCATATTTCCGATCCCCGATCAGAGGGTGTCCGGCATGTGCAAACTGCACGCGGATCTGATGGTGACGCCCGGTATCCAGATGAATTTCCAGTTGGGAAAAAGGTTCACCAGAAGGAAGTGTACCTGTATGGATTACTTTATAATGAAGTCGTGCATACTTTGCATCAGGCAGATTTTCTTCACAGACACGGGAGGTGTTGGTTCGTCCGTCTTTTACAAGATAGTCTTCTAAAGTTCCCTCGTTGTGTTCGAAAATGCCAAGAGCCTGTGCACGGTAATATTTCCCAAAACCGGAAGTGGTAAGCTGGCGGGAAAGTTCTTTTGCGGCGGCAGGTGTTTTTGCAAAAACAAGAAGTCCTTCTACCGGTTGATCCAGACGATGGATGACAGCAAGATAAGGTTCGCGTGAAGCGCATTTTTTAGTAGTCTTTTTTATCAGATGATTTTTTAAAATACTGACCATATCTTTTGTGCCAATGCGGCTGCTCTGGGTAGGAATCCCGGCAGGTTTATGACAGACGATAATGTCTTTGTCCTCATATATTATTTCAGGGGTAAGTGATGAAATCATAGTTGTATCCTTCTTTCTTGACAATCGATAAAGTTGCGTCTAAACTGAGAATTAATAGTGTTATAATGATACATGATTCGAATGAATCAGGTCAAGCTTTTAAGGAGAACATCAATGAATAATGACTGGGAACATTTTGGAGAAGAGATAAAGCAGACAATACAGGATGCAATTGATACAAAAGATTACAGCAGACTGAACCAGATGGTGTCTGATACGGTGAACCATGCGATGGACTGTGTCTCAGCAGGGATTAAAAATGGTGGCTGGTACAGAGATCCGAAGACCGGACAGCCATTATATGGAAATACAAAGAATGCCGGAAGCAGGTCGGGGGCAGAAAACCAGAGATATCGTCCGAATCAGGGACCGAAGATGTCGGAAATGAGAAATTATAGTCAGAATCGTCCGGTACCGGTGAGCCCAAGATATCTCAAAGGAACTTCAGTAAAGATCGGTGGAACTTTTCTGGCAGCGACAGGAGCTGTGTTTGGAGTAACTTCTGTTATTTTTCTTATCATCACTTTGATCGGAAGCGTGCTCACGGCGTTTGATGTAGTCAGTGGTCTGATCATTGGGATTTTTGCGGTTGCTTTCATATCTTTTGCAGTGATGACTTATGTAGGAGTAGATATGGTACGAACTGTGGGAAGGTTTCGCCAATATGTATCTGTTCTGAGAGACCGGGAATTTTGTGATATTAAGGAAATTGCTTCTGCGACAGGACGAGATGTCAGAAAGGTTCTGAAGGATGTGAAAAAAATGATTACAAAAGGCTGGTTCTGCCAGGGACATTTGGATGAGAAAGAATCATGCCTGATGGTCAGTGACCATGCATGGAACCAGTATACAGCCCTTATGGAAGATATGAAACAGCGTAAGGCAGAAGAGCAGGCTGCTCAGAAAAAGATGCAGGAAGAGTATGACAGACTTTCACCTGAAGTACAGAAGATTGTACAGGCAGGGGATGAATATGTGAGAAGGATCAAGGCGGCGAATGACGCAATTCCGGGAGAAGTGATCTCAGCAAAGATTTCCCGCATGGAACTGCTTGTGGATCGTATTTTTGACCGCGTGGAGCAGAATCCGGATTCTGTGAATGATATGCGAAGAATGATGGATTATTATCTTCCGACAACGATGAAACTTCTTGAAGCGTATGAAGAGCTGGACGCACAGCCGGTACAGGGAGAGAATATCATTTCTTCCAAGAAAGAGATTGAAGATACGATAGATACATTGAATATTGCATTTGAGAAATTATTGGACAGCCTGTTCCAGGATACAGCATGGGATGTATCTTCAGATATTTCAGTGCTTCATACAATGCTTGCACAGGAAGGTCTGACAGAAGACGGGCTGAAAAAATAATGATATCCCAAACAGATAAGGAATCAAAACAGTTACAAACAGAAATGGAGGATTAGTATGAGTGATGAGTTCAAGGATGTAAGTACAGTGCCAACACTGACACTGGAACCGTTTCAGGCGGAAGAAGAAAAGAAACCGGTGGTGCAGCCGGAAGAACCGAAGCTGGATGATACGATCCTGACAGAAGAAGAGCGCAGGATGGTAGATGCATTTGCACAGCAGATCGATCTGACGAATTCTTCTATGATTCTTCAGTATGGCGCAGGTACACAGAAAAAGATGGCAGATTTCTCAGAAAGTGCTTTGGAAAATGTGAAGTCAAAGGATCTGGGAGAAGTTGGTACACTGCTTACGAATGTTGTAACTGAACTGAAGAGTTTTGATGAAGAAGAGAGCAAAGGATTTCTTGGAATATTTAAGAAAGCATCGAATAAAGTTGAATCTATGAAGGCAAAGTATTCGAAAGCTGAAGAAAATGTGAATCAGATCGTGAAAGCACTGGACAACCATCAGGTGCAGCTGCTGAAAGATGTTGCGATACTCGATAAAATGTATGATCTGAATCTTACTTATTTTAAAGAGCTTTCTATGTATATTCTTGCAGGAAAGAAAAAACTGGAAGAAGTAAGAAGTACACAGCTTGCTGAATTGATGAGCAAAGCTCAGGCAAGCGGTCTCCCGGAAGATGCCCAGGCGGCGAAAGATCTGGATTCGATGTGCAACCGTTTTGAGAAGAAACTGCATGATCTTGAACTGACGAGAATGATCTCCATCCAGACCGCACCACAGATCCGTCTGGTTCAGAATAATGATACACAGATGGTAGAGAAGATCCAGTCTACAATCGTGAATACGATCCCGTTGTGGAAGAGCCAGATGCTTCTTGCACTTGGGGTGGAACATTCTTCACAGGCTGCGGCAGCACAGAGACAGGTGACGGATATGACCAATGAACTGCTGAAGAAGAATGCAGAGACATTAAAAATGTCCACAATTGAGACTGCAAAAGAGTCTGAAAGAGGAATTGCAGACCTTGAGACATTGAAAGCAACAAATGAATCGCTGATTTCTACATTAGATGAAGTGATGAACATTCAGAGAGAAGGAAGAGAAAAACGCCGTGAAGCGGAGGCAGAACTTCGCAACATGGAAAATGAATTGAAAGCAAAGCTTCTGGAAATCAGAGGATAAAGCTTTTTGGCTTGACAGCGGGTGTTTTATCAGTTAGAATTTCATTTGATAACTGACGTTGAACGGGAATAGTAGATACGCAGCATGCTTCAGAGAGAAGGCGGCAGGTGAGAGCCTTTGCATTACGGTATGGAACCGGCCCGGGAGTCCCTGTATGAAAGTACAGCGTAGGTCCTGCGTTAAAGGAGAAGAAAGTGAATGCAGATACAGAGATCAAGTTGTGTTGATTTTAATTATAAAATTGATGTATTGCATTAATTAGGGTGGTACCGCCGGAGATATTCGGTCCCTATCGTGGGGATGCGATATCCCGGCGATTTTTTATATTTAAGTAAAAGCAAACTGCTGTCAGAGGCAGCAATGCAAAAATGAAAAGGAGAAGAACAATGGCAAAGAAATTAGTACAGAATATCACTGCCAGAGAAGAAGATTTCGCTCAGTGGTATACAGACGTTGTGCGTGAAGCAAAACTGTGTGATTATTCAGGCGTTAAAGGATGTATGAATTACCTTCCGAACGGATATGCTCTGTGGGAGAATATTCAGAAGAACCTGGATGCACGTTTCAAAGAGACAGGAGTAGAGAATGTATACCTTCCGGTTATGATCCCGGAAAGCCTTCTTCAGAAGGAAAAGGATCATATCGAAGGATTTGCTCCGGAAGTTGCATGGGTAACACATGGTGGATTGGAAGAGCTTCAGGAGAGATTCTGTATCCGTCCTACATCTGAGACACTGTTCTGTGATGTCTGGAGCAAGACAGTTCAGTCTTACCGTGATCTTCCTAAGGTATGGAATCAGTGGTGTTCCGTTCTTCGTTGGGAGAAGACAACAAGACCGTTCCTTCGTTCCAGAGAGTTCCTGTGGCAGGAAGGACATACAATCCATGCAACATACGAAGAAGCAGAAGAACGTACAAAACAGATGTGGAGAGTCTACAGAGACTTTGTGCAGGATGTTCTTGCAATTCCGGTAGTTTCCGGACGTAAGACAGAGAGCGAGAAATTCGCAGGAGCACAGGATACTTACACGATCGAAGCTCTGATGCATGATGGAAAAGCACTGCAGTCAGCAACAAGCCACTTCTTCGGAAGCTCCTTCCCAAGTGCATTCGGTATTCAGTATTCTGATAAGAATAACGAACTTCACGAAGTATATGAGACATCCTGGGGATTGTCCACAAGAATCATCGGTGCGCTGATCATGGTACACGGAGATGACAGCGGACTTGTTATTCCACCGAGAATCGCACCGGTACAGACAATGATCATTCCGATCGCCCAGCATAAAGAAGGTGTTCTTGATAAGGCAAATGAACTCGTTGATACACTGAAGGCAGCAGGATACAAAGTAAAGATTGACGATTCTGATAAAGCACCTGGATGGAAGTTCAGCGGACAGGAGATCCTTGGAATCCCGACACGTATCGAGATCGGACCGAAAGATATCGAGAACAACCAGGCAGTTATCGTACGCCGTGATACAAGAGAGAAAATCATTGTTTCTCTGGACGAGCTTACAACAAAACTTGCTGAAGTTCTTGAGACAATGCAGAATGATATGTTCGAAAGAGCGAAAGCATTCCTTGATTCTCATATCAATGAAGCAACAACAATGGATGAGATGAATGAGAAGTTCAATGAGAACCTTGGATTCATCAAAGCAATGTGGTGTGGAGACGAAGCCTGTGAAGATGAGATCAAAGCTCAGACAGGCGGAGCTACATCAAGATGTATTCCGGAAGAGGAAGATCATCTCTCAGACGTATGTATCTGCTGCGGAAAGCCGGCGAAGCATATGGTATACTGGGGTAAGGCATATTAATTAAAAATAACAGATGGTTTCTCTGAAAAAAAGAGAGTGCCATCTGTTATTTTTGTATGGAAAATAATACGAAAAATGCGAAAAAAGCCTTGACTTTCGGCGCTAAACGTAATAAACTAAACGAGCGTGTGGAAAAAGGCAATGTCTTTTTGATGCGCAAATAAGGATAATGACTTAATTATCCGCAGCCCCTTGAGGCATAAGCCCAAGGTAACGAATAATTCATAGGAGGTGAAAAGAATGCCAACATTTAACCAGTTAGTTAGAAAAGGACGTCAGACTTCTGAGAAGAAATCTACAGCACCGGCACTTCAGAAAGGATATAACTCCCTGAAGAAACGTGCAACTGATGTTTCTGCACCACAGAAGAGAGGTGTATGTACAGCAGTTAAGACAGCTACACCTAAGAAGCCTAACTCAGCTCTGAGAAAGATCGCCAGAGTTCGTCTGTCAAACGGAATCGAAGTAACAAGCTACATTCCAGGTGAAGGACACAACCTTCAGGAGCATAGCGTTGTTATGATCCGTGGAGGAAGAGTTAAGGACCTGCCAGGTACAAGATACCACATTATCCGTGGAACACTTGATACAGCAGGTGTTGCTAAGAGAAGACAGGCTCGTTCTAAATACGGTGCTAAGAGACCAAAAGACGCTAAATAAGAAGTCGCGGATCGCAGTATAGTATTTTAGATAAGTGTAACTAATAGTTAAATCGTATCACAAACAGAACTATGATTAGTCGTAGGTTGCGGATGCTATATAGATTTCGCGGCTGCGAGCACATGGAATGTGATCTCATAGAAAGACACATGTGAGTACCGATGAATTAATCCCGGAAAACCGGAAAATATGATTAAGGAGGGAAGGACCGTGCCACGTAAAGGACATACTCAGAAGAGAGATGTATTAGCGGATCCAATATACAACAATAAAGTTGTTACCAAACTTATCAACAACATCATGCTTGATGGTAAGAAAGGCGTAGCACAGAAGATTGTATACGGAGCATTTGAAAGAGTAGAAGCTAAGGCTGAGAAGCCGGCTATTGAAGTGTTTGAAGAGGCTATGAACAACATGATGCCAGTTCTTGAAGTTAAAGCAAGACGTATCGGTGGAGCAACATACCAGGTACCGATCGAGGTTAGAGCTGACAGAAGACAGGCACTCGCACTTCGCTGGTTAACTATGTATTCACGTCAGAGAGGCGAGAAGACACAGGAAGAAAGACTGGCAAACGAGATTCTTGATGCAGCTAACAACACAGGTGGAGCTGTTAAGAGAAAAGAAGACATGCACAAGATGGCAGAAGCAAACAAGGCGTTTGCTCACTATCGTTTCTAATTATTTTAGGAGGAAAAAATCTTGGCTGGAAGAGAATATCCATTAGAGAGAACCAGAAATATCGGTATTATGGCTCATATTGATGCTGGTAAGACTACACTGACAGAGCGTATTCTTTACTATACCGGTGTTAACTATAAGATTGGTGATACTCATGAAGGTACTGCTACAATGGACTGGATGGAACAGGAGCAGGAAAGAGGTATCACAATTACTTCAGCCGCTACAACATGTCATTGGACATTGGAAGAGAAGACAAAAGTGAAACCGGGCGCTTTAGAGCACCGTATCAATATCATTGATACTCCGGGACACGTTGACTTCACTGTAGAGGTTGAGCGTTCACTCCGTGTACTTGATGGAGCTGTCGGCGTATTCTGTGCTAAAGGTGGTGTAGAGCCTCAGTCAGAGAACGTATGGCGTCAGGCTGACACATACAACGTACCACGTATGGCATTCATCAATAAGATGGACATCCTTGGTGCTGATTTCTACAATGCTGTAGATCAGATCAAGACAAGACTTGGAAAGAACGCTATTTGTCTTCAGCTTCCAATCGGAAAAGAAGACGAATTCAAAGGAATCATCGACCTGTTCGAGATGCAGGCCTACATCTACAATGATGAAAAAGGTGATGACATCTCTGTAACAGATATCCCGGAAGAGATGCAGGATGAAGCTGAGCTTTATCACACAGAACTCGTTGAGAAGATCTGTGAGCTGGATGATGACCTTATGATGGAATACCTTGAGGGTGAAGAGCCTTCAATCGATGCAATGAAAGCAGTTCTGAGAAGAGCTACATGTGAGTGTACAGCTGTTCCGGTATGCTGCGGTACTGCATACAGAAACAAAGGTGTTCAGAAACTCCTTGATGCAATCATCGAGTTTATGCCGGCTCCAACAGACATCCCGGCAATCGAGGGTGTTGATGAAGACGGAAACGAAGTAGTAAGACACTCTTCTGATGAAGAGCCGTTCTCTGCTCTCGTATTTAAGATCATGACAGACCCATTCGTAGGTAAGCTTGCTTACTTCCGTGTATATTCAGGTGTTATGAACTCCGGTTCTTACGTACTGAATGCTACAAAACAGAAAAAAGAGCGTGTTGGACGTATCCTTCAGATGCATGCCAACAAGCGTGAAGAGCTGGATAAAGTATATTCAGGAGATATCGCTGCAGCAATCGGATTCAAGTTCTCTACAACAGGAGATACAATCTGTGACGAGCAGCATCCAGTAATTCTTGAGTCTATGGAATTCCCAGAGCCAGTTATCGAGCTCGCTATCGAGCCAAAGACAAAGGCTTCTCAGGGAAAACTTGGAGAATCTCTTGCAAAACTTGCAGAAGAAGACCCGACATTCCGTGCTCATACAAACCAGGATACTGGACAGACAATCATCGCTGGTATGGGAGAGCTGCATCTTGAGATCATCGTAGACAGACTTCTTCGTGAGTTCAAGGTAGAGGCTAACGTAGGTGCACCTCAGGTTGCTTACAAAGAGTCCATCACAAAGCCAGTTGATATTGACAGCAAGTATGCTAAACAGTCTGGTGGACGTGGACAGTATGGACACTGTAAAGTTAAATTCGAGCCAATGGATGTCAACGGTGAGGAGACATACAAGTTCGAGTCTACTGTAGTCGGAGGAGCTATTCCGAAGGAATACATCCCGGCAGTAGGTGAAGGTATTGAAGAAGCTATGAAGTCTGGTATCCTTGGAGGATTCCCGGTGGTTGGTGTTCACGCTAACGTATACGACGGATCTTACCATGAGGTCGATTCCAGTGAGATGGCATTCCACATCGCTGGTTCCCTTGCATTCAAGGATGCTATGAAACAGGGCGCACCTGTACTTCTTGAGCCTATCATGAAGGTAGAGGTTACAATGCCTGAAGAATATATGGGAGATATCATCGGAGACCTGAACTCACGTCGTGGACGTATTGAAGGTATGGATGATCTCGGCGGCGGAAAGATCGTACGTGCGTACGTTCCTCTGTCAGAAATGTTTGGATACTCTACAGATCTTCGTTCCAGAACACAGGGACGTGGTAACTACTCAATGTTCTTCGAGAAATACGAGCCAGTACCGAAGTCTGTACAGGAGAAAGTATTATCCAACAAAAATGCCTAAAATATCATAAAAGGCTTGAAAATCGGCTAAGTTTGAAATATAATCAAACTTAGCCAGGTTTAAAATAGAAAACCAAAACAAGGTTGCCCCATTGAGGGCTATATTTTTAAGGAGGATATTCAAAATGGCAAAGGCTAAATTTGAAAGAACAAAACCGCATTGTAATATCGGTACTATCGGACACGTTGACCATGGTAAAACAACTCTTACAGCTGCTATCACAAAAACACTTTCTCACAGAGTAGAAGGTAACGCAGCAGTAGATTTCGAGAACATCGATAAAGCTCCAGAAGAAAGAGAGCGTGGAATCACAATCTCTACAGCACACGTTGAGTATGAGACAGCTAACCGTCACTACGCACACGTTGACTGCCCAGGACATGCTGACTACGTTAAGAACATGATCACAGGAGCAGCTCAGATGGACGGAGCTATCCTTGTTGTAGCTGCAACAGACGGAGTTATGGCTCAGACTAAAGAGCATATCCTTCTGTCCCGTCAGGTTAACGTACCATACATCGTTGTATTCATGAACAAATGTGACATGGTAGACGACGAAGAGCTTCTTGAACTCGTAGAGATGGAGATCCGTGAAGTACTTAACGAGTATGACTTCCCAGGAGATGACACACCGATCATCCAGGGATCAGCTCTTAAGGCTCTTGAAGATCCAGACGGAGAGTGGGGAGACAAGATCATGGAACTCATGGACGCTGTTGATACATGGATCCCAACACCAGAGCGTGCTACAGACAAGCCATTCCTTATGCCAGTAGAGGACGTATTCTCTATCACAGGACGTGGAACAGTTGCAACTGGTAGAGTAGAGCGTGGAACACTTCACGTATCTGACGAAGTTGAAATCATCGGTATCCACGAGGACGTTAAGAAGACTGTTGTAACAGGAATCGAGATGTTCCGTAAGCTTCTTGATGAGGCTCAGGCTGGAGATAACATCGGAGCACTTCTTCGTGGTGTTCAGAGAACAGAAATCGAAAGAGGACAGGTTCTTATCAAACCAGGTACAGTAAGCTGCCATAAGAAATTCACATGCCAGGTTTACGTACTGACAAAAGACGAAGGTGGACGTCATACTCCATTCTTCAACAACTACCGTCCACAGTTCTACTTCAGAACAACAGACGTAACAGGTGTTTGCGATCTTCCAGAAGGTGTAGAGATGTGTATGCCTGGAGATAACGTAGAGATGACAGTTGAACTGATCCATCCAGTAGCTATGGAGGAAGGTCTTCGTTTCGCTATCCGTGAAGGTGGACGTACAGTAGGATCAGGTACAGTTGCTTCAATCATCGAGTAATTAATATCTAGTTAGATTTAATATCGATACTATATCCCTAGAAGTCTAAGGCTTCTAGGGATTTTTGTGGTTAAATGGAAATATAAAAAAGTATTTACTTAAATATGTTGTGCTTTGAAAAATCCTATTGAAACTGCCCGCATTTCTCAGTATAATATCACTGTATTAGGAAATACTTTGAAGAACGTCTGTTAGGGAAAGTCCCCTAACAGACGTTTTTGGGGATAATCAAAATCATATGACATAATGGGAGGAATTTATGGACAAGGCATATTTAAAGCGGGCAAGTACCGTTGCAAAGGTCATTTTTGGAAATGTTTTCTATGCCTTTGCAATCAGACTTTTTCTTTTGCCAGGGAATCTGATGACAGGAGGGACAACCGGTATCGGTCTGGTTGTGAAGCATTTTACGGGAGCATCAATTTCAGGATTTGTTTTGGTGTTTAATATTGTGATGCTGTTAGTTGGATTGATTCTTCTTGGTAAGAAATTTGCACTGACGACAGTGATCAGTTCTTTTACTTATCCAATCGCATTGGAAGCGGCTAATCATATTTTGGGGGATCTGGTGATCACGGATAATCCAATGCTGAATACGATTTTTGCCGGACTTGGAATCGGGATTGGTCTGGGTATTGTAATTCGGACAGGAGCTTCTACCGGTGGTATGGATATTCCGCCGCTGGTACTGAATAAGTATTTCCGGATTCCGGTGTCGGTCAGTCTGAATGTATTTGATATATTAATTCTGATCCCGCAGATTCTATATAATCCGCCGGAGCGCGTTTTATACGGAATTTTACTGGTAATGATCTACACGACAGTGCTGGACAAAGTGTTGGTGATGGGAAATACCAAGACGGAAGTGAAGATTATCAGCAAGCAGGTGGAAGAAGTACGTCAGGCGATTCTTGCACAGGTAGACAGAGGCGTGACGATGCTGTATGGGGAAGGCGGTTACAGACAGGAACAAAAGCAGATTGTATTGAGTATTGTGTCTAACCGAGAACTTCCGCAGGTTGAGAGACTGATCAGACAGATTGACCCGGAGGCTTTTATGATCATTAGCAGAGTGACAGAAGTACGCGGAAGAGGCTTCTCTTTGAGTAAACATTACGGAGAAGAGGAAGGCTGATGATGCTGCAAAAACAGTACTGTAGATTAAACATTTATAAAATTTAGGAAGAACAGTTGTATGTTAAATAAAAAAGATTTCTTAAAATACGCATCAAAATTAGCCTTTCCGATCATGATTCAAAATTTGATTGGAACTTTGGTAAACATTGCCGATACAGTAATGCTTGGATACGTAAGCCAGACTGCGATGTCGGCCTCATCACTTGCGAACCAGTATACATTTATTCTTTTCTGTTTATATTACGGCATGGCTACAGGAACTTCGGTTCTGTGTGCCCAGTACTGGGGAAAAGGGGATAAAAAGACAGTAGAAAAGATTCTCGGTCTGGCAGAACGAATCTCACTGATCGTCTCCCTTATATTTTTTGTTATTTCCTTTACCATGCCGGTTACGATTATGAAGATTTTCACAAACAGTCCGGATACGATTGCTGCCGGAAGTGAGTATTTGAAGGTGATTTCATTTTCATTTATGTTTATGGGGTTCTCGCAGGTTTTTATGAGTGCTCTTCGAAGTATTGGGAAGATAATGTTGCCTTCCGTTACATACATTGTTTCTCTTTGCGTCAATGTACTTTGTAATGCAACCTTTATCTTTGGTCTGTTTGGTTTTCCAAAGCTTGGTGTTACCGGTGTTGCCCTTGGTACTGTGATTGCCAGAATTACAGAAGTATTGATTTGTCTAATTTACTCCTTAAACAGTTCTGATGTCAGATTCAGGATAAAATATTTCTTTGCAAAATCAGGCATCTTGCTTCATGACTTTATGAAAATTGCCACTCCGGCTGTAATAAATGACGTTGTCTGGAGTTTTGCTAATTCAGCATTTGCAGCAATTCTTGGGCATATCGGAGATGATATGGTTGCCGCAAATGCGGTTGCTGTCATGGTAGTAAATATTGGTGCCATCGCCTGTCGCGGTTTTGCTAACGCTACGACTATCATTATCAGCCAGGAGCTAGGGAAAAATCAAATTGATACAGCCGGAGAATACGGGAAACGTATGCTTAGGATAACACTTGTTGTAAGTCTGATCGGATGTGTCATTATTCTGGCGATTCGTCCTTTGATACTGGATTTCTATCGGGATAAATTGACCGAGACTGCCATTTCTTATCTTGGCATTTTTATAATTATGACAACCTGGCGTCTTGTGGGAGAAGGGATTAATACCTGCCTTATATGCGGTTGTTTCAGAGGTGGCGGTGATTCCAGATTTGGAATGATCGTAGATTCCGTCTTTATGTGGCTTGTTGCAGTTCCTGCCACATTTCTTGCAGCATATGTTTTTAAGTTGCCGCCTGTCTGGGTTTACTTTGTAATGACTTTGGATGAGTTTGAAAAAATGCCTGTAGTGTTCATTCATTATTTCAAAAAGAAATGGCTTAAAAATATTACCAGAGATTTTGATTGAGATTGCAGTAAAATATTTGACATTTCCCTCAATAGGGACTAATGTATCCTGTATGAACTTATAACTTGGAATTTTAGGAGAAGAATAATCATGTCAAAAGATGAATATCTAATCACAGATGCGCCTCTGAAAGCGTTAACTGTTTTTGCAATGCCTATGATCTTAGGCAGTTTTTTTCAGCAAGTATATAATATGGCTGATTCGATCATTGTCGGTCAGTTTGTCGGCTCTTCGGCACTTGCGGCTGTCGGTGCCTGTGCCGCGCTTACGAATGTTTTCATTTGTATAGCACTTGGCGCCGGTGTCGGTGCAGGTGTGCTCGTGAGCCGTTATTTTGGAGCCAGAGATTATGGGAAAATGAAAACAATTGTTTCAACATCATTAATCAGCTTTTTAGTCTTAAGCATACTACTTGGAATCTTTGGCTTTTGCTTTTCACATTCAATGATGAGTTTATTACAAACACCTCCTGATATACTGGATGAAGCAGTGCTGTATCTGCGGGTTTATTTTGTGGGATTCCCATTTCTGTTTATGTACAACATCCTCTCAACGATGTTCACATCCATCGGTGAATCCAGAATCCCGTTGGTTCTTCTGATTTTTTCATCTGTATTAAATATTTTTATGGATCTTTGGATGGTAGCCGGACTTGGTCTTGGCGTGTTTGGTGCGGCTCTTGCAACGCTTATTGCACAGGGGATTTCCGCAGTGTTTTCATTTCTGATTTTCCTATGTAGAATGAGACGGTATAAAAGTCAGTTTGACTGGTTTGACGGACAGGAGTTATATTCGATGCTTCAAATTGCCATACCGTCAATTCTCCAGCAGTCTACAGTGTCGATTGGTATGATGATCGTACAGGCGGTTGTAAATCCATTTGGTACACAGGCGCTTGCAGGTTATTCAGCAACGATGCGAGTGGAAAATGTTTTTTCACTGATTTTTGTATCCATCGGCAATGCGATTTCGCCGTATGTTTCCCAGAATTTTGGTGCAAAGAAAATCGAACGGCTCAAAAAAGGATATCACGCAGCACTGGTGTTAGATCTATGTTTCGCAGTCCTTGCTTTTCTGGTCATTGAATCACTGCACAACCAGATTTCTTCCTTATTCCTTGGAAAAGATGGAACCGCTTTAGCATATCAGGTATCCGGTGATTATATGAGATGGATCGGATATTTTTTCATCTTCATGGGTATTAAGATGGCAACCGATGGAGTCCTACGCGGACTTGGAATCATGCGTCCGTTTCTCATTGCGAATATGGTAAATCTTGCAATCCGTTTGTCTGTTGCTTTGATTTGTGCACCGCGGTTTGGAATTGCATTTGTCTGGCTTGCAGTACCAGCCGGATGGCTTGCAAACTTCCTGATTTCTTATGCGGCACTCAGAAAATCATGGCCGATTGAGGAAACCAGCCGTTAGTGTTTACTTCCGTGTCAATCACTCTGCTGATTGACACGTCGTGTGAACGGTAACAATCATCCTTCTTGATTAATACTTGACAAGTGCATCGTGGTGCGATATATTGAATATATCGAAGTGTGATATATCAAACAGCGAGGTAAGTGTTTATGGATGCACATATTAAAAAAGTGTATGTTCCTATGACTGAGACAGGATTTTATATTTTGTTATGTCTTCGAACGCCGAATCATGGATATGGAATCGTACAGAAGGTAAAAGAACTGACAGAAGATGAAGTAGTTCTTGGACCGGGAACCATGTATGGAAGTCTTTCAAAAATGGAAAAAGACGGTTTGATTGAATTTGTGCGGGAAGAAGAGAAAAGAAAAATATACCAGATCACGGATCTTGGAAAGGAAGTCTTGGAACTGGAATTAAAAAGAATCAACAGGTTGTACCGTAATGCACAGGAGGCAGCGACATGAAGGATGTAAAAAAGGAATTTCGTTGGTTTTCTATTACTGAATATGAAAAAGAAGCAGAGTATTTGAGACGCAGACACAAAGAAGGTTGGAAGTTTAAAAATGTAACTTACCCTGGTATTTACATTTTTGAAAAATGTGAACCACAAGATGTGATCTATCAGCTGGACTATAATCCTGACGGTATAAAGAATCAGGGAGAATATGTTCAGATGTTTGAAGATTGTGGCTGGGAATATCTGAAAGAATTTGCAGGATACACGTATTTTCGTAAACCGGCAGAGAAGATGGAGACAGAAGAAAATATTTTCTGCGACGATCAATCCAGACTGGATCTCCTGAACAGGCTCTTCCGAGGAAGAGTCATACCTTTGATGGTAATCTTTGTATGTCTGCTTGTGAATGGATATCTGAATATGAATGATCCGGTTTTGAGAATTATATATGGTGTGCTGACAGGTGTTTATATATTTGTATTATTACAATTTGCAGTAAAATATGTTTCATTCAGGAATCGGGTAATGAAGATGTGAGGAGTGGACAATCATGCAGAAAATACTGATTGTAGAAGACGATACAAATATCAATAACTTGCTTCAGGAAGCATTATCCAAAGAAGGCTATTCTTGTGAGCAGGCATTTTCCGGGAGCGAAGCAAAGCTGCTTCTAAATATGCAGAAGCATAGTTATGCACTGGTGCTGCTGGATCTGATGCTGCCTGGAATTCCAGGTGAGGCAGTTTTGGAGGAAATACGCAAAAAGGGAAATCTTCCGGTTATTGTGTTGACTGCAAAAGACAGCCTGGATGAAAAGGTAGAGGTTTTAACGAGCGGAGCGGATGATTATATAACGAAACCATTTGAAATCAGGGAAGTGCTGGCAAGAGTCCAGGTACAGCTCCGTCATAAAGAAAAAAAGGAAGCAGAGGAACAGCATACGCTTTTATTTAAAGATATGATATTAAACAGAGATACATTTCAGGTTGAAATCGATGGAAAGATACTTCCTAAGATCACAAAACAGGAGTTTGCGATTTTAGAATTACTGCTCAGAAACCCGAAACAGGTTTTCAGTAAAGAGGATATTTTCGAATATGCCTGGGACGAACCTTATATGGGTGAGACGAAGACATTGGACGTACATATCAGCAACATCCGCAAGAAGATCAAACAAGTGACTTCGGAGGAATACATTGAGACAGTATGGGGAATCGGTTATCGTCTTCATACGTAATCTTTACTCTTTTTTTACTATTTATTTGCGTTTGATTAGGATTCATCTTTTATGATAAATGCAGATAAGAAAAAGGAGATGAAAAATTTGAGTGAGATGTTATTGGAAACACGAGGACTGACGAAGCGGTATGGACATCATAAAGCTGTGGACAGTGTCAGCATGCATATTAAAAAGGGCGCTATTTACGGATTTATCGGACGAAATGGAGCCGGGAAGACGACTTGCCTGAAGATGATCAGCGGGCTTTCCAGGCCGACGAGCGGAGAGATTGAGATCTTTGGATACAAGGGAAAGGATTTACAAAAAGTCCGCTCCCGTGTGGGATGCCTGATTGAAGCACCGGGGTTATATGGAAATATGACCGCATATGAAAATCTGAATATCAAATGTAAGCTGTTTGGGATAAAGAAAGCAGGTTACATTGATGAGATATTGAAAACAGTAGGTCTGGAGCAGGTAGGACGGAAAAAGACAAAACACTTTTCTCTTGGAATGAAACAGCGTTTGGGAATTGGCCTTGCTTTAGTTGGAGAACCGGATCTGTTAGTCCTGGATGAACCAATCAATGGGTTGGATCCACAGGGAATTGCTGAGGTCCGGGATACGATTCAGAGACTTCAGAAAGAAAGGAATATGACGATTTGCATTTCCAGTCATATCCTGGAGGAATTATCGAAGATTGCTACCGATTATGGAATCATTCACAATGGAAGTTTATTGCAGGAGCTTACAAGAGAAGAATTAATGCGAAGATGCAGTGAACGGATGGAATTAACACTGGCTGATCCAAAGCTTGCAATTCCGGTGCTGGATGCAATGGGATTCACGAATTATCAGGTGACAGACAAAGAACATATTCACATTTTTGAACGTCTGAATGAAAGCGCAGCGTTGAATATGGAACTTGCGAAGGCAGGAATTCCGGTAAAAGGGCTTTCTATAACGAGTGAAGAACTGGAAACGTATTTCCTGAATCTGACAGGAGGTGCCAGCCATGCTTAATATGATAAAAATGGATTTGTACCGGATGTTTCGGACAAAAAGTATGTATGTAGTCTGGATCGTGCTGGCTGTGGCGGTACTGTTTACAACATTTATGTGTAAAACAGATTATGATTCATTAAGTAAAGAAGATACCGTGCGGCAGGAGCAGTTTGCGGAACCGACTGCAGAGAATATTAATGTGGGAATGATGGTGACACTGCCGACAGAACCGGGAGAAAAGGTTGCGGTGTATGACATTTTCTTTGCAAATTCTCAGGGGAAATTTTATGCGTTGTTTCTTGTGATTTTTGCTGTGATGTTTTCAACAGCGGATATCGGAAGCGGTTATATTAAAAATATTGGCGGCCAGGTTCAAAAAAGAGGGGCACTGATTTTTTCCAGATCCATTGCATTGGCAGTCTTTACGGTACTGACAATGGCAGGTGCATTCTTGCTCCAGGCAGTGGCGAATTGTATTGTCTTCAGAGAGTTGACATGGGGAAATTCAAAAGCTGTTCTGTCTTATTTCCTGACAGAACTGGCACTTCATTATGCACTCGTGTTGATCTGTATGGCGGTTACAATTATTTTGAAAAATAATGTGATCAGTATGGTCATCGCGATTTGTCTTACAATGAATATAATGAGTATTGTATACGGATTAATAAACAGTGCTGTTCGGAAAATGGGAATTCAGAATTTCCAGATTTATAAATATACGATAACCGGGAAATTATCACTGCTTCCTATGAATCCAAGTGGAAATGAGTGTCTGGCAGCATTCGGCGTGGCAATTGTGTTTGCTGTCATAATGATAGCTGCAAGCAGTGCTGTTTTTCAAAAGAGGGATATTTAGTGGATGTATATCGTAATTGGGATATTAGCAGGAATTATCATTTTACAATTTATTATTATGTGGAAATATCAGCGGCAGGTGAAGGACATCTGCCGCCAATTGGCGTTCTTAATGAAACATGACAGTAACATGTTGATTCAACGTGAATTTGATTTGGGCGGAATCGGAACGCTTGCGGACAGACTGAATGAGCTTCTGGAATTACGCAGAAAAGAGAATCAGCATTATCAGGAGAAAGAAGCTCTGATCGCGGACACTTATACGAATCTTTCTCATGATATCCGGACACCGCTGACATCTTTGGACGGATATTTCCAGCTTATGGAAGAATGTGAAAATGTTGAGGACCAGAGACGTTATCTGAATATTATTCATGAAAGAATACACAGTCTGAATGAAATGCTGGAAGAACTTTTCACATTTACAAAGTTAAAAAATGAATCCTACAGTCTGGAACTGACGCCTTGCTGTATGAACCGCATTTTGAAAGAAACGGTCTTTTCCTATTATGATGACTGGATAAGAAAGGGAATCCAGCCTGATATTCAGATTACAGAAGAACTGCTATCTATAGCCGGAAATAAACAAGGGCTTAACCGCGTTATCCAGAACGTGATAAAAAATGGCCTGGATCATGGAGAAAAGAAGATAAGTATTGTGTTAGAACGCAAGCAGGATCGGGCGGTATTAAGAATCAGCAATCGGGTGATACATTCGGAACAGATTGATATAGAACATGTATTTGACAGATTTTATAAAGCGGATACAGCAAGGAGCAAAACATCTACCGGATTGGGATTATCTATAGCAAAGGAACTTGTCAGACGTATGAACGGAGAGATTGGTGCAAAGACAGAGAAAAATGAGTTTATTATTGAGATGAGTTTTCCGCTTTCTGGCTAAAAAATTAGTGAAAATTGCACTTTATTGAGTTACAATGCTGAATTGTGAAAATTTGGATTTACCGAAAGAATGAAATATGTTAATATGGTAGCAGTTATTTCAAAACTATAGATCAGATTGAAGGAGGTCTTTACATGATTAAATTGTACGAGAATGGCGTATATCTTCTCAATGGAACAGAGATAGTAGAAGACACAGGGAATGTGCAGGTTCCGCTGACGAAGGAAGAAGCTGCTCAGAACACAATGGCATATGGCATTTTAAAGGCACACAATACATCCGAGAACATGGAGCGTCTGCAGATCCGTTTTGATAAGCTGACATCCCATGATATCACATTTGTCGGAATCATCCAGACAGCACGTGCGTCAGGACTTGAGAAGTTCCCGATGCCGTATGTACTTACAAACTGTCATAACAGTCTTTGTGCAGTCGGTGGAACAATCAACGAAGATGACCATATGTTTGGATTGACTTGTGCGAAGAAGTACGGCGGTATGTATGTACCACCGCATCAGGCAGTTATCCATCAGTTTGCCCGTGAGATGCTTGCAGGCGGAGGAAAGATGATCCTTGGATCTGACAGCCATACACGTTACGGAGCACTCGGAACTATGGCTATGGGTGAAGGTGGACCGGAGCTTGTAAAACAGCTTCTGAATAAGACTTATGATATTAAGATGCCGGGCGTGATCGGAATCTACTTAGACGGAGAGCCGATGAAAGGTGTTGGACCGCAGGACGTTGCCCTTGCGATCATCGGAGCTACATTCAAGAACGGTTATGTGAATAACAAGGTTATGGAGTTCGTTGGACCTGGAGTTAGCAAGCTGAGTGCAGATTTCCGTATCGGAATCGACGTTATGACAACAGAGACAACTTGTCTGTCTTCTATCTGGAAAACAGATGAGAAGATTCAGGAGTTCTATGATATTCACGGAAGAAGCGAAGATTACAAAGAACTGAATCCTGGAGCAGTTACATATTATGACGGTATGGTTTATGTAAACTTAAGCGAGATCAAGCCTATGATCGCAATGCCGTTCCATCCAAGCAACGTTTATACAATTGATGAACTGAATGCAAATCTAGCGGACATCCTTCATGATGTAGAGCAGAAAGCACTTGTAAGTCTTGATGGAGCAGTTGATTACTCACTGCAGGATAAGATCAGAAACGGTAAGTTCTATGTAGAGCAGGGAATCATCGCAGGATGTGCAGGTGGTGGATTTGAAAATATCTGTGCAGCTGCAGATATCATCAAAGGAAAGAACATCGGAGCAGATGAATTTACATTCAGCGTTTACCCGGCAAGTACACCGATCTATATGGAACTTGTTAAGAACGGTGCGATCGCAGACCTTATGGAAGCAGGAACTGTTGTGAAGACAGCGTTCTGTGGACCATGCTTCGGAGCAGGAGATACACCGGCGAATAATGCATTCTCTATCCGTCATACAACAAGAAACTTCCCGAACCGTGAAGGAAGTAAGCTGCAGAACGGACAGATCTCTTCCGTAGCACTGATGGATGCTCGTTCTATCGCAGCAACAGCAGCAAACAAGGGATTCTTAACACCGGCAACAGCAATGGATGTAGAATACAAAGGACAGAAATATCACTTTGATAAGAATATTTATGCAAACCGTGTATTTGACAGCAAGGGTGTTGCAGATCCAAGTGTTGAGATCAAGTTTGGACCAAATATTAAGGACTGGCCGGCAATGTCAGCACTTCCGCAGAATCTGCTTGTAAAGGTTGTATCTGAGATCCATGATCCTGTTACAACAACAGATGAGCTGATTCCGTCAGGAGAGACATCTTCCTACCGTTCCAACCCACTGGGACTTGCAGAGTTCGCTCTTTCAAGAAAAGATCCTGCATACGTTGGACGTGCGAAAGAAGTACAGAAAGCTCAGAAAGCAATTGAAGCAAATGAATGTCCGGTAGATGCGCTTGCAGAACTGAAACCGGTAATGGATAAGATCCACGAGACATATCCGGAAGTTGGTAAGGATAACCTTGGTGTCGGAAGCACAATCTTCGCAGTAAAACCGGGAGACGGATCTGCGCGTGAGCAGGCAGCTTCCTGTCAGAAAGTACTTGGCGGATGGGCAAACATCGCAACAGAGTATGCGACAAAGCGTTACCGCTCTAACCTGATCAACTGGGGAATGCTTCCATTCCTGACAGAGGAAGATCATGAAGCACTTTCTTTCAAGAACGGAGATTATATCTTTGTTCCTGATGTGAGAAAAGCAGTAGAAGAGAAAGCGGATGTGATCAAAGCTTATGTTGTAGGTGATAAACTCAAAGAACTGAACCTTAAGCTTGGAGATCTGACAGATGCAGAGCGTGAGATCATTCTTGACGGATGTCTGATCAATTACTATAGAAATCATTAATTCCTGGATACGCCACACATCCGAAATGCGTAGCATTTTGGAGGTTGGCTCTGAACAGTTACATAAAATGAGATAAAAGCGGCGAGATATGGGAAATGACCTGTATCTCGCTGTTTTGTTCTCATAGTTGTATTTTAGAGCGGACATGTGTTAAACTAAAGCATAAGACTAGAAATATTGAAAACAGGCGGTAAATAAAATGATATTTGATACACATGCACATTATGATGATGAGCAGTTTGACACAGACAGAGATGAGCTACTAAGCAGTATGGCAGCAGGCGGCGTTGGAACAATAGTGGATGCAGCGGCGACAGTAGAGTCCTGGGACAAGATAGTAGAACTCACAGAGAAGTATTCATTTATATATGGATCTGTAGGTGTACATCCGGACGAAGTCGGTGCGCTGAATGAAGAGAATTTTGCTCGAATGAAATCACTTCTGGAAATGGAGAAGATCGTTGCGGTTGGCGAGATCGGACTTGATTATTATTGGGATAAAGAAGGACATGACCTGCAGAAATATTGGTTCATCAGACAGCTGGACCTTGCCCGTGAGATGAACAAACCTGTGATGATCCATAGCCGTGAAGCAGCAGCTGATACGATGGAAATTATGAAAGAACATGGAAAAGGACTCAAAGGTGTGATACACTGTTATTCTTACAGCCTTGAGATGGCGCGAGAATATGTAAAGATGGGATATTACATCGGAGTCGGCGGTGTTGTTACATTCAAGAATTCGAAGAAATTAAAAGAGATCGTAGAAGAGATTCCGCTGGAGTCAATTGTTCTTGAGACAGATTGTCCGTATCTGGCGCCGACACCATTCAGAGGGAAGAGGAATTCGTCCTTGTACCTTCCACATGTTGTAGAAGCGATTGCAGAATTGAAAGGCATTTCTGCGGAGCAGGTGATCGAACAGACAGAGAAGAATGCAAGGGATTTATATCAATTATAAGAAATGGAGAGATGAGATGAAAGAACCAACACTTGGAAATCCACAGAATACGATAGAAGTATTACAGAAATATAATTTCGTATTCCAGAAAAAGTTCGGTCAGAACTTTCTGATCGATACACATGTTCTGGATAAGATTATTGCGGCAGCAGAGATCACGAAAGATGATTTTGTACTGGAAATCGGGCCGGGAATCGGAACGATGACACAATATCTGGCGTGTGCAGCAAGAAAGGTTGTTGCAGTTGAAATCGATAAGGCTTTGATCCCGATTCTGGAAGATACACTTTCGGATTATGACAATGCCCGCGTTATTAATAATGATGTCCTGAAAGTGGACATTGCAAAGCTTGCAGAAGAAGAGAACGACGGAAAGCCGATCAAGGTTGTAGCTAATCTGCCGTATTATATTACAACGCCGATCATTATGGGCCTTTTTGAGAACCATGTTCCGATCAAGAGTATCACAGTTATGGTTCAGAAAGAAGTTGCAGACCGTATGCAGGTGGGACCGGGAACAAAGGATTACGGTGCCCTGTCTCTGGCAGTTCAGTATTATGCAAAACCATATATTGTCGCAAACGTACCACCGAACTGCTTCATGCCTCGTCCGAAGGTTGGATCTGCGGTGATTCGTCTGGAACGATACGAAGAACCGCCAGTGAAGGTGAAGGATGAGAAACTTATGTTCCGTATTATCCGTGCTTCCTTCAACCAGAGAAGAAAGACACTGGCAAATGGATTGAAAAACTCAGCGGAACTTGATTACACGAAGGAAGAAGTCGAAGCAGCAATAGAAACACTTGGAAGAGGCGCTTCCATTCGAGGAGAAGCTCTTACACTGGAAGAGTTCGCAAAGCTGGCAGATCTGCTTTATGACTGCAGATAAAATAATATTAAAGGAATTTACAAAGTTGCTGTTCACAAAAATGTTGCGGACAGCAACTTTATTCTTTTTCACTTTTCGATTCATAAAGATTTAATATTCAGTTAATTGTTTCATGGACGGATATCTAGTATAATTAAAAGATAAAAGACATTAGAAGAAACAAGAGAAGGAGGAAGAGCCCATGGCCAAAGATATTAACAGCATATTTTTTGACATCACTCCGGAGATTGAAGAACTTGCTCTGAAATGTGAAACGAACAATGCAATTGACAAAGAACTCTATACCAAATACGAGGTGAAAAGAGGACTTCGAGATCTGAACGGTAAAGGTGTACTTGCCGGATTGACGAATATATCCGATGTGTGTGCAACAAAGATTGTAGACGGTGTATCCGTACCGTGTGCAGGTAATCTTTATTACAGAGGTTATAATATTAAAGATCTTGTAAGCGGATTCCTTGAGGCGAAACATTTTGGATTTGAGGAGATTGCATATCTGCTTCTTTTCGGAGAGCTTCCGAATCAGAAGGAACTTGAGAATTTTAAGGATATGATAGCTGACCGGCGGATGCTTCCACCGAACTTTGTGCGTGACGTGATCATGAAGGCACCGAGCCGTGATATGATGAACAGTATTACAAGAAGTATTCTTCAGTTGTATTCTTATGATGATAAAGCGGATGATACAAGCATTCCGAATGTATTGCGCCAGAGTTTGAATCTGATCAGTCAGTTCCCGATGCTTATGGTTTACAGCTATCTTGCTTATAATTATAGAATGGGTGAAGATCTGTATATTTATGCACCGAAGAAAGAACTGTCCATGGCAGAGAATATTCTGATGATGCTCAGAGAAGACCGTCAGTATACAGAGCTTGAGGCGAAGATCCTTGATATGGCTCTTGTTCTTCATATGGATCACGGCGGTGGTAACAATTCAACATTTACAACGCATGTTGTTACATCTTCAGGAACAGATACTTATTCAACAATTGCAGCAGCTATGGCGTCCTTGAAAGGACCAAAACATGGTGGTGCGAACGTAAAAGTAACACAGATGTTTGAAGATATGAAGACGCAGCTGACAGACTGGCAGGATGATGATCAGATCAGAGCTTACCTTGAGGCACTGCTGGAGAAGAGAGCGTTTGATAAGAGAGGTCTGATCTATGGAATGGGACATGCGATTTATTCCGTATCCGACCCAAGAGCGGAGATCTTCAAGAAGTTTGTGAAGCAGCTTGCATGTGAAAAGGGCCATGAGGCAGAGTATGCACTCTATGAGAAAGTAGAGAAGATGGCACCGGAGATCATCAGCGAGAGACGTAAGATGTATAAGGGTGTTAATGCGAACGTAGATTTCTACAGTGGACTTGTTTACAGTATGTTGGATCTTCCGCCGGCACTGTATACACCAATTTTTGCGGCGGCACGTATCGTCGGATGGAGTGCACACAGACTGGAAGAGCTTAAGAATGTAGATAAGATCATACGTCCGGCTTATAAGCCACTTGCACCATATCGTGATTATATCAAATTAGATGACAGGTAGTGAATGAACGATGAGAGATGAGTTTTATTTCCCTTCAAAGGATGGCAATACGGAGATCCACACGATCGAGTGGAAACCGGAAGGAGAAGTGAAAGCTGTCCTGCAGTTAAGCCATGGAATGGTGGAATATATTAAGAGATACGATGAATTTGCAGAATTCATGTGTAGTCATGGATATTATGTCGTTGGAAACGATCATTTAGGACATGGAAAATCTGTGCAGAGCAAGTCGGAGTATGGATTTTTTAACGAAAAATATGGAAATGCATGCGTGATCGGAGATATGCATACACTTCGTCAGCGGACGATGAAGAAATATCCGGATGTACCTTACTTTATGTTAGGACATAGCATGGGCTCAAGTCTTTTGCGCCAGTATGTGCAGATGTATGGAAACGGACTGGCTGGAGCAATGTTTATCGGAGTTGTAGCAGATCAGAAGAAAGCAACCCTTCAGTTCGCAAGGAGACTTTGCAGAACGCTGGCAATTTTCCGTGGATGGCATTACAAAAGTAAATTGGTCGATGGAATGGCAGTCGGTGCTTACAACAGGAAATTCAAGAATCCAAAGACACGCGCGGACTGGGTAACCAGTGACGAAGAACATCTGGAAAAATATATTTCAGATCCGTTGTGTTCTTTTGTCTTTACAGTGAATGCGTATTATAGCATGTTTACCGGTATGCTTATAATGGAAAAGAAAGAGAGTATCTATATGATACCGAAACACCTTCCAATCCTTTTCGCAGCCGGTGCCGAAGATCCGGTTGGAGCGTTCGGGAAAGGTGTAAGGAAGGTTTATGAGAAATATAAAGCAGCCGGAATCCAGGATATCAGTCTGAGACTGTATGCCGGTGATCGTCATGAACTGCTCAATGAGACAGACAGGGAGCAGGTATATGAAGATCTTCTCGAGTGGATGGAAGAACGTAGAAAATAAATTATCAGTTTATATTTTTTTATAATCAGTTTATATTTTTTCGTATTCTTTAAGAAAACACTCATACTTTTGACACATTTTCCGGATATACTAATATCAAGATAGTTGATAAGAGAAAATCAATTATCTTCCCCCCCTCATAAAGTTGTGACACAAGAAAGTGTCAACACTTTACTCTCATTCCTTTAGATAACTATAAACACAACGAAGCCCGTTAGCCGAAAGGTTAGCGGGCTTTCGCGTTGCAAGGATAACTTGGATGGTGCCAGAATACAGGTGGTGCTATATATAAAACGATTCTGTCCGACACCATATAAAAACACAAAAAAGAAGACCCGAGCACCTCACTGCTTCCGCAGATTGGCAATCGGGTCTTCTTTTTATTATCTAAAGGAATGAGAGTAAAGTCGACATCCCGGCACACCGGGATGCCATTACTTTATGAGGGGGGAGATAGTTGTTTATCAACTATCTGAGTCTTAGTATAAAAAGAAAATGTGTCAAAAATATGTTCAAATTTTAAAAGAAAAATAAATTAAATAAAATAAATTTAATCCTGAACGGTTACAAACACTTCATAGACCTTCTTGAGTGATTTATGAAGATAAGGTTTGTACTCTTCCATAGAAACAGGTTTCTCATGAAGGATACAGTTGTAACTTGTTGAACTGATCAATTCAATTAGTGTAAAAAGTAAGAGATCCGGATTCTCACAGTTTACATTATATTTTACAAGTGAATTTCTGTAGTGATCATAAAATTGCCTGGACACTACAGAACCTGTTCCGACAGCATCCTGGAAAACTCCCCAGGAGAGATTCTTTGACAAAAATTTTAACAAGGACTGCTGTTTCTGGAAACGGTCAATAATATAGTCTGTTAAAAAGAGAATCTCTTCTTCTAAAGAATTAATCTCAGCTCCTTCCAGCTGCTTATGTGCATCATCAAAAAGCTGACAGGCTTTGTATGCGATCAATTTATCTCTTAAATCATATTTGTCCTTGAAATAAAGATAGAATGTCCCCTTTGCCAGACCGGCCTGATTCACGATGTCGGATACAGTTGTTTTGGCAAAGCCTTTTCCGGTGAACAGGTCAAATGCAGTCTGGAGCAGTGTATTCATTTTCAATTTTTTATTATCATCTACTTTTCCCATTTGTATTGTCACTCCAATCTGTTTTTATTATTCTAAAGAACTTTCATAGAATTATAAATGTTAATTGCAAAAGTTTTATCATAATGTTGATTTGTAAGCATATTTCATATTTTAGTATATTTTATTACTTAATACTAGGGTAGAATTTTTCGAATGTCAATAAAAAATGACCATTTTTCATTTTTTTACTAAAAAATATTGACTATTGGTCATTTTGCGTTATACTATAAGGGAATTGATTAGTAAGACGTCCATCGGATTCCTCGGTGGAAAACATAGAAAGGATGTAAGAATCATGAACAAAAACAGAAAAATCAAACGTGGACTCACAACTTCTCTTGCCGTTGGAATGTCAGTGATGATGGGCGCTGTCCCGGTCTTTGCTGCCGGAACAAGTTCTGATGCAGATGCAGTTTATAAGGAAGAGACAGTTTATGTCAATGCAGACGCAACAGGAACAATTGATGAAGTAACAGTATCTAACTGGCTGAAGAATTCAGGCAGCGTATCAGGAAGCCTGACAGATGCAAGTACACTGAAAGATATTAAGAATGTAAAAGGTGATGAGACATTTACAACATCCGGAGATACATTGACATGGAAGACAGACGGTGAGGATATTTATTATCAGGGAACAACAGACCAGGATCTTCCGGTTTCTGTAAAGCTTACTTATTATCTGGACGGAAAAGAAATCAAACCGGCAGATCTGAAAGGAAAAAGCGGACATCTGAAGATTCAGGTGGATTATACAAATAAAGAGAAGAAAACAGTCAGCGTAGATGGAAAACAAGAAGAAGTTTACACACCATTTGTCATGATGACAGGAATGATCCTTCCGAATGAAACATTCAGCAACGTTACGATTGATAACGGAAAAGTTATTTCTGATGGAAGCAAGAATATTGTAGTTGGATTCGGAATGCCGGGCATGAAAGACAGCCTGAACCTGGACGAAAGCAAAACGGAGGATCTGACAATCCCGGAAAGCCTCTGCGTGGAAGCTGATGTGACAGATTTCACAATGTCTTCTACATTTACAGTAGCGCTTACAGATCTTCTGGATGATATTGATTTTGATAATATCGTAGATGTTGATTCTCTTCAGGATTCTCTGGATGAACTGGAAGATGCAGCACTCGAGTTAGTAAGCGGTTCTAATACACTGGCAGACGGAGCCGGAACACTGGCAGATGGTGTGAACAGCTATACAGAAGGCGCAGATACACTGAATGATGCAATTCAGAAATATCTTGGAAGCAACGGCGAGTTGAGCGGAAGTGTAACAGAGTATGTGAATGGTGTCAACAAAGTTGTCAAAGGTGTGCAGGATTATACAGACGGAACAAATGCACTGGCTGACGGAGTTACAGCTTATATTGGCGGTGAACAGCAGCTGGCAGCAGGTGCTGCGAAACTGAGTCAGCTCAGCAGCGGACTGAAAACAGTACAGGGAGCGATCAGTCAGCTGAATGCAGCGATTGACGGAGAAGGCAGTGCGACAGAAGATATTCAGTCAGCGTCAAAACAATTGGCAGCAGGTACAGCACAGCTTAAGGCATCCCTCGGAAGCCAGGAAGTGCAGGCACTTTTGGGTCAGGTTGAAAACATGCTTACAACCGGAAATGAAATGATCGAGCAGACAGAGCAGCTTGAGACAGCACTGAATGATGGAATTGCAGTGCCGGTTCAGAATATAGCAGGTAATTTACAGAGCTTAAGTCAGCAGCTGGAACAGATTAACGGACAGTTGACTTCTTTGGATGAGACTTGTCAGAATGCAGTAAATGACCTGAATGCAAAGATTGCAGATTACAATAATAAAGTAGATGCAGCGCAGAGTGCGGCAACAAGCAGCAAAGCAACAATTAATTCAGCAATCAGTGAATTACAGACAAAGAAAGATCAGACAACAGATGAGACAGCAAAGGCCGATCTTCAGGCAGCAATTGATAAGCTGAATGCAGCATCGAATGCAGCGGATGGACTGCTTGGACTGGAGAAGGCAAGTGAAGTGTCAGTGTCACTTCCATCAATTGACACAACTCCAATTCAGAAGGAAATGGGAGAGATTGCAGCATCTATGGAAACATTTAAAAAGACTGCGAATGATCTGAACGCTCAATTACCGGAAATGAAAGAGAAGTTAGATTCTATTACAGCTATGAAGTCACAGCTTCCAACAGAAGCACTTGGACAGCTGTCTGCATCAGTAGATCAGTTGAACGCAGGAATGCAGGGACTGAATGCAGCAATCGGATCCTTCTCATCTAATCTCGGAACATTAAACGAGTCTGTACAGGCACAGTTCCCGGCAGCAGTTACAGGAATTCTTGAACTGAACGGTGGATTTTCACAGCTGAGTGCAAATAATGATGCACTTTTAGCAGGAGCAAACAAACTGAAAGCCAACAGTTCAACACTGGTAGCAGGAGTTCAGACACTTCAGAGTGGAACAAACCAGCTGGCAAGCGGACTGAACACACTGGGAAGCCAGATGTCATCCGGAGCAGCACAGCTTTCACTGAACAGCGCAGCCCTTCGTGAAGGCGCATCAGCTCTTCAGTCAGGAGCAAGAGAACTCGCAGACGGTATGGAGAAGTTCGACCGTGAAGGAACAAGCAAATTAAAGAGCACAGTAGAAGACGAACTCGGTGATGTACTTGACCGTTTTGATGCACTTACATCTGATGATTGTACTTATACAACATTCAGTGGAAAAGACAGCGGAATGGAAGGAAGCGTGAAATTCATAATCGAGACAGAAGCAATCGAGTAAATCGTATCATCTCTATAGCATAGAAACACGGAGAGATCCCTGACCAGGATTTCTCCGTGTTGCTGTTCACACGATGTGCGACCAGCAACGCATCTCGCCATTTTAAATCGCCTTTGGCGATGGGGCGAGATGCATTCAAGCCCAAACATGCATCCTCCGTGTCAATCAGCGTAGTGATTGACACGGGAGTGAACAGTAACTCCGTTTTTCGTTTTGGAATTTACCATCACAAGAAAGGATTGCAAAAAATACCATTATATAGTAGTCTGTCTATAGAGATGCTATTGAATGACAGTAGAACAACTTGATAGCAAAAATTATGGTATGTGGGGAAGATATGGAAGGAAATTTAACAAAGGGTCCTATTTTAAAGACCTTGACGAAGCTGGCGATACCGATTATGGCATCGTCATTTTTAGGGACATTATATAATCTTACGGATATGGCGTGGATCGGTCTGCTTGGTTCGAAGGCAGTTGCCGGAGTTGGTGTCGGAGGAATGTACACCTGGCTGTCACAGGGGTTGGCATCCATGGCTCGAATGGGTGGACAGGTTCAAGTGGCGCAGCATATTGGAAAAGGAAATAGAGACGAGGCGAATAAATATGCGCAGACCGCAGTACAATTAGCTACATTGATGGGATTGGCATATGCAGCAATTGTACTACTGTTTTTACATCAATTAATCGGTTTCTTTCAGTTGAATGATGCAGAAGCAATTGCGGCTGCATTTTCTTATACAAGAATTGCCTGTGGTTTGATCGTATTTTCATTTCTGACATTTACGTTGACAGGTATTTATACTGCACAGGGAGATTCAAAGACTCCGTTTATTGCGAACTTGATCGGACTGGTAATTAATATGATTCTGGATCCGGTACTGATTCTTGGTCCGGGACCGCTTCCTGAATTCGGTGTGGCAGGTGCAGCAATCGCGACAGTAACAGCACAGGGAATTGTAATGAGTGTGATGATCATCGGAATCTTTGTGCAGAAGAAGGATAATGTATTAAAAGGAATTCGTCTGTTTGCAAAAATTCCGATGGAATATGTAAGTGGAATCTGCAAGATCGGAATCCCGACAGCACTTCAGGGAATGGCTTATTGTGTGATCTCCATGGTACTTGCACGTATGGTATCCGTCTTTGGTGCTGAGGCAGTTGCAGTACAGAGAGTCGGTGGTCAGATTGAATCGATCTCATGGAATACGGCAGATGGATTCGCTGCAGCGCTGAATGCGTTTGTTGGGCAGAACTATGGAGCTAACAAGATGGATCGTGTCAAGAAAGGATACAGAGCATCTTTATGGACAGTTGGTATCTGGGGATTGATCATTACAGCAATATTTGTATTTGTTCCAAAACCAATCGCAAGGATCTTTTTCCATGAAGCAACAGCAATTGAAATTGCGGTGGAGTACCTTATAATCGTAGGATTCAGTGAAGCATTTATGTGCGTAGAGCTTATGACAGTAGGTGCGTTATCCGGACTTGGAAAGACGCATTTGTGCAGTGTGATCTCGATTATATTTACAGGAGCTAGAATTCCGTTGGCAATTCTCCTTTGCAAAACTGTGCTTGGACTTAATGGAATCTGGTGTGCAGTTTCATCGACATCGATTGTAAAAGGTATTATCTTTGTAGCGACATTCTTCTGGATTATAAGAAGTTCAAGAATACTTAAGAATAATAGCAGGCTTTGATTAAGAAAAGTCTGCTATTATTCTTTTATAAAAGATGCTAGTTCAAGGAAGGTATTGGAGGAAAAATGAAAATAGAAAAACGATGGGAAAATAATAGAAGTAAAATGATATCATATATTGTATTTGGAACATATCTCTTCTTACTGACATGGCTTGTGCTGTTTAAGTTTGCATTTACTATAGAAGAAATTCCACATTTAAGACAACTAAATTTAATCCCATTTCATTACAAAACAAGTGTTGCGTTTATAACACATATGAAAGAGGTTATATACAATATACTGATATTTGTTCCGGCAGGAGTTTACTTCACTGCATTTCTGAGTAAAAGAAAATGGTGGTTGGGGATCATAGCATCATTTTTTGTGAGCCTGACATTTGAGACGGTACAGTGGATATTCTCTATTGGCGTAAGCGATATTACAGATTTAATCGGAAATACACTTGGCAGTGGGGTGGGAGCAGTGCTCTTTGTATTTCTAGGAAAAATATTGCCAAAGAAGAGAATGAGCATGATTAATGGAATCGGAGCAGTGGTTGAGGTAGTCGGAATTGCATTACTGAGTATGCTGTTTGTGACAAATAAGTAAGCATGCAATATTTGTAGCGTTTGGGAACGCAGTTAAGTGAGAATAAGGGACTGGCGGGAAATAGTGGGTGAGAGTATCATCGATTGTTCCCGACAGTCCTTTATTCTGTAGAAATGCGGAGGGAGTCAATGGGATTCAATTTTCAGAATATTCTGAATTGCATGAAATATATAAAAAACATTGACAATTAAAAACGGCTGTGATAAGATAACATTCGTCGCTGAGGAACAGCAAGGAAAACAACAAAGTTACGGAAGATAAAAGAAGACGCGGAGGCGGGACATTCTTGATCGGAAGGAAACTGGAAGATTTAAAAATCAATGAAATGATTGAAAAATAAATCAAAAAAGTTGTTGACAAAGAGTTCTGAAAGTGATATTCTAAATAGGCTGTCGCGTGAGACAGTAAAGGAAAGCTCGAAAAGAGCAAAAAGAAAAATAAAAAAGTTCTTGACAAAGACAAAAGCTTTTGATAAAATATAAAAGCTGTCGCTTGAAAAGAACGACACAGACAAAGAACCTTGATAACTGAACAATAGACAACAACAACCCTTGAAAATTTCTTTAAGAGAAGATTTTTAAGAACGG